>NZ_MVHD01000077.1 GCF_002086635.1 Mycobacterium alsense | reverse complement strand
TGGCCGCTCCAGCCCGCACCGGCGATGTTCATCGACGACGCCCACATCTTGCGCGCCTCGTCCTCCACCGTCTGCGCGTGGACCTCAAACCGGCCCGCCATCGCCCGCATCTCATGCGGGTCAGTCATAAAACGTGTAGCCATGTTGCCTTTCTCCTTTTGGATATCTGGTTGGACTTGTCTGCAGGTGGGCCGTCGTAACTGGCTGCTACGTGGCTACCTGCGCCGCTGATCACGTGGGACACGCATGCCGGCCGCCGTCTCTCACCCGGCCGCCGGAGAATGCGGTACCACGCTGCTAGTCCGCGGCATGTTGAAGCTGGGCTCGGGTTCGCCTTGCCACTCGCTCCATTCGCTCCATTCGTTCCACTCGTCCATGCCCTCGTCGGCGACCTCCGGGCTCAGCCCGTCGGCCACCACCGTCTCACTGGTGTCGGCGCCGTCTTCCTGCTTTGCCGCCCAGTGGTCATAGTCATCCGGCGGTACCGCCACGCCCCACTTGAGGGGGACCGATAAGCCGCCAAGCATCCCCGACTCGCCGCGCTTCGCCGCCACTGCGTCGTCCGGCAGCGGCGAACCAAGAGGCAAAAGCACGTTGCCCCCTTCCACTTGCCGTCTCCGTACATTTCGCACCGGGTGGCGAATCAATCACCACCAGGCACTCCGCATCGTAAGTCAATTCTGAGAACAATATCCGGGTTTGGGCGATTTCGCTCTTTTTAGAACATGCGGGCGAGTAAGTCCCTAAGGGCGTTCAGCAGATTCCGCTGGGGGTGCCGCGGGCGGGCGCGGTTTCCTGGGTGGGCATCGTCTGCGGATACGGCACCCGATACGGGATCGACGTCTTGAGGGTCGAGCCCAAGATCGCGTTGGGGACGCATTGCGGCAGCTTGGGGAGGGCCGCCAGCCGCGGGTGCTCCAAATTGGGCTTCGACGAGTTCGGCGGCACCGCGAAGTTGAATGCCGTGGTCATGTCCCCGACGGTCTGGTCCCGCCAGGCGCTGAGGTTGGGGACGGGCACCCCGAACCTGGTACGCAGCAGTTTCAGCTGCGAGGTGTGGTCGAGGACGGTGCTGCATTTCAGCGGCCCGCGGCTGTACGGGGAAATGACGAAGGTGGGCACGCGAAAGCCCAGGCCGATCGGCCCGCGTATCCCGCCGGACCCCGGTACCGCGTTGATATCGGGCACGGTGACGAACTCCCCGGGCGTTCCGGGCATCGGGGTGGGCGGGGTGACGTGGTCGAAGAAGCCGCCGTTTTCGTCGTAGGTGACGATCAGCGCGGTCCTTTCCCACACCGCGGGGTTGGACAGCAGGATGCGCAGCACGTCGACGATCCCGACGGCGCCGGCGGCGGCCGGGAACGCGGGATGCTCGGAGTACAGGAAGCCCGGCAGCACCCACGACACCGCCGGAAGCCGGTTGTTGCGGACGTCGGAGGCGAAATTCCCCGGGTAGGTGGGGGCGATACCGTTGCGGGCCAGGTCCGTCCGTGGGTCCGCCGATTGTTTGAAGTCGTTGACCAGCCCGTTATAGCCGATGACGGTGTTGTTCAGCGCTCCCAGAAACTTGTTCTGGTACACCTTCCAGCTCACCCCGGCGGCGCTGAGGTTTTCCGGCATGATCGTCCAGCTGAACTGCTGCACCGGTTGGACGTTGGGCTCGACGAGCTGCGGGCCGCCGTGCTGGCCGTCGGGGTCGATGGTGGCGCTCATCCAGTACAGGCGGTTGGGCGTGGTCCCGCCCAGCAGGGAGCAGTGGTACTGGTCGCAGATGGTGAAGGTGTCGGCCAGCAGGTAATGGATCGGCAGGTCCTGGCGCGTGTAGTAGCCCATCGTCACCGGGACGTTGCCCACCAGCGGGCTTTCGTTCGCCTGGGCGGGCAGCCAGCCGTCGTTGTTGCCCCCGTTCCAGGCGCCGTGCATCGTGATCCAGTCGTGGCCGGGGTCGTTGACGCATTCGCCGTCGAGCAGCGGGCCCCTGGTGGTGTCGAAGCGGTACGGGATCGTGACGCCATTCGGGTCGAGCGCCTGCGTCATCGGGTTCCAGCCTTTTTGCTGAAAAGCCGGTGACGGGGTATTGAAGCCATCGGTGCCGGAAAGCGTGCCGAAGTAGTGATCGAATGAGCGATTCTCCTGCATTAACAACACGAAATGTTCGATGTCGCTCAAATGACCCGAACACGGGCCGACGCCGTATGCCTTTTCGATCACCGGCCCGGCCAGCGACATCAACGCCCCGGTGCTGGTGGCGGCGGCGAGCTTGGCGAAGAATTCGCGACGCGACATTCCGTCGACCGGGTTGCTGCCCACCGCGCGCCCTTCCGTGAAGGCCCGTCCCTCACGTTTTCCCGATCACGGTATAGTTGCGGCGCCGAGCGGTCCCGACACGCGCTTCGGCGTGTCACAATTGGTTTATTTGGCGCCATCGATGGTTTGCTCAAGCCATTTCCGGGCGCGCGGGTCGAAATTCGGGACAAGCCGGGCAAAAGCGCCGGGCGGCAACGTTTTCGGTGTAGGGGTGCCAGGACATGACAAGGCGCGGGCAACACCGCGTTCCCCCCGGGGGTATTGCCCGCGCCTTGGTGAACCTTCGAACGTCCTATCCGACGCCGGTGCGCGGCACCACGCTCGGCCGCGCCTGCACGACGTGGTTCGGGCTGGCGCCGCCGCGGCCCAACATGCCGCCCTGCATGCCGGCGGCGGCGCCACCCATGCCCATCGGCATCGGCATCATCGGCATGCCGCCCATGGGCGCACCCGCGGCGGCGGCGCCGGCGGGCATCGCGCCCTCCATCCCCGACATGGCCGCGCTGACCATGCGGGACGGCGTCGATCCCTGCCACGTGGGCGGCACCGACATCGCGCCGACCAGACGGGCCTTGCCCAAACCGCCCGCGGCGGCGCCCAGGCCGCCCATGCCGGCCCCGCCCAGGCCCTTCGGGGTGGCGGCGCTGACGAACTTCGCCGGGTCGGCGGCGCCGGCCACGTCGCCGGCCAGGGCGGCCGGGTGCGCCGCGCTCATGCCGGCCTGGGCGGCCATCATGATCGGCGACATCATCATGCTCGCGGGGTACATCGCGATCTGGGCGAACGACATCAACGACGACACGGGCGCCGCGTTCACCAAACCCATGGCCCCCGCTACCGCGCCCCCCGCGAAGCTCGTCGCCGTCTCCAACGGTGCACCGGCCACGCCGGCCACCATCGCTCCCACTCCGGCGGCCTCCGACGCGACCTCGGTCAGCGGGGACTCGAGCAGTCCGGCCAGGCCGGTCAGCACCGGGGGCAGGCTGAAGTTGCCCAGCGATGCCGCCACGGCCGTCGCGCCGCCGTGGTAGCCCACCATCGCGGCCACGTCCTGGGCCCACATCTCCATGTACTCGAACTCTTTCATGAAGATCGCCGGGGTGTTCTGGCCCAAAATGTTCGTCGCGATCAACGCCATCTGCGTGACGCGGTTCGCCGTGACCGCGGGGGTGGGGATCGTGGCGGCCAGCGCGGTCTCGAACGCCGTCGCGGCCGTCCGGGCCTGCGCGGCGGCCGTCTCGGCCTGCGCCGCGGCCGCGCTCAACCACCCCACGTACGGTGTCGCCGCCGCCGCCATCGACACCGACGCCGGGCCCGCCCAGGGCCCGTCGGTCAGCCCGGTCACCACGGACTGGAACGACGCCGCCGCACCCGACAGGTCCGACGCCAACGCGTCCCAGGCCGCCGAGGCCGCGTGCAACGGGCCCGAGCCCGCGCCGCCGAACATCAGCGCCGAGTTAATCTCCGGGGGGAAGAACGTAAAGCCAGGAATCATTCCAACCTCGACATATTCCGCCGCCTGAGCGGCTCCAACAACCACGTAGCTAACGTGCACATGCGGCGGCCCGATAAAGCTACCGCCATCGGTGGATCGTAAGTCACGGGCCCGTTGAAAATAGGCGATTTCGCGAAATCATTCCGCCCTTCGGGCGGCGGCGGGCGCGGCCCCCCGGCCGGCCCCGCCGAACCGGACAACTGTCCAGGTAGCGGTACCTGCGGATGCCGGGGCGGGCCGTCGAAAACGCGGGCAATTCTGTGATGTTTCTAAAGGTTTCGCGCGGTCCTTTCCGGGGGCGCCCCAAAAGGCCCGGAAATCGCTAAAACAGGCCCGTGAAGAAACCGGAGACGCCGGTGCCGGAGACGAACACGCCGGAGCTGCCCGTCCCGGAGGCGAACAGGCCCGAGCTCATGACGCCCGCGACGAAGATGCCGGCGTCGCCGATGGCGGCGTTCTGGTAGCCGGAGTTGCCGAATCCGGTGTTGAGGATCCCCGAGTTGCCCGGGTTGGCGCCGCTGGTGCTGGTGTTGGTGAAGCCGGAATTGCCGAAACCCGAGTTCTGGAAGCCCGAATTGCCGGTGCCCAGCGGATTGTTCTGGCCGAACCCCGAGTTGCCGGTGCCCACGTTGAAGAAGCCGGAGTTCGGCACGTTTTGCGTTGCCGCGGAAAAGAACCCGGTGTTGAGGTCGCCCGCGTTGAAGCCGCCGGTGTTGGTGTCGCCGGCGTTCGCGAAGCCGGTGTTGGTGTCGCCGGAATTCGCGAATCCGGTGTTCGAGTTGCCGGAGTTGAAGAAGCCGGTGTCCCCGGCGCCCGAATTCCCGAAGCCGGTGTTCTGGAAGCCGGCGTTGAAGCTGCCGGAATTGCCGTTGCCGGCGTCGAAGAAGCCGAAGTTTCCGGCACCCGCGCTGCCGGCGCCCGTGTTGATCGCGCCCGAATTCCACCACCCGGTGTTCGTGTCGCCCGAGTTGCCGTAACCCCAGTTCCCGTTGCCCGAGTTGCCGATGCCGAAGTTGCCGTTACCCGAATTGAAGAAGCCGATGTTGTTGTTGCCCGAGTTGCCGAATCCGATGTTGCCGATCCCCGAGTTCAGCGCGCCGATGCCCATCTGACCGTTGCCGGTGAGGCCGATGCCGATGTTTCCGTTGCCGGTGTTGCCGAATCCGAAATTGTTGCTCCCGAGGTTGCCGAAGCCGACGTTGGTGTCTCCGAGATTCCCGAGCCCGAAATTGGTGCTGCCGTGGTTTCCGTCCCCGAAATTCAGGGTGCCGATGTTGCCGCTGCCGAGGTTGAAGGCGCCGTTGTTGCCGAAGCCGAAATTGATGGTGCCGATGTTGCCGCTGCCCAGGTTGCCGCTCCCGAAGTTGCCGCTGCCCAGGTTGTTGTCGCCGATGTTGCCACTGCCGAAATTCAGCGTGCCGATGTTGCCGCTGCCCAGGTTGAAGTCGCCGAAGTTGCCGCTGCCCAGGTTCAAATTCCCCGACGCGTTCCCGCTGCCGAGGTTGAGGTCGCCGATGTTGCCGCTGCCCAGGTTGAGGCTGCCGATGTTGCCCAGGCCCACGTTGAAGGCCGGCAGGCCGGCGACCGCGGCGGCGGCCTGCACGCCCCGCAGCGCGGCGGGCCAGGACGACAGCTGCGCGGCCGCCGCCGCGGCCCCCGAGTGATACCCCACCATGGCCGCGACGTCGGCGGCCCACATCAGCTCGTAGTCGGACTCGACCGCCGCAATGGCCGGCGCGTTCTGGCCGAACAGGTTCGCCGTAACCAACGACACCAGGTCGGATCGATTGGCCGCGACCGCGGCGGGATGCACGGTGGCCGCCAGGGCCGACTCGAACATGCCTGCCACCGCCCGCGCCTGGCTCGCCGCGCCCGACGCCCGGCCCGCGGCCGCGCTCAGGAACCCCGCGTACGGCGCCGCGGCGGCGACCATCGCCGCCGACGCCGGGCCCCGCCACGCCTGGCTCGCGAGCCCCGACGTCACCGCCGAGAACGACTCGGCCGCCGACCCCAGCTCGTCGGCCAGCCCGTCCCAGGCCGCCGCCGCCGCCAGCATCGGGGCGGACCCCGCACCGGAGAACATCCGCAGCGAATTGATCTCCGGCGGCAATACCAAGAAGCCCATCGCGCCTCCTCCGCCGGATTATTCAGCAGCGGGGACAGGCATGTTACGAAGCGAGCCGCGTGTCGCCCGGCTAACAGCCCTTCAGGCGCACCGCCAGGTAGTCGGCGACGGCGCCGATCGGGACCCGGTCCTGGGTCATCGCGTCGCGCTCGCGCACGGTCACGGCGTTGTCCTCGAGCGAGTCGAAATCGACCGTGACGCAAAACGGCGTGCCCACCTCGTCCTGGCGCCGATAGCGACGCCCGATGGCGCCGGCGTCGTCGAAATCGATGTTCCAGCATCGGCGCAATTCGGCCGCCAGGTCGCGCGCCTTGGGGCTCAGGTCGGCGTGCCGCGACAGCGGCAACACCGCGGCCTTGGTCGGCGCCAGCCGCGGATCGAGCCGAAGCACCGTGCGTTTTTCCATGCCGCCCTTGGCGTTTGGGGCTTCGTCCTCATGGTAGGCGTCGATCAAGAACGCCATGAACGACCGCGTCAGCCCCGCCGCCGGTTCGATGACATACGGCGTGTAGCGGGTGTCGGAGACCTGGTCGTAGAACGACAGGTCGGCGCCGGAATGCTTTGCGTGCGTTGACAAGTCGAAATCGGTCCGGTTGGCGACACCCTCCAGCTCGCCCCACGGGTTGCCGACGAACCCGAATTTGTACTCGATGTCGACGGTGCGGTCGGAGTAGTGCGACAGCTTGTCGGGGGGGTGTTCATACAGCCGCAGGTTCTCGGGTCGGATGCCCAGGTCGGTGTACCACTGCAGCCGGGTGTCGATCCAGTACTGGTGCCACTGCGGGGCCGTCGACGGCTCGACGAAGAACTCCATCTCCATCTGCTCGAACTCGCGGGTGCGGAAGATGAAGTTGCCCGGGGTGATCTCGTTGCGGAAGCTCTTGCCGATCTGCCCGATCCCGAACGGCGGCTTGCGGCGCGCGGTGGTCACCACGTTGGCGAAGTTGACGAAGATGCCCTGCGCGGTCTCGGGGCGCAGGTAGTGCAGCCCCTCCTCGGACTCGATGGGCCCGAGATAGGTCTTGAGCATCATGTTGAACTCGCGGGGCTCGGTCCACTGCCCCTTGGTGCCGCAGTCGGGGCAGGCGACCTCGGTCATCGGCACCGAAGCGGGGTCGGCGATGCCCGTCTTCGCCGCATTCTTGGCTAACCAGGCCTCCTGCAGGTGGTCCTGGCGGTGCCGGTGGTGACAGTTCAGGCACTCGACCAGCGGGTCGTGGAAGACCTCGACGTGGCCGGAGGCCACCCACACCTGGCGCGGCAGGATGATCGACGTGTCGAGCCCCACCACGTCGTCGCGGCCGGTGACCACGGCGCGCCACCACTGGCGCTTGATGTTCTCCTTGAGCTCGACGCCCAGCGGACCGTAGTCCCACGCCGATCTGGTGCCGCCGTAGATCTCGCCCGAGGGGAAGACGAAGCCGCGCCGTTTGGCCAGGTTGACTACGGTGTCGATGACGGACGCCACGGGGCGGTGCTCTCCTTGTCGAAGATCGGGCGGACGGACGCGGCGCACGGCGCCGCTCGCAAAACACCAGTCATGGTATTCGACCGGCGCCGCGATCTTTGACATGCGTCATCACGCATGTGACAGTGGAGGGCGGTCCGCTGCGACGGCGGACGCTCCCCCGTCCGGCACTTCTCGAGGTGATGACGCACCCATGGCGATGTCCTCCTCGGTGCCCGGCCCGGCGACTACCGACCTGGCCTTGGGAACCCACGAGCACGGCGCGGCCGGGCCGGGCGAGCACGCCGACTTCCGGGACTATCCCGAGCCGCCGCCGCGCGAGATCCTCGACGCCGCGGGCGAGCTGTTGCGCGCGCTGGCCGCGCCCGTGCGGATCGCCATCGTGCTGCAGCTGCGCGAATCGCACCGCTGCGTGCATGAACTGGTCGACGCGCTGGGCGTGCCGCAGCCGCTGGTCAGCCAGCACCTGAAGATCCTCAAGGCGGCCGGCGTGGTCGCCGGCGAGCGGTCCGGCCGCGAGGTGCTCTACCGGCTCGCCGACCACCACCTCGCGCACATCGTCGTCGACGCCGTGGCCCACGCGGGCGAGGACACCCCATGAGCGGCGCCAGCGTGCGGTCCACCCGGCAGCGGGCGGCCATCTTCACGCTGCTGGAGACGCTCGACGAGTTCCGCTCGGCCCAGGAGCTGCACGACGAGCTGCGCAATCGCGGGGAGAACATCGGCCTGACCACCGTGTATCGGACCCTGCAGTCGATGGCCGCGGCCGGGATGCTCGACACGCTGCGCACCGACACCGGCGAGTCGGTCTACCGCAGGTGCTCCGAGCACCATCACCACCACCTGGTGTGCCGCGGCTGCGGTTCCACCATCGAGGTCGGCGACCGCGAGGTCGAACAATGGGCGGCCGAGGTGGCCGCCAAGCACGGGTTCTCCGACGTCAGCCACACCATCGAAATCTTCGGAACGTGCGCGCAGTGCGGCTCCTGAACCGAGCGCGCTCCTAGCCCGTCAGCGCACGGCGAATCGCCGCGCCGCTGTCCAGCACCAGCAGGACCAGGGTGCGCAGCGCGTCGTCGGTCAGGCCGCCCCCGGGAAAGTTGTAGCGCAGCATCACGTCGGCGGTTTTCGACGCGCCCCTGCCGGAGTTGCGTTGCACGGCCTGCCGATTGACCTTTTCGACCAGCGTGACGCTGCCGAAGTTGCTGTCGTGCGCCTGCTTGGCGGCCTGATCGCGGACCTTCTTGGTCAGCGGCAGGTCCCAGGCCAATATCTGCGTCAGCGACACCAGATCGAGGTCCTCGGCGATGTTGACGACCCGCAGCGACGCCAGGGTTCCGTTGTGGCGCACCGTCAGCGCGCCGTCGGGTTCCTCGTCGACGGGAAGGACGTCGCGCAGTATCGACGCCAGGCGCTCCTGCAGCGACGGCATCACGCGCTCCCGAACCGTCGGTTGCGTTCCGCGTATTCCTCGCAGGCCGCCCACAGGTCGCGGCGGTCGAAGTCCGGCCACAGCTTGTCGGAAAAGATGTACTCGGCGTACGCCGCCTGCCACAGCATGAAGTTGCTGGACCGCTGCTCCCCCGACGTCCGCAGGAACAGGTCGACGTCGGGGATGTCGGGCCGTTGCAGGTGACGCGAGATCGTGGCCTCGGTGATGCGCTCCGGGTTGAGTCGCCCGGCCGCGGCCAAGCGCGCGATATCCTTTGTGGCTTCGGCGATTTCGGCGCGCCCGCCGTAGTTGACGCAATAGTTGACGGTGATGACGTCGTTGCCGGCCGTCATCGCCTCGGCGATCGCCAACTCGTTGATGACGCTGCGCCACAGGCGTGGTCGCAAGCCCACCCATCGGATCTTGACCCCGATCGCGTTGAGGTTCACGCGGCGCATGCGCACGACGTCGCGGTTGAACCCCATCAAAAAGCGGACCTCCTCGGGCGACCGCTTCCAGTTCTCGGTGGAGAAGGCGTACAGACTCAGCCACTTGATCCCGAGTTCGATTGCGCCGCAGACGATGTCGATCACCACGGCCTCACCGGCCTTGTGCCCGTCGGTGCGGCTCAGCCCGCGCTGGGTGGCCCAGCGACCGTTGCCGTCCATCACGATGGCGACATGAAAGGGCAAGCGGCCGGCCGGAATCCGCGGCGCGGCCGCCTTCGAGGTGTGCTGCGGGGGCCGGCGCGGGCCACCGCCCGGAGACGGCGGCAGCTCCGGGAAAGCGACCGGCCACGTCGATCGGTCGGGAAAGACCGGGTAATCGTCGGGCGCGGGGGGCAACTGCGGGAAGTCGGTCGACTTCGGCTTGCGCTCACCTCTAGCCACAGGCCATATCCTGCTCGATCAGCGCTGCGCGCCGTTCGGCGATCGTGTTGCGGTCGGCCTGATACGCCGGAGTGCTCCGCTCGACCAGTGGCAGCGTTTTGAGCTGACGTTCCAGGTGCCATTGCAGGTGCGCGGCCACCAACCCGCTGACGTGGTTGCGGTGCGATTGCGGCGACGCTTCGGCGGCCTCCCAGTCGCCGTCGTGCAGCGCCGCCATCAGGTCCAGCACCCCCGGCGGCGGGGAGGTCGAGCCGGCCGGACGGCAGTGCGGGCAGACGCTGCCCCCGGCGCCGACGTGAAACGCCCGGTGCGGGCCCGGCGTGGCGCACCGCGCGCACTCGGTGAGCGCCGGCGCCCATCCGGCGATGCCCATGGCGCGCAGCAGGTAGGCGTCCAGCAGCAGGTCACGGGGGCGGTGCCCGTCGGCCACCGCCCGCAGCGCGCCCACCGTGAGCCGGTGCAGGGCCGGCGCCGGGGCGCGCTCCTCGCCGGCGAGGCGTTCGGCGGTCTCCAGCATCGCGCACCCGCACGTGTACCGGCCGTAGTCGCTGACGATGTCGGTCGCGAACGCGTCGATGGACACGACCTGGGTGACGATGTCGAGATTGCGGCCGGGGTGCAGCTGCGCGTCGATGTGAGCAAACGGCTCGAGCCGCGCGCCGAATTTGCTGCGGGTGCGCCGGACGCCTTTGGCCACCGCGCGGACCAGCCCGTGGTCGCGGGTCAGCAGGGTGACGATCCGGTCGGCCTCGCCGAGCTTGTGCTGGCGCAGCACAACAGCCCGGTCTCGATATAGCCGCATCACAATAGTTTTGCACCCCGCCGCGACAATCCGGGTATCCGCGCCGTCTAGTCTCGTACCCCGTGATTGGCGCTTCGGGGTCGGGAGTCGGGTCCATTTCCGGGTCCGGCAGCCAGCGCCTGCCCACCCTGACCGACCTGCTCTATCAATTGGCCAGCCGCGCGGTGACGTCCACCACCCTGGTGAGCCGGTCGCTGCACGCCATCCACACCAGCCAGCCGACGCTCAACGCGTTCCGCGTGGTGCTCACCGAGTCGGCGCTGGCCGACGCGGCCGAGGCCGACCGGCGCCGGGCGGCCGGGGACACCGCCCCGCTGCTGGGCATCCCCATCGCGGTCAAGGACGACGTCGACGTCGCCGGCGTGCCGACGGCCTTCGGCACCGAGGGATACGTCGCGCCCGCGACCCACGACTCCGAGGTGGTCCGCCGCCTCAAGGCCGCCGGCGCCGTGATCGTCGGCAAGACCAACACCTGCGAGCTGGGTCAGTGGCCGTTCACCAGCGGACCCGGCTTCGGGCACACCCGCAACCCCTGGTCGCGCCGGCACACCCCGGGCGGGTCGTCGGGCGGCAGCGCGGCCGCGGTGGCGGCCGGCCTGGTCACCGCGGCCATCGGCTCCGACGGCGCGGGCAGCGTCCGCATCCCCGCGGCGTGGACGCACCTGGTCGGCATCAAGCCGCAGCGCGGCCGCATCTCCACCTGGCCGCTGCCCGAGGCGTTCAACGGCATCACCGTCAACGGCGTGTTGGCCCGCACGGTGGCCGACGCGGCGCTGGTGCTCGACGCCGCGTCCGGCAACGTCGAGGGCGACCGGCACAAACCGCCCCCGATCACGGCGTCCGACTACGTCGGCAAGGCGCCCGGCCCGCTGAACATCGCGCTGTCAACCCGGTTCCCGTTCACCGGTTTTCGGGCCAAGTTGCACCCCGAGATCCTGGCCGCGACGCGCGCGGTGGTCAAGCAACTGGAGCTGCTCGGCCACAACGTGGTGCCCGGCAACCCCGACTACGGCCTGCGACTGTCGTGGGATTTCCTCGCCCGGTCCACCGCGGGGCTGCTGGATTGGGAGGAGCGGCTGGGCGACGGCGTGATCCTGGATCCCCGCACCGTGGCCAACCTGCGCATGGGTCAGGTGCTCGGGCAGGCGATCCTGCGCAGCGCGCGCCGCCACGAGGCCGCCGACCAGCGGCGGGTGGGCTCGATCTTCGACATCGTCGACGTCGTGCTGGCGCCGACCACCGCCCAGCCGCCGCCGCTGGCGCGCGCCTTCGACCGGTTGAGCGGCCTGGCCACCGACCGCACCATGATCGCCGCGTGCCCGTTGACCTGGCCGTGGAACGTGCTGGGATGGCCGTCCATCAACGTGCCGGCCGGATTCACCTCCGGGGGTTTGCCGATCGGGGTGCAGCTGATGGGTCCGGCAAACAGCGAGGGCATGCTGATCTCGCTGGCCGCCGAGCTGGAGGCCGTGTGCGGCTGGGCGGCCAGGCAGCCGACGCCCTGGTGGCTCGCCGGCACCGAAGCCCCGTCGGCCGGCGCGCCGCCGCCGCGCGGATGAGCCCAAAGCTGGGTACACCCCCGCCATGGACCAATCCGAAGCCCCACTGCTGGACGCCCTGGCCGACCACCGCGACAAGAACCGGTACGGGTTCACGCCGCCGGGGCACCGGCAGGGCCGCGGCGTCGACCACCGGGTCCTGGGCGTGCTGGGCCGCGAGCCGTTCGCCGACGACCTGCTGGCCAACGGCGGGCTGGACGACCGCAGGAGCTCCAACGGCTACCTGAAGCGCGCCGAGGAGCTGATGGCCGACGCGGTGGGCGCCGACGCCGCGGGCTTTTCCACCTGTGGCAGCTCGCTGTCCGTGCGGGCGGCGATGATGGCCGTGGCCGGCGGAGACGGCAGCCTGCTGGTGGGCCGCGACAGCCACAAGTCCATCGTCGCCGGGCTCATCTTCTCCGGCGTGCAGCCGCGCTGGATCACGCCCCGCTGGGACGCCGAGCATCACTTCTCGCACCCGCCCTCGCCGCGGCAGGTGGAGAAGACGTGGGAAATGCACCCCGACGCCGCCGGCGCGCTGATCGTCAGCCCCAGCCCGTACGGCACCTGCGCCGACATCGCCGGGATCGCCGAGGTCTGCCACGCGCGCGGCAAGCCGCTGATCATCGACGAGGCCTGGGGTGCGCACCTGCCGTTCCACGAGGACCTGCCGACCTGGGCGATGGACGCCGGCGCGGACGTCTGCGTGGTCAGCGTGCACAAGATGGGGGCCGGCTTCGAACAGGGCTCGGTGTTTCACGTGCAGGGCGACCTGATCGACCGCGACCGCCTGTCGGCCTGCGTGGACCTGCTGATGACGACCAGCCCCAGCGTGCTGGTGTACGCGGCGATGGACGGGTGGCGGCGCCAGATGGTCGAGCACGGCCACGAGTTGCTGGGCGCCGCACTGGGTTTGGCGCGCCAGCTGCGCCGCGACATCGAACTGATTCCCGAGTTGAAGGTCCTCGACGACGAGCTGCTGGGCGTGGAGGCGTCCCACGATTTGGACCGCATGCAGGTGATGATGGACGTGTCGGCCACCGGCACCTCCGGCTACCAGGCCGCCGACTGGCTGCGAGAACACGCCCACATCGACGTCGGGATGAGCGATCATCGCCGCATCCTGGCGACGTTGTCCTTCGCCGACGACGAATCCACGGGGGGCCGCCTCACCGAGGCGCTGGCCGAATGGCGCAGGGCGGCCAGCGATTTCGACCCGCCACCGCAGATCGACCTGCCGTCGCCCGAGGAGTTGCAGCTGGAGACGGTGTGCCTGCCGCGCGACGCGTTCTTCGGGCGGGTCGAGGCGGTGCCCACCGACCGGGCCGCGGGCAGGATCTCCGCCGAGCAGTGCACGCCGTATCCGCCGGGCATCCCCGCGGTCGTGCCGGGCGAGCGCCTCAACGGCGCCGTGCTGGACTACGTGTGCACGGGTGTGCGCGCCGGCATGAACATCCCGGACGCGGCGGACCCGTCGCTGCAGACGATCCGCGTGGTCGCGTGAATTCGCGGGGGCTCGCCGTCAGGACCGCGGCATCGACATGACCCGGCCGCCAACGGCTTTCATCACGGTACGGCTGCGCGCTGGGCCGCGGCGGAAACACGGGCGCTAAAAGCCCAACCTGCCAAGCTGTTTGGGGTCGCTCTGCCAGTTCTTGGCGACCTTGACACGCAGGTCGAGATAGACCTTGGTGCCCAACAGCTTCTCGATCTGCGCGCGTGCGGCGGTGCCCACGTCCCGCAGCCGCGCGCCGCGCTTGCCGATGACGATGCCCTTCTGGCTGTCCCGCTCGACGTAGAGGATGGCGCGCACGTCGATCAGATCGTCCCTGCCGTCACGCGCCTCGACCTCGTCGATCACCACCGCCAGCGAATGCGGCAGCTCGTCGCGAACCCCCTCCAGCGCGGCCTCGCGGATGAGTTCGGCCATCAGGACCTCCTCGGGCTCGTCGGTGAGCTCGCCGTCGGGGTAGTAGGCCGGGCCGGGGGGCAGCGCCGCGGCCAGCACGTCGATCAGCACGTCGATTTGCGCGCCGGTGGCCGCCGACACCGGGACGATCTCGGCCGAATCGCCGACCAGCTCGCTGACCGCGACCAGCTGCGCGGCCACCCGGTCCTTGGGAACCTTGTCGATCTTGGTGACGATGCCCAGGAGCGTGGTCTTGGGGGCGACCGCGCGGATCTGGTCGACGATCCACCGGTCGCCGGGGCCGATCGCCTCGTCGGCGGGGATGCACAACCCGATCACGTCGACCTCGGCGTAGGTGTCGCGGACCAGGTCGTTGAGCCGCTTGCCGAGCAGGGTCCGCGGCCGGTGCAGGCCCGGCGTGTCGACCAGGATGATCTGGAAGTCGTCGCGGTGCACGATCCCGCGGATGGTGTGGCGCGTGGTCTGGGGCCGCGTCGAGGTGATGGCCACCTTGGTGCCCACCAGCGCGTTGGTCAGCGTCGACTTGCCGGTGTTCGGCCGGCCCACCAAACATACGAAGCCGGAACGGAATTCACTCACTGTGCCCGCCGTCGACGGGCCTCGTTCGCCGTCATATCACGTTCCCGGCGCGGTCGGTCACGATGATCACCGCCGTCGGCGACAGCTCGCGAACGGCGACGATGCCGGGGTCGTCGGCGGACCCGGCCACCAAAGCGGCGGCCTCCAGAGCGGTCGCGCCGCTGGACGCGGCGGCGGCCACGGCCGCCTGCAGCCCGGTCAGCTGCAGCGCCGCCAGGCTCACCGGCGCGGCGGCATACGTGCGGCCGTCGGCGTCGCGGACCGCGGCGCCGCTTGCGGCTTCGGCGCGGGCCATCGCGGCGCGCGCCAGCTCCACCAGCTTGGCGTCCTCGGCGTCCAGCCGCTCAGCCATGCGCCTCCCCATCGCTCGCCGTGTCGTCCGGGCTCAGCAGCACGGCGTTGATCCGCACCCGGCCCCGATGGTCGGGGCCGCCCTCGGCGCGCAGCCGCAGCCCGTGCGAGACCACCTCGGCGCCGGGCAGCGGCACCCGGCCCAATTCCAGGGCCACCAGGCCGCCCACCGTGTCGACGTCGAGGTCGTCGTCGAATTCCACGCCGTACAGTTCGCCGACGTCTTCGATCGGCAGCCGCGCGGAAACCCGAAAGCGCTTGTCGCCCAGGTCTTCGATGGGGGCCGTCTCCTGCTGGTCGTACTCGTCGGCGATCTCGCCCACGATTTCTTCGAGCACGTCTTCGATGCTGACCAGGCCCGCGATCGCGCCGTACTCGTCGACGAGCAGGGCCATGTGGATGCGGTCGCGCTGCATTTCGCGTAGCAGCGCGTCCAGCGGCTTGGAGTCCGGCACGAAGACCGCCGGGCGCATCACCTGCGACACCTTGGTGTCCCGACCGCCGTCGGGCGACAAAAACGTATGCTGCACAAGGTCTTTGAGGTACACCACCCCGACGACGTCGTCGACGTTCTCGCCGATCACCGGGATGCGGGAGTGCCCGCTGCGCACCGCGAGGTTGGTGGCCTGGCTGGCGTGCTTGTCGCTTTCGATCCAGACCATCTCGGTGCGCGGCACCATGACCTCGCGGGCCGGGGTGTCACCGAGCTCGAAGACCGACTCGATCATCCGGCGCTCGTCGGCGGCGACCACCCCGCGCTGCTGGGCCAGGTCGACGACCTCGCGCAGTTCGATCTCGGAGGCGAACGGCCCGTTGCGCAGGCCGCGGCCCGGGGTGAGCGCGTTGCCCAGCACCACCAGCAGCCGGCTCAGCGGCATCAGCAACGACGAAATCACCCGCAGCGGAAGGGCCGTCGCCAGGGAAATGGAATAGGCGTGCTGACGGCCGAGGGTGCGCGGCCCCACCCCGATCACGACGAAGCTGGTCAGCACCATGATGGTCGCCGCGCCGAACAACCCCCACCGCATGCCGAAGTTGTCGTAGAGGAACACCACCAGCAGCACGGTCGCCGAGATCTCGCAGGTGATGCGCAGCAGCACCACCAGGTTGATGTAACGCGGCCGGTCGCTCATCACCTTGAACAGCGACCCCGCGCCGGGTCGTTCGCCGCGCTGCAGTTCCTGCACGCGGGCCAGCGACACGGTGCTGATGGCCGCGTCGATCGCCGCGAAGAGCCCGCCCAATGCGATCAGCGCGATCGCGCCGAGCAGCTGGGGAAACCCGCTCAATTCTGGAAATACCTTGAAATCGTATCGTGCTCGCGTCTTGGCTCGGCCCCGCCGGCCTCGCCGACCGGCGTTACTCCGTCGCGCCGTTGGTTTACGCCGCGACGGCGAGCTTGGTGAGATGCCGCGGCGCGTACAGGCTACAACACCCCGGGGCCGAACAGCCCGGTGCCGGGCTTGCCGGCCTTTCCGCTTGCCCCGACGCCGAACCCGGCGATGCCAGCATTACCACCGAAGCCGAACAGCGCGTTGCCGCCGTTGCCCCCGTTGCCGCCGGTGGTTGTGCCGGCGAACCCACCGGCCCCGCCTTCACCACCGTTGCCGAACAGCACCGCCCGGCCGCCGGGACCCCCGTCCCCGCCACCGATGGATCCGCCGCCGCCGCCGGCGCCGCCGGCAC
>NZ_MVHD01000076.1 GCF_002086635.1 Mycobacterium alsense | reverse complement strand
AGATATCTCCACTAAGCCCGGAGGTCCTCCCTTCTCGCAGCAGAACCGTCAACAACGTCTCTGCCGAGTACAGCTAGCCGCCGCGAGTCACCTGCCCGTCCGTTCCCTGTGCTTGCAACCGGGCCAACAGCAGGGCCGGCGCTTGCCTTCCTCCAGCTCCTCCTGCGTTCGGCGGATGCGGCGCTGTCGGGTCGCCGCCTGCTTGGCGTCTTCGACCCAGCAGATGAACTCGTTGCGCGCCAACGGCGTTATGTCCTGCCACGCGGCCAATGCCGTGGAGTTCGCGGTCAACGCCTCACGCAGGTCTGCCGGCAGTTTGTGGACCACTCCGCCAGGGACTCGGTTGCTGCTCACCGGGCTAGGGTAAAGCGATCGGCCAGAGGAGGCAGCATTGAGCGACCACGAAGTGCGGATGATCGTCTTGTCGACCGACAACCTGGACGAGTCGATCCAGTTCTACAGCGAGACCCTCGGAATGCCGCTGAAGTTCCGGGACGGAGCCCACTTCGCCGCCCTCGACGGCGGCGCCGTCACCCTCGCGCTGGCGACCCCGGTGGACCACCCCATCCCCGGGCAGGTCGTCGTGGGTATCAAGACCGCCGACGTCGACGCCGCGGCGAAGGCGGTCGAAGCCAGCGGCGGCGGCGTCGTCAAGGGCCCCTACGACGACGCGCACGAACGACGCGCCGTGGTCTACGACAACAAGGGCAACGGCCTGGTCTTCTATAAGCCGCTTTCGCGCTGAAACACCAACGGGTGCAGATCGATCCACGTCCGCGCCGGTCATGACAAAGCCCCGGCGCACGGCCGGGGACTTTGTGACCCAATGACTTCAGTCATAACACGGTGGGCGAAGGGGGACTTGAACCCCCACGTCCCGAAGGACACTGGCACCTGAAGCCAGCGCGTCTGCCATTCCGCCACTCGCCCGGAAAAACAACCGATGGACCATACCACTCTAATAGCCGTGCGCCCCAATCGACTCGGCGGGCTCGGCCGGCCCTTCCCACCGCCCTGACCTGCACCGACGCGATTCTCAGAATTTCCACGGTGCCGCAGCGTCGCGGTGTCCCGATACCATGCTGGGGTGAGAGAACACGCGGGCGGTTCGTTTGCCTCGCGCCCGCGACACACCACGACAGCTGCGGGCGAGCGCTGAAGGATGAATAGCCAAAGGGGGCTCGTTCAGCGCATCGAGCGCAAGCTCGAGGCGACCATGGACAACGCCTTCGCCCGGGTGTTCGGCGGATCGATCGTCCCGCAAGAGGTTGAAACGTTATTGCGCCGGGAAGCCGAGGATGGCGTCCGCGCGCTGCAGGGAAATCGCCTTTTGGCCCCCAACGAATACATCATTACCCTCGGTATGCACGACTTTGCGAAGGTGGGAGCCGACTCCGATCTCACGTCGAACGCCTTCGCCAGGTACTTGGCCGACTATATCTATGAACAGGGGTGGCAAACGTATGGTGATGTGGTCGTCCGGTTCGAGCAGTCGTCGAGCCTGCATACCGGTCAGTACCGTGCCCGCGGTGCTGTCAACCCCGATGTCGAACCCCGCCCGATTGTCAACCATGCCCTCCGGCCACAATCAAATGACGCGTTCGGCGCAGAACGAGGAGTAGCACAAATGACTGACAATTCGAGCTACCACGGGGGTCAGGGGCAGGGCCGGCCCGGCGATGAGTACTACGACGACCGCTACGGACGCCCCCAAGACGATCAGCGCGGCGCGGATCAACCGAGCGGGCCGGATCCCCGCGGCGGGTACCCGCCCGAGCAAGGCGGCTACCCGCCCGAGCAAGGCGGCTACCCGCCACAGGGCGCCTACCCGCCACAGGGCGGTGGCTACCCACCCCCCCGTCCTCCCGAGCAGGGCGGCTACCCGGAGCAGGGCGGCTACCCGGACCAAGGACAAGGGCAGGGCGGCTACCCCGACCAGGGCGGCTACCAAGGACAGCGCGGCGGCTACCCCGAACCGGGGCAGGGTGGCTACCCCGAACCCGGACAGGGTGGCTACCCCGACCAGGGCGGCTACCAGGATCAGCGCGGATACCAGCAGCACGGCTACCAGGACCAGGGCCGCGGCTACCCGGACCAAGGGCAGGGCGGCTACCCACCGTCTTACGAGCAGCGTCCTCCCGCGCCCGGCGGCTACGGCGGTCAGGGTTACGACCAGGGGTACCGGCAGGGTGGCGGCTACGGTCCGCCCGCAGGCGGTCAGCCCGGCGCGACCCAGCAGGCCTACGGCGGGTATGGCGAATACGGTCGCGGGCCGGCTCGCCAGGACGAGGGCGCGTATGCGCCCCCAGCTCCGCAGGCCGCGCCCGAGCAGCAACGGCCGCAGTACCCCGACCAGGGCGGCGGGTACGAGCAGGGCTACCAGCAGGGTGGGGGCTACGGCCAGCAGGAGTACGGCCAGGGTGACTACACCCAATACGCCGAAAGCGTCCCGGGCGGCGGGTACGCCCCGCCGGGGGCCGGATACCCCGAAACCGCGCACCGCGAGTACGAGTACGGCCAGGCCCCCGACTACGGCCAGCCCGCCGACTACGGCGCGGTCGACTACGGCCAGCAGGCGGGCGGCTACGGCGGTTACGGCCAGGGCGGCTACGGGGCCGCCGGGACCACGGTCACCCTGCAGCTCGACGACGGCAGCGGCCGGACTTACCAGCTGCGCGACGGCTCCAACATCATCGGGCGCGGCCAGGACGCTCAGTTCCGGTTGCCCGACACCGGCGTCTCGCGGCGTCACCTGGAGATCCGCTGGGACGGACAGGTCGCGCTCCTTTCCGACCTCAACTCCACCAATGGCACCACCGTCAATAACTCACCGGTACAGGAATGGCAGTTGGCCGACGGCGACGTGATCCGCTTGGGCCACTCGGAGATCATCGTTCGCATTCACTAGACGCACCGGGTCCAAAGCTGCCGTGCTTCGCCCCGCGCCGACGACCGTCCAAGTATCGTGACGTTGCTGATGTGCTCGGTGTCACGGGTGCGACGAGGGGTGCGGCGCCAGGACGGAAAGGACGCCAGATGCAGGGACTAGTACTGCAGCTGACGCGTGCCGGATTTTTGATGCTGTTGTGGGTGTTCATCTGGTCGGTGTTGCGCGTCTTGCGCACCGACATCTACGCGCCCACCGGAGCCGTCATGGTGCGCCGCGGGCTGGCGCTGCGCGGCAGCCTGTTGCCCTCACGCCAGCGGCGCCACGCCGCCCGCTACCTGGTGGTGACCGAGGGAGCGCTGACGGGCGCCCGCATCACGCTCAGCGGGCAGCCGGTGCTGATCGGGCGCGCTGACGACTCGACTTTGGTGCTCACCGACGACTACGCCTCGACACGGCATGCGCGGCTGTCTCAGCGGGGCTCGGAATGGTACGTCGAGGATCTAGGATCGACCAACGGCACTTACCTCGACAGGGCGAAGGTGACGACCGCGGTCAGAGTTCCTCTCGGAACGCCGATTCGAATCGGCAAAACCGCAATCGAGTTGCGCCCGTGACCCTGGTCTTGCGATATGCCGCCCGCAGCGATCGCGGCCTGGTACGCACCAACAACGAAGATTCCGTGTACGCCGGCGCGCGACTGCTGGCGTTGGCCGACGGGATGGGTGGTCACGCCGCCGGTGAGGTGGCATCCCAGTTGGTGATCGCGGCGCTGGCCCACCTCGACGACGACGAACCCGGAGGCGACCTGCTCGCCAAGCTCGACGCGGCGGTGCGCGCCGGCAACGCGGCGATCGCCGCACAGGTCGAGATGGAGCCCGATCTTGAGGGCATGGGCACCACGCTTACCGCAATCCTGTTCGACGGCAACCGGATTGGGCTGGTGCACATCGGCGACTCACGCGGCTACCTGCTGCGCGACGGCGAGCTGACCCAGATCACCAAGGACGACACGTTCGTCCAAACCTTGGTCGATGAAGGGCGGATCACCCGCGAGGAGGCGCACAGCCACCCGCAGCGGTCGTTGATCATGCGGGCGCTGACGGGCCACGAGGTCGAGCCCACCCTCACCATGCGCGAAGCCCGCGCGGGCGACCGCTACCTGCTGTGCTCCGACGGATTGTCCGACCCCGTCAGTGACGAAACGATCCTCGAGGCCCTGCAGATCCCCGACGTCGCCGAGAGCGCTTATCGCCTCATCGAACTGGCGCTGCGCGGCGGCGGTCCCGACAACGTGACCGTGGTGGTTGCCGACGTCGTCGACTACGACTACGGCCAGACGCAGCCGATTTTGGCCGGTGCCGTCTCCGGCGAAGAAGACCAGCTGACCCTGCCCAACACCTCCGCCGGCCGCGCTTCGGCGATCAGGCCCCGCGACGCGGTCGCCAAACGCGTTCCGCCGCAAGAGGAGCCGCCCAAGCGCAGCCGATGGCCGCGGCGGCGGATGGCGCTGGTGGGCACATTGGTGGTGCTGCTCGTGCTCGCGGGTCTGGGCATCGGCCGGGCGATCATCCGGAGCAACTATTACGTCGCCGAATACAACGGCATGGTGGCGATCCTGCGCGGGATTCAAGGGTCGCTGCTGGGCATGTCTTTGCACGAGCCGTATCTGATCGGCTGCCTGAACGCCCGCAACGATCTTTCCCTCATCAGCTCCAACCAGACGGGCGGTCATCTCGACTGCCACCTGATGCAATTGCAGGATCTGCGCCCGCCCGAACGCGCCCAGGTTCAGGCGGGGCTTCCGGCCGGAAGCCTGGACAACGCCATCACGCAGCTGCGTGAGTTGTCGGCCAATTCCCTGCTGCCACCGTGCCCGCCGCCGCGCGCCACCTCCCCGCCGGCGTCGGCGCCGACGACCCCGGGCGGCACCACTGAGCCGAAAACACCCCCGCCCCCAGCCTCTTCCACCCCTTCCAGCGGCACCACTTCACCCAGCGCCTCCCCAAGCACCACGCCGGCAGCGCCCGCGACGACGTCGCCCACTCCCACCCAGACGCTGACCGCACTCCCACCACCCCCCATGAAGCCGGGCATCGACTGCCGGGCGGTGGCATGACCACACAAGTCCAGCCGCCGGTGGCGGTCACTCCTCCGCTGCCTACCCGGCGCAACGCCGAGCTGTTGTTGCTGGCTTTCGCCGCGCTGATCACGGTCGCCGCGTTGCTCATCGTCCAGGCCGACCAGGACCGCGACCTGCATTGGAACCTGGTCACCTACGGACTGATCTTCACCGCCATGTTCGGAAGCGCGCACTTGGCCATCAGGCGCTTCGCACCGTATACCGATCCGCTGCTGCTGCCAATTGTGGCCCTGCTCAACGGACTTGGCCTCGTCATGATCCATCGGCTCGATCTGGTCAGCAACGAGCTGGGCGGCCATCGCCATCCCAACGCCACCCAGCAGCTGCTGTGGACCGTCGTCGGGGTGGCCGCCTTCGCATTGGTGGTCACCTTTTTGAAGGACCACCGCCGACTCGCGCGTTACGGCTATATCTGCGGCGTCACCGGTCTGGTTTTACTGGTGATTCCCGCGCTCCTGCCGGCATCCCGGTCCGAGCAGAACGGCGCCAAGATCTGGATTCGCTTGCCGGGCTTCTCAATTCAACCGGCCGAGTTTTCCAAGATCCTCCTGCTGATCTTCTTCTCGGCCGTGCTGATCGCCAAACGGGGGCTGTTCACCAGCGTGGGCAAGCACGTCATGGGCATGACCCTGCCCCGCCCCCGAGACCTCGCGCCGCTGTTGGTGGCGTGGGTGCTCTCGGTGGGCGTGATGGTTTTCGAAAAGGATCTCGGCACTTCGCTGTTGCTCTATGCGTCGTTTCTGGTGGTGGTCTACCTCGCCACCCAGCGGTTCAGTTGGGTCGTCATCGGGCTGGTGCTGTTCGCCGCGGCAAGCGCGGCGGCGTATTTCCTTTTCGACCATGTCCGAGTCCGGGTGCAGATGTGGTGGGACCCGTTCTCCGACCCCGAGGGAAACGGCTATCAGCTGGTGCAGGCGATGTTCAGCTTCGCCACCGGCGGCATTTTCGGCACCGGGCTCGGCAACGGCCAGCCCGACACCGTGCCGGCGGCCTCGACGGACTTCATCATCGCCGCGTTCGGTGAGGAACTCGGGGTGGTGGGACTGGCCGCCCTGCTGATGCTGTACACGATCGTCATCGTCCGCGGCCTGCGCACCGCGATCGCGACGCGCGAAAGCTTCGGCAAGCTGCTCGCCGCGGGTCTGGCGTCGACGCTGGCCATCCAGTTGTTCATCGTCGTGGGCGGCGTGACGCGCGTGATCCCGCTGACCGGACTCACCACACCGTGGATGTCGTACGGCGGGTCGTCCTTGCTGGCCAACTACATCCTGCTGGCCATCCTGGCGCGGATCTCGCACAGCGCACGTCGTCCCCTGCGGACCCGCGCGCGGCACACGTCGCCGATAGCGGCGGCCGGCACCGAGGTGATCGAGCGGGTATGAACGCCTCTCTCCGCCGGATCTCGGTAACCGTGATGGCGTTGGTGGTGCTGCTGTTGCTCAACGCGACGATGACGCAGGTCTTCGCCGCCGAGGGATTGCGGGCCGACCCGCGCAACCAGCGGGTCCTGCTCGACGAGTACTCGCGGCAGCGCGGCCAGATCATCGCCGGCGGCCAGCTGCTGGCCTACTCGGTGGCCACCGACAGCCGCTTCCGTTTCCTTCGCGTCTATCCGAACCCCGCCGTGTACGCCCCGGTCACGGGCTTCTACTCGCTGCGCTATTCGAGCACCGGGCTGGAACGCACCGAGGATCCCGTACTCAACGGCTCCGACGAGCGCCTGTTCGGGCGCCGGCTGGCCGACTTCTTCACCGGCCGCGATCCGCGCGGCGGCAACGTCGACACCACGCTCGTCCCGCGCGTCCAGCAGGCCGGGTGGGACGCGATGCAGCAAGGCTGCGGCGGGTCACCGTGCAAGGGCGCGGTCGTCGCGCTGGAACCGTCCAGCGGCAAGATTCTGGCGATGGTGTCGTCGCCGTCGTATGACCCCAACCTGCTGGCCTCCCACGACCCCGAAGTGCAGGCGCGCGCCTGGCAGCAACTTCGTGACGACCCGGATAGCCCGCTGACCAACCGGGCCATCGCCGAGACCTACCCCCCGGGTTCGACGTTCAAGGTGATCACCACCGCTGCGGCGCTGCAGGCCGGCGCGACCGAAACCGAGCAGTTGACCGCGGCGTCCTCCATCCGGCTGCCAGGCAGCACCGCGACCCTGGAGAACTACGGCGGCGCCCCTTGCGGCGACGAGCCGACGGTGTCGCTCAGCCAGGCGTTCGCTCACTCGTGCAACACGGCGTTCGTCCAGCTGGGCCTGCTCACCGGCGCGGACGCGCTGCGCAGCATGGCCCGCTCGTTCGGGCTGGACAGCACACCCAGCGTCATTCCGCTGCAGGTCGCGGAGTCCACCGTCGGGGTCATTCCCGACGCCGCCGCGCTGGGGATGTCGAGCATCGGCCAGAAGGATGTGGCGCTGACGCCGCTGGAAAACGCCGAGATCGCCGCGACCATCGCGAACGCCGGGGTCACGATGCAGCCCTACCTGATCGACAGCCTCAAGGGCCCCGACCTCTCCAACATCAGCACCACCGCGCCCTACCAGCAGCGCCGCGCAGTGTCGCCGCAGGTCGCCGCTAAGCTAACAGAGCTGATGGTCGGCGCCGAGAAGGTCGCACAGCAGAAAGGGGCGATTCCCGGCGTGCAGATTGCATCCAAGACGGGTACGGCAGAGCATGGCAACGACCCACGTCATAGTCCGCCGCACGCGTGGTACATCGCGTTCGCGCCCGCACAGACGCCGAAGGTTGCCGTGGCCGTGCTGGTGGAGAACGGCGGCAACGAGCTGTCCGCGACCGGCGGCGCGCTCGCCGCGCCGATCGGGCGGGCGGTGATCGAGGCCGCGCTACAGGGAGGACCATGAGTCCGCGAGTTGGTGTGACGCTGTCAGGCAGATACCGCCTGCAGCGTCTGATCGCCACCGGTGGCATGGGCCAGGTCTGGGAGGCCGTGGACAGCCGGCTGGGCCGGCGCGTCGCGGTCAAGGTCCTCAAGCAGGAGTTCTCGCAGGATCCGGAGTTCATCGAGCGGTTCCGCGCCGAGGCGCGCACCACCGCGATGCTCAACCACCCGGGCATCGCCCAGGTGCACGACTACGGCGAGAGCCAGCTCGATGGCGAGGGGCGCACCGCCTACCTGGTGATGGAGCTGGTCAACGGCGAACCGCTGAACTCCGTGCTCAAGCGCACCGGGCGACTATCCCTGCGCCACGCGCTGGACATGCTCGAGCAGACCGGCCGGGCCCTTCAGGTCGCGCATGCCGCCGGCCTGGTGCACCGGGACGTCAAACCGGGTAACATCCTGATCACCCCGACCGGCCAGGTGAAGATCACCGACTTCGGCATCGCCAAGGCGGTCGACGCCGCACCGGTGACCCAGACCGGGATGGTGATGGGCACGGCCCAATACATCGCCCCCGAACAGGCGCTGGGCCACGACGCGACTCCAGCCAGCGATGTCTATTCGCTGGGAGTCGTTGGCTACGAGGTGGTTTCGGGCAAGCGGCCGTTCAGCGGCGACGGGGCGTTGACGGTGGCGATGAAACACATCAAGGAGCCCCCGCCGCCGCTGCCCACCGAGCTGCCCCCCAATGTGCGGGAACTCATCGAGATCACGCTGGTCAAGAATCCCCAGATGCGCTACCGCAGCGGGGGACCGTTCGCCGACGCCGTCGCCGCGGTGCGGGCCGGCCGCCGGCCGCCACGGCCCAGCCAGTCACCGCCCCCCGGTCGTGCCTCGCCGGCGGCCATTCCGTCCAGCCCGCATGCCAGGGCCACCGCCGTCGGGCCCGGCCGCAGCCCGGCCACCCGGCGGTCCGGGCCCTCGACCGGTCGTTCCCGGCCGCCGGCCCGGCGCACGTTCTCGTCGGGCCAGCGCGCGCTGCTGTGGGCCGCGGGCGTGCTGGGAGCGCTGGCGATCTTGATCGCGGTGATCATCGTCATCAACTCCCGCTCCGACAACCAGCAGCAGCCGCCGATCGTCACCGACACCGGGACCCCGCCCGCGACGGCGCCGCCGCCGGCATCCAACACGCCCGGCGGGTCCGCGCCGCGGCTGCGAATGGATTGGACGGATCGCGGCAGTGTAGGTAATTCTGGACTTCAGGGCAGGCAGCATGGACACGGCCGGGCCACCCCCCTCGGACCCGGCGCATCGCCGCCCCGATATGAGACACCGCGATGACAACCCCGCAGCACCTGTCCGACCGCTATGAGCTCGGCGAGATCCTCGGTTTCGGGGGCATGTCCGAGGTTCATCTGGCTCGTGACGTCCGTTTGCACCGCGACGTCGCGGTGAAGGTGCTGCGCGCGGATTTGGCGCGCGACCCCAGTTTCTATCTGCGTTTTCGGCGCGAGGCGCAAAACGCAGCGGCGCTGAACCACCCGTCGATCGTCGCGGTCTACGACACGGGGGAGGCGGAAACACCCACCGGCCCGCTGCCCTACATCGTCATGGAGTACGTCGACGGCGTCACGCTGCGCGACATCGTGCACACCGACGGCCCGCTTCCGCCGCGGCGCGCCATCGAGATCATCGCCGACGCCTGCCAGGCGCTGAACTTCAGCCACCAAAACGGCATCATCCACCGCGACGTCAAGCCGGCCAACATCATGATCAGCACCACCAATGCGGTCAAGGTGATGGACTTCGGGATCGCCCGCGCGATCGCCGACAGCGGCAACAGCGTCACCCAGACCGCCGCGGTGATTGGGACCGCCCAGTACCTGTCGCCCGAACAGGCCCGCGGCGACTCTGTCGACGCCCGCTCCGACGTCTATTCGCTGGGCTGCGTGCTCTACGAAATCCTCACCGGCGAACCGCCTTTCACCGGCGACTCGCCCGTCGCGGTCGCCTACCAGCACGTCCGCGAGGATCCGCTGCCACCGTCGAAGCGGCACGAGGGCATCTCGGCCGATTTGGACGCCGTCGTCCTCAAGGCGCTGGCCAAGAATCCCGACAACCGCTATCAGACCGCGGCCGAGATGCGCGCGGACCTGGTGCGGGTGCACAACGGGGAGACTCCCGAGGCGCCCAAGGTGCTCACCGACGCCGAGCGCAGCTCGTATCTGTCGCCCACGGCCCCCAGCCACGGGCCGCGCACCGACCCACTTCCCCGCCAGAATTTCGCCGACGCCGACGGCGATCGGCCCGGCTCCATAGGCCGCTGGGTTGTCGCGGTCGCCGTGCTGGCGGTACTGACGATCGTCGTCGTCATCGCCTTCAACACCTTTGGTGGCAGCGCCCGCGACGTTCAAGTGCCCGACATGCGGGGGCAAGTGTCCGCCGACGCGATCGCCGCCCTGCAGAACCGTGGCTTCAAGACGCGCACGCTGCAGAAGCCGGACTCGATGGTGCCGCCGGACCACGTCATCAGCACCGACCCCGGCGCCAACGCGTCCGTGAACGCCGGCGACGAGATCACGATCAACGTCTCCACCGGCCCCGAGCAACGCGAAGTGCCCGACGTCTCCTCGCTCAGCTACACCGACGCGGTCAACAAGCTCAAGGCCGCCGGGTTCAGCAAGTTCAAGACCGCGAACTCGCCGTCGACGCCCGAACTGCTGGGCAAGGTCATCGGGACCAACCCGCCGGCCAACCAGACGTCGGCCATCACCAACGTGATCACCGTCATCGTCGGCTCCGGGCCGGAGTCCAAACAGGTTCCCGACGTCGCCGGCCAGACCGTCGACGTCGCGCAAAAGAACCTGACCGTCTACGGATTCACCAAATTCAGCCAGGCACAGGTGGACAGCCCCAAGCCGGCCGGCGAGGTGATCGGCACCAATCCGGCCAAGGGCCAAACGGTTCCGGTGGACTCGGTGATCGAGATCCAGGTCTCCAAGGGCAACCAGTTCACGATGCCCGACCTGTCCGGCATGTTCTGGACGGACGCCGAACCGCGGCTACGCGCGCTGGGCTGGACCGGGGTGCTCGACAAGGGTCCCGACGTCGACGCCGGCGGTTCCCAATCCCACCGAGTGGTCTCTCAGAACCCGCCGGCCGGCGCCGGCTGCAACCGCGACGGCATCATCACGCTGAAGTTCGGCCAGTAGCCGCGCCGTCCTCCGGGAAATATGGCCGCACCGCTGCGCGGACCTCGTTCTCCAGGCGGCGCACCAGCGTGTCGTCGCGCGTCCAGCCGCAGTAGGCGAGCCAGTTCGCCAGCATCCGGTGCCCGCCCTCGGTCAGGATCGACTCCGGATGGAACTGGACGCCGTGAATCGGCAGCTCGGCGTGCCGCACACCCATGATCACGCCGCTGCGGGTGCGCGCCGTGATTTCCAGAACCGGCGGCAGCGACTCGGGCAGGATGGTCAGCGAGTGGTAGCGGGTCGCGGTAAATGGATCCGGAAGTCCTTGCAGCACACCAGTATTGGTGTGGAATACGTTGCTGGTTTTGCCGTGCAGCAACTCGGGCGCCCGGTCCACGGTGGCGCCGAATGCCACGCCGATGGCCTGGTGGCCCAGGCAGACCCCCAGCAGCGGGGTGCGCCGCTCGGCGCACGCACCGACCAGGCCGATCGACGCCCCGGCGCGTTCCGGGGTGCCCGGTCCCGGGCTGAGCAGGACCCCGTCGAACCGCGCGGCGGCGGCGGCATGGTCGTCAACGGAGCCGGAGAGGCGGGCGTCGTCGTTGCGCCACACGTCGGCCTCGACGCCGAGCTGGCCCAGGTACTGGACGAGGTTGAACACGAAGCTGTCGTAGTTGTCGACAACCAGGATCCGCATCGTGTCAGGGTACCGTTCGGCGCCGGACGCGGATTGCGCTCAGTACCCGACCGGGCCGGCGGGCTGCGCGAAGTGTGTGCGGGCCGGTTCGGAATGGCCGACGACCTGCACGTCGGATTTGACCTCTTCGTGATAGCCCAGGCCGAACCGGACCACGTACTGCTTGTAGAGGATGACCAGCGGAGCGGCGGCCAGCGCAGCCTGCATGGCCGCCGCGTCGCCGATCGCGGTGATCGTGTACGGCGGGCTGTAGGTGCGGCCGTTGAGCAGCAGGGTGTTCCCCACGCAGCGCGGCACCGAAGTCGCGATGATCCGCTGATCCTGCATCTGGATCGCCTCCGCGCCGGCGCTCCACAACGCGTTGAGGACCGCCTGGATGTCCTGCTGGTGCACCACCAGATCGTCGGGCGATGCGTCGCGGGGGAAGCGGCCGTTGGCGTCGCGTTGCGCGTCTTGCAGGGTGACCACCAGGCCGGGGCCGTGGACCGGGTCCATCCCCGCCTCGGCGGCCAGCTCGGCGGAGCGGCGCAGCATCGCCGCGAGCGCGGCGTCGGTGGACCGGCCGTGCGCCGCGTTGATCTTGGCGGCGAGTTGGTCGCGCTCGGCGCTGAGCCGGTTGACCGACGACTGCGCCTCGCGCACCAGGTCCACCAGCCGCGGCGCGTCGCTGCGGCGGATCTCGGCGCCGCCGGACACCCCGTGCGTCGCGGCGAGCAGCAAGCCGGCCAACAGGCACACCAGCGGGACGCCGAAGCTCCAGGGGGAGCGGCGCGTGCGGATCATCGGCTCTCCGTTTCCTGGTCACCATCCCTGGTGAGCTAGTCTCGTAGCGAGCTTGACGTGCACCCGCCACCGTTGATCGTCGCACCCCAGAGGTAATCGTGCCCAAATCCAAGGTCCGCAAGAAGAACGACTTCACCGTCAGCGCGGTCAGCCGCACGCCGGTGAAAGTGAAGGTCGGGCCGTCCAGCGTGTGGTTCGTGTGTTTGTTCGTCGGCCTGATGTTGGTCGGGCTCGTCTGGTTGATGGTGTTCCAGCTGGCCGCGGTCGGCAGCCAGGCGCCGGCGGCCCTGAACTGGATGGCGCAACTCGGCCCGTGGAACTACGCGATCGCGTTCGCTTTCATGATCACCGGGTTGTTGCTCACCATGCGGTGGCACTGAGCCGGATCACCCCAGGTAATGAATTCATCTTGGGGTCCCCCTGTAACTGGCTCAGCAACGTCGCGACCGGCCAATCACACGCGTGTGATTTATCCCCACTGTTGATAGCGCTTGTGGATAACCGCATAGGCCGTGGTGGGAGGGGCTAGCCGGGCCATGCAGCAAACCCATTGGGCGCCGTCTGCGGCGGGAATCGCTGGTTGTGGCGCCGCCGGCGTTTTGATGGCTACCGCCAGTGTGACCGTTGTCACAGACGCGCCGGCCCGCATTTTGGCGGGCATTGCCGCGGTGGGTCTGATCTTGTTTGCGGGACTGACCTGGCGTGCGCGCCCCAAGCTGGCAATTACCCCCGGGGGGCTGGTGCTGCGCGGCTGGTTCCGAACGCAGGTATTGCAGCGTTCGGACATCAAGCTCATCCGGATCACCGAATTCCGTCGCCACGCGCGCACGGTGCGATTGCTCGAGGTCGAATCGGTCGACGGCGGGCTGGTGGTCTTCTCGCGTTGGGATCTCGGAACGGACCCGCTGACGGTGCTCGACGCGCTGACGGCCGCCGGCTACGCGGGCCGCTGACCGCGGGCGGCTGTCAGGAGATCGTGATCGACTCGATGACGACCGGCTCGGTGGGCCGGTCGTTGCCGTCGGTCGCGGTCGCCGCGATCGCATCGACGACCTTCTGCGAGTCGGGGTCGGTCACTTCGCCGAAAATCGTGTGACGCCGGTTCAGGTGGGGAGTGTTCGCCACGGTGATGAAGAACTGCGACCCATTGGTGCCCGGGCCGGCGTTGGCCATCGCCAGCAGGTAGGGCTTGTCGAACTGCAGCTCGGGGTGGAACTCGTCGGCGAACTTGTACCCCGGACCGCCGCGGCCCGTGCCGGTGGGGTCGCCGCCCTGGATCATGAAGCCCCGGATCACCCGGTGGAAGACGGCGCCATCGTAGAACGGGCCCGACGGGCCACCCGACGCGTTCTGGGTCGAGTACTCCTTGGTGCCCTGCGCCAGGCCGACGAAGTTGGCGACGGTCTTGGGCGCGTGGTTTCCGAAGAGAGCAACCTTGATGTCGCCGCGGTTGGTGTGCAGCGTGGCGGTGGCGGTCTGAATGGGGCTGTTAGTCACGGGCCTAGAGTCTGCCATCACGCGCGGGCATGCCCGCACTCGGTACCGAAACACACGGCGCGCACAATGGGCGCGGGCGTGTCCGGTTGATGGCACTCTGATGAGGCACCGGACGAGCGACACAGAAGGGCGGCAGATGAGCGCTAAGACGGAACCCCGGCTGACCCCAAGCGAGCGACTGGCCCGCGGATTGACCTACTCGACGGTGGGACCGGTGGATGTCACGCGGGGGCTGGTCGGGTTGGGGCTCCAGTCCGCGCAGTCGACCGCGTCGGGACTGCGCCAGCGCTACCGGGAGGGCCGGCTCGCCCGCGAAATCGCCGCGGCCCAAGAGACACTGGCCCAGGAGTTGGCCGCCGCACAAGAGGTGGTCTCGGGGCTGCCCCAGGCGCTGCAGGACGCGCGCCGGTCCCAACGCCGCGCCAAGCGCCCGTGGTTGATCGCCGGGGTGGCCGTCGCGGTGCTGGCCGGCGGCGCCGTCGCGTTCAGCGTCGTCCGTCGCTCGATGCGCTCGGAGGAGCCGTCACCCCGCCCCCCGAGCGTCGAGGTGCAGTCACGCCCCTAGCCGAGCGTCGCGGCCGGTTCACCGGACGGCCAGCCGCAAACGTTCCCGACGCCGGACCAGGATGCTCGGCAGCCACTCCCCGACGTCAATCGCCTCGATCCACGACGTCTTCGTGAGCAGCATCCGCAGCACGATCCGGGCTTCCAGCCGCGCGAGCGCCGCCCCGACGCAAAAGTGCACACCCTTGCCGAAGCTGACGTGGTTCTTGGTGGCGGTGCGGTCGAGGCGGAACTCGTCGGGAGCGTCGAAGTGGGCCGGGTCGCGATTGGCCGCCCCCCACATCAGGAGCAGGTGTGAATCGGCCGGCACCTCGACTCCGGCCAGGGTGGTGTCACGCCACACGTGTCGGTAGTGGCCACGAAACGGCGCCTCGAAGCGCAGCGTCTCCTCGATGAAAGCGCCGAGCAGTTCGGGGTTTTCGCGCAGCTGCCGCTGGATCGCGGGGCGATCGGTGAGGACCCACGCCGCGCTGCCCAACAGCGATGCCGTCGATTCACCGGCGGCGCTGAACAGCGTGAGCATGATGCCCAATGCCGGCAGTTGCTCGAGTTCGCCCGCCGCGCAGCGGGCGGCCAGGTCACCGATCAGACCGTATTCGGCGTTGGCGCTTGCCCTTTCGAAATGCTCCGAGACGTAGCCCGACAGTTCCAATGCCGCGGCGAACGCCTCCTCGAGCCGGTCGGGTGTGACGATCCCGTCGAGCAGTGTGGTGGTGGCGTAGCCGAGCCGGATCAGCCTGTCGGCGTCGTCCTCGGGCAGGCCCAGCAGCCTGGTGACCACCATCATCGGCAGGCGGTTGGCGATGGCCCCCATCCATTCGATCTGGCCGTCGCGCACGTTCTCCTCCCACAACCGGTCGGCGACCTGCGCGGCGAATTCCTCGATGACCCGGACGCGCTTGGCCGACAGGTGTGGGAGCAGGATCCTGCGGTGCATGGCGTGCGCCGGGTCGTCCGCGGTGGCCAACACGTGCGCGGCTTGTCCCGCCGGCGCCATGTCGAACGGTGTGACGGTGCCGTCGTCGTTGAAGACCATGGTCGCGGTGAGATTCGACGAGAAGTCTTCGACCCGGTCGACGGCCTCCTGCACCGCGTCCCAGCCGCACACCGCGTAGAACACGGAATCGCCGATGCGGTGCACCGGCGCCTCGGCGCGCATGCGCTCATACAGCGGATAGGGATCCTGCACCGCCTCGGCGCCGAAGAAGGCGAGCGGAGAGTCCAGGACCGGCATGAACTCAGGCTCGACGCGCTGACGTGCAAGGTCAATGGGTCGCGTCGAAGTTGAGGGACGGTTGGCCCAGGGCTCGGTTGCGGGCGGGTACGCGCGCCTGCTTCCAGCAGCGCATTGGCCTGAGAAATTTCTGTATGAAATTCTCATCATGAGAGAAGTATTTCGTTGGCCGGGCTGTGGAGGAGTCGGTGCGGATGCCGCGCGAGGACTGGTTGGTGGGGCGCGATCGCCGAAGCGAGGCCGCGGAACGGATTCACGCCGCCGCCGCTGACCTCATCGCCCGCCGGGGGTACGAGGGGTTCACGATCGAGGCCCTGGCGGCCAGCGTGCACTGCTCACCCGCGACGATCTACCGGCATGCCGGCGGCAAGGCGGCCATTCGCGACGCCGTCGTCGCGATCCATGCCGCGCGCATCGTCACCGCCGCACGGGAATCCATCAACGGCCTCGACGGCCCCGATCGGGTCGTGACCGCCACGATCGTCGCGCTGCAACGGCTGCGCTCAGATCCACTGGCCCACCTCATGCGGTCGATACACGCCGCTCCCGTCAACGACTGGCTCACCAATTCACCCGCCGTCACCGACTTGGCGGCCGAGATGCTGGGGGGCGACGACCACGACCCCCTCGCCGTGCAGTGGTTGATCCGCGTCTTTCTGGCGCTGTGGTGCTGGCCCCTCAAAGACCCGGCCGCCGAACGCGCGCTGGTGCAGCGCTTCCTCGGCTCGTCCTACACGCGAGCATGATCATCCGGCCGGGCAACCCGGCCCCGATCCCTAGAACACTCATATCTTCACGCGGACGAATACTATTTGTGGCGCCCGATTTCATATCCCGCACATAACTTGTGGGGCGGCGCCCCTTTTTAGATGCGAATTCGTGATATTTCTTGCCGAATTCATATTATCCCCCGCTATTGCGAAGCGCTTGGGTGGACAGGAGTTTGAATCAGCGTGAACGTTGGCTTAACACCGCAGCTCAGCACGCGTTTATCGCCGGTACGATCCTGCGGATTTTGCGGTCGCTACTTATATCGTCCGGTGGCGACGCCCAAAATTTGAAAGGGACCCCGATGTCTTTCGTAAACGCGTATCCGGAGAAGCTC
>NZ_MVHD01000075.1 GCF_002086635.1 Mycobacterium alsense | reverse complement strand
CGGCCGCGGGCACGGCCGGCGCCAAGACGATCGGCCGCGCCGCCGACAGCGACATCGTCGTCTCCGACGTCCTGGCCTCGCGCCACCACGCCACGCTGGTGCAGACCCCGCTCGGCACCGAGATCCGCGACAACAGCATCAACGGGACGTTCGTCAACGGCACCCGGGTCGGCTCGGCCATCCTGACCGACGGCGACGTCGTCACCATCGGCAACGTCGACCTGGTGCTGCGCGACGGCACCCTGGTCGTGCGGGGCGACGCCGCGACGCGCACGGGCGGTCTCGAGGTGCGCAACGTCCGCTACGTCGTCGACAACGGCAAGCAGCTGCTCGACGACATCTCGCTGACCGCCAGGCCGGGCACGCTGACCGCGGTGATCGGCGGGTCGGGCGCCGGCAAGAGCACGCTGGCCCGGCTGATCGCCGGCTACACCAGCCCCACCTCCGGCTCGGTGACCTTCGAGGGCCACGACATCCACGCCGAATACGCGTCGCTGCGCAGCCGCATCGGCATGGTCCCCCAGGACGACGTGGTGCACCGCCAGCTGACCGTCAACCAGGCACTGGGCTACGCCGCCGAGCTGCGCCTGCCGCCGGACACCAGCAAGGCCGACCGCGCCGAGGTGGTCGCCCAGGTGCTCGAGGAGCTCGACCTGACCAAGCACGCCGACACCCGGGTCGACAAGCTGTCCGGCGGGCAGCGCAAGCGCGCGTCGGTCGCGCTGGAGCTGCTCACCGGGCCGTCGCTGTTGATCCTCGACGAGCCGACGTCGGGCCTCGACCCCGCGCTGGACCACCAGGTCATGACGATGCTGCGCCAGCTCGCCGACGCCGGCCGCGTGGTGATCGTGGTGACGCACATGCTGTCCTACCTCGAGACCTGCGATCAGCTGCTGTTGGTGGCGCCGGGCGGCAAGACGGCCTACTTCGGGCCGCCGGACCGGATCGGCGACGCGATGGGCACCACCAACTGGGCCAAGATCTTCACGCAGGTGGGCGCCGACCCCGAGGAGGCCAACCGGCGATTCCTGGAACAGCGGGATGCGCAGAAGCGGGCGCAGCGGCTGCTGCCCGACAGGGCCGACGAGCCGGGCGACCTGGGCGAACCCGCGCGGACCAGCGTGCGGCGCCAGATCGCGACCGTCGCCCGCCGGCAGGTCCGCCTGGTCGTCGCCGACCGCGCGTATTTCGTGTTCCTGGCGCTGCTGCCGTTCATCCTGGGCGCGCTGTCGCTGACGGTGCCGGGCTCGAGCGGATTTCGCGTCCCCGACCCGCACGGCGGGACGCCCGACGAGTCCGCGCAGATACTGAACCTGCTGCTGCTGGCCGCGGCCTTCATGGGCACCGCGCTGACGATCCGCGACCTGGTCGGCGAACGCGCCATCTTCCAGCGCGAACAGGCCGTGGGACTGTCGACGTCGGCCTACCTGCTCGCCAAGACCGCGGTGTTCTGCGGGTTCGCCATCGTGCAGTCGGCCATCACGACGACGATCGTGGTGGTCGGCAAAGGCGCGCCTACCCAGGGGGCGGTGCTGCTGGGCCATTCCACGGGGGCGGCCACCACCGAGCTGTTCCTGACCGTCGCCGCGACCTGCGTGACGTCCGCCATTCTGGGCCTTGCGATTTCGTCGCTGGTGCGGTCCAGCGAGCAGATCATGCCGCTGTTCGTGGTGTCGATCATGGCGCAGCTGGTGCTGTGCGGCGGGATGGTGCCGGTGACCGGCCGCCTGGTCCTCGACCAGGTGTCCTTCGCGATGCCGGCCCGCTGGGGGTACGCCGCGGCGGCGTCGACGGTCGACGTCCGGCACCTGGTGCCCGATTCGCTGCTCCCCCAGGACCGGTTCTGGCAGCACCAGGCGAAGATCTGGCTGATCGACATGGGCATGCTGGCCGCGCTGTCGGTGTGCTACGCGGCGTTCGTGCGGTGGAAGATCCGGCTGAGACGCTGAACGCCGCTAGGGTGGGACCATCCATCCCCCGAAGCACGAAACGTTCGACCTGGCCGCCCGCACCAACACCGATCCGAAGGGCATCGTGCGGGCCGTCGACGAGTACGTCGTGCGCCCGTGGGGGCTCTACGTCGCCCGCCCCACCCCGGGCCGGGCCGAGTTCCACTACCTCGAGTCGTGGCTGCTGCCCTCGTTGGGGCTGCGGGCCACCGTCTTTCATTTCACCGCCGGCCACGAGCGCGACCACGACTACTACCTCGACGTGGGCGAATACACGCCCGGCCCGACGGTGTGGCGTTCCGAGGACCACTACCTCGACATCGAGGTGCGCACCGGCGCCGGGGCCGAGCTGGCCGACGTCGACGAGCTGTTGGACGCCCTGCGCCACGGCCTGCTCACCGCGGACGTCGCCGAGCGGGCGGTGCGGCGGGCGATGGCGGCGGTCGAGGGCCTGGCCCGCAGCGGCTACGACCTCTCCCGATGGGCGGCCACCCATGGCATGGATCTCACCTGGCGCCGCGCCTAGCTGGTTTCCGCACGTGGCTCACGGGTATCACTGCGGGATGCGCTCGCACAAACGCCGGCCACCGCGATTCGTCATCCGCGACGGGGCGGCCGACTGCTACGACCTTCGGCTGGAGATCGACGGCGTGCTGGCCTCCTGGGCGGTGCCCAAGGACAGGCGGATGGCCCGGCGCACCGGGGACCACCCGCTCGAACATTCGGTCGGCGACGGGGCCGGTGACGGGGCCGTCGTCGACCGCGGCACCTACGCCAACACCACCGACTACACGATGGCCGAATGCCTTGAGCGCGGGCATCTTTCGTTCCACCTGTGCGGAGCGCGGACGCACAGCCGCTACACGCTGACCCGGGTGCGGGAGGGGCACGACGAGACGTGGCTGTTGATGAGGCGCTGTTGATGAGGCGCAAAGAACCGGACGAATCGTCATGACGGACCTTGCCGGTCTGCCCGCGTCGGTGCGTGCGGTGCTGCACGACGAGCCGGTGCCCGACTGGCGTTCGCCCACCCTGGCCACCCTGACCGAGAAGCGGTTCTCCGACCCGGCGTGGATCTTCGAGCGCAAATTCGACGGGATGCGCTGCCTGGCCTTTCGCGACGGCGCCCGGGTGCGGCTACTCTCACGAAATCGCCTGCCGCTCAACGGTACCTATCCCGAGTTGGTCGACGCGCTGAGCGCCCAGCGCACGACGCGGTTCGTGGTCGACGGCGAGGTGGTGGCGTTCGAGGGGCGCCGCACCAGCTTCGCCCGCCTGCAGGGACGCCTGGGCATCACCGACCCCGAGGTCGCCCGGGCGTCGCCGGTGCGCGTCTTCTACTACCTGTTCGACCTGCTGCATTTCGACGGGAAATCGACGGTCGACGTTCCGCTGCTGTGGCGAAAGCGCCTGCTCCGCAAGGCCATCGCGTTCCAGGACCCGCTGCGGTTCGCGCCCCACCGCCGCGCGGACGGCATCTCGGCGTACCGCCAGGCGTGCGAGCGCGGCGACGAGGGCGTGATCGCCAAGCTGGCCGACTCCGTCTACGACGGCCGGCGCTCACCGAACTGGCTGAAGTTCAAATGCGTTCGCGACCAGGAATTCGTCGTCGGCGGCTACACCGGCCCCAAGGGCAGCCGGATCGAGTTGGGCGCGCTGCTGCTCGGGTATTACGACGGCCGCGACCTGGTCTACGCCGGCAAGGTGGGCACCGGATTCGACGAAGTCACCCTGCGCCGCCTGCACGAGCGGCTGACTCCCCTCGAGCAGCGGGCGGCGCCGTTCACCCGGGGGCTGGTGCGCGAGAACGGCACCCGCTGGGTGCGGCCGGAGCTGGTGGTCGAGGTCGGGTTCAGCGAGTGGACGCGCGACGGCAAGCTGCGCCATCCGCGCTACCTCGGCCTGCGCACCGACAAGGATCCCGCCGACGTCGTACGGGAGACGCGATGATGGCGCGCCCGACGGTGGAGATCACCCACCCGGATCGGGTCATGTTCCCCGACGGCGGGATCACCAAGGGCGAACTGGCCGACTACTACGGGGAGGTCGCCGGCGCCATGCTCCCGCACCTCAAGGGCCGGGCGCTGACCGTGCAGAGGTTCCCCCGCGGTATCGGCGAAAAGGGCTTCGTGCAACAGGATTTCGCCGATTCGCTGCCGGACTGGATCGGCCGCGTCGAGGTCGCCAGAGAGCAACGCGGGGCGGGGGGCACCGTCGTGCACCCGGTCGCCGAACGCCCGGAGGCGTTGCGCTGGCTGGCCAACCAGAACTGCGTCACCCTGCACGTGTGGCAGTCGCGGCGCGACCGGCTGCACCACCCCGACCGACTCGTCTTCGACATCGACCCGTCCGACACCGACTTCGCCGTCGTGCGGGCGACCGCGCGGACCGTGGCCGGGGTGCTCGACGACCTCGGGCTGGCGTGCTACGTGCAGACCACCGGGTCGCGCGGCCTGCACGTGGTGGCGCCGGTGCGCGCCGACACCGATTTCGACACCACCCGGCAGTTCGCGCGCGACGTCGCCGAGGTGGTGGCTGCCGACGACCCCGCCCACCGCACGGTGGAGGCCCGCAAGGACAAGCGCGGCGACCGCGTGTACCTCGACATCATGCGAAACGCTTACGCGCAGACCGCGGTTGCGCCGTATTCGGTCCGGGCCCGTCCGGGCGCGCCGGTGGCCACGCCGCTGGAATGGGACGAGCTGGGCACGCGCGGCCTGCGCGCCGACCGGTTCACGATCCGCGACCTGCCCAAACGCCTTGCCGGGCAAGGTGACCCGTGGGCCGGCATGTACCGGCACGCCCGATCGCTGACCGGCCCCGCGCGACGCCTGGCGAAGCTTCGTGCCTGAACTTCCCGACGTCGAGGGGTTTCGGCGCGAGCTGGCCTCCGCGCTGCCCGGCCGTCGGGTTCGGCGGGTACGGGTGCACGACCCCGGCATCCTGCGCAACACCACGGCCGCGGCGCTCGGCCGTCGGCTGGACGGCAGGCGTTTCGACCGCCCGCGCCGGCACGGCAAGTGGCTGATCCTGCCGACGGACGGCCCGACCCTGTTGGTGCACAGCGGGATGACCGGGCACCCGTACTACGCCGACGCGGACGCGCACGAACGCGAGCCGCACGAGCGGCTGGCCATCGCGCTGGACCGGGGCGAACTGCGCTACGCCGACCTGCGCAAGCTGCGCGGGGTGTGGCTGGCCGACGACGACGAGGGCATCGCGCGCGTGACGGGTCCGCAGGGCCCCGACGCGCTGGGCCTCGGGCTGCGGGCGTTCCGGGAAGCGCTGCGCGGCAGGCGGGGCCGGCTGAAACCCACCCTGATGGACCAGTCGGTGATCGCCGGCCTGGGCAACCTGCTCACCGACGAGATCTGCTGGCGGGCCCGCATACCGCCGAACCGCGCGGTCGCCGATCTGGACCCCGACGAGGTGCGGCGGCTGCACACGGCGATGACCGGGGTGCTCCGCACGTCGGTGCGCCACGGCAGGGTGCCCGGGCTGCCGCGGTGGCTGACCGGGGTGCGCGACGAACCCGACCCCTCCTGCCCGCGCTGCGGCACCCGCCTCGCGCACGCGCGGGTGGGCGGGCGGACATCGGTGTGGTGCCCGTCCTGCCAGCCCGGGTAATCTCGGCAGCTATGAGCCCCAGCAACCACAGGTGGATCGCGATAGCGGCCTTGACCGCCGTCGCGGCCGGTTCCCAGCTATTCCCGGCGACCGCGCGGGCGGAGCTGCACAACATCACCTACCGCGCCCGGGTCGACGGGATGACCACCGGCAGCCAGGCCACGTTCGTGATGAACGGCGGCCAGACGAACACGGCCGGGCTCGGCACGATGCCGGGCAACGTGTTCGAGGCCGACACCGTGTTGCCCGACCCCGCGCAGGCCGGCATGCGGATCGTGGTGCACTGGCCCTACTCGGCCAATGTGCATTGCGAGATCGACGTCGACGACAACGTTTTCGTTCAGGTCGACCAGGTCGTCCGGCCCGCGCCGGGCAACGCGGATCCGCAGAACGGCGCGCTGTCCTGCGGAGCGCCCTTGCCCTAGGTCGTGGCCTACTACGGCCGCCACCCCGTCGCTTCGGCCCACTCCCACGCGCGCCGATAGGCGTCGGCGAACCACGGCTCCTTGGCCGCCGCGTAGGCCGAAACATCGCCGCCCGCAACCCGTTCGGCCTTGCGCTTGACGGCCAGGTAGTCGGCGCGCGCGTCGGGGTTGGCCGACAGCCAGTCGACGAACAGCAGGGCGAACCGCTGGTTGGGCCAGCCGTCGACGCGGACGTGCACGTTGGTCGGCCGCCCCGGGTCCGCGGACCCGTGAATCCGTTTGCCCCACAACGGCGCGTCGGAATGGGCGACGTCGCCGGTGACGCCTTCGATCCGGGGATAGCCGGCGGACAGCAACGGGTCGGCGAGTTCGTCGGCCACGTCCAGCGATTCGACGGTGATCTGGACGTCGATGACGTCCTTGGCGGCGAAGTCCGGATACCCGGACAACGCCGTCGATCCGACGTGGTCGATCCGCAACGCCCGATGGCCGCACGCGGTCGTCAACCGGTTCACGATGCGCAGCGCCTGCTCCGGCCAGGCCGGGTCGGGCGGCACCAATCGTGCGGGAGCCCTGGCGATCTCACGCGCGCCCAGGTTGTGCGCGAACGGCACGATGCGGTTGTTCCACACGTCGCGGGCCCGCTCGACCAACTCCTCCTGGGTGCCGGAATTGTCCAGCCAGATGTCGGCGACGGCGCGGCGTTGCTCGTCGCTGGCCTGCGCGGCGATCCGGGCGCGGGCGTCTTCCTCGGACATGCCGCGCAACTCCACGAGGCGTCGCAGCCGCACGCCGACGTCGGCGTGCACGATGACGACGAGCGGGAACAGCGGCGCCATCCCGGACTCGACCAGCAGCGGAATGTCCTCGACGACAACGGCATCCTCGGCGACCGACGCGATGATCTCCGCGCGCCGCTTGCCCACCAGCGGATGCACGATCCCGTTGAGCACACCGCGCGCGTCGTCGTCGCGAAACGCCTTGGCGGCCAACGCGGGTCGGTCCAGGGACCCGTCGGGCAACAGGATGTCCTCGCCGAACGCGTCGACCAGCGCCGCCAGCCCCTCGGTGCCCGGCTCGACCACCTCGCGCGCGATGACGTCTCCGTCGACGATGACCGCACCGCATTGCGCGAATGTGGCGGACAGGGCCGACTTACCGGCGCCGATGCCGCCGGTCAGGCCGATGCGCAGCATGCCAGGACGCGGTCAGGCGTTGCCGGCGAGTTTCTCCCGAAGCGCGGCCAATTGGGCGTCGCTGGCCAGCGAGCCACCCGCCGCCTTCTCCGACGGGGCGCCGTTGCCCGGCGCCGACTCGCCGGCGGCGTGCGCCTCCGACTCGGCCGCGGCGAACTTCTCCATCTGCGCGGTGTGCATCTTGTGCCGGCGCTCGGCCTCCGCGTAGCGGGCTTCCCATTCCTGGCGCTGGGCGTCGAAGCCCTCGAGCCACTCGTTGGTCTCGGAGTCGAAGCCCTCGGGGAAGATGTAGTTGCCCTGCTCGTCGTAGCTGTCCGCCATGCCGTACTTGGCCGGGTCGAATTCCTCGGTGTAGTCCTCGTTGGCCTGCTTGAGCGACAACGAGATTCGGCGGCGCTCCAGGTCGATGTCGATGACCTTGACCATCGCGTCGTCGCCCACGGCGACCACCTGGTCGGGCACCTCGACGTGGCGCTCGGCCAGCTCGGAGATGTGCACCAGGCCCTCGATGCCCTCCTCGACGCGCACGAACGCGCCGAACGGCACCAGCTTGGTGACCTTGCCGGGCACGATCTGGCCGATGGCGTGGGTACGGGCGAAGTGCCGCCACGGGTCTTCCTGAGTCGCCTTGAGCGACAACGAAACCCGCTCGCGGTCCATGTCGACGTCGAGCACCTCGACGGTGACCTCGTCGCCCACCTGGACCACCTCGGACGGGTGGTCGATGTGCTTCCAACTCAGCTCGGAGACGTGCACCAGGCCGTCCACCCCGCCGAGGTCTACGAACGCACCGAAGTTGACGATCGAGGAAACCACACCCTTGCGGATGCTGCCCTTCTGCAGCTGGTTGAGGAACTCGCTGCGCACCTCGGACTGGGTCTGCTCCAGCCAGGCCCGCCGCGACAGCACCACGTTGTTGCGGTTCTTGTCCAGCTCGATGATCTTGGCCTCGATCTCCTTGCCGATGTACGGCTGCAGATCGCGGACGCGGCGCATCTCGACGAGCGAGGCGGGCAAAAAGCCCCGCAGCCCGATGTCGAGGATCAGGCCGCCCTTCACGACCTCGATGACCGTGCCCTTGACGGCCTCGTCCTTCTCCTTGAGCGCCTCGATGGTGCCCCAGGCGCGCTCGTACTGCGCGCGCTTCTTGGACAGGATCAGCCGGCCCTCTTTGTCCTCCTTGGTGAGGACCAGCGCCTCCACCTCGTCACCGACGGAAACGACCTCGTTCGGGTCGACGTCGTGCTTGATGGAGAGCTCGCGGGCGGGGATGACCCCTTCGGTCTTGTAGCCGATGTCGAGGAGCACCTCGTCCCGGTCCACTTTGACGATCGTGCCCTCGACGATGTCGCCATCGTTGAAGTACTTGATCGTTTTGTCTATTGCGGCAAGAAAGTCCTCGCTGGTGCCTATGTCGTTGACGGCTACTTGCGGCGAGGTGACGGAGGGACTCGGCATATTGTTGGGTTGCTCCGGACAGGTTCAGGTCGTAGGGACAGTTGTTATTCGTGTGACCCGCGATCGAGCGCAAGCGGATACCCCGTCGAGGCTACTCGACTGCGTACTTGCTGGACAAACTCGGTCTCGCGGTGGTGAATCCCGATCACACTACCTCGCCGCGGCTTCGCGCGCCCGCAGGGCGCCTTTCGCTCCCCAAATGCTGGCGGGCAAATGCTGGCGGGCAAACGCTGGCGGGCAAACGGTCAGTGCGCCGCCGCGTCCCAGCTGCGGCCGTATCCCACCGACACCTCCAGCGGGACGTCGAGCGGGTAGGCGCCGCCCATTTTCTCGCGCACCAGCGCCTCGACGGTTTCACGCTCGCCGGGGGCGATTTCGAACAACAGTTCGTCGTGCACCTGCAGCAGCATGCGGGAGGCCAGCCCGGCCTCCCTGATCGCCGCGTCGACCTCGATCATCGCCACCTTGATGATGTCGGCGGCGCTGCCCTGGATGGGTGCGTTGAGCGCCGCCCGCTCGGCGGCCTCCCGCACCTGGCGGTTGCTGCTGTCCAGCTCGGGGAGGTAGCGCCGCCTGCCCAGCACGGTCGACGTGTACCCGTCCTTGCGGGCCTGCTCGACCACCTCCATCAGGTAGTCGCGCACGCCGCCGAAGCGGGCGAAGTAGGCGTCCATCTGTTCCTTGGCCTCTTCGGTGGAGATCTTCAGCTGCTGCGACAGGCCGTAGGCGCTCAACCCGTAGGCCAGGCCGTACGACATCGCCTTGACCCGCCGCCGCAGCTCCGCGGTGACCTCCTCGATGGGCACGCCGAACGCCCGCGAGGCGACGAACGAGTGCAGGTCCTCCCCCGTGTTGAACGCCTCGATGAGCCCCGCGTCGGCGGACAGGTGCGCCATGATCCTCATCTCGATCTGGCTGTAGTCCGCCGTCATCAGCTCGGCATAGGAAAAACCGCGGCCCTCGCCGACCACGAACGCGTCGCGGATCCGGCGGCCGGCCTCGGTGCGGATCGGAATGTTCTGCAGGTTGGGTTCGGTCGACGACAGCCGGCCCGTCGCCGCGATGGTCTGGTTGAACGTGGTGTGGATGCGCCCGTCGGACGCCACCGAGTTCAGCAGCCCGTCGACGGTCACCTTGAGCCGGGTGGCGTCGCGGTGGGCCAGCAGGTGCTGCAGGAACGGGTGGCCCGTCTTGTCGAACAACGCCTGCAGGGCGTCGGCGTCGGTGGTGTAGCCGGTCTTAGTCCGCTTGGTCTTGGGCATCCCGAGCTCGTCGAACAGCACCGCCTGCAGCTGCTTGGGCGAGCCCAGGTTGATCTGCTTGCCGATGACCGCGTAGGCGGCCTCGGCCGCGTCGCGGACCTGGTGAGCAAAATCGCTTTGCAGCTCGGACAGTTGCGCGATGTCCACCGCGATGCCGGCGTGCTCCATGCCCGCCAGCACCCGCTGCACCGGCAGCTCCATGCCTGACAGCAGCGACGTGGAGTCGATGCGCGCCAGCTCCTCGTCGAGCGCGTCGGCGAGATCCAGTACCGCCACCGCGCGCAGGATCAGCGTCTGCACCGCCTGGTCGTCGACGCCCTCGGTGTCATCGAGCAGCGAAAGCTGTTGCTGCTCAGGGTTTTCCGCGCGCAGCTCCCGGCGCAGGTAGCGCAGTGACAGGTCGTCGAGGGAGAAGCTGCGCTGCCCGGGACGCACCAGGTAGGCCGCCAGCGCGGTGTCGGAGGTGACGCCGTTCAGCGTCCAGCCCCGCCCGGCCAGGTCGTGCATCGCCAGCTTGGCCTCGTGCAGGGCCTTGGGCGCGCCCGGGTCGGCGAGCCACGAGGCCAGCGCGGCCTCGTCGTCGGGGCCCAGCTCAGAGGTGTCGATGTAGCGGCCGTCGCCGTCGGCGGACACGATCGCCAGCGCGGTGGCGTCGGCGTCGTAGGCCAGGTGGGTGCCCACGACGGCCAGGCCGAACCGCTTTCCCGAGCTGTGTCCGGCCAGCCACGCGGCCAGCTCACCGGGTTCCAGCGCACCGCCACGCACGTCGAAGCCCTCGTCAACCTCGGGCTCGACAGCCGCCAGCGTCTCGAACAGCCGGTCCCGCAGCACCCGGAACTCCAGGTCGTCGAAGAGCCGGTGGATCTGGTCGCGGTCCCAGGGCAGCAGCCGCAGCGTGTCCGGGGTCTGGGCCAGCGGCACGTCGCGCACCAGGTCGGTGAGCTCGCGGTTGCGGATGACCCCGGCCAGGTTGGCCCGCAGCGCGTCGCCGACCTTGCCGCGCACCGAGTCGACGTTGTCCACCAGCCCCTGCAGCGAACCGTATTCGGCGATCCACTTCGAGGCCGTCTTCTCCCCCACGCCGGGGATGCCGGGCAGGTTGTCGCTGGGGTCGCCCCGCAGCGCGGCGAAGTCGGGGTACTGCTTTGGGGTCAGCCCGTACTTTTCGACGACGGCCTCGGGGGTGAAGCGGGTGAGTTCGCTGACGCCCTTGCGGGGGTACAGCACGGTCACGTCGTCGCTGACCAGCTGCAGGGAGTCGCGGTCCCCGCTGACCACCAGCACGCGGTAGCCCTGGTTTTCGGCCTGGGTGGCCAGCGTGGCGATCAGGTCGTCGGCCTCGAATCCCGCCTCCGAGAGCACCGTGATGCCCAGCGCGTTGAGGACCTCCTTGGTGATGTCGATCTGGCCGTGGAACTCGTCGGGCGTCGAGGAGCGGTTGGCCTTGTACTCGGGGTAGCGCTCGGAGCGGAAGGTCTGCCGCGAGACGTCGAACGCGGCGGCGATGTGGGTGGGTGCCTCGTCGCGCAGCAGGTTGATCAGCATGGCGGTGAAGCCGTAGACGGCGTTGGTGGTCAACCCGCCGCGCGTCTTGAAGTTCTCCGCCGGCAGCGCGTAGAAAGCCCGGAACGCCAGCGAATTGCCGTCCAGCAGCATCAGGGTCGGCTTGGTTTCCTGCTTGGTTTCCTGATCGGTGGCGCTCGGCACGGCATTCACTCTAGGCACTCGGTCTGACGCGCCCCACCCTCGCCAGAACTGCAACACGTTTCAGTTTTGTGCGCGCGCTGGGTACGCTGGCCCAGTGCCAGAGGTCACCCGCCAAGAACCCGCGATCGACGGCTGGTTCGCCGCCGACTCGACTGCCGACGACACCGGAGTCCCGCACCTGATCGGCAGCAAGTGTCCGCAGTGCGGCACCTACGTCTTTCCGCCCCGGGAGAACAACTGCCCCAATCCGGGCTGCGCCAACGACGTGCTGGAGTCGGTCGCGCTGTCGACGCGCGGAACGCTGTGGAGCTACACCGAAAACCGGTACGCGCCCCCGCCCCCGTATCCCGCCCCCGACCCGTTCGAGCCGTTCGCCATCGCCGCGGTCGAGCTCGACAAGGAGGGGTTGATCGTGCTGGGCAAGGTGGTCGAGGGAACGCTCGCCGCCGACCTGAAGGTCGGCATGCCCATGGAGCTGACGACCATGCCGCTGTACACCGACGACGAGGGGGTGCAGCGGGTGGTGCACGCGTGGCGGCGCGCCGGCGACGATGCAGAACGCAGTGATGAGGAGGAGCGGCGCAAATGACGACGGTCATGAGGGCGCCCGAACCGCTGTACATCCTCGGGGCCGGCATGCACCCGTGGGGCAAGTGGGGCCGGGACTTCACCGAGTACGGGGTGGTCGCCGCCCGCGCCGCCCTGGCCGACGCCGGCCTGGACTGGCGCCAGATCCAGCTGGTCGCCGGCGCAGACACCATCCGCAACGGCTATCCCGGGTTCGTCGCGGGCGCGACGTTCGCCCAGAAGCTGGGCTGGAACGGCGTTCCGGTCAGCTCCAGCTACGCCGCGTGCGCCAGCGGTTCGCAGGCGCTGCAGAGCGCGCGGGCGCACATCCTGGCCGGTTTCTGCGACGTCGCGCTGGTGATCGGAGCCGACACCACGCCGAAGGGTTTCTTCGCGCCCGTGGGCGGCGAACGCCGCAACGACCCCGACTGGCAGCGCTTCCATCTGATCGGCGCGACCAACACGGTGTACTTCGCGCTGCTGGCGCGGCGGCGGATGGATCTCTACGGCGCCACGCTCGAGGACTTCGCCCAGGTGAAGGTCAAGAACTCCAGGCACGGGCTCAACAACCCGAACGCGCGCTACCGCAAGGAGAATTCGGTCGACGACGTGCTGGCCAGCCCGGTCGTCTCGGATCCGCTTCGGCTGCTTGACATCTGCGCGACGTCCGACGGTGCGGCGGCGCTGGTCGTGGCGAGCAAGTCCTTCGCCGAGAAGCACCTCGGCTCGGTGGCGGGCGTGCCGTCGGTGCGCGCGATCAGCACCGTCACCCCGCGCTATCCGCAGCACCTGCCCGAATTGCCCGACATCGCAACCGATTCCACCGCGGCGGTGGCGGCGCCCGATCGCGTGTTCAAGGACCAGATCCTCGACGCCGCCTACGCCGAGGCGGGCATCGGGCCCGAGGACCTGAGCCTGGCCGAGGTCTACGACCTGTCGACCGCTTTGGAGCTCGACTGGTACGAGCACTTGGGGCTGTGCCCCAAGGGCGAGGCCGAGTCGCTGCTGCGCAGCGGGGCCACCGCGATCGGCGGTCGCCTGCCGGTCAATCCATCCGGCGGGCTGGCCTGCTTCGGCGAGGCCATCCCCGCCCAGGCCATCGCCCAGGTGTGCGAGCTGACCTGGCAGCTGCGCGGTCAGGCCACCGGCCGGCAGGTGGAAAACGCGACGGTCGGCGTGACCGCCAACCAGGGGCTGTTCGGCCACGGCTCGTCGGTCATCGTCGCGCGCTAGGTTTTTTGGGCGCGAGCGTCCGCAAATGTACGCGTGCGACGGCGTGTCCCCGTACCGACAGGGGCGCTCGCGGGTTATTCGTCCGCGGGGCCGTCGAGGGTCTCCAGGACGACCTCGGCCACGCGCTTCATGGTGGTCCGCCGGTCCATCGCCGCGCGCTGAATCCACTTGAACGCCTCGGGCTCGGTCATGCCCTGCTTGGTCTGCAGCACGCCCTTGGCCCGCTCGACCAGCTTGCGGGTCTCCAGCCGGTCGGACAGCGTCGCCACCTCGCGCTCCAGCTCGCTGATCTCGCGGAACCGGCTGACGGCCAGCTCGATGGCCGGGATCAGGTCGCTGATGGTGAACGGCTTCACCAGGTAGGCCATGGCACCGGCGTCGCGGGCGCGCTCGACCAGGTCGCGCTGGCTGAACGCGGTCAGCACGACGATCGGCGCGATGCGTTTGCTGGCGATCTCCGAGGCCGCGTCGATCCCGTCCCGGCGGGGCATCTTCACGTCCATGATCACCAGGTCGGGCTTGTGGCGCTCCGCCAGCTCGACGGCCTCCTGGCCGTCGCCGGCCTCGCCGACGATTTCGTAACCCTCCTCGCGCAGCATCTCGGCCAGGTCCATGCGGATGAGCGCTTCGTCTTCTGCGATCAGCACCCGGCGCGGGACAGCGGCGCCGGTGTCGGTCGTGGGGCCTGCCATGACCGACATTGTGTCGTGGGCGGCTGCCACGGCGACGCCGGGGGTTCCTCTAAGGTAGAGAGCCGAACCCGGAACTCGGACCGGCCGGACAAGCCCTCGTATCCCAACTGGCAGAGGAAACGGATTCAAAACCCGTACAGTGTGAGTTCGAATCTCACCGAGGGCACTCAAACTGTGGAAGCGTTAGCGCAGGTAGACGACGTTTTTATGTTTGCTGGATTGCCGTATCACCCCCTCGTGCCCACATTTTGCCCACAGTTTCAGATAACTTGTCGGCAACTGCGGTGAAGTCGTCGTCGAACAAATCGGCGTACACGTCGAGGGTCATGGCCGCCGAGGCGTGCCCGAGCATCCGCTGGATCACCTTCACATTGGCCCCGGCCGACACCGCCAACGATGCCGCCGTGTGACGAAGAGCGTGGGCCGTGATGCGCGGAAATGTCTTGTCGGCCTTCTGGCAACGTTCCACCGCACCGGCCAACCACGACTTGGTCGTCGGGGGCGCCAGATGGCCGCCGTCCTGCGCCGGCCAAATCAGGTCGTCGCGCTCCTTGCCCGTGCAGGTGGCCGCGAGCTCGTCGACGACGAACACGGGAAGTGCCACCGTGCGGCTATGACCCGTCTTGAGGGTGCCGACATGGGTGCGGCCGCCGACGGCCACCGCGTTCTCGTGCAGCACGATCCGGCGGCGCAGGAAGTCGATATCACGCACCCGCAGCGCCGCGGCTTCACCCCAACGCAGGCCCACAGTCCCGAGTAGCAACACCAGCGACCGGTACCGGCCGGATTCAATCGCTAGGCGACGCAGCTGGTCCGGTGAGAGATACACGTTCGGGCGCCTGGACCGCGACGGCAGGTTGACGCCACGCGCGGGATTCGCGGCAATCAACCTGTCCCGCGCGGCGTCGTCGAGAATCCCGGCCAGCACCGAGTACACCGCGATAACCCGCGACGCACTCAACTTCTTGGCCAGCTCGGCAACCCACGCCTGGACGCTGGTGTAGCGGATGTCAGCGACCTTGGCCGCGCGCCAGCGCGGCTCGACGTAGACACGCCATGCATTCTCATAGGTCCGGTACCCGCTGGGCTTGAGATGCCCTTCCTTGCGGGCCAGCCACGCCGGGCCCAACTCCCCCACCGTGACCCGTCCGAGGGACGGCGCGACGTATTCGCCTTTGGCCTTAGTGACCTCGACGCTGTTGGCGAACGCCTCGGCGTCGCGCTTCGTTTTGAAGCCTCGCTTGTCAGTCTGGCCGCGATCGGGTGTCCGGTAGCGAACTCGGTAAAACGTTGCACCGCTCGCGGTTTGGTATTTACTGATCGTCGCCATCGTCGTCCTCGTCCGGTTCCGACATGACGCGATCTTCAATTTTTTTCGCGACCGCCAACGGATCGTTGGCGGTACGGGGCATCAGAGCGTACGTGGCTCCGAACTGAGCCAGCTCGAAAAGGATGTCCCAGTCGGTTACTCCGTCCTCGCGCGCCTGCTTCATTAGTAACCCTTGAGTTTCGATCTGAGGGTGAAGATCCTGTCCCTCATCAGGCGCGACGCGCCGCCGAATCTCGGCGTGCAAAAATTTCCAAGCGTACTTACGTGCGTTCATCGGCCATGCTCTTTCCCTAGTTCCGCACGGAGCTCGCGCGAGATTCGGCCACGCTTCTGTTGGTTCGCATCCGGCCCGGCGCGACGGTCGCGCTCTTCGCTAAATGTGCTCTTCCATTCGAGGAACGAAGCCGTGGCAAGATCTGTATCGCTCATTCCGAGCTGTTTCGCGAGCCGGCGCTCGGTCAACCCCGATCGCTGCAAAACACCAGCAACGCCGTCTATAAACGGCTGCATGTCTTTAGCCAATTTGGCTAAACCTTTTGCCGCGGCCTGTATCTCGTCCGGACGCGGCGGTCCGGGACGTCGAAGCGATAGCGAATACTTGCCGTCGCGCACTTGTCCTCTTGGCCCTGGACCGGTGAGCGTCAACCTCTCGCCGCGGCAAGCATCGGCCAGCTGACCCCCAGGGACATCCAAGGCATCTGTCAGTGATATCAGGCCGTTGCCAGCCAACAGATCGGCCAACGTGACGCCACCAGGGAATGTGTCTCCACCCTCGTCCGGTGAGTCTTCGGCCCCCAGATTCAGCGCCAGCAGCACGATCAGCAGCGTGGCGAAAGTAGGCGCATAACGGCCTGCTTCGAAGTCGCCGACCTTGCTTGCGGTCCACCGCAATCCGAGATATCGCGTGTACCGCGCCAAGTCGTCCTGAGTCATGCCGAGTCCGGTTCGGATACGGCGGCAGTTCGCGCCAACCACCCGCGCCAACGACTCACTCACGTTACGCACCATAACGCGAAATCGAGGTGCTTGACAAGGAACTACAGCAGTGTCATTCTCAAGACAGCATCTCACGTGAAATCGCGTGGCATGAGAAATTGAGGAGAAGATCCTGCATGAGCACTCCGTCTGACATTGACACCGCGACGGCCGCCCAGGTCGCGCCTGTACTGGATACAACCGAGGCCGGCTTGGCCCAAATGCGCTACCGCGGTACGGGACCGCGCTTCGTGAAGCGAGGTCGACGCGTGCTGTACCGGTGGTCCGATATTCGCGACTACCTTGACGCCAACACCTGCCAACGCACCGATGATCCAAGGGGCGCAGCATGAACGGGCCGCCGGAACGAGAAAACCGGGCCCCTCGGCAGGACCCGGCTATCGCCTCGCCAAACACCACAACCACCGTCAACGATAGCCGAGATGACCAGAGGATCGCGGTTGACGCGCTGGCCGCTCAGCGACGCCGGCGTGAGGCCGCCGTGCGCCTTCTCGGCGAAAACCCCGACCCGCTCCATCCGGGCCACCGATACCA
>NZ_MVHD01000074.1 GCF_002086635.1 Mycobacterium alsense | reverse complement strand
CCGCTGATCGGCAACGGCGCCAACGGGGCGCCGGCCTGGCCCGTGCCCGGCGCCCCGTTGGCGCCGTTGCCGATCAGCGGGCGCCCCACCAACACCTCGGTGGGCAGGTTGATCACGCCGAGGGCGTCATCCAGGAGGGTCACCAACGGGGACGTGCTGGCGGCCTCGGTCGCCGCGTACGCGCCGGCGGTGCCGTTCAGCGCCTGGACGAGCTGGGCGTGAAACGCCTCGGCCTGCGCGACGAGCGCCTGGTATTCCCGGGCCTGGCCGGAAAAGACCGCCGCGACCGCCGCCGACACCTCGTCGCCGGCGGCGGCCATCACCCCGGTGGTCGAGGCCGCCGCCGCTCTGTTGGCCGCCACCATCGACGAACCGATACCCGCGATACTGGCGGCCGCTTCCGTGACGAACCCGGGTGCCGCGATCACAAACGACATCTGCGAATCGTAGTCCTCGCGCGCAGCGCATTCGCGGTTTCGCGCGCCGCGTTCGCCGGCACCGTGCCTCAGGCGTCGGGCCCGTCGGCGTCGTGGCTCCAGGTGTTAGGCGTCATCGGCGCGGCCGGGGCGTCCAGCGTGGTCAGCCCGGCCGCCGGGTCGGCGCCGGCCCGATGCGCGGTTCCGGCGAATCCCAACGCGCCCGCGCCCCGATCGGAAGCCGCCACGCGTTCCGGGTCGAGGTATTCGTGGCGGTGTCCGCGATCGACCAGTCCCGCGCGGCGGCGCCGTCCTCGCGCGGGTTCTCCCACCGCCGCGCCCGCGGCCGCCGGGACGTCGTCGGGTGCCGGCGTACCCCGCATCACGCCGGCGCCCGCGCTCATCGGGGAGCCCGACCCGACGCCGGGTGGGCCCACCAGGTAGGGGTAACCGACCGTCGCGGCGCCGACGGCGGGGGGCGTCGCGGGCGGTGCGCCGCCGGTCGCGGGGGCGGCGGCGGATGCGGGCGCGGACACGGGAGCCGGTGCCGGCGCTGCGGCCGGGGCGCCGAGGCCCGGGGTCGTCGTGGTGACCGGCGCGGCGGCGGGCGCGGCGCCCGGCACCGGGGCGGCCGGCGGCGCCGCGGCCGCCGGCTGGGGGAGGCCGGCCAGCCCGGAAAGCCCCGCGAAGCCTCCCGCCGATCCGATCGGCAGGTAGGGGGCGATCAGGCCGGCCGAGAGTTGTGTCAGCTGCGTCAGTTGCGGGGCGAACGTGATCGCGACTTCGCCGGCCCAGTGCGGCAATTCGGTGACGAGCACCGGATCGCTCAGCAGCTGCGCCACCGCCCCCGAAGGATTGGACGGGAACGCCGCGAGGTCCGTCTCGATGGCGCCGAAGACTTTGCCCAGTCGCGTCTGCCACCAACCCAGGTTGGTGGGACCGCCGCCCTCGTCCTGGTTGCCGCTGCTGGCGGCCGTGTCCTTCTGGACTCGCGGCGCGGGGGTCGTCCGCGGCGTCGCGGCGACCGCCGCGCCGGAGACGCCCTGGTAGGTCGCCATCGTGGTGGCCGCCTGGACCCACATCCGCACATAGTCGGCCTCGTTCAGTGCGATCGAGATCGTATTGATCCCAAAGAAATTCGTCGCCACCAACGCCGCGTGGGTGGCGTGGTTGGCGGCCAGCTCCGCGAGGGTCGGCATGCCCGCCAGGGCGGCGGTGTAGGCCGCGGCCGCGGCCTGGTGCTGCGCGGCCGCCCCCGCGCTGGCGGTGCTGGCCTGCATCAGCCACGCCAGGTACGGCACGTGGGCGGCGACGTACGACTCCGCGCTGGGGCCCTGCCACGCCCCCGCCTGCACCGCCGCCAGCAGCGCGTCGAGTTCCTCGGCGGCGGAGGCGTATTCGGCGCTCAACGAGTCCAGCACGCCCGCGGCGGCGATCATCGATGCGACGCCCGGACCGCTGCTCAGCAGCGCCGAATGCACCTCCGGCGGCGACGCCATCCAGCTCACGAAGCGATTCTTCTCCCGGAACCATTGATTCCGCAAGATCGTCTTTATGCAGCATGCTGCTCCGAATTTGCGGAACTATGTGGGGGTCGGTTCCGTTCCAGCGGTTGGTCGGGGCCGTCCTGCCGTCAGTCCGGCAACGGCGGCCGAACCAGGAAGCCGGACGCGATCAGCGTGCGTGCGAGCTCCATCTGCTGCGGCGCGGTCAGCCCCGGCAGCTCGCAAACACGAAACGGGGCGGTGCATTTCGCGACGAACCGTAGGGCGGCGCCGTGGTCGGCGCCGAAGCCGATCGACAGTTGAGCAAACTGCAGGGCCACGCCGTCACCGTAGGCCACCACCCGCGAATAGAGCGGTTCGTACTTGGCCACCAGCGTTTGCCCGTCGATCCCGACGGAGTCGGCGATCCGCCCGACGGGCGGGCACCGGCCACGCCGCACGAGGACCTCCGCCATCGCGTCCAGGCCTCCGGCGACGACGCCGGGGTCCTCGACGATGGCGCGCAGGAGGTCGCCGAGGCCCGCGCGCACGGCGTCGTCGTCGAGGTGCCGCGCCGGCAGCCGGTCGTGCACGCGGTCGTCGCGCAGGCTGAGCGCGTGCAACGCGTGGGAGATGAGCGTGAGGACGGTCGGCGCGTGGATCCCCACGGTCAGGTGGACGGATGGCTCCGAGGCGGTTTCGGCCGCATGAATCCGCCCGCGCGGCAGGTACAGCACGTCACCGGTTTCCAGGCGCAACTCGATGGGCAGCGGGGTTCCGGCCCCGACCCCCTCCCGGCGCTGCATCTCGTGCGGGGGGACGGCGGCGGCGTCGGACAATCGCCACACCTTGGATCCCTGGACCTGCAGGACCAACACGTCGTGCGGGTCGTAATGGGGCTCGAAGCCGATCGATTCGGGCGGCGTCAGGTAGGCGTTGACCCGCGTCGGGAAGTTCAGCTCGACCTCGACGGAGTGGGACAACGACGCGATCGCACGCACGTATTGCTCCACGCCGTTGAGGACGATCGTGTGGCCGTCGGCGAAGGCGCCGCGGACGCGGGCCAGGTCGAGTCCGCCGCCGGGGCGGCGGTAGGCGTCGGCCGCCTCGGTTTCGCCGCCCCGGACGATGCGCACCGCCGACGGCTGCGGCCGGACGCGCTCCAGGAGCTCGTCAGCGGCCGACGGGCCGGGCAGCAGGCAGTCGAAATACCCGACGTGGCTTCGCCCGACGTGGCAGTGCTTGACCCCCCACACCTCGTCGAGGAAGGTCTGCACGGAGAGCGGTTGGAGCAACCAGGCCAGCGAGGGCTCGACGGTAACCATGGCGTTGTCAGCATCGCAGCCGACCAAACGGCTTGTCGAAGGGGTCGGGGGCGGCTACTAGCCTGGATGCGTGCCAGATCCCGCAACGTATCGTCCCGCGCCCGGGTCCATCCCGGTCGAGCCGGGCGTCTACCGATTCCGGGACGCACACGGGCGCGTCATCTACGTCGGCAAGGCCAAGAGCCTGCGCAGCCGGCTGACGTCCTACTTCGCCGACGTCGCCGGCCTGCATCCCCGGACCCGGCAGATGGTGACCACCGCCGCCAAGGTCGAGTGGACGGTGGTCAACACCGAAGTCGAGGCGCTGCAGCTGGAATACAACTGGATCAAGGAATTCGATCCCCGCTTCAATGTCCGCTACCGCGACGACAAGTCCTACCCGGTGCTCGCGGTCACCCTCAACGAGGAGTTCCCCCGGCTCATGGTCTACCGCGGCCCGCGCCGCAAGGGGGTGCGCTATTTCGGGCCGTACTCGCACGCCTGGGCGATCCGCGAGACGCTGGACCTGCTGACCCGGGTGTTTCCCGCGCGCACCTGCTCGGCGGGAGTTTTCAAGCGGCACAAACAGATCGACCGCCCCTGCCTGCTCGGCTACATCGACAAATGTTCCGCGCCCTGCATCGGCAGGGTCAGCGCCGAGCAGCACCGCCAGATCGTCGACGACTTCTGCGACTTCCTGTCCGGCAAGACCGACCGGTTCGCGCGCGAGTTGGAGCAGCAGATGAACGCCGCGGCCGAGCGGCTCGATTTCGAGCGGGCCGCGCGCCTTCGCGACGACCTGTCGGCGCTGAAGCGGGCCCTCGAAAAGCAGGCCGTGGTGCTCGGTGACGGCACCGACGCCGACGTGGTCGCCTTCGCCGACGACGAGCTGGAGGCCGCGGTCCAGGTGTTCCACGTGCGCGGCGGCCGGGTCCGCGGCCAGCGGGGGTGGATCGTCGAAAAGTCAGGCGAGCCAGGAGATTCCGACCAGGAGCGGTTGGTCGAGCAGTTCCTCACCCAGTTCTACGGCGAGCAGGCCGAACTGGGTGGCGCCGCCGACGAGGCCGCGAACCCGGTTCCCCGCGAGGTGCTGGTGCCGTGCCTGCCGTCCAACTCCGACGAGCTGGCGAGTTGGTTGTCGCGCCTGCGCGGATCCCGGGTGACCCTGCGGGTCCCGCGCCGCGGCGACAAGCGCGCGCTCGCCGAAACCGTGCAACGCAACGCGAAAGAGGCGCTGCAGCAACACAAGCTGAAGCGGGCCGGCGACTTCAACGCCAGATCCGCGGCGCTGCAGAACATTCAGGACGCCCTCGGCCTGGCCGACGCCCCCCTGCGCATCGAATGCATCGACATCAGCCACGTGCAGGGCACCGACGTGGTGGGCTCGCTGGTGGTGTTCGAGGACGGCCTGCCGCGCAAGTCGGACTACCGCCACTTCGGCATCCGGGAGGCGGCCGGGCAGGGCCGATCCGACGACGTCGCCTCCATCGCCGAGGTGACCCGCCGCCGCTTCGCGCGCCACCTGAGCGAGCAGAACGACCCCAATATGCTTTCGCCCGAAGGCAAGTCGCGCCGCTTCGCCTACCCGCCGAACCTGTTCGTCGTCGACGGCGGCGCGCCGCAAGTCAACGCGGCATCCGGCGTGCTCGACGAACTCGGCATCACCGACGTCGCGGTGATCGGCCTGGCCAAGCGGCTGGAAGAGATCTGGGTGCCCTCGGAGCCGGACCCGATCATCATGCCCCGCAACAGCGAGGGCCTCTACCTGCTGCAGCGCGTGCGCGACGAGGCGCACCGGTTCGCCATCGCCTACCATCGCAGCAAGCGATCCAAGCGAATGACCGCCTCGGCGCTGGATTCGGTGCCAGGATTGGGAGAACATCGCCGCAAGGCGCTGGTAACCCACTTCGGATCGATAGCCCGCCTCAAGGAGGCCACCGTCGACCAGATCACCGCCGTCCCCGGCATCGGCGTGGCCACCGCCACCGCCGTCCTCGAGGCACTGCGGCCCGAGCGGCCCGAGCAGCCGGAAGCCCCGCAATGACGAGCCAGGACGAGTTCACCAACAACGACGCCCGCCCGGACGGCGGGGACGGCATCGACGTCGTCCTGGTGACGGGACTATCCGGCGCCGGACGGGGGACCGCGGCCAAGGTGCTCGAGGACCTCGGCTGGTACGTGGCCGACAACCTGCCGCCCCAGCTGATCACCCGGATGGTCGATTTCGGGCTCGCCGCCGGGTCGCGCATCACCCAGCTGGCGGTCGTGATGGACGTGCGCTCACGGGGATTCACGGGGGATCTGGACTCGGTGCGCACCGAGCTGGCCACCCGCAACATCACCCCGCGGGTGGTGTTCATGGAGGCGTCCGACGACATGTTGGTGCGCCGCTACGAGCAGAACCGCCGCAGCCACCCCCTGCAGGGGGAGCAGACGCTGGCCGAGGGCATCGCGGCCGAGCGCAGGATGCTGGCCCCGGTCCGCGCCACCGCCGACCTCATCATCGACACCTCGACGCTGTCGGTGCGGGGCCTGCGGGAGAGCATCGAGCGCGCCTTCGGCGGCGACACGGGCGCGTCGACCAGCGTCACGCTCGAATCGTTCGGCTTCAAATACGGCCTGCCGATGGACGCGGACATGGTGATGGACGTGCGGTTCCTGCCGAACCCGCACTGGGTCGACGACCTGCGCCCGCTCACCGGCCAGCATCCGGCGGTGCGCGACTACGTGTTGGGCCAGCCGGGCGCGGCCGAGTTCCTCGACGCCTACCATCGACTGCTGAACCTGGTCGTCGACGGCTACCGCCGGGAGGGCAAGCGTTACATGACGGTCGCCATCGGCTGCACCGGCGGCAAGCATCGCAGCGTCGCCATCGCCGAGGCGCTGATGCGGCTGCTGGGGGGCGAAAAGGCTGACGCGCGGCTGGCGGTGCGGGTGCTGCACCGGGATCTGGGCCGCGAATGACCGGCAACATCGTCGCGTTGGGGGGCGGCCACGGGTTGTACGCGACGCTGTCGGCGGCGCGCCGGCTGACGCCCCACGTCACCGCCGTCGTCACGGTCGCCGACGACGGCGGCTCGTCGGGCCGGCTGCGCAACGAACTGGACGTGATCCCGCCCGGCGATCTGCGAATGGCGTTGGCGGCGTTGGCATCCGACAGCCCGTACGGTCGGCTGTGGGCGACCATCCTGCAGCACCGGTTCGGCGGCAGCGGCGCGCTGGCCGGGCACCCGATCGGGAACCTGATGCTGGCCGGCCTCAACGAGGTGCTGGCCGATCCGGTCGCCGCCCTCGACGAGCTCGGCCGGATCCTGGGTGTCAAGGGCCGGGTCCTGCCGATGTGCCCGATCGCGCTGCAGATCGAGGCCGACGTGTCCGGACTGGAGGCCGACCCGCGGATCTTCCGGCTGATCCGCGGCCAGGTGGCGATCGCGACGACGCCGGGCAAGGTGCGGCGGGTGCGGCTGCTGCCGCCGGATCCGCCGGCCACGCGGCAGGCCGTCGACGCGATCATGGCCGCCGACCTGGTGGTGCTGGGGCCGGGCTCGTGGTTCACCAGCGTGATCCCGCACATGCTGGTGCCGGGGCTGTTCAAGGCGCTGCAGGCCACCACCGCCCGCCGGGCGCTGGTGCTCAACCTGGTCGCCGAACCGGGGGAGACGGCCGGCTTCTCGGTGGAACGCCATCTGCACGTGCTGGCCCAGCACGCGCCCGGGTTCACCGTGCACGACATCGTCATCGACGCCGACCGGGTGCCGAGCGAGCGCGAGCGCGAGCAACTTCGCCGCACCGCGACGCTGCTGCAAGCGGAGGTCCACTTCGTCGACGTCTCCCGACCTGGTACACCTTTACATGACCCGGGCAAGCTCGCGGCTGCGCTGGACGGGGTCCGGGCGGGCCACGGTGGTGGTCCAAAAGGCTCGGGAGCCCCTTCGGCGACGACCACGAAAGAGCTTCGGGTGGACGGTGAAAGGGGTGACGACGCGTGGCGATGACGACCGAGGTCAAGGACGAGCTGAGCCGCCTGATCGTGAAGTCGGTGAGCGCGCGGCGCGCGGAGGTCACGTCCCTGCTGAGGTTCGCCGGCGGTTTGCACATCGTGGGTGGGCGGGTGGTCGTCGAGGCCGAGGTGGACCTGGGCAACGTCGCGCGTCGGCTGCGCAAGGACATCTTCGAGCTTTACGGGTACAACGCCGTCGTGCATGTGTTGTCGGCCAGCGGGATTCGCAAGAGCACCCGGTACGTGCTGCGGGTGGCCAACGACGGCGAGGCGCTGGCCCGGCAGACGGGGCTGCTCGACATGCGGGGCCGCCCGGTGCGCGGGCTGCCCGCCCAGGTGGTCGGCGGCAGCGTCGCCGACGCAGAGGCGGCGTGGCGGGGGGCGTTTTTGGCGCACGGGTCGCTGACCGAGCCGGGGCGTTCGTCGGCGCTGGAGGTCAGCTGCCCCGGCCCGGAGGCCGCGCTGGCGCTGGTGGGCGCGGCGCGCCGGCTGGGCGTCAGCGCTAAGGCGCGCGAGGTGCGCGGCGCCGACCGGGTGGTGGTGCGCGACGGTGAGGCGATCGGCGCCCTGCTGACCCGGATGGGCGCCCAGGACACCCGGCTGGTCTGGGAGGAGCGCCGGATGCGCCGCGAGGTCCGCGCGACGGCCAACCGGCTGGCCAATTTCGACGACGCCAACCTGCGCCGCTCGGCGCGCGCGGCGGTCGCCGCGGCCGCACGCGTGGAGCGCGCGCTGGAGATCCTGGGCGACACGGTCCCCGACCACCTGGCCTCGGCGGGCCGGCTGCGCGTGGAGCACCGGCAGGCCTCGCTGGAGGAGCTCGGCCGCCTGGCCGACCCGCCGATGACGAAAGACGCTGTCGCGGGGCGCATTCGGCGCCTGTTGTCCATGGCCGACCGCAAGGCCAAGATCGACGGCATCCCCGACACGGAGTCGGCGGTGACGCCCGACCTCTTGGAGGATGCCTAGCCGCGGGCTACCGTCATGTCATGAAACGGCTTTCGAGTGTCGATGCGGCGTTTTGGTCTGCGGAAACCGCGGGCTGGCACATGCACGTGGGTGCCCTGGCGATCTGCGATCCGACGGACGCGCCGGAGTACAGCTTTGCCCGACTGCGCGAACTGCTCATCGAGCGGCTGCCGGAACTGCCGCAGCTGCGGTGGCGGGTCACCGGCGCTCCGCTCGGGCTGGACCGCCCGTGGTTCGTCGAGGACGAGGAACTCGACGTCGACTTCCACATCCGCCGCATCGGCGTGCCCGCGCCGGGCGGTCGCCGCGAGCTCGAGGAGCTGGTGGGCCGGCTGATGTCCTACAAGCTGGACCGCTCGCGGCCGCTGTGGGAGATGTGGGTCATCGAGGGCGTCGAGGGTGGCCGGATCGCGACGCTGACCAAGATGCACCACGCCATCGTCGACGGGGTTTCGGGTGCGGGGCTCGGCGAAATCCTTCTGGACGTCACGCCCGAACCCCGTCCGCCGCAACAGGAAACGGTCGGATCGCTGGTCGGGTTCCAGCTTCCCGGCCTGGAGCGGCGCGCGGTGGGCGCGCTGATCAACGTCGGCATCAAGACGCCGTTCCGCATCGCCCGGCTGGTGGAACAGACGCTGCGCCAGCAGGTCGCCGCGCTGAACGTCAGCAGCAGGCCGCCGCGCTACTTCGAGGCGCCCAAGACCCGGTTCAACGCGTCCGTGTCGCCGCACCGGCGGATCACCGGGTGTCGCGTCGAGTTGGCCCGCGCCAAGGCCGTCAAGGACGCGTTCGGCGTCAAGCTGAACGACGTCGTCCTCGCCCTGGTGGCGGGCGCCGCCCGCGGCTACCTGGAAAAGCGCGGCGAGCTGCCGGTCAAACCCCTCATCGCGCAGATCCCCGTCTCGACGCGGACCGACGAAGACAAAAGCCACGTGGGCAACAGGGTGAGCTCGATGACCGCCTCGCTGGCCACCGACGTCGACGACCCCGCCGAGCGGCTCAGGGCCATCCACGAAAGCACCCAGAGCGCCAAGCTGATGGCCAAGGCGCTGTCGGCGCATCAGATCATGGGGCTGACCGAGACCACGCCGCCGGGCCTGCTGCAGCTGGCCGCGCGGGCGTACACGGCCAGCGGGTTGTCGCGCAACCTGGCCCCCATCAACCTCGTCGTGTCCAACGTCCCGGGCCCGCCGTTCCCGCTGTATATGGCCGGCGCCAAACTGGATTCGCTGGTGCCGCTGGGGCCGCCGGTCATGGACGTCGCGCTGAACATCACCTGCTTCTCCTACCAGGACTACCTGGACTTCGGCTTCGTCACGACGCCCGAGGTGGCCAACGACATCGACGACATGGCCGACCGCATCGAGCCGGCGCTGAGCGAGCTCGAGGCGGCCGCCGCAACTCGGGAGTGACGGGCTCTACTCGGTGTCCGGCGGGCGCGTGGCGTACACCCACGACAGGAACCGCGCCACGGCCTCGGCCGACCGGTGCGCCCGCGGGGAACTGAAGATGTCGAAAGCGTGTTGGGCGTGCGGCAATTCGGCGTAGGCGACCGGGGACTTGGACACCGCGCGCAGCTCCTCGACGAACTCCCGCGCCTCGCCGACCGGGATGAGCGAGTCGTCGGTGCCGTGCAGGACGAAAAACGGTGGCGCGTCGGCGCGTAGCCGCCGGATCGGGGAGGCGTCGACGTAGACGTCGCGATGGATGGCGTATTTCCGCTTCACCACGAACTTTTCGAGCAGCCCGACGAACTCGGGGCGGCCCTCGCCCCTCGTGGAGAACCAGTCGTAGCGTCCGTACACCGGGACCGCCGCGACGACCGAGGTGTCCGCCTCCTCGAAGCCCGGCTGGAAGGTCGGGTCGCCCGCGGTCAGCGCCGCCAGCGTCGACAGGTGCCCGCCGGCCGAGCCGCCCGTGATCGCCACGAAGTCCGGGTCGCCGCCGTAGCGGGCGATGTTCTCCTTGACCCACGCCAGCGCCCGCTTGACGTCGACGATGTGGTCGGGCCACGTGTGCACCGGGGAAACCCGGTAGCTGATCGACACGCACACCCAGCCGCGGGCGGCCAGGTGGCTCATCAGCGGGTAGGCCTGGGGCCGGCGCATGCCGATCACCCAGGCGCCGCCGGGCACCTGCAGCAGCACCGGGGCCTTGCCGTCGCGGGGGAGGTCGCGGCGGCGCCAGATGTCGGCCAGGTTGGCCCGGCCGTGCGGGCCGTAGGAGACGACGTTGGTCTTCTCCACGTAGCGCCGCCGCGCCACGGTGTTGCCCAGTGGCAGGTTGCGCCGCCCCCGCCGGGTCGGCGTGCCGCGCGGCAGCTTGCTCAGCGCCTCGTGGTAGTCGTCCCCCAGCTGCTCGCGCAGGCCGGCCTCCAGCACCGGGCCGGGCGTGGTGACGCCCCGGTACTTGATCGCCGCCAGGATGGCCCACGACGCGGCGGTCAGCGCCAGCGCCGCCCTGCCGCGCCGTCCGGCGAAGTCGCCGCGCCGCGCGCGGCGCAGCGCGTCCAGTGCCGAGACGGAGAAGTAGATCCCCGGCACCTCCGAGGTCGGCCAGCCGAACCAGAAGACCAGCACGGTGCTGTAACCCTTGCGCGCCAGCGGCCGTAATCCGTTGGCGGCGTTGGCCAATTCCAGCGCCGCGCGTGCCAGCGGCCGGGGTTTGGGCCGCCGCATCAGCCGCTCACCCGGGCCTGGAGCTCGTTGCGCAGGATCTTGCCGGTGGAGCCGCGCGGCAGTTCATCGAGCACCGCGATCTCGCGGGGCACCTTGTAGTTGGCCAGGTTGTCGCGCACGTGCTGCTTGAGGTCGTCGACGCTGGCCGACCCGCCCGGCTCGAGCACCACGAACGCCGCCAGCCGCTGCCCGTACTGCTGGTCGTCCACGCCGATGACCGCGGCCTCGGCCACGTCGGGGTGCGCCGCGAGCGTCTTCTCCACCTCGATGGGGTAGACGTTCTCGCCGCCGGAGACGATCATCTCGTCGTCGCGGCCGACGACGAACAGGCGCCCGGCCCCGTCGAGGTAGCCGACGTCGCCCGACGACATGAACCCGGCGTGAAAGTCCTTCGTGCTCCCCGAGGTGTATCCCTCGAACTGGGTGTCGTTGCGGACGTAGATGCTGCCTACCTCGCCGGTGGGCAGCTCGTTGAATTCCGGGTCCAGGATCCGGATTTCGGTTCCGCCGGCCGGCCGGCCCGCGGTGTCGGGGGCCGCCCGCAGGTCCTCGGGGGTGGCGGTGGCGATCATGCCGGCCTCGGTGGCGTTGTAGTTGTTGTAGATCACGTCGCCGAACTGGTCCATGAACGCGGTCACGACGTCGGGGCGCATCCGCGACCCCGACGCCGCGGCGAATCGCAACGTCTTGCAGCTGTAGCGGTTTCGCACCTCTTCGGGCAGCTCCATGATGCGGTCGAACATCACCGGCACCACCGCCAGGCCAGTCGCGCGGTGGCGGTCGATGAGGTCCAGGGTGGCCTCGGGGTCGAACTTGCGGCGGGTGACCACGGTGCAGGCCATCGACGCGGCGAACACCAGCTGCGAAAAGCCCCAGGCGTGGAACATCGGCGCGACGATCACGATCGTCTCCTCGGCCCGCCACGGCGTGCGGTCCAAAATCGCCTTGAGCGTGCCGACCCCGGCGTTGCCGCCGGTTTGGTTGGCGCCCTTGGGTGTTCCGGTGGTGCCGGAGGTCAACAGGATCATCCTGCTCTTGCGGCCGGTGCGCCGCGGCTGTTCCCCGGCGTGGTCGGCGATGAGCTTCTCCACGGTGAGCGGGTGCCGGCCGTCCGTCCACGCCACGATGCGGGTGGCGTCGGGCTTGTCGGCGAACGCGCGGTCCACCGTCGCGCTGAACTCCTCGTCGTAGATGACGGCGTCGACGCACTCGCGGTTGACGACGTCGGCCAGCGCCGGGCCGGCGAACGACGTGTTGAGCAGCACCACGTCGGCGCCGATCCGGCTGGCGCCCACCAGCGATTCGACGAAGCCACGGTGGTTGCGGCACATGATCCCGATAACCCCGGGAGTCCCAGCCTGCCCGCCCGGCAACGACTGCAGCGCCGCGGCCAGCGCGTTGATCCGCTCGTCGAGCTGGCGCCAGGTCAGCGTGCCGAGCTCGTCGACCAGGCCGGGGCGGTCGGGACAGCGCTGCGCCGCGCTGGCGAAGCCCACCGTGATGCCCATCCCCTCGCGGCGCATGGCGGCGGCCATCTTCAGGTAGCGGTCCGGTCGCATCGGCGCGATCATGCCGGCACGCCGCAGCGTGGCGATGACGCCGAGGGCCTCGCTGATCCGGGTCGCCATGCTCAGCCCAGGATCGGGAATCGGCGCTGGGCGGCCAGGTCGCTGAGGGCCTGCTGCATCACCGAGCGCACGTGCGCGTCGACCTCGTCGACGTCCGGGTCGTCGCCGAACTGCGCGGTGATGTCGATCGGTTCGAGCACCTGCGTGACGATCTTGGTGGGCAGCGGCAGATTCGGCGGGACCGCGGCGGAAAAGCCGAACGGAAAGCCGAACGACAGCGGCAGAATGTCGCTGCGCAGAAACCGTTTCAGCCCCAGCCGCCGGGCCAGAAACGTGCCGCGGGTCAGGTAGAGCTGGGTCTCCTGCCCGCCGATGGACACCGCGGGCACGATGGGCACGCCGGCCTCGATCGCCGTGCTGACGTATCCCTTGCGGCCGTTGAAGTCGATGACGTTCTCCGACAACGTCGGCCGGTACGCGTCGTAGTCGCCGCCGGGAAAGACGATGACCACACCGCCCGAGCGCAGGGCCTTGGCCGCGTTCTCCCGGTGGGCCCGAATGTAGCCGGTGCGCCGGAAGAACTGTGCCGTCGGGCCCGTGAAGAGGATGTCATGGCTCAGCGTGTAGACCGGCCGGTCGTAGCCGAACCTCTCGTAGAAGTGGGCGGTGAAGATCGGGACGTCCATCGGGAACATGCCGCCGGAGTGGTTGCCGACCACCAGCGCCCCGCCGTGCGGGAAGGCGTCCAGGCCGCGGACCTCGGAGCGGAAGTAGGTCTTCAGGAACGGGCGCAGCACGCCCATCAGGCGCTGGGTCAGACCGGGGTCGAACTTGTCGATGTCCTCGATCTCGGGCCTGTCGCTATCGGTCACGTTTCTCCCTCGGGGCCCCCGGCGGGCCGCTGCGGATAGATTGTATTCGCCAGCCGGTTTCACCTCCGACGGGAATGAGGCCACCCATGGGATTCATGTCACCGGAGCTGCCCGACGCCGACCCCGACACCTGGCAGGCCCAGTCGCGGGCGGCACGGCTGCGGATCGTGACCCGCCACTGGGCCGAACACGGCTTCGGCACCCCCTACGCGGTCTACCTGCTGTACGCCCTCAAGATCGGCGTCTACGTCGCGGCCCCCGCCGCGATCATCTCGCTGACCCCCGGGCTCGGCGGGCTGGGCCGCATCGGCGACTGGTGGACACAGCCGATCGTGTACCAGAAGTTCATCGTCTTCACGCTGCTGTTCGAGGTGCTGGGCTTCGGCTGCGGATCCGGCCCGCTGACCGGGCGGTTCATGCCGCCGATCGGCGGGTTTCTGTTTTGGTTGCGCCCGAACACGATTCGGCTGCCCCCGTGGCCGGGAAAGGTTCCCTTCACCCGCGGCGACACCCGCACCGTCGTCGACGTCGCCCTGTACGCGGTCGTGCTGGCCGGTGGGGTGTGGGCGTTGCTGTCGCCCGGGCGCGGGGGACCGGTGACCGACGCCCGCGACGTCGGCCTGCTCGACCCCGTGACGGTGCTGCCGACGATCGTGGCCCTGGCGCTGTTGGGCCTGCGCGACAAAACCATCTTCCTGGCCGCGCGCGGCGAACACTACTGGCTCAAGCTGCTCGTGTTCTTCTTCCCGTTCGTCGACCAGGTCGCGGCCTTCAAGATCATCATGCTCGGGTTGTGGTGGGGCGCAGCGACTTCCAAGCTCAACCACCATTTCCCGTACGTCGTTTCGGTGATGACGAGCAACAATGCGTTGCTGCGCAGCAGGTTGTTCACCCGGCTCAAGCACGCGCTCTACCTCGACCCCGTCGACGACCTGCGGCCGTCCTGGCTGCCCAAGTTCATGGCCCACGTGGGCGGGACCACCGCGGAATTCCTGGTCCCCGGGATCCTGGTGCTCGTCGCCGGCGGCCAGCCGTGGCGGTGGCTCCTCATCGCGTTCATGGTGATCTTCCACCTCAACATCCTTTCCAACCTCCCGATGGGGGTCCCGTTGGAATGGAACGTGTTCTTCATCTTCTCGCTGTTCTATCTGTTCGGGCACTATGGCTCCATCACCGTCTACGACTTCGACACGCCGCTGCTGCCACTCGGGCTCGTCGCCGTGATCGCCGTGGCGTTGATCGCGGGAAACATGTTCCCCCAACAGATTTCCTTCCTGCCCGCGATGCGCTACTACGCGGGCAACTGGGCCACCAGCGTGTGGTGCTTCCGGCCGGGCGCCGAGGAGAAGATCGAATCGACGGTCGTCAAAAGCTCGCCGCTGGTCGCCAGGCAACTCGCCAGCCTCTACGACCCCAAGACCGCCGAGATCATGATCGACAAGGTCGCGGCGTTCCGCGCGATGCACCTGCACGGCCGCGCTCTCAACGCGCTGCTGCCCCGCGCGATCACCGACGAGGCCGACTACAAGATCCGGGAGGGCGAGATCGTCGCCGGCCCGCTCGTCGGGTGGAACTTCGGCGAGGGCCACCTGCACAACGAGCAGCTCCTCGAGGCGGTGCAGCGGCGCTGCGGGTTCGCCGAGGGCGACGTCCGTGTCATCGTGCTCGAGGGCCAACCGATCCACATCCAGAAGCAGTGGTACCGCATCCTCGACGCGAAGGCTGGCCAGATCGAGGCGGGCTACGTCGAGGTCGCCGACATGCTCACCCGCCAGCCGTGGCCGGAGCCCGGCGACGAGGTCCCCGTGCACGTCACCTCCCCATGACGACGGCGGTCGTCGTCGGCGCCGGACCCAACGGGCTGGCGGCGGCGGTTCATCTGGCCCGCCACGGCGTCGAGGTGCGGGTGCTGGAGGCCCGCGACACGGTCGGCGGGGGAGCGCGCTCGGGCGAGCTGACGCTGCCCGGCCTCATCCACGACCACTGCTCGGCGACCCACCCGTTCGGCGTCGGCTCGCCCTTCTGGGAGGAGATCGATTTGGCGGGCCACGGGTTGGTGTGGAAGTGGCCCGAGATCGACTGCGCGCACCCGTTGGACGACGGCACCGCCGGCGTGCTGCATCGCTCGATCGAGGCGACCGCGGCCGGGATGGGCCCCGACGGGACCCGGTGGCGGCGCGCCTTCGGGGACCTCGCGGCGGGCTTCGACCAGCTGGCCGAGGAGTTCTTCCGCCCGATCATCCACGTGCCGCGCCACCCGATCCGGCTCGCCGCCTTCGGGCCGCGGGCGCTGCTGCCGGCCAGCGTCCTGGCCCGCTGGTTTCGCACCGAGCGGGCGCGGGCGCTGTTCGCAGGCGCGTCGGCGCACATGTTCACCCGGCTGGACCGGCCGCTCACCGCGGCCATGGGGCTGATGTTCATAGCCGGCGGGCACCGGTACGGGTGGCCCGTCGCCGAGGGCGGCACCGGGTCGATCACCCGCGCCCTGGCCGCCGCGCTGCGGGCGCACGGCGGCACCGTCACCACCGGGGTCAGCGTCGCCGCCCGCGCCGACATCCCCGACGCCGACGTCGTGCTGCTCGACCTGACCCCGGCCGCCGCGCTGAAGATCTACGGCGACGCCATGCCCGCCCGCGTGCGGCGGTCCTATCGGCGCTTCCGGCACGGGTCGTCGGCGTTCAAGGTCGACTTCGCCGTCGAGGGCCACATCCCGTGGACCAACCCCGACTGCGCGCGCGCCGGCACCGTGCATCTGGGGGGCACGTTTGCCGAGACCGCCGACACCGAACGCCAACGCGCACAAGGCAAGATGGCGCCGCGGCCGTTCGTGCTCGTCGGGCAGCAGTACCTGGCCGACCCGTCGCGGTCGTCGGGCAACGTCAACCCGATCTGGGCCTACGCCCACGTGCCGTTCGGCTACACCGGCGACGCCACCGCCGCCGTCGTCGGCCAGATCGAGCGGTTCGCCCCCGGCTTCCGCGACCGCGTGATCGCGACCGTCAGCACGGGCACCGCCGAGTTGGCGGCCTACAACCCCAACTACGTCGGTGGCGACATCCTCGGCGGGGCCAACGACGGCCTGCAGGTGATCCTGCGGCCGCGGCTGGCCGTCAACCCGTACGCGACCGGCGTGCCCGGCGTCTACCTGTGTTCGCAGTCCACGCCGCCCGGCCCCGGCATCCACGGGCTGTGCGGCTACCAGGCCGCCGCCTCGGCGCTGCGGTGGCTGCGGATCACTCCTGCACGATCACCGGATCGCCGACGTTGACGTTGTCGAAGTACCACTCGGCGTCGGCGGGGCTCAGGCTGATGCAGCCGTGGCTGACGTTCTCGAGGCCCATGGCGTCGACGGCCCAGGGCGCCGAGTGCACGAACAGGCCGCGGCCGGAGATGCGCACGGCGTAGTCCACCGGGATCACGTAGCCGTCGGGGTCGTCGACGGGGATGCCGACGCTGCTGGAATCCATGACGACCGAGCGTTCCTTGGACAGGACGGTGTAGGTGCCCACCGGGGTCGGGTATTCGGGCCTGCCCATCGACGCCGGGAGCACACCCTGTTCGCCGAAGTGGGGGCGGTGGTGCGGCGCCGGCAGCGACGGCGGCGGACCCGCCCCGACGCCGTCGATGCTCACGGTGAACGTGTGATCCGAGATGCTGGCCACGCCGACGACGGCGGGACCCGTCTGGAATTCGGTGACCAGGCCGCCCACCGACAGCGCCATGGTGCTGTGCGCCGGCCAGAACCGGTCGGGCACCCAGCGCACGACGTCGTCGTCAAGCCATTCGTACCTGCCCGTCATCGCCGGCGCGGACTTGACCGCGAGGGCGCTCTCGGCCGCCCGCCGGTCGGTGACCGGCGCACGGAACGTCACCACCACCGGGTGCGCGACGCCGACCACCGCGCCCCGCGTCGGCGCGATCGACGCGATGGCGGACGCATACGGCTGGTAGCCCGCCGCCAGGCGCACGTCGGCCGGTCCCGCGACCACACTCGCGGCGATCCCGATCACCACAAGAACACCCCGAACGACGGCCCGCATGGCTTGAGTTCCTTTTTGACTGAGCTAGCTGAAACAGGGACGGTGGCGGCGCCCCGGGCGGTGGCGGTGCCGGGGCGTTCGAGCAGTTCGGCCTCAGTGGGCGGGGCCGGGCGCGATCGGCTGACCGGGTACGGGGCCG
>NZ_MVHD01000073.1 GCF_002086635.1 Mycobacterium alsense | reverse complement strand
TCGTCCCGGCCGGCACCGGCGTCGTCGTCGACGCCACCGCGATCGCCAGCGCAGTCGGACCTGTCCGGATCGCGACCAGTGAACACGCCCTGTTCGCACAGGACGCCATCCAGATCCGCGCCACCTGGCGCATCGGCTGGAAGGTCATGCGCCCAACGCGCATCGGCCGCTTCACCGTCGCCGGAGCCGGCGGCAGCTAAAAGACGTGGCGCAGAACGGTGCAGCGGTGCTCTCGGAGTCATGGCCGAGCGCACCCGCGCACGCTGCTCCCGACGGGCCAGACGCACAGCAAGGCAGCACTTTCCGCACGTCAGCGCCGCGACCTGGGGGGTGGACCCCCGCGCCGCCCGACGGCCTCGCCGGTCGGCATAGCGTCCGCCTGTCCGTCGATGCGCCGGGATTTTTTCGGGCAACGCCGCAAAACGACGGCAGCTAAGCCGATCTCAGGAGGGTCAGTGGTGAGTGTTTCTGCTGGTAGGCGGCTACGGGAGAGCCTCGATGCTGCGTTGGCGCGTGAGTCCGCGCGGCGCGGTTTACCGCTGCGTTGGGACGAGCGAGAGGCACACCATATCGATGCTGCGGTGCGTGCCGCTGATCATGTGGCCAAGCTGCAGAGGCTGCTCAACGCCGAGCTGCGCGGCGAGAAGCGGGCGTCGATCGCGGCCAAGATGATGGCCGAGATCCGCCTACAGGATCAGGTCGTCGCGGACCACCTGGCGCGGATCCAGATCGGTGATCTGCCGGTGGCGAAGTCGCCACAGCACCGGGACGCCGCGCAACAGCGTTGGGGCGAGAACCGGCCACCGAAACGGAGGGGCGCCTGAATGCCAATAGTTGATGATGACGCCATAGGGCAGCGCAGCGGCGTATATGACGCTGTCATGGAAGCCATCGAGTCTGGGCTGAGCAACTACCGGGCGGTCAGGGTAGCGCCGACGCCGATCTTCGACCGGTGGCTGGAGCTGATGCGCGCTCGGCGGCCGGTTGATGTGCCTGCGTATCTGCTGCCGAAGTGGGCGCGGCCGCGGTTGGAGGCTGGCGAGCCGATGCAAACCGCGCGGGTGTCAGCGGATGACCGTGTTGTGTTTCGTCCGGAGGATGCCGCCGAGACGGTGGAACGGCTTGGGTTATGACTGCTGTCTGACCCCCGGCGTACCGTCGCTCCCCATGACTGATGTAGAGCAGATCCGGGACGAGCTTTCCGAACCGAACCCTTTCGCGCGGGAACCCGCACCCGTAGCCAGTTCGGTGTTCGCGTTGGCCGTCCACAGTTTCACCCGCTGGCCGGTGGACGCTTGGGCTGGCATCCGAGACGGTCAGGGACTACTGCGCACCCTTTATTGGATACAGGGCAACACACTAGGGCAGCTCGTCGCTGAAGGCGACGAGAACAGCCTGAAGGTTACGGGGTCTGTTCAGCAGATTTCGAACATCAGTGCCGTACATATCGCAGCCGAAGTCAGCCAAGACGACTTCGTCGTCGGCCGGGGGCGTCGCTCAGTCACCGTGAAAGTCGACGGAGCCAAAGACATCACCGTGGACGTCGCACAATGCGAAGGTCACCTACGGGAACAGGCAAACGCCTTCATCGACACACTCCTCGACGCCGTACGCTAACCGGTTCGGATCCGCCCAATCTGCTTGTGCCCGTAGGGGCATTCGAAAACCGCGTGTATGCGAATAGATCCTGCTCGGGTTTGCGATCCCTCGATGAGCTCAGCTTCTTCATCACATCCCGGTTCGCGGCATTTCCGTGTCGTACGTGGTTGCATAACTCCATTGTCTGCGCTTTTGGCGTTTCTCTAATTGGAGACGATTGTCCCGATCGGTTCTGTGCGCGACCAATGATCGGCTCCGCGCGGCCGCGACAGCCGCCTCCGCGGTGTGACCGGCGCCGGCAGTAGTGGATGCGGAGCGAAGATCGCTCGAGCCATGAGTACTCGGTGGTCGTGATCGGCGCGGGCCGCGAACGCCTGCCGCTTCCTCATCCGGCGGTCCACCGCCACCGCACACACCACCACCAACACCGGCACCATGAACCACGGGTAGGCCAGGATGATGCCGGCGAGCGTGTACAACGTCGGCAACGCGATGAACACCGTCACGACGGGATGCCGGTCCGCCCACGCGCCTTGCGAGGTGTGGGCCTCAAGCCCACACCTCGGGCACGCGCTCTTACGATGGCTCACAGCCGGTCGAGTTGGTCGGCCAGCTGGCACAGGTCCGTCGATTCCGGCAGTTCGAGCCGCCGGCAGACCTCCGCGACTCCTAGCCGCCTGATCAGCTCGTCGATCAACTCGCGTGCCGGAATGTCACCGATGCTCGTCTTCATCGTTCCGACCCTTCGCTTCCAGCAGCCGCGGTCATGGGCAACGCAGTTGCGTGATGGCGTCGCGCCTCGTCGAGCAAGAACGCTGCCCGCTGAGCGACTTGTGCCACGTCGAACAACGGCTGCGGGTCATCCACGTGGATGTCGGCTATGCCGGCGCCTTCATCAGGGACATGCAGCCGGGCGTCAAACGAGACCGCGACCGTGTCCACTCCGTCGTTCGGATGCCAGTAGGCAAAGCGCACAATTTCAGCGCGCACATCACCACACCGGATCACCGCATAGGTCTCAAATTGGTCGATCGGCGCCTCGTCGGGAATCGGGAGGGCGGGCAAGTCGCGGCGCTCGATGGTGGCATCGTTCATCGCGTGGCCCACCCATCCAGCTCGGCGGCGGCCTCAAGCAGCGCGGCGGCCAGCTCGCGGGCTTGGTCACCGGTGAGCCAGTCGTCGCCAACGACGTAGACCCCGAACTCGTCGAGGCTCCCATCGGCGTTCTGGCAGCATTCCAATGACACGCGGGTATTTTCGCGGCCGGTGACTTGGCGGCGCGGCCAGGTAACTGTCCGCCAGGGCCACCGTGTGCCGAGCTCTCTCCATGGGCTGGCATCGGTCGCGCCTGCAGGTAGCGGGACATCGCGCAGCTGGGTGCTTGTGGTTGTCATGGCTGGACCTTCCTGTTGGGGGAAGTCCACCGTCGCTCCAGGCACCGACAAGCCACGCTCGGGGCAGCGGTCGGTTTCGTGCCAGCCGTGCCGCCCGCAGTTATCACAGCGGACAAGGGGGGCGAGGTCTGCCGACTCTGCGTCGGCGGACGCCGACAAGTCGCGCTGCGGCCGCGGGCTGCGGGATGTAGTGGTCATGGTGATGTTTCCTCTCTGGTGGTTCGGATGAGTTATCTGTAACCGCCTGCCTGCCCGCGCCGTGCCCACACTTTGCCCACAGTTACAGATAACTTCCGTGAACTACCGTGATGTCTTTTGGCAGCTAGATGGCATTCCGGGGTTGTAACCTGGTGGTGAAATAGAGTTCGAATCTCACCGAGGGCACTCCCTTTCAATGCTTTACACCATCGGCCACGGCGCGAAAACGGCCGAGGAGCTCACCGCCGCGCTTCGCCGGCACGGCGTCACGCTGCTGGTCGACGTGCGCAGCTTCCCGGGTTCGCGGCGCAACCCCGACGTGGCGAAGGAGGCGATGCCGGGCTGGCTGAACGCCGCGGGCATCGGCTACCGGCACGAGCCGGACCTCGGGGGGCGGCGCAGGCCGCCGACCACCCCGGTGCCGCGCGACCAGTGGTGGGAGAACCCCTCGTTCGCCAACTACGCGGCGCACACCCGCACGGCGGCGTTCCGGGAGGCCTACCGGCGGCTGCTGGACGACGCCGACGCCGGCAACGTGGCGGTGATGTGCGGGGAACCGACCTGGTGGCGCTGCCATCGGCGGATGATCGCCGACCTGGCCACCCGCGACGGGCGCGAGGTGCAGCACATCATGCCCAACGGCTCGCTGTCGTTACACCGGCCATCCGACTGGCTCACCCGCGACCCGGAGTAGTTGCGCTCGCTTTCTGGACCGCTATGGACCGCTTTGGACCGCTATGGACCGCTATGGACCGCTATGGACCGCTATTGGAATAGGCATACGCCAAACAACGGTTACGCTGTGAATCGTGGCGGCTAAGAAATGCGGAGCCCCACCCCGGTCGGACGGCTCGCCGAATCGCCCGGACTGCGTCGCCGCGGTGCGGGCGCAGAGCCGCGACCGCAGCCAGCACTACGCCGACAACGCCGCGCGCCGGGTGCGGGTGCTCGCCATCACCGCCTGGCTGGCCGTGCTGGTCAGCGCCGTCTTCGTGTTCATGCAGATCGTCACCGGAACCTGGTCCTGGCAGATCAGCTCCATCAACGTCGGAGCCGCGATCATCTTCGCGACCGTTCCCTGGCTGCATCGGTTCGGGGAACTCGTTGCGCCCCTTACCTTTGTCTGCGCGGCCTACGCCTCGGTCTTCGCCACCGGCTGGGACGCGGGCACCGGCACGGGATCGCAGTTCTTCTTGCTGGTGGGGGCCTGCCTGGTGGTGCTGATGTTGGGGCTGGAACACATCGTGCTGGCCGCGAGCCTGGCGGCCGTCGCCGCCGGCCTGATCATCGCGCTCGAATTCCTGGTCCCGCGTGACACCGGCCTGCAGCCGGCGTGGGCGCAGTCGGCGTTCTTCGTCATCACGGCCATCTCCAGCGTCGGGATGGTGGTCGTGACCGTGTGGTTCGCGCTGCGTGACACCGCGCGCGCCGAGGCGGTCATGGAGGCCCAGTACGACCGCTCCGAGGCGCTGCTGCAAAACATGTTGCCCGCGAGCATCGCCGAGCGACTCAAGGAGCCCGGCCGCAGCATCATCGCCGACAAGTACGACGACGCCTCGGTGCTGTTCGCCGACATCGTCGGGTTCACCGAACGCGCCAGCACCATGCAGCCCGCCGAACTGGTGCGCGCCCTCGACCGCCTGTACGGGGCGTTCGACGCGCTGGTGGACAAGCACGGGCTGGAAAAGATCAAGGTGAGCGGCGACTGCTACATGGTCGTCAGCGGGGTTCCGCGCCCGCGGCCCGATCACGCCCAGGCCCTGGCGAACTTCGCGCTCGACATGGCCGATGTCGCGGCGAGACGCAAGGATCCGCACGGCCGGCCGGTGCCGCTGCGGATCGGCATGGCCTGCGGGCCCGTGGTCGCCGGCGTGGTGGGCGCGCGCCGCTTCTTCTACGACGTGTGGGGCGACGCCGTCAACGTCGCCTCCCGGATGGAATCCACCGACTCGGCGGGACGCATCCAGGTCCCGGAGGCGATGTACGAGCGGCTCAAGGACGAGTTCGTCCTGCAGGAGCGCGGCTACATCGACGTCAAGGGCAAGGGCCCCATGCGCACCTGGTATCTCCTCGGCCGCAAGGCCAGCGACGAGCCCGCCGAGCTGCACGCCGAGGAGCCGCGCACGGCCCGCGTCTGATCAGCCTTTCTGATTGGCCTCTGAATTAAACGTAGCGCCGAACCCGCCCCATCTACTACACTCTGTCGTAGCTGACCCTATCCGGGGAGATGACGGATGAATGTCGTCGATATTTCGCGGTGGCAGTTCGGTATCACCACCGTCTACCACTTCATCTTCGTGCCGCTCACGATCGGCCTCGCCCCCCTGATCGCGATCATGCAGACGGCGTGGGTGGCCACCGGCAACACCGCGTGGTACCGACTCACCAAGTTCTTCGGCAAGCTGTTTTTGATCAACTTCGCCATCGGCGTGGCGACCGGGATCGTCCAGGAATTTCAGTTCGGGATGAACTGGTCGCACTACTCCAAGTTCGTCGGCGACATCTTCGGGGCGCCGCTGGCGATGGAGGGCCTGGCCGCCTTCTTCTTCGAATCGACGTTCATCGGCCTGTGGATCTTCGGCTGGAGCCGGCTGCCGCGCCTGGTCCACCTGGCCTGCATCTGGATCGTCGCGATCGGGGTGAACGTCTCCGCGTTCTTCATCATCGCGGCCAACTCGTTCATGCAGCACCCGGTCGGCGCGCACTACAACCCCGGCACCGGGCGCGCCGAGCTGGACAGCATCGGCGCCCTGCTCTCGAACAACACTGCGCTGGCGGCCTTTTCACACGCGGTCACCGGTTCGCTGCTGACCGCCGGGACGTTCGTCGCCGCCGTCAGCGCCTGGTTGCTGGTCCGGTCCCGCACCACCGAGCCGGACTCGCGCACCATCTTTCGCCCGGCCGCGATCCTGGGGTGCTTGGTGGCACTGCTGGCGGCCGTCGGCCTGTTCTTCACCGGCGACCGCCAGGGCAAGCTGATGTTCGTCCAGCAGCCGATGAAGATGGCGTCGGCAGAATCGTTGTGCGACACCCAAACCGATCCCCAGTTCTCCATCCTCACGATCGGCCGCCAGAACAACTGCGACGCCCTCACCCGCGTGATCGAGGTGCCCTACGTGCTGCCGTACCTCGCCGAGGGCAGGTTCGGCGACGTCACCCTGCAGGGCGTGCGCGACATCCAGCAGGACTACCAACAGCGATTCGGGCCAAACGACTACCGGCCCAACCTTTTCGTCACCTACTGGGCGTTTCGCGCGATGATCGGGCTGATGGCGATCCCGGTGCTGTTCGCCCTGGTGACGCTGTGGCTGACCCGCGGTGGCCGGATGCCCCCGCGGCGGCGCTGGTTCGCCTGGTTCGCGCTGCTGACCATTCCCGCGCCGTTCCTGGCCAACAGCGCCGGCTGGATCTTCACCGAGATGGGCCGGCAGCCGTGGATCGTCGTGCCCAACCCCACCGGCGACCAGCAGGTGCGGCTGACGGTCGCCCAGGGCGTCTCCGATCACGCGCCCGCCATGGTCGTCACCTCGCTCGTCACGTTCACCCTGACCTACGCGGTGCTCGCCGTGATCTGGTTCTTCCTGCTCAAGCGCTACATCGTCGAGGGGCCCCAGGAACACGACGCGGAACCGGCGCCGCCCCGGGCGCCCGGAGACGACGAGGTGGCACCGCTCTCGTTCGCTTACTGACGCCCCGGAAAGGAGCTGACCCGTGGGACTGCAGGAGTGGTGGTTCGGCCTCATCGGGATGCTGTTCTTCGGCTTCTTCATCCTGGAGGGCTTCGACTTCGGCGTGGGCATGCTGATGGAGCCGTTTGCGCGCCTGAGCCGTTCCGGCGCAGGCGATCCGGAGCTGCACCGCCGCACGGCGCTCAACACCATCGGGCCGGTCTGGGACGGCAACGAGGTCTGGCTGATCACCGCCGGCGCGGCGATGTTCGCGGCGTTTCCCGGCTGGTATGCCACCGTGTTCTCCACGCTGTACCTGCCGCTGCTGGCGATCCTGTTCGGCATGATCCTGCGGGCCGTCGCGATCGAATGGCGCGGCAAGATCGACGACACGAAATGGCGGGGCTGGGCCGATTTCGGGATCGCGGCGGGGTCGTGGCTGCCCGCCGTGCTGTGGGGCGTGGCATTCGCCATCCTGGTGCGCGGGCTGCCGGTCGACGCCGCCGGCCGCGTCCACCTGTCGGTCACCGACGTGCTCAACGCCTACACCGTGCTCGGCGGCCTGGCCACCGCCGGGCTGTTCCTGCTCTACGGCGCCGCCTTCGTCGCGTGTAAGACCTCGGGCACGATCCGCGACGACGCCCACCGCCTCGCGGCGTGGCTGTCTTTCCCCGTGACCGGACTGGTTGCGGCATTCGGGCTTTGGACGCAGCTGGCGCACGGCAAGGGTTGGACCTGGGCGGTCCTCGGGGTTGCGGTCGTCGCGCAGCTGGCGGCGGTGCTGTTGGTGTGGCGGCGCGCGTCCGACGGCTGGGCGTTCGCGTGCACCGCGGCGGTGGTCGCCGCCGTCGTCGTGCTGCTGTTCGGGGCGCTATACCCCAACCTGGTGCCCTCGACGCTGAACGACGCGTGGAGCGTGACGATCTACAACGCCTCGTCGACGCCCTACACGCTGAAGATCATGACGTGGGTGACGGCGATCATGGCGCCGTTGACGGTGGGCTACCAGGCGTGGACGTATTGGGTGTTCCGGCAACGGATCTCGTCCGAGCGGATCCCGCCGCCGATCGGCCTGGCGAGGCGTGCGTCCTGAACACCAAAGGCTCCCGGGCACCCCTGGACCCGCGGCTGTGGCGGGCCTCCGCCGCGTTGCGCCGCTACCTGGCCGCCGTGGTGGGCTGCGGGGTGGTGATCGCCGGCTGCGCGATCGGCTCGGCGATCGTGCTGGCCGGCATCGTCGCGCGGCTGGTCGCCGATCCCCCGGGCGCGCGCGCCTGGCCGGTCCCGTTGTCGATCCTGTTGGGGCTGTGGGCCATCCGCACGGTGGCGCACTGGCTGCAGGCCCGCCTGGGGCAGCGGGGGGCCAGCGCGGTCATCGCCGACCTGAACGGCCAGGTGCTGACCGCGGTGACCGCGCGCGAGCCGAGGGCGCTCGCCGCGCAGCGTGATGCCGCCGCGGTGGTCGTCACCCGCGGACTCGACGGGCTGCGCCCCTATTTCACCGGATACCTGCCCACGCTGCTGCTCGCGGCCATCCTGACCCCGGCAACGGTCGCGGTGATCGCGCTCTACGACCTCAAATCGCTCGCGGTCGTGGCGATCACGCTGCCCCTGATCCCGCTCTTCATGGTGTTGATCGGGCTGGCGACGGCCGACCGCTCGGCGGCGGCGCTGGAGGCGATGACGGCCCTGCAGGCCCGGCTGCTGGACCTGATCGCCGGGATCCCGACGCTGCGGGCGCTGGGGCGCGGCCGGGGCCCCGAGCGGCGCATCGCCGAACTGGCCGCCGCGCACCGCCGTTCGGCGATGGCAACGCTGCGGATCGCGTTCCTGTCGGCGCTGGTGCTCGAATTGCTCGCCACCCTGGGCGTGGCGCTGATCGCCGTCGGGATCGGGCTGCGGCTGGTGTTCGGCGAGCTGAGCCTGACCATCGGCCTGACGGTGCTGCTGCTGGCGCCCGACGTCTACTGGCCGCTGCGCCGCATCGGCGTGGAATTCCATGCGGCCCAGGATGGTCGGGCCGCCGCCGACAAGGCGTTCGCCCTGATCGGCGAGGCCGATGAAACGCTGGCCCCCGCGGTGCGGACCCGGGTGGTGAGCGCTCGCGGCCATGAGATCCGCCTCGACGACTTGGACGTGGCGGGCCGCGACGGCCACGCGCCGCGCGGCCTTTCCGCGGTGTTCGAACCCGGCCGGGTGACGGTGCTGACCGGGCCTAACGGCGCCGGAAAGAGCACGACGCTGCAGGTGATCGCCGGGCTCACCGCGCCGTCCTCGGGCCGCGTCACCGTCGCCGGCGTCGACGTCGCCGACCTGGAGCCCGCCGCGTGGTGGCGGCAGCTGTCCTGGCTGCCGCAGCGCCCGGTGCTGGTCCCCGGCACGGTGCGCGACAACCTGGCCCTGCTGGGGGCCTTGGACGATCTCGAGGCCGCCTGTGCCGCATCGGGTTTCGACGCGGTGCTGGCCGAGCTGCCGGCCGGAATCGACACCGTGCTCGGGCGAGGCGGCGTCGGGATGTCGCTGGGCCAGCGCCAGCGGCTGGGCCTCGCCCGGGCGCTGGGGTCGGCGGCCCCGGTGCTGCTGCTCGACGAGCCGACGGCACACCTGGACGCGCGCACCGAGGAGCGGGTGCTGCGGGCGATCGTGGAGCGCGCCCGCGCCGGCGCGACGGTGGTCGTCGTCGGCCACCGCGAGCCCGTCGTCGCCCTCGGTGACCGGGTGGTCGAGGTGGTCGCCGGCGCGGAGGTGAGCCATGCGCCGGTCTGATCCGCTCGCCGCCGCCTTCGGCCTGCTGCGCCCGCGGTTGCCGCGGGTTGTGGGCGCGGTCGCGCTGGGCGTGCTGTCGCTGGGCAGCGCGCTGGCCCTGGCGGGGTTTTCGGCGTGGCTGATCACGCGGGCCTGGCAGATGCCGCCGGTGCTGGACCTGTCCGTCGCCGTCGTCGCGGTGCGCGCGTTCGCGATATCCCGAGGCGTGCTGCACTACTGCGAGCGGCTGGCCACCCACGACGCCGCGCTGCGCGCCGCCGGCGCCGCCCGGGCGCAGATCTATCGCCGGCTGTCCCGCGGGCCCGCGAGCGCCGCCGTCCGGCTGCACGGCGGCGAGCTGGTGGCGCGGGTGGGCGCCGACGTCGACGAGCTCGCCAACGTGCTGGTGCGCGCCGTGGTGCCGATCGGCGTCGCGGTGGTGCTCGGGCTGGCCGCGACCGCGGTGGTGGCGGTCATTTCGCCGCCGGCCGCCGCGGTGCTGGCGGCCTGCCTGCTGGTCGCCGGCTTCGTCGCGCCAAGGCTGGCGGGCGGGGCCGCCGCCGCGCAGGAAAACGTTGCCCGCCAACACCATTCCGACCGCGACACGTCGGCGATGATCGCGCTCGACCACGCGCCGGAACTGCGCGTCGCCGGCGCGCTGCCCGGTGTCATCGCCGATTCGCAACGCCGCCAACACGACTGGGCCGGAGCCCTCGACGCCGCCGCCAGGCCCGCCGCCGTCGCCGAGGCGATGCCGACCGCGGCGATCGGCGCCAGCGTGCTCGGCGCGGTCGCGGCCGGGATCGGGCTGGCGCACGCGGTCGCGCCCACCACCCTGGCCATCCTGATGCTGTTGCCGCTGTCCGCCTTCGAGGCGACGACGCCGTTGCCGGCGGCCGCCGTCCAGCTGACGCGCTCGCGCATCGCCGCGCGCCGCCTGCTCGACCTGGCACCGCCGCAACGCCCAACTGGCCCACGCGCGCCGGTGCCCGCCGGCGCCCTGTCGATCGACGCCGCGTGCGGCCACCCCGGCACCCCGGCGACCCGGGTGCGGCTCGACCTGCCGCCCGGCGCCCGGCTGGCCGTCACCGGCCCCAGCGGCTCCGGCAAGACGACGCTGCTGATGACGCTCGCCGGGCTGATCCCGCCGCTGGCCGGACGGGTGACGCTGGGCGGGACCGACGGGATCGATCTTGCCCGGCTCGACGACGACGAGCTGCACAGGGCCGTCAGCTTTTTCGCCGAGGACGCGCACGTCTTCGCCACCACGGTCCGCGACAACCTGCTGGTCGCCCGCGGCGACTGCCGCGACGACGAGCTGACGGCGGCGCTGGACGCGGTCGGCCTCGGCGGGTGGCTCGCCCGCCTGCCCCAAGGCCTGTCGACGGTGTTAACCGGTGGCGCGCAGGCCATCTCGGCGGGCCAGCGCAGGCGGCTGTTGCTGGCCCGTGCGGTCATCTCCCCCGCCCGCGTCGTCCTGCTCGACGAGCCCACCGAGCACCTCGACGCGCCCGACGCCGAAGGGGTGCTGTGGGACCTGTTGCGCCCACACTCCGCGCTGATGTCCGCCGAACGGACCGTCGTCGTCGCCACCCACCACTTGCCCACCGGGATTGGCTGTCGCGAACTGCGCGTCGGTCAGGCCTGACGCCGGGCGCGCTCAGCGGAAGCGGATGTTCAGCGTCGCCATGCCGAAGATCTTCCGGCCACCGGACTTCGCCGCGACAACCACGACACCGGTGCGGGTCGCCGGGTCCAGCGACTTGACCCGGCCGCTGAATTCGACGTCCGCGCCTTCGGCGGCCGACACGATCGCGGGCTGCGACAGCCGCACCGTGTAGCGGGTCACCGCGCCGGGGTCGCCGGACCACGCCGAGGCGAATCCGGCGCCCAGGCCCATGGTGAGCATCCCGTGGGCGATCACGTCGGGCAACCCGGCCAGCTTGGCGAGGTTCTCGTCCCAGTGAATCGGGTTGGCGTCGCCGGCCACGCCGGCATAGTTCACCAGGTCGCCGCGGGACAGCCGGGCGTGGCGCACCGGCAGCTCGTCGCCGACCTGCACGTCCTCGAAGCGCGGCGTCCCGGGCGTCCGGGTGGTGCCGTCGGCGATCCGAACCTCGACCTCGGGGCGCACCGTCTTCTGGTAGGCGGCGGCGCCGGACTCACCGATCGCGAGGAGGTCCACGTCGTGCATCATCGCGTTCTGCGCTGCGGTCTTGATCGCCGGATCGAGATCCTCGGCGGTGAGGCCGACCACGGTGGTGTGCAGGGTGTGCACCCGCTCCCCGGCCGCGTCGGTGAAGGTGTTGGTCACGGTGATGAAGTCCCGGCCGGCGGTCCGGCGCACGGAGGCCAGCTCGACATCGATGAGCAATTCGTCGCCGGCCACGATCGGGCGGTGTTGCTCGAAGACCTCTTCGGTCTGCAGATAGGTGTCGTAACCGACCACCACCGATTCGAACATGCGGCGATTGCAGGTCATGCCTGGGACCGAGGTGAACGTCAACGGCGCGACCAGCCCCGAATAGCCCAACTCCGCGGCGGCTGCCTCGTCCCAGTGCGCCGGGTGGTAGTCCTGCACCGCACGGGCGTATTCGCGCACCTTCTCGCGGCCGACCAGGTACGGGTACTCCAGCTGGTAGTAATGGCCGACGCGGGCTTCCATCGCCGGTGCGTCTGCTGCTGTGGTCATGCTGCCGTGGTCATGAATTCGCCCAACTGTTCCGTCGGCGCGTTGGTGAGCCGACCCCCGCACACTAACGTGCCGGCCTGAGGCGATCCGCGCCGACGCGCTGTGCCGACCGGCTCAGAGGTGCCGGCGGCGCGGCATGAACTCCAGCGTCAGCAGCACGATCACCAGTGGAATCAGCTGGGTCATCGAAACGAGCGCGTAGCGGCGGACGTCCATCGCGTGGAACTTGCGCACGTAGCGGTACAACGACTCGAGCGCGATCAACGGGTCGAGGATGTGGATCAGCCGGTAGAAGACGCGCTGCATCCAGCCGCGGTCCTTGTCGTCGAAGATCTCGGGAAACGCCGCGAACGACAGCGACACCCGCTGCGCCCCAGTCTCTTTGGCGGCCATGATCATGTCGACGCTGAGTCGTTCGTCGATCCCGTTGGGGGCCCCGCGGCGTCGCCACGGGATGTCGAGGGTGACGTCGCTGCCGCCCCCGGCCGTCGCATACCGGTGGAAGCCCTGCACCCGCCCCGACGCGTCGCGCGCGATGATCAGCTGTATCCCGGGGAACCGGCCCTCCAGCACGCCGTCGAGGTTCATGTAGAAGCCGCGGTCGGTGTGCGCGCCGCTGGGTGAGGCCCGCACCACGTCGATCAGCTCGGCGAGTCGCCGGTCGTCGAGTTCCTGCTCCGCCACGATCTCGGTGGTGATGCCGCAGTTGTGGGTGCGCTTGACGGCCTGGCGCAGGTTGCGAAACTTGCGGCCCACCATCTCGAAGCTCGACACGTCGACGACGACATCGCGGCCGATCGGGACGGCGCGCAGCTTCCGCCCGATCACCGCCGGGTCGCTCCACAGCGCGAGGCGTCGCTCGCTGCACCCCACCACCGCGATCCGCCAGCCGTGGGCGCGGCACGTCGCGGCGAAGTCGGCGACCAACTCGGGAAACTTTGCTTCGTCGCCGACGGGGTCGGCGCCCACCACGGCAAACCCCAGCCGGGTCCGGTACGCGAGCGCGGCCCTGCCGTCGCCGCTGAAGTGGTAGCACTTGCCCGTCTGCATGGCGAACGGGGCCAACGCGTCGTCGCTGGTGGCGTCGATCAGCGCCCAGACCCGAGGCAGGTCCTCGGGTCGCGGTCGCGACGATGTCGGCCACATCAGCGCCAACCCCGAACCGGCGATCAGCAGATCGCCCAGCAGGTCGAAGGCCAGCACGTGCGAGCCCAGCCCCGCGACCACCAAAGCGGCCGCGGCGACCGCGTGAAGGGCCGTCACCGGGCGGCCCAGGAAGATGCCGCGGGCGATGAACGCGACCGCGCCCAGGATCGCCAGCGACCAGCCCAGCCGGTCGCTGTAATGCCACGCCGGCTGGTGGTGGTAGCGGGCAAGGATGACGACGAGCCAGCTCGCCGCGCAGACCAGGGCCAGGGCGCCGATCCAGCGTGCCGCTAGCGAATCGACGTGGACGACAACGCGTTCGCGCGCGCGAGGCTTGGCTGCGACCTTGACCGGCGGCCCGTTCACTCTCACCTCCCGATGCGCTGACAAGCAGCTGGGCGACGTGCGTCGCCTCTGCACCGAATACCCGGCTGATAGGAATCTACGCCGATCGTGGCCGTGACCGGCCGAATCGGACGTTATCCAGCGGGTATCCCGTCAAATGCCCTATCGGTTGGAGGAGGGGAAATATAACAGCACGCCTTCCTGAACGACCGTGGCGACCATCTGCCCGGAGCCGTCGAAGAAGTGCCCGGTGCCGAGGCCGCGCGAATCCGCGGCCACCGGCGACGACGTCGAGTACAGCACCCAGTCGTTGAAGTTGACCTGCCGGTGAAACCACACGGAATGGTTCGCGGACGCGGCGAAGATGCGGTCGTAACCCCACGACAGCCCGTGGGTGGTGATGACGGAGTCCAGCACCGTGGTGTCCGAGGAGTACACCATGGTCGCGGTGTGCAGCACGGGGTCCTCGGGAACGGTGCCCAGCGCCTTCATCCAGACCCTGTTGTGCGGCAGCCGCTCGCCCTTGTCCCGCATCACCCAGGACGGGTCGTTGGTGAAGCGCCATTCGATCGGCTGCAGCGCGTTCACGAAGTGCGGGACGGTGTCCTCGTAGCCGCGCAACAACTCGGGGAGCGGTGGCTGCGTGTGCGGCCGCGCCACCTGCGGCGGGTCAACGGCGTGTTCGAGCCCGGGACCGCCGGACATGTACGAGATCATCGCCGAGGACAACACCGTTCCGTTTTGCACGGCGTCGACACGCCGGTTGGCAAATCGCCTTTCGTCGCGCAGCGCCGTGACGTGGAAGTCGATGTCCTTGCCGGTGTCTCCCCCGTTGATGAAGTGCACGGACAGGGCGCTGGGCGGGAGTTCGTCCGCTTTGAGCGTGCGGCTGCTGGCGACGAGGGATTGCGCCATGAGCTGGCCGCCGAAGGTGCGCATGGGGTTCTTGCTGGGATGCGTCCCGACGAAACGGTGCTCGGCGACGCGCTTGAGGTCGAGGATCGCCAGCAGTTCCTCGAAGTCGGAAGCGTCGGAAGTGTCGGAAGTGTCGGAAGTGGTTGTCGTCACGGCTAGACGTCGTCCTCTCCGATGCGGTGCACGTGGATCAAATTAGTGGATCCTACGGTGCCGGGAGGCGCGCCGGCGACGATGACCACCAGGTCGCCCCGCTTGTAGCGGCCCAGCTCCAGCAGCGACTTGTCGACCTGGCGGATCATGCCGTCGGTGGACGTCATCATCGGGACGATGAATGTCTCGGTGCCCCAGGTCATCGCGAGTTGGCTGCGCACCTCGGGCCACGCGGTGAAGGCGAGCAGCGGCAGCGGGGTGTGCAGGCGCGCCAGCCGCTTCACGGTGTCGCCGGACTGGGTGAATGCGACCAGCGCCTTGGCGTCGAGCCGCTCGCCGATGTCGCGGGCGGCGTAGGAGATCACGCCGCGCTTGGTCCGCGGCACATGCGTCAACGGCGGGGCGGCCGTGGAATTCTCCTCGACCGCGCAGATGATGCGCGACATCGTGCGGACCGCCGCCATCGGATGCTTTCCGATCGACGTCTCCCCCGACAGCATCAGCGCATCGGCGCCGTCGAGCACGGCGTTGGCGACGTCGGACGCCTCGGCCCGTGTGGGGCGCGAGTTTTCGATCATCGAGTCGAGCATCTGGGTCGCCACGATGACGGGTTTCGCGTTCTCCCTGGCGATTTGGATCGCCCGCTTCTGCACCAGCGGAACCTCTTCGAGCGGCAGTTCGACGCCCAGGTCGCCGCGGGCCACCATGATCGCGTCGAAGGCGAGCACGATGGCCTCGAGGTTGTCGACGGCTTCGGGCTTTTCGAGCTTGGCTATCACGGGCACCCGCCGCCCGATCCGATCCATCACCTCGTGGACGAGCTCGACGTCGGACGGCGAGCGCACGAATGACAGCGCGACCAGATCGACGCCGAGGTTCAGCGCGAAGGTCAGGTCTTCGATGTCCTTGTCCGACAACGCGGGCGCGGAGACGTTCATGCCGGGCAGTGACATGCCCTTGTTGTTGCTGACCGGCCCGCCCTCGACGACGGTGCAGACGACGTCGTCGCCTTCGATGGCGTCGACCACCAGGCTGACGTTGCCGTCGTCGACCAGCACGCGGTCACCCACCGCGGCGTCCATGGCCAACCTCTTGTAGGTGGTCGAGACGCGGTCGTGGCTGCCTTCGCATTCCGCGACGGTGATCCGCACGGTTTCGCCCTCGGCCCAGAACGTGGGGCCGGTGGCGAAGCGCCCGAGCCTGATCTTGGGGCCCTGTAGGTCGGCGAGCACGCCGACCGCGCGGCCGGTGGTGTCGGAGGCGGCGCGCACGCGGTCGTAGGCCGCCTTGTGGTCCGCGTAGTCGCCGTGGCTGAAGTTCATTCGAGCGACGTCCATTCCGGCCTCAACCAACGCCAGAATCAGCTCGTCGGAATTAGTCGCTGGGCCGAGGGTGCAGACGATCTTTCCGCGTCTACTCACGGCGAACCAGCATAGTCGCGCGCGGTCGTGGCCGACCGACCCCGGTGGAAGGCGGCTACCCGCCGCGAACGGTCGGAACCAGCGGAAAACCAGGGAGATTGCGCAGGATCGTCCAGGCAAGCGTCGCGACGACGATCGTCACGATCGCCGGTATCGGCTTGCTGTCGCGGCGGGAACGGCTGAAGAGGATCCAGCCGGCAAGCAGCGGGATTCCGGCAAGCAGGAAAATGTTGTCGTTGATGGCGGCCGCCAAGTCGCCGTGGATGATGTCATGCGTCATCCGGAGGCCACCGCAAAACGGGCAGTTCCAGCCCGTGAGCCATCTGAACGGGCACAGCGGATACACCGAATTTTTGTAATGGGGGTCGACCAGGCCGACGTAGCCGACCGCGCCGGCCAGCAGCGCGCCCGTACCCGCCGCGATGTACGCGCGGTGACGATGCGCTCGGTGCCGCGGCGGCTGCGCCCCCGGCCGCGCCTCGCCGTCCCGCGGCTGGTCAGTCACGTTTGTCAGCATGCCAGATCCGCGGCCACCTGTCGTCGCCGTCATGGGGAATCGTTCGCGTCGACCAACACATGCCCGTTACGGTGACAACCGCCCGATGTGATCTGGATCGACAACGAAACGCTGATGATCGGTCGGCTTGCCCGGATCTGCACACCCAGGGGGACAGCTACGCTGATCCCTCACTGGAGGTCGCAGTCGCCTCGGTGATCCGGCTGCGGCTGCGGATTCCGGTAGCCGGGAGCAGCCCGGATCGACGCCGCCACAAGGTACTTCGAGGTATTCCGAACGCGGACCGCTGCGTGAACTCTATTGGCTCACCTTGCGTTTCACGTAATACTTCACGCCGCTTGATTCCATTCATGATTCTTCCCGGGTCGGCAGCTAATCCGGGGAACGTTTTTGCATTCCGCGAACCTCTGCGGACGCACTTGCGTGAAAGCTGGGTAAGTGGCGCAGGCGGCGGGTGGCATCCAAACGGAGTCCGTGCGCCATGCGTCGTCCGCCGCCGCGGCCCAAGTGCCTGGCGACCATGACGATCGCCGACTCCATGCCCCGTCGAGGCTCGCGGCATTAGCAAAGGAGCAAATCCGCCCGAATCACTTGACGCCAGGCCGCTAGGGGTCGTCTTCGTTGTCGTCGTGGTTGTCTTTGTTGTCGTTGTTGTCTTCGTCGTTGTCGTCGTGGTTGGTGGTGAAGCGTTCGGGGTGGTGGTAGGGGTTGGTGCGGGGTTGGCCGTGGTCTAGATGTGGTGG
>NZ_MVHD01000072.1 GCF_002086635.1 Mycobacterium alsense | reverse complement strand
GGGAATGGGTGGGGAATGGGTGGGGAATGGGGAGGAAAAACATGCGCCGATTCGTCGCCGGAGCGGCCGTCGCCGGCATCTGCATTGTCGGCGCCGGTTGTCACGGCCAGCCCGACCAGGCCGCCAAAGCGCCCACCACGACGCGAACCACCACCGCCAAGGTTGCGCCCCCGGTCGCGGCGGATGCGCTGAAGCGATTCCTGCTGAGTCCCGAGCAGATCAACTCCGCCATGGGCGCGGCCGATATGAAGGTCACCAACAGCCGCGACGAAATGTCCGACGACAGCGCCACGATGACACCCAGGGAGTGCCTGGCCATCGACGGCTCGGCGCAAGCCCAGGTCTACGCCAAGAGCGGTTTCAGCGCCCTGCGTGACGAGACCCTCGGCCTCCAGGAGGGCGATAACCTGACCCATTTCGCCGAACAGGCCGTGGTGCTGTTCCCCACCGCCAAACAAGCAAGCGCCTTCTTCGGCGCCTCCGCCCAGCAGTGGCAGGCCTGTCACGACTACACCCACGTCCAGTCCAGGACGCACTGGACGGTGGGTGCGATATCCAATGCCAACGGGGTGCTGAGCACCGTTACGACGCTGCAAGACGCCCCTTCCTCGGGGTGGAAGGCGTGCGGCCGGGCGCTCACCGCGAAGAACAACGTCGTCGTCGACGTGAACACGTGCAGCGGCGACCCCAAGAACTCGGCGGTCGACGTCGCGAACCAGATCGCGGCGAAAGTGCCCGCATAGAACCCTGCGAAAGCCGTCGCCCTCTATCGCGACTGCGGTTCAGCCGACCGGTTGCGGGGTCGCGGCGTCGCTCTTGGGGTCGATCAGGATCTTGGCGTGGGCCTCGGGATCGCCCAGCGCGTCGAACGCGGCCGCCACGCCGGGCAGCCCGACCGTCCCGGTGATCAGCGGCGCGACGTTGACCTTGCCGTCGGCGAGCATGTGCAGCGTGTCGCGGAACTCCAGCGGGGTGTAGCCGAGCACGAACCGCAGGTCGATCTCCTTGTTGATCGCCATTGCCGGCCGGATGTGGTCGGCGCCCATGCAGACGCCGACCACGACGACGCGCGAGAACAGCGGCGCGCCGGCGATGATGCCGTCGATAATGCCTGGGACGCCGACACATTCGAAGACGACGGGGTGCTTGGGCGTGGCGGCGCCGGCCGCCTCGGCGGCGCGCCAGAAGTGCCACCAGGGCAGCCGCAGCTTTTGGAGCTTCTCGATCGTGCCGACCGCCAGGTCGAACGCCTCGAGGATGCCCTGCAGGTGTTTGCGGCTCGCGTCGGTCGCGTAGGGGGAGTCCTGGCCCGGGTCGACGACGATGTCGGCGCCGCAGGCGGTCGCCAGCGCGCGCCGGCCCGCCGAGAAGTCGCTGGCGATCACGGTGCGCACCCCGTGCGCCTTGAGCATGCAGATCACCGCGAGGCCGATCGGGCCGCACCCGATCACGATCGCGACGTCGCCCTTGCGCACCTCGCCCCGCCGCACGGCGTGCCACCCGACGGCCATCGGCTCGGTCAGCGCGGCCACCGCGGGCGGCAGCCCGTTCGGGACCGTGAGCGTCAGCGACTGCTCGACGAGGAGCTGCTCGGCGTAGGCGCCCGGCGCCTGTGTCGACAACCCGATCCCGTGCACCTCGTTGCCGCGGCGCAGCAGCGGCAGGGCGACGACACGCACGCCGCGGCGCGGGGCCTTGCGGGTGCCCGGCCCGTAATCGAGCACCTCGCCGCAGAATTCGTGGCCGAACACCACCTGCTGGTCCGACCGCATGAAGGCGTCGTACCCCGACTCGGCCATCACGTCGGCGAGTTCGTCGCAGTGGTGGCGCGCGTGCAGGTCGGATCCGCAGATGCCACAGCGGAGGACCTCGATCAGCAACTGGCCCTTGCCCGGCGTCGGCGTCGGCCGGTCGGCGACCTCGAGCTTCGCGTTGGTACAGGTGACGGTCTTCATCCGTCGATCCTCCGCCCCGGGCTCGCGAAACTGCAACCGGCAACGCGTTTCCCGAGAGAGGGCGTCGGTAGTTACAGCCTCGCGGTTAGAGGGCCGCGAACGTGTCGGCCACCGTGTCCCGCGGGTCCCGGTAGGTGATGCCGAGTTCCCGCTCGCTGGGCGAGTCGTCCGATGCCGGCATCTGCGTGTAGTACTGCATCCCCGCCGCGGTGAACGGCGTGTCGAAGGGCAGGAAGCGGCCCGCCCGGTCCAGCACCGCGCCCGCGACGCGCAGCGCGGTGTCGGGGATGGGAACGGCGACCATCGGCGTCCCGGCGACCTCGCCGAGCATCGACGCGAGCTCGGCCACGGGAACCCGGTGACCGCCCGCGGTGTAGCGGCGCGGCCCGCGCCCCGGCTCCAGGAGGGCGGCGTGCAGCGCGGCCAGGTCGCGGACGTCGACCACCAGCCAGGCGGCGCTGCGCCCCGGGATCGCGTGCATCTGCAGCGCCGCCTTGACGCCCTCGCCGGCCTCACCGAACTGGTCGCCCGCCGGCGGGCCGAGCACCATGCCGGGATAGGTGATGTTCACCGGCGCCCCGGCGTCCTGCAGGCCGCGGGCATAGATCTCGACCTGTGCCTTGGACGTGCCGTACCCGTCGGCCCCACCGACCACCGGCAGGTCGGCGGTCAGCAGCTGAAGGCCCGGATGGAACAGCGCGGTGAAGCTGGACACGTGAATGATCGGGTCCAGGCCCAGCTCGACGGACTGGCCCAGTACGTTCTGCGCGCCCTGCATGTTGGTGGTCAGCATCTCATTGGTCTGCCGGGGGTCGACGGCAACCAGGGCCGCGCTGTGCACGACCGCGTCGCAGCCGCGCAGGGCCTCCCGGACCGAGACACGGTCGGTGATGTCCCCGACGGCGAAGTCCGACACGTCGACGCCCAGCTTGGCGACCGAGGTGTGCAGCCGATCGGGATTTCGGACCAGGAACCGGATGGAGTGCCCGGCGTCGGCGATGACCTTCGCGGTCCATCCGCCGACGAACCCGGTGCCGCCCGTGACCAGAACGTGCATGCTGCGATTCTGCTGCGGTCCTTCGGCGGGACTACAGGTGGGTCGCTGCGTAGGTCGCGGCCTGGCCCGTCATGCCGTTGGCGACATAGGCGGTGTGGGCGACGGGGTCGCCGCCGTCGCTGCAGACCGGGTCGCCGGCGGCGCACAGCTCGAGGGTCTTGGGCTGATACAGCGGGCCGATGACCAGCGAGGGCGCGTGGTACTTCGCGAGGAAGTCGCCCGAGGGCGTCCCGAACAGCGTCACCGCGGCGACGTGCTTCGCGACCTCCGGGGGCATGGGCGGGGGCACCGCCTCGGGCGGCACGCCCTTGGGCACCGCCGCCGACGTCACGTAGCCGGCCAGCGCCGCGCCCTGCGAATATCCGCCGAGCACCTCCCGGGTGTTGGGGCAGCTCGCGGCCATCGACTCGATGTGCGCGCCGGCGTCGCGGATGCCGTCGATGACCGTCACCGGGAAGTCGGGATTCTGAAAGTCGCTGCTGGCCGGGTAGTTGACCGGATAGACACCGAGCGACCGGCCGCCGAGCTGCGCGCGCAGCGCGTCGACGAACGCCCCGCCGATACCGCCGACGCCGGGCGGCTCGCCGGTGCCGCGGGCGAACACCACCTCCACGTCCGGGCACGGCTCGGCGGACGCCGCGGGCGCCGCGCCAAATGGGGCCAAGGTGCTCAGGGCGCCGACTACCGCGGTCGCTGCCAGTGCCGCCGCGAGCCGACGCGCTGCGTTGATCCTCACTTCTTGAACGCGTCCTTCACCTTCTCGCCGGCGTCCTTCAGGCTGGCCTTCGCCTGGTCCGCCCGGCCTTCGTTGCGGGTGTCGGGGTCACCGGTGGCCTTCCCGACGGCCTCCTTGGCCCGGCCCCCGACATCCTCGATCTTGTTCTTCAGCTTGTCCGCGCCGCTCATGGCTCCTGCCCTCCTGCAAGTTGGGTGTGCTGGTGATAACTACCCTGCGGCGGGCGATCCCGAAACCCGGACCCCGATCAGCCATCATGGAGATCGTGAGCACCGCGATCGTGGTGGCAATAGTGGTGGTGCTGATGCTGCTGGGCATCGCCATGGTGGCCAACCAGCTGGTTCGGCTGCGGAAGTGGCTCAACGCGTCGCCCCCGGACACCACCCCGGACGACGACGTTCGCCGACCGCCGGAGTGAGACCCACCCGGCTGGTAGCTTCACTTTCGTGATGGCGCCGGGACGGGACCTTCTGGTCACCGAAGACGGTTTGCCGCGCGGCGTGTCCGGCGCCGCCGACCCCCACTTCGCCAACGTCGTCGGGCTGTTCTCCCGGCTGTTCCCCGGTCGCCGGTTCGGCGGGGGAGCCCTGAGCGTCTACATCGACGGCGTGCCCGTGGTCGACGTGTGGACCGGGTGGTCGGACCGGGCCGGAACCCAGCGCTGGACCGCCGACACCGGCGCGATGGTGTTCTCGGCGACCAAGGGCGTCGCGTCGACGGTGATCCATCGCCTGGCCGACCGGGGCCTGCTGTCCTACGACGAACCGGTCGCCGCGTACTGGCCCGAGTTCGCGGCCAACGGCAAGGCGGAGATCACGGTGCGCGACGTCTTGCGCCACCGATCCGGGCTGTCGCACCTGAAGGGCGTCACCAAGGCCGAGCTGATGGACCACGCCCTGATGGAGGAGCGGCTGGCCGCCGCGCCCGTCGACCATCTGCGCGGCGTGCAGGCCTATCACGCGCTCACCTATGGATGGCTGCTCTCCGGGCTGGCCAGGGCGGTGACCGGCAAGGGCATGAGGGAGTTGATCCGCCGGGAGGTCGCCCGCCCGCTCGACACCGACGGCCTGCACCTCGGCCGCCCGCCCGAAGGGGCGCCGACCACCGCGGCGCAGATCCTGATACCGCAGGGCAAACTGCGCGCGCCGGTGTTCAACTTCCTCGCGCCCAAGCTGGCCGGCCTACCGTTCTCGGGCGCCCTCGGCGCGATGTATTTCCCGGGGGTCGTCTCGCTGGTCAAGGGGGACACCCCGTTCCTGGACGGCGAGGTGCCGGCGGCCAACGGCGTGGTGACCGGGCGCGGCCTGGCCAAGATGTACGCCGTGTTGGCCAACGGCGGCCGCGTCGACGGCAAGAAGTACCTGTCCGGGGAATTGGCCCGCGGCCTGGCGGGGCAGTCGCAACGCAAGTGGCCCGACGCAAACATGGTGGTGCCCATGCCGTTTCACCTGGGCTACCACGAATCGCCGGTCCCCGGGCTGCTCCGCGGTTTCGGGCACGTCGGCCTGGGCGGCACCCTCGGGTGGGCCGACCCGGAAACCGGCAGCGCCTTCGGGTACGTCCACAACCGGCTGTTGACCCCGTTGCTGTTCGACATGGGATCGTTCGCGGGCCTGGCCGGCCCGCTGCGCAACGCCATCGAGGCCGCCCGCCACCAGGGTCCGCTCGAGGTGCCGCGGCTCGGTGCCGCCTACACCAAACCGGCCAAACCGGCTCGGCGCGCGGCGCCGGCGCGGGCTTAGCTTCAGGTCTTGACGAAGCCGCGCGACACCGTCAGCGGAAGATCGGCGTAGGTGGCGATGCCCGGCGCCGCGGCGACGACGGCCGGGATCGCGTTGATCGCGGGCACCGCCGTCATGATGTGCCCGAGATCCATGAACTCCTCGATCGTCGTGGCCTCGAAGTACGGCGGCGGCAGGAAACCGACCTTGGTCGTCACGGTCGGCTGCCCGTCGATCTGGATGACCCAGCCGTCCTGCTCGATCTTCCAGTCGGGATCGAGCGTCTGACCCTTGCGCCACCGCACATTCAGGTCGATCACGGTCTTGTCGCCGACGATGCCCTGCCAGCTGATGTAGGTGCCCGCCACGCAGCCCGCCGGGATGGTCCACGACGCCATCTCGAGGTCCGCCGTGGTCTGGGCGAACTCGGCCACGCACCGGATGTCGTCCAGCTCGATGCCGAGCGCGTCGCCGACCAGCCGCACCGCCTCACCGAAGATCGCCGTGCCCTTGGCGGCCATCTGCGGCAGGTCGGGGTGGTCGATCGGCTGGCCGAAGCCGACGGGCTTCTCCGTGTCCGGCGAGTCGTAGAAGGTGGTGTCCGCGGCCTCGTTGACGGTGACCTTGTCGATCCTGTTGCACACCATGGTGGACACGATGGCCAGCAGCTCGGCGAAGCCCGGGCTGACGCCGGACCCGAAGATCGTCGAGCCGCCCTTCTGGCAGGCCTCGAGGATACGGTCGCGGCCCTCGCCGAGGTTGTGCCCAGTGATGAAGGACGCCGTGGTCACCACGTTGACCCCGGCGGACAGGATGCGGACCAGCTCGTCGACGTCGATCCACATCGGGTTGTAGACCACGCAGTCCGGTTTCGGGCCGAGCAGCTCGTCGACGTCGTCGGTCGCCTTCACCCCCGTGGGCGCGATGCCGACGAGATCGCCGGCGTCACGGCCCACCTTGTCCGGCGACCACGCAAAGCACCCCACCAGTTCCAGGGTGGGGTTGGCGACGATCGATTTCAGCGAGCTCTTGCCGACGTTCCCGGTGGTCCACTGGACGACGCGATAGTTGTTTGGCACTCGCTCAGCATAGGGAATGCCCGGGGTTCTTAGTAGGCCTAATAGGCAGATTCCGAGGCCACGATCTCGGCCAGGAAGGCGTCGTGGGGTGGGCGGTCCAAGCGGGAGCGTGCCCAGCGGCGGATCCGCTCCCGCGTTTCGCGCGTCTCGGACGCCTGAGACGATTGGGCGCCGACGACCACCGCCGTGGTCGCCCAATCGTGGTCCCACGCCGCCGATTCCGTCACCGGCCGGCGTTGGTCGTCGAGCAAGGGGAGGGTGGTGCCGCCCTCGGCGTCCAGGACTCCGGCGCCGCCGATGGCCCCGGAGCGCAGCCGCACCGCGACGCCGGTGGCCGGGTCGGACCCGATGACGGCGGCCCGAACGGCGGCGACGACCGTCGTGCCGGTCGCCTCGACGCTCCATTCGACGGTGTCCTCGCCCGCGTCGAAGATCCCCGGCGGTACGGCGCCCCACTGGATCGACGCGACGCCCTGCGCGATCGGGACGGTGCCCGGGGAAGCCGCCGCGTCCCCGGCGGCCAGCGCGTAGTCGTCGCGGCGTCCGCTCGGCTGGGCCAGCTCTGTGGCGAGAACCGTGCCCGAATCATCCAGGGCCGCATAAAGTTCCGGCCAGCCGTCGGCGTCCACCCCGACCTCGTCGGCGAGCCCGGCCCCGGCGCGCACCACCTCGACGACGCGCGGATCGCCGTCGCGCGCGTGCGCGGCCAGGGCGGGCGCGTGCGGTGCCAGCAGCCCCGCGATGTCCGAATCCAGGGTGTCGTCGCTGAAGTAGCCCTGCGCGCCGGAGGTCAGCAGCGCGACCTCGAGGTCGAGCAGCGCGCGGTCCAGCCCGGCGATCCCGTCGCGCCGGCTCGCGGGCCACCACCGCCGCAGCCAATGGCCGATCGCCAGTCGGCGCAGCGGTTCGATCGATCCCGCCACGATGTCGACGCCGGCGAGGTCGATGTCTTGTGGCGTCTCGCGGGTCAGCGCGGCGGCCAGCGCGACGTGCCCGGCCTCACCGACCACCCGCCAAAGCCAGTCGGCGCGCGCGAGATCGATGAAGGTGATCGTGGCGGCCCCTTCGCCGGTTGGGCCGGACGGGCCGGCCGGCTCGTCAATCGCCCAGGACAGCACCGCGCCACTGACTTCCAGCACCGCCGCGAGCGGCGTTTCGGCGGCGGCGGGTCCGGTGGACCACAGACCGGAGTCGGCGACCAATCTCATCCGGCCACCTGCAATTCCAGCATCGACTTGATCCGTTGCCGATGGTCGAGGCTCACCGACCGGGCGACGCCCTCGAGCAGGGAGCGCACCTCGTCGACGTCGTCGCAGGGCTCCTGCCAGACGTCGCGTCCGTGCAGCCGCGCCCACAGCCGGCTCAGGTACGGCTGCGCGTAGGCGGCGAGGTCGTCGACCACCTGCTGTTGCCGCGGGTGGATCGGGCCGCCCTCGACGAGGTAGCGCCGGGCGTGCAGCACGTAGGCCTCCTTGCGCAGCCGGGCCTGGATCTGCGCGGCGAGCGCGTAGCGGCTGCCGGCGGTCGGGTCCAGCGGGGCCAGCTCGACGGCGACCTCGATGCCGGCCACCAGGGTGGCCTGCTTGTCCTCGGACAGCAGCCCCCAGGGCGCGGCGGACCGGTCGACCTCCTCCTCGCACAGCAGCGGGATGTCGGGCAGCGCGTCGCGGTCCAGCGCGCGCCGCAACGTCGCGCGCACCCGGTCCACCACGCTGCGGTCCAGCGGGCGGTCGCTGTCCGATCCGCCGACGATGCCCGGCTGACGTTGTGGCTCAACCGAACTCAGGCCCAGCTCGACGATCGACCACGGCAGCCCGCCCGGCCGCGTGCGCGCCAGGGCACCCAGGTTGTAGGGGGTCGCGTCGGCGATCACGGCCGACCAGACCCGCTGCCGGGTCGCCGCGGCGCGGTGGCCGTTGGCGGGCCCCAGCACCGTGGCGAGCTCGGCCAGGAACGGACCGGTGACGGCCTCGGTGGCGCGCACGTCGCCCCAGCTGCGGTCGAGTTGATCGGCGAGGCGGCCGACGACCTCCGGGCTTCCCACGTACTGGTGCAGCACCTCGATCGCGGTGCGGTCGCGACCCTGGTGAACGTCCGCCAGCACCGCCGCCGCCGTCTCGCTATCCTGCGGCGCCGGAGGGCCTTTCGTGACGGCGAGCTCGAAGCACACCGGGAAGTACAGCTCCTGGGCGTTGCCGGTGCGGATCCGCTGCCTGCGGCGCTCGAGCTTGAGCGTGTCGAACCAGGCTGCGGCGGAACGCAATTCGTCCGCGCTGCCGACGATCAGGTCGTGCATCGCCGCCGCGGCCTCCGGCGTGACGACCGGGGCCGAGTACTGGGGGTTGGATCGCAGCCGCAGGACCAGGGGGTCCACGATGCGTTTGACGGTCCGGGTCAGCGGACCGCCGTCGTCGCCGCTGAACACCTCGACGCCGGGGCCGATCGCGCGCCACGCCCGGTCGATGACCAGCCGCCGCGGGTGGCCCACCGCCCACTTTCCCGGGGCGGTCGCCACCTGCGGGTCCGCGCTCATCAGCACAGGATAGGGGGATTGCCGGCAAATCGGCAGCCGAAAAGTTGGGTTCGGTAGCGGGTCGGCGGTTGGAGCCTGGTGGTCATGAGGAAGTTCATGAGGCTCGTGTCGGGAGTCGCGTTCGGGCGGGGCGGGACCGCGGCGGGCCCGGCCGTCGGAGTCGGCACGGTGTGCACCGTCGGCGGTGAACGCCAGGTATTCGTCGAGGTGGTGGCCGTGTCGGGCGAGACGTTCATCGGGAAACTGTCGCGCTCCGAAGGCGATCCGGACGTGTCGACGCTGCGGCCGGGGCTGGTGCTCCTGGTGGCGTTCGATCCCGCTGCCCCCGAGGAACTCTCGCTGCCTAGGGACGAGGAGGCCGTGCTGGCCGCGGGCGCTATCGCGCCCCGTCCACCGCGAAACTGACCAGGGCGCCCCAATACAGCGGGCTCGCGGCGGCCCGGCCGTCCCGGCCGTCACGCCAGCGCCGCAGCTGGGCGCGTTGCCACCGATTCACCGCGCGTCCGGCGTCGTCGCCTTCGTGCGCCTCGTCCACGGCCACAACGACATCGGACATCGGATCGGCCTCGGCGCCCGCGAACCGGCCGTAGGCCGCGGAGGTGGGCAGCGACCACAGCGTGGCGGTCACCAATTGCGCGCCGCCCAGGATCATCGCCGCCACCAGGCCGGTCGCCTCGTCGAATTGGTAGTCCCCGCCCGATCCGCACGCGAGCAGGGCGACCCGCGGCGGGAGGGGAACCTGCGACGACATCACGTCCGACGCGGTCAGCGGGCGGTGATCGCCGATCGCCTCCGCGTCCCCGGGAATGGCGGCCGCGCAGGCCAAATGCAGGGCCGCCCGGTCGGCCTGGCCGTGCGCCGAGCTGGCGTGGCCGACGTACATGAGCCGGCTCGGGCTGCGGGCCAGCTGCTTGGCCAGCCAGGCGCGGTCGGCATCGGCGCGGCGGAACAGCTCGACCGCTTCGTCGACGTCCGGAAGCACCGGCCGGCGTCGCATCAGCTCGCCGAAGTGCCGCGCCAACGGCGTTTGCGGGGAGGGCCTGCCGAGGACGGAGCCGAGCGGGGAGTCCGGCCGCTGCCCCGGCACCCTGGGGTCGAGGACCAGCACCGGCGGACCATCGCGCCTGGCGTCGAAGCTCGTGGGCGCGCGGGAAGAGTTCACGATGTTGGGCGGCGCGGCCATCAGCACGTCGACCAGTTCCACCAGCCGATAGCCGTCGGTCAACTCGTCGATGTCGTCCAGCCGCCAAGGGATTTGGGCCGCGGCGCGGCCACTGGCGGTGATCGCGTCCTGGCGTGCGCGCACCAGCTCCTCTTTGCTCGGTCCGGATTTCGGCATCGCCAGCAGCCCCCACGGGACGCGCGCCAGCCGCGCGCTGGGCGAGACGAACAGCGACGCGCGGGGTCCGGAAGTCGAAGCCGCGCAGTCCGCCAGCAGCTGCCACCCGCGCGTGTCGATCAGCAACACGCCCAGGATGTAGGCGACGGTGAGTTCGGTGTCCGGTGCCGCGAAAGGGCCTCTCGCCAGGGCGCGTTCGATCGCGTCGCGCGGGCTCTCGGAGCCGCGTGGTTCGGGCAAGGCCTCGGCGAGTTCCTGAAGGGCGGCGAGCAGGATCGGCTCCTCCACCACCCAGTTGACGGTTTTCGCCGGGTGCCCGACCAGCCGCAGGCTGGCGTAGGTGGCGATGCCCAGGTCGGCGTACCGCAGAACCAGGGTCTGGCTCATGGCCATGTGCGCCAGGCCGGTTCGGGCGCGGTGACGGTGCGGCCATAGCGCTCGAAGGCCAGCGTGCGGTAGTGACTCAAGATCGGCGCGCTGTCGGGTTGCATCTGCAGCGGCGGCAACGGCCCGAGCCGCGTCAGCGAACCGCCGCCGCGCGCCGTGGGGCCGGCGGCGGCCAGCGCCGGGGCCGGTTCCGCATCGGTGTCGACGAGTACGGCGGCGGTGGCCGCCGACGCCCATTCGCCCAACGCGGGCCGGAGCAGATCGGCGTCGAAAGTGCCGCGCGCGCTGTGGTATTCGACCAGTTCGCTGATCAGTTGGGTGTTCTCCCACTCCCAGGCGACGGCGAAGGCGCCGGCCAGTATCGGCGCCGAAATGCTCTTCGCCCAGCGGGCTCGCGCGTCGGCGTCGGCGATCGAATACCGCACCGAGTCGACCGCCAGCGCGGCCGGCACCTTGAGCTCGGCGGCCTGCTCCAGCTTGGTCATCGCGCGCCAGTATTCGGGCGTGCCGACCTCGCCGCGGAGGATGCCCAGCCCCTCGGCCTGTCGCGCCTCGGTTTCCTGCAGCGACTCGTCGGGATCGCCCGAACTGTCGAAACCGAGGTCCGCGAGGGCGTCCGCGCGCCAGACCGTGCCCAGGTGGCTGTCGAGCTGCGCGTACTGCAGCCAACTGCTGCGCGGCGACGAGTCGAGGAGCTCCCGGGCCTGGGCGATCAGCTCGACCGCATCGGCAAAGCGGCTCCAAAAGATCGCTATCCAGCTGCGCTGCAACAGGATGCGGTGCAGGTGTAAGGGCTTTCCCAACTCGCGCCAGTGCCGCTCTGCATGCTCCCAGCATTCGTCGGCGGCTTCCAGCGCACCGGCTCCCAGCCGGGTGAGTCCCAGGTACAGCCAGCACCGCGCGATGTCGTGGCTCCGGGCGTACCGGGCGATGACGGGCTGCGCCTCCGATACCAGCTGCTCGGTGGTGGCATGGTCGCCCACCAACCAGCGCGCCGTCGCCCGTTCCAATTGCGTTCTGGCGCTGGCCAATTCCCAGCCTCGCGTCTGGGCCCTGGCCCCCGCGCGGCGCAACCAGCGCTCGGCCTCCGGCAATCGGCCCGTCTCCACGCAGAATCTGCCGTACGCGGTGCCCGCGGTCACCAGGAGATGATCGGCGAGCTCGCCGTCGGGAAGCCGGGCCAGCCCGTCAAGCGCCCGCTCCCACAGCGGGACCGAGTCGACGTGCAGGTCGTCGTCGCAGAGCGCGCCCGCGCACAAGACTTGGGCGTGGCCACAAAGGTACGCGTGTTCGTCGGCGAGATCGGCGAGATCGGCGAAAGCGGGGACACCCGGGCCGTCGTCGCCGCACAACGCCGCCAGCGCCGCCGCGGCGCCCTCGTGGTCGCCGAGGGCGGCCGCCAGGCCCGTCTCCAGGAACCGTGCGCGGCGCGCGTACCGGCTGATCATGTGCGCCGCGCCCGGGTCGGCCGCCATGCCCGCGTAGCTGTCCAGGCAGTCGCGGATGCGCCGGATGGACTCGCGCACGCCGTTGTTCTGTCCACGCGCGAGATAGATCTCGCCAAGCTGCGCAAGGACTTCCAGCATGAGATCGTCGCGATCTTCTCGCTCGATCAGCGGCACCAGCGACAGCAGCAGGTCCCGGGCTTGTGTCTCGTCGGCGGCGAACGCCAGTCGCCGGGCGTTCTCGAGTTCGCCGGGGATCGACACGGCTGCATCATAAGTCCGCGGTCGTGCCCGCGCCGGGGAACCGGGGCGGCGGGCATGCGAGTGAAGGCACGCCCGCCGTCCCGGCGTTCGATCGATCAACCGCAAGTCACCTTGATGTTGAAGTCCTTGGTGATCAGCCCGGCCATGGGGTTCTTCAGGTCGGCGCCCTGCGCCTGGCCGGTGATGGTGTAGGTCTTGCCGTCCACCGCGACGTTGGCCGAGCCGACCTTCGCGCCCATGCCGTTGCTGACCGACAGGGCGTTGCCGTCGACCACGAGGGCCAGCGACTCGACGTTCGGGGTGGCCTCGTCGGTCATGACCACCGCCAGCGCCTGCTGGGCGCCCGGGGTGCCGCTGCCGATGTTGATCTTGCCGCCCGTCCGGACGCAGGTCACCGAGGACGGGTTCACGCCCGCCAGGTCGGTGCCGCCCACCTTGACTTGCGCCGCGGTGCCACCGGCGGCGCTGGGCGCCGCGCTCGAAGCCGGGGCGGCGGTGTGGCCGCCGCTCGAGCAGCCCACCAGCGCGGCCGAAGCCGCGAGGGTTCCTATCGCACCCGCGAGGAGACGTTTCACTGCATTTCCTTCCTTCGTGCGCCGCCCCATTGGCGCCGCTGGGCGCAAGTACAGACGCGGCGCAGCGCTACCGATCCCAAATTCGGCCTCGTCCCGGGCGGCCGGCCGGTGGGCGGTCGTTATCGTGTCACCGTGATCGAGATCGAGGCCGCCGGCGCGATCCGGGTGCTGACCCTGTCGTCGGGCAGCGTCAACGCGATGGACGTCGAGTTGCTCGAGGAGCTGACCGACACGTTCGGCGAGCTGCAGCGCTCCGGCGGCGGCGCGGTCGTCGTCACCGGTGCGGGCCGCGCGTTCAGCGCGGGCGTCGAACTCAAGCGCGTCGTCGACGGGGGCGCGGCATACACCGACCGGCTGGTCCCGGCGCTGTCCGAGGCGTTCGCGGCGGTGTTCTCCTACCCGGGGCCGACCGTGGCCGCGATCAACGGGGCGGCCATCGCGGGCGGCTGCGTGCTGGCGTGCGCGTGCGATCGCCGGCTGATCGGCGCCCAGGCCCAGATCGGGGCGTCCGAGGTCCGCGTCGGGGTGCCGTTTCCGGTCGCCGCGCTCGAGGTGATGCGCCACGTCTGCGGCGACCGCGCGGAGGAGGTGTTGCTGGGCGGGCGCCTCTACCGCGGCGACGAGGCGATCGCGCACCGGCTGGCCCACCGGGTCGTCGCGGACGATCTCGTCGGCGCGGCGGTGGCGGAGGCGACCGACCTGGCGGGCATCCCGGCCGACGCCTATCGGCACACCAAGGCTCAGCTGCGCGCGCCCGCCCTGGCGCGGATGCGCGAGGGCGGCGTCATCGACGACGAGGTGCGCAAGCTGTGGGGCGCGGACGAGACGCGGCGCCGCCTGGCCGACTACGTCGAAAGCCTCCGGCGCCGCTGAGCGGGGCCGACAGCTGAATCACTCGTCGAGCGCGACGCCGCCGCGGGTGCGCCTGCGCCTCATGCGGTGCGTGCCCTTGCCCGTCGGCCGGCGGTTTTGCAGGCCACCCCGGGCCGCTTCCGTGGCTTCTTCCGAAGTCGCCGCCGGCGCCCCTTCGGTGGGCGCGTCGGGTGCGGGCTCCTCGGCGGTGACGGTGGCTTCTTCGGTTTCTTCGGTTTCTTCGGCCGCTTCTGGGGCCTCTTCCGACACCTCTTCGCCGGCTTCCTCGGACTCGCCGGCTTCGTCGGTCTCGTCGGTCTCGTCGCGCTTCTTGCGGCGCAGCCCCCGCTTCTTGGGCTGCTTTTGCTTCTTCGGCCTGATCGGTTTCGGCGGTGGCGGCGGCAACTCCGCGATGAACGACAGATAGAACGCGAAGATCCCGAGCACCCCGATCGCGGCGGCCGCGCCGTAGATGCCGAACAACCACTGCCCAACGGTGTCGAGGCTGAGCCACAGCTCGCTGACCGCGGTGCCGATGATCAGCACCCCGGCCAGCACGTGGGCCACGATCGACCAGACCCGGATCGTCAGCGCCAGCTGCGGGGTGCCCAGCTCGGGCTTGCGGGTGCGCAGCTGGGTGAACACGACGGGCAGCGCGGCCAGGCCCAGCAGCGCGCCGGTCACGATCCGCAGCGTCGTCCCCAGCGCGTGCTTGGTGTCGCCCATCAGCTCGGGCCAGCGGGGCAACACGAAGAAGAAGTAGAGGACGCCGGCAGCGATCGAGAACGACGCGTGCCACGGTATGGCGACCTTGCGCCCCATACGCCTCCTCATGCTGGTGGTGAGCCGCTCGGCGATCCCGAACGAGCCCCTGCTTGGCGGAGGATGCGGGATTTGAACCCGCGAGGGCTATTAACCCAACCCGCGTTCCAGGCGAGCGCCATAGGCCACTAGGCGAATCCTCCGTGGCCATGGTAACCGAGTGTCCGGCCGGGGCCGCCGGTTGCCGTACACTCGCCATGGACCCCGCGCGGCGTCTATCCTGTGAACTCCCCCAGGGCCGGAAGGCAGCAAGGGTCAATGGGCTCTGTCGGGTGCGCGGGGTCCCCTAGGCCTGATGGGTGACGACCCGCTGCGTCCGGCCCCGCCGCACTTGCGATCGCCACTACACCCGGGCAGGCCCCGAAGAACCCCGAACGTTCACAGCGAAAGGGCCCATGGTGTCGTTCGATTCCCTCAGCCCTGACGAGCTGGCCGCCGTGCACGCCCGCAACCAGCAGGGCTACGCGGAGCTGCAGGCCAAGAAGCTGGCCCTGGACCTGACCCGCGGCAAGCCCTCCGCGGAACAGCTCGACCTGTCCAACCCGCTGCTGAGCCTGCCCGGCGACGTCTACCGTGACGCCGAGGGCACCGACACCCGCAACTACGGCGGCCTGCACGGCCTGCCGGAACTGCGCGCCATCTTCGGGGAGCTGCTGGGGATTCCGGTGCAAAACCTGATCGCCGGCAACAACTCCAGCCTCGAGCTGATGCACGACCTCGTCGTCTTCTCGCTGTTGCACGGAGGGGTCGATTCGCCGCGGCCCTGGAAAGACGAACCGAGCATCAAATTCCTGTGCCCGGTCCCCGGCTACGACCGCCACTTCGCCATCACCGAGACGATGGGCATCGAGATGATCCCGGTCCCGATGCTGCAGGACGGCCCGGACGTCGACCTGATCGAGGAGCTGGTCGCGGCCGACCCCGCGATCAAGGGGATGTGGACGGTCCCGGTGTTCGCCAACCCCACCGGCATCACCTACTCCTGGGAGACGGCCCGGCGGCTCGTCCAGATGCGGACGGCGGCGCCCGACTTCCGGCTGTTCTGGGACAACGCCTACGCCGTCCACACCCTGACGCACGACTTCGTCCGCCAGGTCGACGTGCTCGGGCTGGCCGCCAAGGCCGGCACCCCCAACCGCCCCTACATCTTCGCGTCCACGTCCAAGATCACCTTCGCCGGCGCGGGTGTCAGCTTCTTCGGCGGATCGCTGGGCAACATCGCGTGGTATCTGCAATACGCGAGCAAGAAGTCGATCGGCCCCGACAAGGTCAACCAGCTGCGGCACCTGCGCTTCTTCGGCGACGCCGACGGGGTGCGCCTGCACATGCAGCGCCACCAGCAGATCCTGGCGCCGAAGTTCGCGCTGACGGCCGAAATCCTCGAAAAGCGGCTCGGCGATTCCAAGATCGCGTCGTGGACCGACCCCAAGGGCGGCTATTTCATCAGCCTCGACGTGCTGCCCGGCACGGCGCGGCGGACCGTCGCCCTGGCCAAGGACGCCGGCATCGCGGTGACCGAGGCGGGCGCGACGTTCCCGTACCGAAAAGACCCGGACGACAAGAACATTCGGATCGCGCCGACCTTCCCCTCGCTGCCCGACCTGCGCGACGCGGTCGACGGGCTGGCCACCTGCGCGCTGCTGGCCGCCTCCGAGGCGCTGCTGACGTCCCCGGCGGCCGACGCGCGGGTTTGATTCTGCGCCGGCGGTGCGAATGCGCGAGCGGCGTGCGCCCCCGGCGCGGAGTCAATGCCAGCCGCGCTCCAGTCACCGGTGCTGAGTAGCCTGGCTGACCGTGGCCCTCTACCGCAAGTACCGACCGGCAACCTTCGCCGAGGTGGTGGGGCAGGAGCACGTCACCGAGCCGCTGTCGGTGGCCCTGGAAGCCGGCCGCATCAACCACGCGTACTTGTTCTCCGGGCCCCGCGGCTGCGGAAAGACCTCGTCGGCACGGATTTTGGCCCGGTCGCTGAACTGCGCGCAGGGGCCGACGGCCACCCCCTGCGGGGTTTGCGAGTCCTGCGTCGCGTTGGCGCCCAACGCGCCCGGCAGCATCGACGTGGTGGAGCTCGACGCCGCCAGCCACGGCGGTGTCGACGACACCCGTGAGCTGCGCGACCGCGCGTTCTACGCCCCGGCGCAGTCGCGCTACCGGGTGTTCATCGTCGACGAGGCGCACATGGTGACCACCGCCGGCTTCAACGCGCTGCTCAAGATCGTCGAGGAGCCGCCCGAGCACCTCATCTTCATCTTCGCCACGACCGAACCGGAAAAGGTGTTGCCGACCATCCGGTCGCGCACGCATCACTACCCGTTCCGGTTGCTGCCGCCGCGCACCATGCGCGCACTGATCGGCCGGATCTGCGAGCAGGAGGGCGTCGTCGTCGACGACGCGGTGTACCCGCTGGTGATCCGCGCGGGCGGCGGTTCGCCGCGCGACACGCTGTCGGTGCTGGATCAGCTGCTGGCCGGCTCCGAGGGCGGGCACGTGACCTATCAGCGCGCGCTGGGCCTGTTGGGCGCCACCGACGTTGCGCTGATCGACGACGCCGTCGACGCGCTGGCCGCATCGGACGCCGCCGCGTTGTTCGGCGCGATCGAATCGGTGATCGACGCCGGCCACGACCCACGGCGCTTCGCCACCGACCTGCTGGAGCGCTTCCGCGATCTCATTGTGCTGCAAGCGGTTCCGGATGCGGTGAGCCGCGGCGTGGTGGACGCGCCCGAGGACGTGCTGGACCGGATGCGCGAGCAGGCCGCGCGCATCGGCGCGGCGACCCTGACCCGCTACGCCGAGGTCGTGCAGGCCGGGCTGGGCGAGATGCGCGGCGCGACGGCGCCGCGGCTGTTGCTCGAAGTGGTCTGCGCGCGACTGCTTTTGCCGTCGGCCAGCGACGCCGAGTCGGCCCTGCTGCAGCGCGTCGAGCGGATCGAGGCGCGGCTGAGCGTGTCGGTCCCCGCCCCGGGGAAAACACCGCAGAAAACCTCGGAGAAGGCCCCCGAGAAGGCCCCGGCCCCCGCCCGGC
>NZ_MVHD01000071.1 GCF_002086635.1 Mycobacterium alsense | reverse complement strand
GGGGCGGCGTTGAGCTCGGCGGGGGCTTGAGTTCCGGGTTGGTGGTGAACGGCTGCGACTGGGCGTCGTTGAACCGCGCGCACCCGCTCGCGACCAGCACCACGGCGGACAGCGCGGCGAGCCCGCACCGAACCGAGCCCCGTATCCGCATGACCGACAGGCTACGGACTGTGCGGGCGGCGCCGCCACACGCGAGCCGGTGGCATCGGGATCGAAGTCATCAACCGCGGCGGAAAACAGGCGATTTGTACGAAATGCCCGCGATGGCAAATCAGGAATACGCTGGTACCGGAGGGACCGGCAGCACTTTCCAAAGTGTCACCCCCGCGGGCGCGGGCGGCGCCGGCGGGCACCGGCGGCACCGGCGGCGGTGGCGGTACGGGCCAGGGCGGCGGCGGCCAGGGCGGCAGCGCCGGGACCGCCGGCGGTCCCGCCTTTGACTTCATTGGCGGGACCGGCGGCGAAGGCGGCGCCGGCGGCGCCGGCGGACTTAGCTAGGTCCATACCGGGTTCAGCAAGCAAACGGGCGCAGCGATTTCGCGGCGCAGACCAAAACCACGCCGCCGATCGACGTGATGCGTGGAGCCAATGAGCGTGAGCTCACGGCCTGGGAAGTGAACACGGGGCGGGCATCCGGGCCGGAATTTCCCCGCTTTCGGGCCCTCCGAACGGGCGGAGAAGGCGATTTTGGGCCGATCCGGGCCGTTTTGACCGACTAACCGCCAAAAGCGCCGCTCAAATCCCCGATTCGGGCCGATTTGCCCTTACCCTGACACCCGTGACCAGTCAACCGAATGACGCACACTGGAGCCGGCCCGGCGAATCCGGAGAGTTGAACCCCGGACGCCCCGCCTCGGCGCGCTTGGTCGACCCCGAAGATGACCTGACCCCCGTCGGGTATCCGGGCGACTTCGGCACCACCACCGTCATCCCCTACAGCGACCCCGCCGTCTCGGGCGGCCCGGCGTCCGGCGGATACCACCTGCTCGACCAGCAGGAACCCCTGCCATACGTGCAGCCGCAGGCGATCCAGGCGGCGCCGATCTCCGCCACGGAGCCCGGCCAGGGCGACGCGGACGCGGACCACGAGCGGCACCGGGAGGTCGGCCGGCGCGGCACCCAGCACCTGGGTTTGCTGGTCATGCGGGTCGGGCTGGGCGTGGTGCTGGGCGCCCACGGGCTGCAGAAGCTGTTCGGCTGGTGGGGCGGCTCCGGGGTGACCGGTTTCAGGAACTCACTGTCGGACGTCGGCTATCAGCACGCCGACATCCTGGCCTACGTCAGCGCCGGCGGCGAGATCGTGGCGGCGGTGCTGCTGGTGCTCGGATTGTTCACCCCGATCGCCGCGGCGGGTGCGCTGGCCTTCTTGATCAACGGCCTGCTGGCGACCGTCTCCGCGCGGCCGCACTCGCATACGCTGTCGTACTTCCTGCCCGACGGGCACGAATACCAGATCACCCTGATCGTCCTGGCCGTCGCGGTGATCCTGTGCGGCCCGGGCCGCTACGGCCTCGACGCCGGGCGCGGGTGGGCCCATCGCCCCTTCATCGGGTCGTTCGTGGCCCTGCTGGCCGGCGTCGCCGCCGGCGTCGCGGTGTGGGTGCTGCTCAACGGGGTCAACCCCGTCGCCTGATCAGCGGTAGGGGTTGGGAACCCGCCCCGAACTGGCCTCGGTCAGCTGCGGCAGCGTCGCGAATGTGACCGCGGGCAAGCGCAGTTCGTCGCCGGTCTTGAGGCGGGCGCGCGCCCAGGAACCACGGTGGAAGCGCAGCCCGTCGATCTCCTCCCAGCGCAGCGCCCGGCTCCCCAGCAGGTTCCGCACGGTCACCCCCTGGGCGTCGGCGACCGTGCGCAGCCGGACGATCATCGCCGACAACACCACCGGAATGGCCAGCAGCGGTGCGGACGGCGGCCAGGCAAGCACCGGGATCAGCAGGCCCAGGGCCAGAAATCCGACGGCGAAGTGCGCGATCGGCGACACCTTGATCACCACGGGGGAATCGGTCACCATGCAAGCATCATTTCACCGTCGCGCGCGGGCCCCGGATTTGACTGCTGAGCTGTGCGAAGGCTACCGTCGGACGCTATGGATACCGGAAAGCCCGGAATGCTCGTAGTACTTAGTCAGCGCGTTGGTGGCTGACTAGACCTTCGGCATTTGAAGCGATCCAGCACCAACGCGCAACCTCCGTTCAGCAGCCGAGCTGACGGAGGTTTTTTGTTGCGTGGCAACCAGACCTACACACGCGAACGAGGATGAAGAGGCGAGGACAGTGAGCGCACCCACGAAGCCACAGGCGCCCGACGCGGCCGCCGTGGCCACGGACGCGGTGAAGCCCGCCGCGAAAACCCCTGCGGCCCAACCGAAGCGCGTCGCCCCCGAGCAGCTCACCGGCGCCCAATCGGTGATCCGGTCGTTGGAGGAACTCGACGTCGAGGTCATCTTCGGCATACCCGGCGGCGCGGTGCTGCCGGTCTATGACCCGCTGTTCGACTCCAAAAAGCTGCGCCACGTGCTGGTTCGCCACGAGCAGGGTGCCGGCCACGCCGCCAGCGGCTACGCGCACGCCACCGGCAAGGTCGGGGTGTGCATGGCGACGTCGGGTCCCGGCGCCACCAACCTGGTCACCCCGCTGGCCGACGCGCAGATGGACTCGATCCCCGTCGTCGCCATCACCGGGCAGGTCGGTCGCGGGCTGATCGGCACCGACGCCTTCCAGGAGGCCGACATCTCCGGCATCACCATGCCGATCACCAAGCACAATTTCCTGGTCCGCTCCGGCGACGACATCCCCCGGGTGATCGCCGAGGCGTTCCACATCGCCTCCTCGGGGCGCCCGGGCGCGGTCCTCGTCGACATCCCCAAGGACGTGCTGCAGGGGCAGTGCACGTTCAGCTGGCCGCCGAAGATGGACCTGCCCGGCTACAAGCCCAACACCAAGCCGCACAACCGGCAGATCCGCGAGGCCGCCAGGCTGATCGCCGCCGCCCGCAAGCCGGTGCTCTACGTGGGCGGCGGGGTCATCCGCGGCGAGGCGACCGAGCAGCTGCGCGAGCTGGCCGACCTGACGGGCATCCCGGTGGTCACCACGCTGATGGCGCGCGGCGCCTTCCCGGACAGCCATCCGCAAAACCTGGGCATGCCCGGCATGCACGGGACCGTGGCCGCGGTGGCGGGGCTGCAGCGCAGCGACCTGCTGATCGCGCTGGGCACCCGGTTCGACGACCGCGTGACCGGAAAGCTGGACTCATTCGCCCCCGAGGCCAAGGTCATCCACGCCGACATCGACCCGGCCGAGATCGGCAAGAACCGGCACGCCGACGTGCCGATCGTCGGCGACGTCAAGGCCGTCATCACCGACCTCATCGCGATGCTGCAACGCCCCGGTGGCGCGGCCCTCCCGGAGCTGACGGACTGGTGGGCGTATCTGCACGACGTCCAGGCCACCTACCCGCTGAGCTACGGCCCGCAGAGCGACGGGAGCCTGAGCCCGGAATACGTGATCGAGAAGCTGGGCGAAATCGCCGGCCCGGACGCGATATACGTCGCCGGCGTCGGCCAGCACCAGATGTGGGCGGCGCAGTTCATCTCCTACGAGAAGCCGCGCACCTGGCTCAACTCCGGCGGGCTGGGCACGATGGGGTTCGCCGTCCCGGCGGCCATGGGCGCCAAGATGGCCCGTCCGGACGCCGAGGTGTGGGCGATCGACGGCGACGGCTGCTTCCAGATGACCAACCAGGAGCTGGCCACCTGCGCGATCGAGGGCGCGCCGATCAAGGTGGCGTTGATCAACAACGGCAACCTGGGCATGGTGCGGCAGTGGCAGACCCTGTTCTACGAGGAGCGCTACTCGCAGACCGACCTGGCCACGCACTCGCACCGCATCCCGGACTTCGTGAAGCTGGCCGAGGCGCTGGGTTGCGTCGGATTGCGTTGCGAGCGTGCGGAAGATGCCGTCGACGTGATCAACAAGGCGCGCGAGATCAACGACCGCCCGGTGGTGATCGACTTCATCGTCGGCGCCGACGCGCAGGTGTGGCCGATGGTCGCCGCCGGCACCAGCAACGACGAGATCCAGGCCGCGCGCGGCATCCGCCCGCTGTTCGACGACGAAACCGAGGGGCACGCCTGATGCACACCAAAACGCACACGCTGTCGGTCCTGGTGGAGGACAAGCCCGGCGTGCTCGCGCGCGTGGCGGCGCTGTTCTCGCGGCGCGGCTTCAACATCGAGTCGCTGGCCGTGGGGGCGACCGAGCAGAAGGACATGTCGCGGATGACGATCGTGGTCTCCGCCGAGGAGACGCCGCTCGAGCAGATCACCAAGCAGCTGAACAAGCTGATCAACGTGATCAAGATCATCGAGCAGGACGACGAGGAGTCGGTGTCGCGCGAGCTGTCGCTGATCAAGGTGCGGGCCGACGCCGGCAGTCGCAGCCAGGTGATCGAGGCGATAAACCTGTTCCGCGCCAAGGTGATCGACGTGTCGCCGGAATCGCTGACCATCGAGGCCACCGGTGACCGCGGCAAGATCGAGGCGCTGCTGCGCGTGCTGGAGCCGTTCGGCATCCGGGAAATCGCCCAATCCGGAATGGTGTCGCTGTCGCGCGGTCCGCGCGCCATCGGCTCTGTCAAATAAGGTCAATCAACAAGGAGAAACGCAGAAGTGGCATTGGAAATGTTCTACGACGACGACGCGGACCTGACGATCATCCAGGGCCGCAAGGTCGGTGTGATCGGCTACGGCAGCCAGGGGCACGCCCACTCGCTGAGCCTGCGTGACTCCGGGGTGCAGGTGCGGGTCGGTCTGAAGGAGGGTTCGAAGTCGCGGCCCAAGGTCGAAGAGCAGGGCCTGGACGTCGACACCCCGGCCGAGGTGGCCAAGTGGGCCGACGTGATCATGCTGCTGGCCCCCGACACGGCCCAGGCCGACATTTTCAAAAACGACATCGAGCCCAACCTGAAGGCCGGCGACGCCCTGTTTTTCGGCCACGGGCTCAACATCCACTTCGGCCTGATCAAGCCGCCCGGCGACGTCACCGTCGCGATGGTCGCCCCCAAGGGCCCCGGCCACCTGGTGCGCCGCCAGTTCGTCGACGGCAAGGGCGTGCCGTGCCTGATCGCCGTCGACCAGGACCCGACCGGCAACGGCGAGGCGCTGGCGCTGTCCTACGCGAAGGCCATCGGCGGCACCCGCGCCGGCGTCATCAAGACGACCTTCAAGGACGAGACCGAAACCGACCTGTTCGGTGAGCAGGCCGTGTTGTGCGGCGGCACAGAGGAATTGGTGAAGGCCGGCTTCGACGTGATGGTCGAGGCGGGCTACCCGCCGGAGATGGCGTACTTCGAGGTGCTGCACGAGCTCAAGCTGATCGTCGACTTGATGTACGAGGGCGGCATCGCCCGGATGAACTACTCGGTGTCCGACACCGCGGAATTCGGCGGCTACCTGTCGGGCCCGCGCGTGATCGACGCCGGCACCAAGGAGCGGATGCGCGAGATCCTGCGCGACATCCAGGACGGCAGCTTCACCAAGAAGCTGGTGGCCAACGTCGAGGGCGGCAACAAGCAGCTGGAGCAATTGCGCAAGGAGAACGCCGAGCACCCCATCGAGGTCACCGGCAAGAAGCTGCGCGACCTGATGAGCTGGGTCGATCGCCCGATCACCGAGACGGCCTAGCCTAAGAGGCGACGCGCCCGGCGACCTCGACGACCCGGCGCGCCAGGTGGTCGAGCGCGTTGGCGGTGGGTTCGTCGATCTCGTGGATGTTGTCGTGGGTGGACACCAGGCTCACCCCGTACGGGTTGCCGTCGACGAACTTGCACGGATCGGTGTAGCCCGGCGGCACGATGATGCCGCCGAAATGTATCAGCGTGATGTACAGCGACAGCAGCGTCGTCTCCTGCCCGCCGTGCAGCGTGTTGGACGACGTGAAGGCCGCATACACCTTGTCGGCGAGCTTGCCGGCGGCCCACAGCCCGCCGAGCGAGTCGAGGAAGGCGCGCAATTGCGCGGCGGGCGAACCGAAGCGGGTCGGCGAGCCGAAGATCACCGCGTCGGCCCACACGATGTCGTCGCCGGTGGCCGCGGGCTGGTCCTTGGTGGCCTCGTAGTTCGCGGTCCACGCCGGGTTGTGGGCGAACGACTGCGGGTCGGCGGTTTCGGCAACGTGGCGCAGGCGGACGTCGGCGCCGGCGGACTCGGCCGCCGCGGCGACGCGCCGCGCCATCGTGGTGCCGTGCCCGGTGGCCGAGTAGTAGATGATCGCGAGTTTGGTCACGGGGACAGCTTAGGCATGTCGGCGATCCCGAATTCGCGGCGCAACAGCGACCTTGCGGCGTAGTAGCCGGACATGCCGTGCACACCGCCGCCGGGCGGCGTCGCCGCCGAGCACAGGTACACCCCGGGAACCGGTGTGCTCCAAGGGTTCAGCCGCGGGGTGGGACCGGCGATCGCGCGCCACGCGTTGTTGCCGCCCACCCCGATGTCGCCGCCGACGTAGTTGGCGTTGTCGTCGGCCATCCGCGCGGCGGGCACGGCCCGGGTCGCCACCACGATGTCGCGGAAGCCGGGCGCGAACCGCTCGACGACCGCGGTGACGGCCTCGGTCGCATCGACGCCCGAACCCGCCGGCACGTGGGCGTAGGTCCAGAACGGGCGGCGGCCCACGATGTCGATGCGGCCGGGGTCCACGATGTGCGGCGAGGCGGCCAGCACCATCGGCCACCGCGCGTGACGCCCGGCGGCGATGTCGGTCTCGGCCCGCACCATCTGCTCGCGGGTGCCGCCGAGGTGCAGCGTCGGCGCCCGCGCCAGCCGCGGGTCAGACCACGGAATCTCCTCGCTGAGCACGAAGTCGACCTTGGCCACCCCGGGCCCAAACGTGTAGCGGCGCAACGCCTTCGCGTAGCCGGACGGAAGGCGTTCGCCGTAGATCCGCAGCAGCGCCGTCGGCGCGGTGTCGAACGCGACGACCGAGCCCGGGCGAACGGGCGGCTCGCTGACCTCGACGCCGGCCGTCAGCTCGCCGCCGTGCGCCCGCAGGTCGGCGATCAGCGCATCGGTGATCGCCTGGCTGCCACCCACCGGGATCGGCCAGCCCACCGAATGCGCCAGCGTCGCCAGCATCAACCCCGCGCCGGCCGCCGTCACCGACGGCATCCGCGAAATCACGTGCGCGGCAACGCCGGTGAACAGGGCGCGGGCGTCGTCCCCGTCGAGGATGCCGGCCGGCGACCCCCACGCGGGTGTGCCCTGCGCCAGCATCCGCACACCCAGGCGCAGCGCCGAGCGCAACGAGCCGGGCACCGAACGCTTGTCGCCCAGCAACAACCCCACGACCGCCTCCGAGTTGCCCACCAGCGGGCCCAGCAGCCGGCGCCACGACGCGCCGCGCTCCAGCTCCGCACACGTGCGCTCGAGGTCGCGGTAGGCGATCACCGCCGGGCGCCCCGGCAGCGGGTTGGCGTAGGAGATCTCCGGGACGGCCAGCCGCACCCCCCGCGCGGGCAGGTCGAACGCGGCGAAGAACGGCGACGCCACCGCCAGCGGGTGAACCGCCGAGCACACGTCGTGCCGGACCCCCGGGGAGTCCGGGTCGGGGGCGGTGCGGGCGCCGCCCCCGAAGGTCGGCTGGGCCTCGATGACTTGCACCTTCAGGCCGGCGCGCGCGCAGACGACGGCGGCGGTCAGCCCGTTGGGTCCGCTGCCGACGACGGTCACGTCCGAGGTGGCGTCCACCGGTCAATTACAGCCGATAGGCTGGCCGCGTGAATCTGCCAGTTGTACTCATCGCCGACAAACTCGCCGAATCAACCGTCGCCGCCCTGGGGGACCAGGTCGAGGTGCGCTGGGTAGACGGGCCCGACCGGGAGAAGCTGCTGGCCGCCGTCCCCGAGGCCGACGCGCTGCTGGTGCGGTCGGCCACCACGGTGGACGCCGAGGTGCTGGCGGCCGCCCCCAAGCTGAAGATCGTCGCCCGCGCCGGTGTGGGCCTGGACAACGTCGACGTCGATGCCGCGACGGCGCGCGGGGTTCTGGTGGTCAACGCCCCGACCTCGAACATCCACAGCGCCGCCGAACACGCGCTGGCGCTGATGCTGGCCGCCGCGCGCCAGATCGCGGCGGCCGACGCCTCCCTGCGGCAGCACAGCTGGAAGCGGTCGTCGTTCTCGGGCACCGAGATCTTCGGCAAGACCGTCGGCGTCGTCGGGCTGGGCCGCATCGGCCAGTTGTTCGCCCAACGGGTGGCGGCCTTCGGCACCCACGTGGTCGCCTACGACCCGTATGTCTCGCCGGCCCGCGCCGCCCAGCTCGGCATCGAGCTGCTGCCCCTCGACGAGCTGCTGGGCCGCGCCGACTTCATCTCGGTGCACCTGCCGAAGACGCCGGAGACGGCGGGCCTGATCGACAAGGAGGCGCTGGCGAAGACCAAGCCCGGCGTCATCATCGTCAACGCCGCGCGCGGCGGCCTGGTGGACGAGGCCGCGCTGGCCGACGCGGTGAGCAGCGGCCAGGTGCGAGCCGCTGGCATCGACGTGTTCGCCAGCGAACCCTGCACCGACAGCCCGCTTTTCGAGCTGCCGCAGGTGGTGGTCACGCCGCACCTGGGGGCCTCCACCGGCGAGGCCCAGGACCGGGCCGGCACCGACGTGGCCGAGAGCGTGCGGCTGGCGCTGGCGGGGGAGTTCGTGCCCGACGCGGTCAACGTCGGCGGGGGAGTGGTCAGCGAGGAGGTGGCGCCCTGGCTCGACCTGGTGCGCAAGCTCGGGGTGCTGGCCGCGGCGCTGTCGGGCGAGCTGCCCGTGTCGCTGTCGGTGCAGGTGCGCGGCGAGCTGGCCGCCGAAGAGGTTGAGGTGCTGAAGCTTTCGGCGCTGCGCGGGCTGTTCTCGGCCGTCATCGAGGACGCGGTGACGTTCGTCAACGCCCCGGCGCTGGCCGCCGAGCGGGGCGTCACCGCCGAGATCACCAAGGCCACCGAAAGCCCCAACCACCGCAGCGTGGTCGACGTGCGCGCGGTCGCCGCCGACGGCTCGACCGTCAACGTCGCGGGCACGCTGTCCGGGCCGCAACTGGTGGAAAAGATCGTGCAGATCAACGGCCGCAACTTCGACCTGCGGGCCACCGGCACCAACCTGGTGATCAACTACGCCGACCAGCCGGGTGCGCTGGGCAAGATCGGCACGCTGTTGGGCGGCGCGGGGGTGAACATCCACGCCGCGCAGCTGTCGGAGGACGCCGAGGGCCCCGGCGCGACGATCCTGCTGCGGCTGGACCAGGACGTGCCCGAGGATGTGCGCTCGGCGATCGCGGCGGCCGTCGGCGCCAACATGCTTGAGGTGGTTGATCTTTCGTGAACCGCGTCGGCGGCGATGCAGCGCCCAGCGATGAGGAGGAGCGGCGCCGATGAAATTGGCGGTGATCGCCGGCGACGGGATCGGCCCGGAGGTGGTGGCCGAGGCCGTCAAAGTGCTCGACGCGGTGCTGCCGGGCGTGCAGAAGACCGACTACGACCTCGGTGCCCGGCGCTATCACGCCACCGGTGAGGTGCTGCCCGACTCGGTGGTCCCCGAGCTGCGCGAGCACGACGCCATTCTGCTCGGGGCGATCGGCGACCCGTCGGTGCCCAGCGGCGTGCTGGAGCGAGGCCTGTTGCTGCGGCTGCGATTCGAGCTGGACCACCACGTGAACCTGCGCCCGGGCCGGCTGTACCCGGGCGTGCGAAGCCCCCTTGCGGGGAACCCGGACATCGACTTCGTGGTGGTGCGCGAGGGCACCGAGGGCCCGTACACCGGCAACGGTGGCGCCATCCGCGTCGGAACGCCCAACGAGGTGGCCACCGAGGTCAGCGTCAACACCGCGTTCGGCGTGCGCCGGGTGGTGCAGTACGCGTTCGAGCGGGCGATGCTGCGCCGCAAGCACCTGACGCTGGTGCACAAGAACAACGTGCTCGCGTTCGCCGGGTCACTGTGGTGGCGGACGGTGCAGGAGATCGCGCACGACTACCCCGGCGTCGAGGTGGCCTATCAGCACGTCGACGCGGCCACCATCCACATGGTCACCGACCCGGGGCGGTTCGACGTGATCGTCACCGACAACCTGTTCGGCGACATCATCACCGACCTGGCCGCGGCGGTGTGTGGCGGGATCGGCTTGGCGGCCAGCGGAAACATCGACGCGACCGGGACGAATCCGTCGATGTTCGAGCCGGTGCACGGCAGCGCGCCCGACATCGCCGGTCAGGGCATCGCGGATCCGACGGCGGCGATCATGTCGGTGGCGTTGCTGCTTTCCCACCTCGGCGAGGACGACGCCGCGGCCCGGGTGGACCGGGCCGTCGAGCGTTACCTGGCAGCTCGTACGAACGAACGGCCCGCCACCAGCGAAGTCGGCGAACGGATCGCATCCGCGCTGTAGATTCCAGGCCGGGCGGTAGCAGCCGGATCGGCACCAACGGTATCGCCAGCAGCGGGAACAGCCCGCACAGCGCCCACGCCGAGGGGTATCTGGCGGCCGAGATCAAGGCGCCGAACAGGGGAGGCCCGGTGGCGGCCATCAGCCGCTGGGTGGTGTTCTGGATGCCAAGCGCGCGCCCGCTCCAGAACGGTCCGGCGAATTCGGTGATCGCGGTCGCCTCCAATCCGTTGTCCAGCACCGCGATCACCGCGATGGCGATCATGAGGGGCACGTCGTACGGCGAGCCATCGATGCTGTCCGACAGCGCCAGCAGGAACAGCGTCAGCGCGGCGGCGACGGCGATGACGGCGACCGGTTGCATCCGCGATCCGATGCGGTCGGACCAGCGGCCGACCGCGACGCGGCCCACCGCGCCGAGCAACTGCGACAGCGTGACCAGGCCCCCGGCCGCGGCGATCGACCAGTGATGGTGGTTGATCAGCCACACCAGCATGAACGTCACGGTCACGGTCTGCGGCATCATGAGCAGGCCCGCCACCGCGTGGATGCGCCACAGCACCGACGACCCGTGGTAGGGGCTGGCCAGCTCCGCCGCGGTGGCGGTCTTGCGGGACTTGCGCACCGGGTCGACGACCCCGATCACGCTGGCCACGGCGGCCACCGTGCACGCCACCGCGAGAAACATCAGCCCGCGGTGCGGCCCGCCTTCGGCCAGTTCGGGTATCACCAACGCGCCCATCGCGATCCCCAGCGGCTGGGCGGTCTGGCGAATGCCCATCGCCAGCCCGCGCTGCCGCGGCGGGAACCACCCCGACACCAGCCGGCCCCCGGCGGCGTTGCAACTCGCGGCGGCCATGCCCCCCAGGAACAGAAAAAGCCCGATCAGCAGCAACCCGTGCGCGGACGCCGCCGCGTAGGCCGCGGCCGCCGTGAGCGCCGACCCCGCGGCCAGCACGATCCGTTCGCCGACGTGGTCCAGCACATAGCCCCACAGGACCAGCGTGACCACCATGCCCCAGCTGAGCATCGACGACAACAGGCTGGCCTCGGTCAGTCGCACGCCGCGCTGGTTCTCCAGCGAGGGGATCAGGAACGCGATGCCGTTGATATAGAGGAAGGAACTCGCCGTCACGAACAGCGAGACCAGTACGACGGCCCAGCGCGCGCCGGGACCGAGATCGGCCGTGTGGCCCTTGGACACCAATCCATGTTTCCACAGGGTCGCCGCCCGTCGCCGGAACGCGGTCGCGCCGCCGATCAGCGCGCCGTCGGGGGCATATTAGGCTCGAACAAATGCGCCTCGGTCGAATCGCCAGCCCGGACGGTGTCGCCTTCGTCAGCATCGAGGGCGAGCCCGCCCAACCCACCGGGCTGACCGCCCGGGAGATCGCCGAACACCCGTTCGGCACCCCGACGTTCACCGGCCGGTCATGGCCGCTGGCCGATGTCCGGCTGCTGGCGCCGATGCTGGCCGGCAAGGTGGTCTGCGTCGGCAAGAACTACGCCGACCACATCGCGGAGATGGGCGGGACGACCGGCCCCGCACCCGCGGACCCGGTGATCTTCCTCAAGCCCAACACCGCGATCATCGGGCCGAACGTGCCGATCCGATTGCCGGCCAACGCATCACCCGTGCACTTCGAGGGCGAGCTGGCGGTCGTCATCGGCCACGCGTGCAAGGACGTACCGGCCGCCCAGGCCGCCGAGAACATCCTTGGCTACACCATCGCCAACGACGTCTCGGCGCGCGATCAGCAACAGGCCGACGGCCAATGGACCCGCGCCAAGGGCCACGACAGTTTCTGCCCCGTCGGGCCCTGGATCGTCACCGATGTCGACCCGGCGGATCTCGAACTGCGCACCGAGGTCAACGGCAATGTGAAGCAGCACAGCCGCACCTCGCTGATGATCCACGACGTCGGCGCCATCGTGGAGTGGATCTCGGCCGTGATGACCCTGCTGCCCGGAGATCTCATCCTCACCGGAACACCGGCGGGTGTCGGCCCCATCGAGGACGGTGACACCGTCTCGATCACCGTGGAGGGCATCGGCACCCTCACCAATCCCGTTGTCCGCAAAGGAAAGTCGTGACCGCAACAACCCCCGTGCGGGTCCGGTTCTGCCCGTCGCCCACCGGCACCCCGCACGTCGGGATGGTCCGCACCGCACTGTTCAACTGGGCGTACGCGCGACACACCGGCGGTACCTTCGTGTTTCGCATCGAGGACACCGACGCGCAGCGCGACACCGAGGAAAGTTACCTGGCGCTGCTCGATGCGCTGCGCTGGCTGGGCCTGGACTGGGACGAGGGCCCGGAGGTCGGCGGGCCCTACGGCCCCTACCGGCAGTCGCAGCGTACCGACATCTACCGCGACGTGGTGGCCCGACTGCTCGAGGCCGGCGAGGCCTACTACGCGTTCTCGACGCCGGAGGAGGTCGAGGCGCGCCACGTCGCCGCCGGCCGCAATCCCAAGCTGGGCTACGACAACTTCGACCGGCAGCTGACCGATGCGCAGCGCGCGGCGTTCCTGGCGGAAGGCCGCAAGCCGGTGGTGCGCCTGCGCATGCCCGACGAGGATTTCGGCTGGGACGACCTGGTGCGCGGCACCACCACCTTCGCGGCGGGCAGCCTGCCCGACTTCGCGCTGACCCGCGCGAACGGAGAACCCCTGTACACCTTGGTCAACCCGGTCGATGACGCCCTGATGAAGATCACCCACGTGCTGCGCGGCGAGGACCTGCTGCCGTCGACGCCGCGCCAGCTCGCGCTGTACCGGGCGCTGATCCGGATCGGCGTCGCCGAACGCACGCCGCAATTCGCCCACCTGCCAACCGTGCTGGGGGAGGGAACCAAGAAGCTGTCCAAGCGCGACCCGCAGTCCAACCTGTTCGCCCACCGCGACCGGGGCTTCATCCCCGAGGGGCTGCTGAATTACCTTGCGTTGCTGGGCTGGGCGATCGCCGACGACCGCGACGTGTTCAGCCTCGACGAGATGGTGGCCGCGTTCGACGTCGTCGACGTCAATTCCAACCCGGCCCGTTTCGACCAGAAGAAGGCCGACGCGCTCAACGCCGAACACATCCGGATGCTGGACGCCGACGACTTCACCGCGCGGCTGCGCGACTATTTCGACGCGCACGGCCATCGCGTGGGGCTGGACGACGCCGCATTCGCCGCCGCCGCCGAGCTGGTGCAGACGCGCATCGTCGTCCTTGGCGACGCGTGGGAGCTGCTGAAGTTCCTCAACGACGACGACTACGCGATCGACCCCAAGGCCGCCGCCAAGGAGCTGGGTCCCGACGGCATCGCGGTGGTGGACGCGGCGCTGGCCGCGCTGGACGGGGTGGCGGACTGGGCCGCGGCGCCGATCGAGGCCGCGCTCAAGGCCGCGCTCATCGACGGTATGGGGCTCAAACCGCGCAAGGCGTTCGGCCCGATCCGGGTCGCCGCCACGGGAACGACCATCAGCCCGCCGTTGTTCGAATCGCTGGAGCTGCTGGGCCGCGAGCGCAGCCTGGCGCGGCTGCGGGCGGCGCGCGACGGAGCGGTGTGAACCTTTGGTAGTCTGCACTGCGGTTCGCAAAGCCGACTACGGCGGCCGGTGCCGTTTTCGGAACGCGCTGACCAGCGGTTTTAGGCAGCCAATGGGGTATGGTGTAATTGGCAACACAGCTGATTCTGGTTCAGCCATTCTAGGTTCGAGTCCTGGTACCCCAGCAAAGTCGCAGCGCCGCTTGCGATTAGGAGCGCCATCGCCGGTGAGCTATGCTGGCTGCTCGGATCGGTTCTGGCCCCGTCGTCTAGCGGCCTAGGACGCCGCCCTCTCACGGCGGTAGCGTGGGTTCGAATCCCATCGGGGCTACAAGATAACTATTGGCCGGTCCCCAGCGCGGCAGGTGCCGTCGACCCGCCCACCGGCATGGGCGCCATCCCGAGCTTGCGGTGATCCCACGACCGCGCGCGGCGCGCCACGATGCGCACGCAGACGCGTTTGTTCATCATCTGCTCGACGAACGGCTTCATGTCGTCGCTGTAGGGGCCGGTGTAGCGCTCCCACACGCTGACCCCGACGCGATGCGCGACGTCGGGGTCGTCGACGATCTCGGCGACACCCTCGAAGGACACCCCGCGCAGCGTGTCATAGGTGTGGCCGCCCTCGATCAGGAAGCTCACCCGCGGATCGCGTTTGAGGTTGACCGCCTTCTGCGACTTGGCCTTGGTCTCGAGCCAGATCTCGCCGTCGACGACCGCGTACCACATCGCGGTCAGGTGCGGCTGGCCGTCGGGCCCGACGGTGGCCAGCGTGCCGGTGCGGCTGGTGACGACGAAATCGGCGATCTCGGCCTCGGACATGACGATGCTCGCCCGCTGATTGGTTCCCATGAGCGTCAGTTTGTCAGGCGGCCGCCCGGACGAGCACGGGCGGGCCTGCAGTCGCTGGCGCTACCCCGATGGCCCACCGATCAGCCGTCGGCGGCGGCACCGCCGCCGTCGCCGGCGGTGCCGCCGTCGCCGCCGCCGCCGCCGGAGCCGGCGGTGTTCTGGTTGCCGGCGGTGCCGCCCCCGCCCTGCCAGGTGTTCCCGGGGGCGGTCTGGCCTTTACCGTTGGCACCGCCGTCGCCGCCGGTGCCGCCGCTGCCGCCGTCGCCGCCGTCGCCGCGGTCTTGATTTGTGCCGGCGCCCGGACCGCCGTTGCCGCCGGTGCCGCCGTGGCCGCCGACCCCGCCGTCGCCGCCGCCGCCGGTGCCTGCGCCATCGCCGCCGTCGCCGCCGCCGCCACCTGAGCCTGCGTTGCCGCCGTTGCCGCCGTCGCCGGCGGCACCGCCGCCGCTGCCGCCAGCGCCGCCGGCGCCGCCGGTACCGCCGGCGCCGCCGGTACCGCCGTTGCCGCTGGTACCGGTAGCATCACCGCCGGCGCCGCCCATGCCGCCCACACCGCCCAAGCCGCCGGTGCCCCCTGGGTTTCTGCCGCCGCTGCCTCCGCCGCCGCCACCACCGCCGGTGCCGCCGGTGCCGCCGATGCCGCCGTTGCCGGCGTTGCCTGAGCCGGTGTTGCCGCCCCCGGCGCCGCCTTGGCCGCCGGCGCCGGCGGTGCCGCCGGTGCCGCCACTACCGCCGGTGACGTTGCCGCCGCGGCCGCCGTGGCCGGCGCTGCCGCCGGTGCCGCCGTCGCCGCCGTCGCCGCCGGTGCCGCTGCCGGGGGCGAGGCCGCCGGCGCCGCCAGTGCCGCCCGCCTGGCCGTTACCGCCCCTGCCTCCGGTGGCGCCACCGTTGCTGTCGCCGCCGATGCCACCGGGTCCGCTGTTGCCGCCCCTGCCGCCGTCACCGCCGTCACCGCTGCCGTTGCCAGTGCCACCGGCGCCGCCCGTGCCGCCCTTGCCGCCGACACCACCGGTACCGCCATGCTTGCCGCTGCCCCGGCCGTCGGTGGCGTTGCCGGCCGTGGCGCCGCTACCGGCATCTCCGCCGTCGCCGCCGGAGCCCCCGCCGGCTCCGCCGTCGCCGCCGCGGCCGCCGTCGCCGCCGCCGCCGCCGGCGCCTCCGGTTCTCCCGTCGCTGAGAATCGGGGGTGTGTCGGCGCGCCCGCCGACCCCGCCGACGCCGCCCTTGCCGCCGTTTCCGCCGTCGCCGCCGCCCACGCCGTCGATGCCAGCTCCGCCCGTGCCGCCCGCGCCGCCGTTACCGCCCTTGCCGCCCGCGCCGCCTGCGCCGTCGTCCCCGTGGCCGCCGTTTCCGCCGTTGCCGCCGGTGCCACCCGTGCCGCCGGTGCCGACGCTGCCGCCCGTGCCGCCGTCGGTGCCCGAGCCGGCCGCCCCGGCGGTGCCGCCGGTGCCGCCCGCACCGCCGTTCTTGCCGTCGCCGCCAGTGCTGCTGTTCGTGCCGCCGTTTCCGCCGGCGCCGCCGGTGCCGCCGGTGCCGCCGGTGCCGCCGTTGCCGCCGTGACTCGTGCCGTCGCCGGAGCCGCCGGTGCCGCCCTGGCCGCCGGCGCCGCCGAAGCCGCCCTGTTGACCGGCGGTGGGGGGGTCGGAGTTGGCGCCGTTGGCGCCTTGCGCGCCCTCCCCGCCGGTGCCGCCGGTGCCGCCGTCGCCGCCGGTGCCGATCGTGCCTTTCGCGCCACCGTCGGTTCCGATCCCGGCCGCCCCGGCCGCGCCGCCGGTGCCGCCTTGGCCGCCGTCGCCGCCGGCGTTGTTGCCGGCGGGGCCGGTGTTGTTGCCGCCGGTGCCGCCGGTGCCGCCCTGGCCGCCGGTGCCGCCGGCGCCGCCCTGACCGCCGTTGGTCACGCCGTTGCCGGCGCCGCCGTCGCCGCCTTGGCCGCCCTGGCCGCCGGCGGCGCCCTGGGAACCGGCGCCAGGGGTGGTGGTGCTGTCTGAGCCGTTGGCGCCCTGCCCGCCCTGCCCGCCGGTGCCGCCGGTGCCGCCGGTGCCGCCGGTGCCGATGCTGCCGGGCGCGCCGCCTTCGGTTCCGGTCCCGCCGAACCCGGCCGTGCCGCCGGTACCGCCCTTGCCGCCGATGAAGCCGGTCTCCCCGGGGTTGCCGGTGGCGCCGGTGCCCCCGGTGCCTCCCCGACCGCCCTTACCGCCGACGCCGCCGTCGCCGCCGTGACTCGTACCGTCGCCGGTGCCGCCGGTGCCGCCGGCGCCGCCGTGGCCCCCCTGGCCGCCCTGGCCAGCGGCAGCTATCGAGCCAATGCCATTGGCGCCGTCCGCGCCGTATCCGCCCTGTCCGCCGGTGCCGCCGGTGCCGCCGACCCCGCCGGTGCCGATGCCGCCGCCCGTGCCACCGTCGGTTCCGAGTCCGCCCAATCCGGCGGCGCCGCCCGTGCCGCCCGTGCCGCCGGTGCCGCCGGTGCCGCCGATCGCGAAGGCGGTGGTGCTGGTGTTGTCGCCGCCGGTGCCGCCGGTGCCTCCCTGACCGCCGAGGCCGCCGGTGCCGCCCTGCCCGCCGCCGATCCCGCCGATGCCGGCGCCGCCGGCGCCGCCTTGGCCGCCTTGGCCGCCCTGGCCGCCTTGGTCACCGGGAGTGGGGGAGTCTCCGCTGGTGCCTGGCGCGCCCTGTCCGCCTTGCCCGCCTTGGCCGCCTTGCCCGCCCTGCCCGCCGGTGCCGTTGTGTCCACCCGCGCCGCCGGAGGGTCCGGCTTGGCCCCCGGCGCCCCCGGTTCCGCCCGTGCCACCGGCATCGGGGCCGTTGCTTCCAGAGGCATCGGCGCCGGTGGCGCCCATTCCGCCGGTACCGCCGACGCCGCCGTCGCCGCCGTCGCCGCCGGGGCCGCCGCCCGATCCGCCGGCCCCGCCCTTACCGCCCTGGTAGCCGTTGGTTCCCGTGGCGTCGCCGCCCCGACCGCCGGTTCCTCCGTCTCCACCGAGTCCCGTGTGGCCCACTTTGCCGCCGGCACCGCCGGACAGCCCGCCTGCGCCAGGCGCGCCGCCGGTGCCGCCGGTTCCGCCGTTTCCGCCGGCGCTGCCGCTGGCCAGGCCGGAACCCCCATCCCCGCCGGTGCCGCCGGTTCCGCCGTTTCCGCCGGTGCCGCCGTTTCCGCCGGTTCCGCCGGGCAGCGCAGCGCCGCCGGCGCCGCCCTGGCCGCCCGCACCGCCGGTGAGGCCCAGGCCGCCGGTGCCCGCGGTGCCCGCGCCGGCAGAGGTGCCCTGCTGGGTAGCGGCGCCCCCGTTGCCGCCGGTGCCCCCGGTACCACCGGCGCCGACGCCTCCGGCCTGGCCGGCGGCGGCGAGCATCCCTCCGGCGCCCCCGGCCCCGCCGTGGCC
>NZ_MVHD01000070.1 GCF_002086635.1 Mycobacterium alsense | reverse complement strand
GGGCGGGCATCGCCGGCACCGCCGGAGGCGGCGGTACGGGCGGCAGCGGGGGCGGCGGGGTCAACGGCGGCGGTGCCGGCACCCCGGGCATGGGGCTGACGCAGAACGGAAACACCGGCACGGCCGGTACCCCGGGTACCGACGGCTCACAGGGTCAGGACGGCTAATCGCCCAGCCGGGTGACCTCGTGCCGCCAGGCCGCGTCGATATTGAAGCCGGATCCCAAGTCCGGCAGGTCATCCCAGTCGCGTTCGTCGATGTCGCGCAGCGCGCCGCCGGCCGCGCGCACCTGCAACGACATGCGCGCCAGCTCGTTCAGGCTGATCGCCTGCAGCACGGCCTGCTGAATAGTGTCGGCGGCGCTGGTGATTCCGTGCCCGCGACAGATCACCACCGGGCCGGCGCCCATCGCCGCCACCATCTGTTTGCCGAGCGCGGAGTTGCGGATGAGCACGGCGCGTTGGTAAACAGGCACGCCGCCGCGCGCGAGCCACGCGCCGGGGATGTCGTAGGCGCCGTAGATCGGCCGGATTGTGATGCCGGCCAGGTCCGCGGCGACGACGGCCGGCGGGTGCAGGTGCGCGACGGCCCGGTGCGCCGGGTTGGCCAGCAGGGTTTCGACGTGGATGGCCAGCTCGTTGGGGACGCGGTAGCCGTCGAGTTCACCTGCGGCACCGGCGGTTCCGTCGAACGCGACGAGCCGGATATCGCCGGGACGGGTGAACGCGACCCCGGTGTCGGTGTCGCTGCGGCAGCGCACCAGCAGGCGCTCGTCGTCCACGCGCAGGCTCAGGTGACCGAGGATGCCGTCCACCAGGCCACGCGCCGCCGCGACGCGGCAGCCCTGAGCCACGAGCGCGCGCAGCTCGTCGAGTTCCGTCATCGTGGCGCTCCCAGCCCGAATCCCCCATCGGGGCGGACGGTTTCCCCGGTGATGCCGCGCGACCGATCGGATGCCAGGAACACATAGCTCCACGCGTGGTCCTCGCCGGTGAGCGCCAGGTTCAGCGGGGTGCGCGCCGCCAGGTCGCGCGCCCGGTGGGGGCTGTCGTCGAGTCGCACCCCGTCCAGTCCCAGGCTGGCCAGGCCGCGCAGGTCGGTGTGCAGCGTGCCGCCCGGCGCCACCCCGTTGACGCGGACACCCGGCGCGAGTTCGTGCGCGAGCGCCGAAACCAGCCCCCGCACGGCGAATTTCGACGACACGTACAGCGCGCCGCCGCGCCCGGGCTGGAACGATGACGTGGATTCGGTCAGCACGATCGACGACCCGGCCTGAGCTTGTAGCACGGGGAGGGCGGCTTTGACGGACTGCAGGTGGGACAGCACGTTGGTGCGGAACATCTCGTCGAACGCGGCTTCGAGGGCGTCGGCATCGATCTCGCCGATGCCCCGGTAGAAGTCGAAGACGCCGACGCAGTTGACCAGGGTGTCCAGCCCGCCCAGGGCGTCCACGGCGGCGGCGACGGCGACGTCGTTCGCCTCGCGGGTGACGGCGTCGCCCTCGACCACCGGCACATCGGCCAACTCCCGTCGCAGCCGGGCGCACTTGGCCGAATCCCGTTCCAGCACGGCGACTTTGGCGCCCTCGGCGCGGAAGGCGTCGACGACGGCCCGGCCGATCCCGGAGCCGGCGCCCACGACGAGCGCGCGCTTGCCCCGAAGCCAGCCCGTCATGACCGGGGCTCACCCTCGTCGGGCAGCAGCGGGCCCTCGGAATTGCCGACCATGGCCGCCAGCGTACGGGTGTTCTGTCGCGTCAGGGCCTCCAGTTCGAGCGCGTCCAGGCTGATCGACCGGCCGGTGCGCGGCGCGGTGATCTCTAGCCGCGATCCGTTTCGGGTATCGATCCGGCGCACCTCGACCTCGGCGAATTCGTTGGCCACCGTCACCGGTTCGCTCATAGGAACACCGCCAGGTTCTGCATCCGCAGCACCGATTCGTCGACAAAGATCGTGCGGCGGGCCAGCTTCCAGCAAGAACCATTCCAGCGCAGCAGGTCCTCGCGGCCGCAGGACACCAGCGCGCTCTCGTTGACGTCGCCGCGGCTGCGGAAGAGCAGCTCGGCGGACTCGACACGCAGGTGCTCGTCGTCTTCGACGAACGTGCGCACGTTGGTGATGAAGTGTCGCAGCCGCGACGGCGGATCCTCGGTCCAGGCGTGCTCGGTGGCGAACCGCGCGACGCGCTGGGTCAGCGAGTACTTGTCCTCGTCGAAGTGCGCCATCCCCGGCCCCCTGCCCGAAGAGGTGTCCAACCCGGCGCCCCGCGCGGTGGTGACCCGCACCGGCATCACGTAGTGGACGTCGTCGGTCAGCGTGTCCAGCCACGCCCCGTACTCCTGGGCGTCCAGCAGGTAGGCCTCGTCGACGAGGAACTGGTGCGCCTGCAGGTGCCGGATGTCGTTAAACGGCAAGGGGTTTCTCATGATAGGTACTCCGCCCACAGCTTCAGCAGCGCGCGCTGGTTGTGTTCGTTGTAGCCGACCTGGGCGCGTCCCGGCCCGTGGAACGACTCGGCCGGCAGCGCCTCGACGACGGGGGTGTCGTCGGGCAGCAACCCCATCCGGCTGTTGAGCAGCAGCCGTCGCGCCATCGCGCCGCCGGCGGTGGTGGTCAAGGACACCCAGTTCTCGACGTCGTCCTGCTCGAACATGCCGGTGGAACCGAAGCACATCAGATAGGCCCGGTACGAATCCCGTTTGTACTGCGGGGGAGCGGCGGAGTCCACCGCGAACCACGAGCACACCTCGGTCTCGCGCTCGCTGATCGGCTGCCACAGCCGGATCGAGATGAACGGCAGCACCTGGTCACTGTGCGGCAGCTTCGGCCAGTTGTGCACGAAGCTCAGGTTCGGGAAGCAGGTGGCCGCCGAGATCATGAAGCCGTCCTCGCCGACCACGCGCTGCTGCCGCGGCGACCATGCGTCCTTGATCCGGCCGATCATCTCGTCGGGGTAGCCGACGTAGCGCATCCGCTCGTCGAAGTCGCCCGGCGGAAGCTTATAGGTGGTGCCGCCGCCCCGGCCCGCCCAGTAGGTGGCACCGTCCTTGCGCTTCTGGGCTTTTGGCTCCCGGAACAGGCCGATGTCGACGATCGACGCGTGCGTGTGCGGCGTGTGGTACATGTCGCCGGCGAAATTCTCGGCGCCGATCTTCCAGTTCGCCCTGATCCGCCAGCGCTGCGGCCCCCGCACCTCCAGGCCGGTGGCGCTCTGCTTGGTGTAGAAGTCGAGGTAGAACCTGAAGTCGCCCAGGAAGTCCTCCAGCGGGTCGGCGGCCGGGTCCAGGCTGACGAACATCAGGCCGTTGTAGCTGGCGAAATTCGGTGCGGGAAGCAAACTTTGGCCACCGCGGGGGAGCCCGTCCTCGCCGCCGTAGGCCTCGCGGTGAAACGGCAGCCCGGTGAGCCGGCCGTCGTTGCGGTACGTCCAGCCGTGGTACGGGCAGCGGAAGTTGGACGCGTTGCCCATCTCGGCGCGGCACACCTGCATCCCGCGATGCAGGCACATGTTGAACAGGGCCCGCACCTGTCCCCGCGAGTCGCGGGTGATGATGAACGAATCGTCGAGGACGCGGCGCACCACGTAGTCGCCCTCGTGGGGGAGCTCAGATTCGTGGCCCACGAACGTCCACGCCCGGGCAAACAGGCGCTCCCTCTCGAGCGCGAACAGGTCCGCGTCGTTGTAGATGTGCGCGGGGATCATCCCCCGCCGAACATGCTCGAAGACGTCTATGACGGTGACTCTATCTGCTCTACAGAAATATATTCCGCTAAGTAGAATCCCGCACTCACCGCGCCCGGTCAATGCCCGCGGCGCTGTTGACACACCTATGGCGCGAGTGCGAAGTAACAGGGCTATTATCTCCGGATTTGCGGAGGCCTGGATCGGTTGCGGGAACTCGACCGCCGATTGGTGCCGGCCATCGGGCGGCAAGAGTGGCCGGCATCGGCTCGGCGATCACCGGCACCACCGATTGGCAGCACGCCCACGAGGCCGACCGTCGCGCCGGGCTGGTGAACCTGGCCGCCACCGCGCCCTACGCGCCGTCCCGGGCGACGCCGAGCTCGAGGCGCTGGGCACCAACATGGCCGCCGAGATGGAGCAATACCGCGGCTCCGCGCTGCACCGGATCCGCACCACGGGGCGCGCGGCGCTGGTGCGCGGTCTGTAGCGCGACGCGGAGTAGCGTCTCGGCTCATGGACGCCGGGCATGTCGCTTCCCAGGGTGACATCACGGCGGAGATCGCCGCCTACCGGCGCGCGGGCGGCGACACGGGGAACACAGCGGAACCGCGGCTCGACTACACGCCCTACCGCAGCAGCGCCCTGCGCCATCCGAAACAGCCGCTGCTGCTGGTGGATCCCGAGGAGATCGAACGCAATGGGCCCTGCTTCGGCGGCGAGGACGTCGACCCGCGGGACGCCGACCTGACGGCCGGACGGCACGGCGAGGCGCTGGGCGAGCGCATCATCGTGGCGGGGCGCGTGCTCGACGACGCCGGCCGGCCGGTCGCGGGCCAGCTGGTCGAGATCTGGCAGGCCAACGCCGCCGGCCGCTACCGCCACCCGGTCGACCAGCACCCGGCCCCGCTCGATCCGAACTTCACCGGCGCCGGCCGCTGCCTCACCGGACCCGACGGATCGTATCGGTTCACGACCATCAAGCCCGGCCCCTACCCGTGGCGCAACCATCACAACGCCTGGCGCCCGGCCCACATCCACTTCTCGGTCTTCGGAACGGCTTTCACGCAGCGGCTGGTCACCCAGATGTACTTCCCGGGCGACCCGCTGTTCGACCTGGACCCGATCTTCCAGTCGATCCTCGACCCCGCCGCCCGCCGGCGGCTGATCGCGCGCTACGACCACGACCTCACCCAGCCGGAGTACGCGACAGGCTACCGCTGGGACGTCGTGCTCTGCGGCGGCCGGCGCACCTGGACCGACGGCGATGCCTGAATTCGCTTGCACCCCAGCCCAAACGGTGGGTCCGTTTTTGGGCCTCGGGCTGCCCTATCCCGGTGGCGGCGACCTGGTCGGCGCCGGGCACCCGCGGGCCGTCCGGCTGCACGGCACCGTCTTCGACGGCGCTGGCGACGCGGTCCCCGACGCGCTGATCGAAATCTGGCAGCCCGACGGCGCGGGGCGTATACCGCGACAGCCCGGATCCCTGCGGCGCGGCGCGACGGCGTTCACCGGCTGGGGAAGGTCGGCGACCGGCCCCGCCGGGCGCTACGGGTTCACCACGGTGGTGCCCGGTGCGGCCGGACCAGGGCGGGCGCCGTTCTTCGCCGTCACCGTCTTCGCGCGCGGATTGCTGAATCGGCTGTTCACCCGCGCCTACCTGCCGGGCGCGGACCCCGACGCCGACCCCATGCTGGCCGCCATCGACCCCGCGCGACGCGCCACGCTGCTATGCGTCGCCGAAAACGGCGGCGCCGGATACCGTTTCGACATCCACCTGCAGGGGCCGAACGAGACCGTGTTCCTGACCTACCGGGACGACCGGCGATGACCAACCTGCTGTGGCCCGGCGACGAGCGGGCGGGGGAGCACCTGACGGACGGGGCGCTGCTGCGGGCGATGGTTGCCGTGGAGTCCGCCTGGCTGGGCGCACTGGCCGCCGCCGGCCTGGCACCCGCCGAATGCGCCGGCGCCGACCTGTCGAACCTGGTGGGCGACGGCGACCGCGAGGCGCTCGCGGCGGCCGCCGAGGGCGGCGGCAACCCGGTCATCGGCCTGGCCGAACTGTTGCGCGGACGGGCCGCCCCGACCGTCGCCGCGTGGATCCACCGCGGACTGACCAGCCAGGACGTGCTGGACACCGCCCTGATGCTGGCCGTGCGCGGCGTCGCCGACCACCTCAGAGACCAACTCGCGCAACAGATTTCCACCCTCTCCGCCCTGGCCGCGGCCCATCGCGCCACGCCGATGGTGGCCCGCACCCTGACCCAGCACGCGGCCCCCACCACGTTCGGCGCCAAGGTCGCGGGCTGGCTGGACGGCGTCGTCGACGCGCTGGAGCGGCTCGACGCGCTGGTCACCCCGATCCAGATCGGCGGCGCCGCCGGGACGCGGGCCGCCACCACCGAACTGGCGTCGCTGCTCAAGAACGCGGCGGATCCCGCGGGGGTGTCCGAACGCCTGGTCGCGGGCGCCGCAACCGCTTTGGGCCTGCCTGCCCGGTCGCCGTGGCACACCACCCGTACCCCGGTCACCGCGGCCGGCGACGCGTTCGTCGGGTGCACCGACGCCTGGGGCCGCATCGCCTCCGACGTGGTCACCCTGGCCCGACCGGAGATCGGCGAACTGGGCGAGCCCGGCGGCGAGCACCGGGGCGGGTCGTCGTCGATGCCGCACAAGCGCAATCCGGTGTTGTCCATCCTGATCCGGCGGGCGGCCATCGCGGCGCCGCAACTGGCGGCGACGCTGCACACCGCAGCCGCGCTGGCCCACGACGAGCGGCCCGACGGCGCGTGGCACGCCGAATGGGACACGCTGCGCACGCTGGCGCGCCGCACCGTCGTCGCGGCATCCCAGTGCGCCGAGCTGCTCTCCGGGCTGCGGGTGAATTCGGCGCGGATGGCCGAAAACCTCGGCATAACAGACGTTTACGGGGAACAGCGCGCGATCGCCGAACTTGCGGGCAAGCCCGGATCGGGGACCTACTTCGGCGCCGTCGACCGCCTGGTCGACGAGAGCCTGGGCCGGGCCCGGCGCGCGCTCGACCGCCGTTAGGCCAGGTCAGGGCCGAGCTCCAGTCAATGCCCAGGGCGTCGCGGAATGCCGGAGCCAGCAACCCGGCCGGGAGAAATTTGACCAGCGGCCGAAACGGGAACGTGTGAAGCGTTTCACAGCAAAGTGTTTCGGCGCAGGCACTATGTAAATGACCGTTCGGTGGACTATGTTGTGTGCAGTCAATGCGAATTCTCGGCCTTTCCACTGGCCGCTCGGGGGTTTGGAAAAGGGCCAAGGCGGCAGGGGCGGACGATGTTGACCGAAGCGACGCCGGAGCCCCGGGCGACCGCGACAGCGATACGGTGATGGCTATGTCGCCCGCCACCCGCTCGGCAGCGAGCCAGGTAAAGCGGCGCCCGAAGGACCGCAAAATCCAGATCGCTCGCGCCGCCACCGACGCCTTCAGCGAATTGGGCTACCACGCGGTCAGCATGGAGAACATCGCGGCGCGGGTAGGGATCTCGGCCGCGGCGCTGTATCGGCATTCGCAGGGCAAATACGATCTGTTCCGGGACGTTCTGCTGGCGCTCGGCCAGCAGCTCGTCGACGCGACCGCCTTCGCCGACGACGTCCCCGCGGACACCGATCCCGAGGAAGCGCTCGCCGCGGTGATCCGCGCCCTCATCGACGCGACGATCGTCAACCGCACCGCCGGCGGCCTGTATCGGTGGGAGGGCCGCTACCTGCGCGGTGACGACCAGCGCGCGCACGCCGAACAGATCAAGCTGCTCAACCGCCGCGTGCAGCGGCCGCTGATCAAGCTGCGGCCGAAGCTGACGTCGCGTCAGCGCTGGACGCTGTCGGCGGCCGCGTTGAGTGTCATCGGCAGCATCACCGACCATCGTTCCCGGCTGGGCAACGCGGCCGTCAGGCGCACCCTGCACGACATCGTGGTCGCGGTGTTGAGCGCCGATGTGCCGGCGCGGCGCAACAGCGGTCCGGAAGCGCCGCGGCCGCCCGCGATCGCGGCCGCCGGCAGCTACGAACTGCTGCTGCACGAATCGATGCGCTTGTTCAACGAGCGCGGGTACCGCGAGACCGGAATGGAAGACATCGCCGCCGCGGTCGGCATGCCGGTCGCCGGCATCTACCAATACTTCCCGGGCAAGGCGGCGATGTTGGCGGTCTCGTATCGGCGCGCCGCCGACCAACTCTCGGGCGACCTGTCGACCATCCTGGCCACCGGCGGCGACCCCGAGCAGGCGCTCGCCCGCCTCATCGACGCCTACGTCGAACGGTCGTTGGCCAGCCCCGAACCGGCCTGCGTCTACTACACCGAGCGGCACAACCTGGCTGAAACGGACGCCGTGCTGCTGTACAACATTCAGCGCTCGACCGTCGAATCCTGGGCGCGCCTGGCCGTGGCGGCGCGGCCGGAGCTGACGCTCGGCCAGGCGCGGTACGCCGTACACGCCGCGTTCGCCCTCGCCGTCGACATCGGACGACTCGTGCATCCCAGCACCGACCGGCCCGCGCGCACCACGGTGCGCCGCCTGATGGAGATCACCGTGCTGGGGCGGCCCGCCACCGCGCCGCACCATTCGCCGCGGACCGGCGCCGGCCGCCGTCTGTGAGCCAATCCGCTTCTCGCGCAAACCTTCTCCGAAGGCCGCGCAATCCCTACCGTTCACGCCGAATAGCCATTGACATAGTTCGCAACCGATCCGCGCGGAAAGGCCGGCTTCATGCTCAGCAGAATTCGCCGACTGCTGGACTACGAGTTGGCACCCCCTACTGACCGTCGGGGTGATCTGGTCGTGCACGCACACCCAACATCTGCACACCACGCGCGGCGCGGACCTGCCAGCGGGAGGAACTGTGCGGGAGGGAGATTCGACGGCGGCTGGTGCGCAGCTGCCGGCGCGCAGCGGCTGGCGCATCACCGCTTCGCATGCGAAGGGAAGCTCTACCGCTCGGTTGCCCTGGACTCTTTCGGGCCCGCTACCCGCCGGTGGTCGTCCTGCGCGCTAGCCCGAGTGCCGGGTCAGGATGCGGTCGAGGACCATGGTCGACAGGTCGCCGTCGTCGGCGACGCGGGAGAAGCCGCTGCGCCGCAGGAAGGCGTCGAGGCGCCGGTCGGGTGACCAGCCGGCGTAGATGGGACCGAGATAGCCGGAGCGCAGGAATTCGCATGCGAGGTCGTCGACGTCAGCATCGCTCAATAACAACGGTGGGTTTGAACCCATAACCGTCATGCTCCTTCGTTCAGCCGCAACCGCCGCAGACAAGTTACGTCAGACGTAGTCATTATCGCGTAACGCACAGATTGCGGAAAGGGCCCAAAGGCATCGAAATCGCGAAATTTCCGGGGCGGGCCCTTCCGCCGCGTGTTAGCCGCGGGCGGCGGGCTTGCGGGCGACGATCGCCACCGCGGCGAGTTGCTTGCGATGCCGGCGGAACGTGCGGCGCATCGTCAGCACGCGCTTGCGGGCGTCGCGGTGGGCGAGCATGTTCCTGGCGAACCGCAACGCGCCGAGAAACCCCTCGTCGGCGACGAGGCGCCGCGGCTGCAGCAGGGCCATCGGCGCGGTGGCGACCCGGTCGACCACCAAACCGTGGTCGGCGAGCAATCGCGACCATTCCGCCACCGTCAGCGGCCTGGCGTTCACCTTGATCGCGCGGGCCAGCGACCGCCGGATGTCGGTGCTCACCTCCTCCGGCACGCTGTCGGGCGTGAGGGCCAGTTCGTGGATCGCGTAGCGGCCGCCCGGGCGCAGCACGCGCGCCGCCTCGGCGACGATGGCGCGCTTGGCCTCGTCGCCCTGCATGCTCAGCATCGCCTCGCCGATCACCACGTCGCTGCTGGCGTCGGGCAAGCCGGTGGCCGCGGCGTCGGTGACGCGGACCGCGCCGTTCTCCGCCCCCAACCCGGTGAGCACGCCGCGGACCACGTCGGCCGCGTCGGGGTCGGCCTCGGCCCCGACGTAGGACCGCGGGCCGCGGGCGAGGATCTCGGTGGCCGTGCGGCCCAGGCCCGGCGCCAGCTCCACCACGTCGGCGCCGGCCACCCCGGCGCCGGCCAACAGCGTGTGGGTCAGTTCGACGCCGCCGGGACGCAGGACCCGTTTGCCCAGCCGCGCCAGCAGCCAGTGCCCCGCCACACTGTCGTCGGCCCGGCCGGACGACGGCAGCGGCGTCGGCGCCTGCGTCTTCTCGCCGAACATCAGACGGCCTGCCGCACCGACGACGTCGCGGTGGGCTCGAGCAGCAGCGCCTGGCGGCGTTTGTGCACGGTGAGGTAGCGCAGCCCGTCGGGGCCGGCGGAGAACTGGCGCCGCGAGCGTCGCGGCAACCACAGCAGGGCGCCGGGGAAGAGGTCGACGGTGCCCGCCTCGGTGGTCAGCCGGCCGCCGCCGGACAGCACGTGGATCAGCACGTCGAGGTCGGGCCCGGTGTGCGAGTCGATGCCGCCGCCGGCGGGCAGCGCGATGACGTTCGAGTCCAGGTCGCGCTCTTTGGCCTCGAGCTTCCACACCACGCCGGTCGCGGCGGGCTCGGTCGCGTTCGTGTCGGCCAGGACCCGCGGCAGCGGGGTGGAGGTGAGCTTGGTGATCCGGATCCGCCAGACCTCGGGGCCCTTCTCGACGTAGTCCCAGCCGTAGCTGCCGGGGTGGTCGGCGTCGAACTCGTCGCGCAGGTGGCGGGGGTCGTGATTGTTGACCAGCACGAAGGATTCGCCCACGGCCAACCCGGCGTACGCGGCGAAGGTCGTCGGATGCTTGTCGGGCTTGCGCAGCCCGCGCACGTCAAGTTCACTGTCGGCCATCAGACGTTCCCATTCCCTAGTTTTTACAATCAAGGTTGTGTAAACTCTAGCCCATGACGTACGTGATCGGAAAGCCATGCATCGACGTGATGGACCGGGCCTGCGTCGACGAGTGTCCCGTCGACTGTATCTACGAGGGCGGCCGGGCGCTCTACATCCACCCCGACGAGTGCGTCGACTGCGGCGCGTGCGAGCCGGTGTGCCCGGTGGAGGCGATCTATTACGAAGACGACCTGCCCGAGGAGCTCAGACCCTACCTGGCCGATAATGAGGCGTTCTTCACCGAAGTCCTGCCCGGTCGCGACGAGCCGTTGGGGTCGCCCGGCGGGGCCGCCAAGGTCGGTCCCCTCGGCGTCGACACGCCTCTGGTCGCCTCGGCGCCCAGGGCCGAGGAGACCGAAGGAGAGTGAGCGGCATTACGTCAGACGGAGAAACCACCGGCCGCCGTCGCCGGGAGGTCCTGCGGCTGCTGCGGTCGTCGCCCGAGCCGATGAGCATCGTCGAGATCGCCGCGGAACTCGGTGTGCATCCCAACACCGTGCGATTCCACCTCGAGGGCCTGGTCGCCGACCGCCAGGTGGAACATGTCGCCCACGGGCGCAAGGGGCCCGGGCGCCCGCCGCTGATGTTCGCCGCGATCCGGCAGATGGATCGCGGCGGGACGCGTCAGTACCGGCTCCTCGCCGAGATCCTGACCATGGCGCTGGCCGCCGACCGTGACCCGCGCGCCAAGGCGATGGCCGCGGGGCGGGCGTGGGGGCGAAACCTGGAATCCCACGCCTCCAACACCGAGGCGTCGGGGCCCGCGAGCGCCGAGGACGCCATCGACCAGCTGGTCGATGTGCTCGACGACCTCGGGTTCGCCCCGGAGCGCCGGACGTCCGACGGCGAACAGCTGGTCGGGTTGCGCCATTGCCCGTTCCTGGAACTGGCCGAAACCGGCGGCTCGGTCGTGTGCCCCATCCACCTCGGGCTGATGCAGGGCGCCCTGGAGTCGTGGGAGGCACCGGTCTCCGTCGACCGGCTCGACGCGTTCGTCGAACCGGATCTGTGCCTTGCCCACCTCACCCCGGCAGCCGCCGGGTGAGCGCCGGACCGGCGATCGCCACCGCGGTCGCCTTCGTCTGGCTCGGCATGGTGCTGGCCATTTCGTTCCTCGAGGCCCCGCTGAAATTCCGCGCGCCCAACGTGACCCTGCAGATCGGGCTGGGCATCGGGCGCCTGGTCTTCCGCGCGCTCAACACCGTCGAGGTCGTCTTCGCGCTCGTCGTCGCGGCGATCGTGGTGTCGGGTCCGACGCCGGGGCGCATCACGGCGGCCTTCGCGGTCGCCATCGCCGCGCTGGCGATCCAGTTGGTGGCGGTTCGCCCGCGGCTGACCCGGCGCTCCGATCGCGTGCTCGCCGGCTCCGAGGGGCCGCGCTCGCACGCCCACTACGTCTATGTCGGCTTCGAGTCGGTCAAGGTCGTGGCCCTTCTCGTGGCGGGGATACTGCTATTGACCTCCTAGATCCGTGCGCTTCGCAGTGACCGTGCAACGACCGAAAGGGCCGAAATGGAATCCATCTCGCTGACCAGCCTCGCCTCCGACAAGCTGGCCGAGGCGGGCCGGTCCCACAGCGGACGCGCCGCGCACACGATCCACGGCGGTCACACCCACGAGCTTCGGCAGACCGTGCTGGCCCTGCTGGCCGGCCACGACCTCTCGGAACACGACAGCCCCGGCGAGGCCACGCTGCAGGTGCTGCAGGGTCACGTGCGCCTGACCGCCGGCGGCGACTCGTGGGACGGCAAGGCCGGCGACTACGTCGCCATCCCCCCGGAACGGCACGCCCTACACGCGGTCGAGGATTCGGTGGTCATGCTGACCGTGCTGAAGAGCCAGCCCGGCGCCTCCCACTAGCTGCATGCTGTCCACGCCCTGGTCGAGGAGTCTCGGGCTGCGGGCGCCGGTCGTCAACGCGCCCATGGGTGGGGTCGCCGGGGGCTGGCTGGCCGCAGCGGTCACCGAGGCCGGTGGGCTGGGCATGGTCGGCATGGGCAGCGACGGCACCCGCGAGGCGCTGCGGTCCCAGTTGCAGTACGTGCGTGGGAAGTTCGGTATCGGGCTGGTGGACTGGGTGATGCGCAGCCAGCCGGGGCTGCTCGAGGACGCGCTGGCCGCCGGGCCCACCCTGCTGTCGGTCAGCTTCGGCACCGACTGGTCCTGGGTCGACCAGGCCCACGACGCCGGAATCGTTGCCGTCACACAGGTTTACGACGGAATGGGCGCGCGCCGGGCGGTCGACGCCGGTGTCGACGTCGTGGTCGCCCGCGGGTCGGAGGGCGGCGGGCACGGCGAGGTGCGGCTCGGGACCCTGCCGCTGCTGGATGCCGTCCTGGACGCCGTCTCGGTGCCGGTGCTCGCGGGCGGCGGCATCGCATCGCCGCGCAGCCTGGCCGCGGTGCTGGCCGCCGGCGCCAGCGGGGCGTGGGTGGGCACGCGGCTGGCGGCGTGCCCGGAGGCGCTGACCGGCGAGGCCAGCCGCCGGGCGCTGATCGACGCCCGTGCCACCGACACGGCCGTCACCCGGGTCTTCGACGTCGCCAAGGGGCTGCCCTGGCCGGCGCGGTTCCCGGCGCGGGTGCTGGCCAACGACTTCGTCGCGCGCTGGGCGGGCCACGAGGACGCGCTCGGCCCAGCGGCGCGCGACGAGCTTGCCGCGGCGATCGCCGGCGACGATCGCCGCGTCGCGCCCGTCGACGCCGGAGAGGGCGTCGGGATGATCCGCGACGACGCGTCGGTGGCCGACGTCATCGCCGAGATGTGCACGGGCGCGGAGGCGTTGCTCTCCGGCTGGGGGGCCTAGCTGTAATGGCCAGGCAGGTTGTGAACGGCGTGGTGCACGGAAGTAGGTGAGGACCTCCGGTATCGGTGTGGTTACCACACGCACGCCGATCACCAGGAGGTCCTCGTGTCCCACGCTAATGCGTCGCTGACTCCGAAGGGGCGATTAAAACTCGCCCGGCTGATCGTCGATGACGGTTGGCCGATACGCAGGGCCGCTGAGCGCTTCCAATGCTCACCAGCGACGGCGAAGAAGTGGGCTGATCGTTACCGTATCGGTGGCGCTGCGGCGATGTTTGACCGGTCGAGCCGTCCGCACCACAGTCCCAACCAGCTGCCAGCACGCCGGGAGCGCCGGATCATCAAGCTGCGCTTTTCCCGCCGCTGGGGCGCTGATCGCATCACCGCGCATCTGCATGTGCCGCGCTCGACGGTGCAAGCGGTGCTCAAGCGCTACAAAATGCCGCTGCTGTGGCATCTAGACCAGGCCACCGGACTGCCGGTGCGCCGCCCGGTGCCGCACCGCTATGAGCATCCGGCTCCCGGAGATCTGGTGCACGTGGACATCAAAAAGCTCGGGCGCATCCCCGATGGTGGCGGGCACCGCAAGCTCGGCCGGCAGGCCGGGCGCAAAAACCGCAGCGGGATTGGCTATGCCTACCTGCACCACGCGGTCGATGACCACAGTCGGCTGGCGTACTCCGAAGAACTCGGCGACGAACGCAAGGAGACTGCCGCAGCGTTCTGGCGCAACGCCAACGCCTTCTTCGCCGAGCATGGCATCGTCGTTCGGCGTGTGCTTACCGATAACGGATCGTGTTACCGCTCAAAGTGTTTCGCCCAAGCATTAGGGGAACAGATCGTTCATAAGAAGACCCGGCCGTATCGGCCGCAGACCAACGGCAAGGTGGAACGCTTCAACCGCACCCTGACCGCCGAATGGGCCTACGCCCACGCCTACCGGTCCAACGCTGCCCGCGCAGCGGCCTACCAAGACTGGCTGCATCACTACAATCACCACCGACCCCACACAGGCATCGGAGGCATGACCCCCATCGAGCGCCTACGCGTTCACAACCTGCCCGTCAAGAACACCTAGCGCTCACCTGCCGCGGGGCGCGAGCACCACACAACAGCGATCCTGGCCGGGGCACAGCCGGGCCTCGGGTCCGTTCGGGGCCAGGGCGTCGGCCACGCCGGTGATCAACGCGTGGTTCATGGTGCAGGCCAGCTCCGTCTGTTCCTGCGCCAGCGCGTGGAACGGGCAGTTGGCGAGCTCGACCTCCACGTCACCGCCGTCGGTGAATCGGGGTTCGTAGCCGTAGCGGATCAACACCGCGACCGCGCGGTGTAGCGCGGCGGTGGCATCGGTCGAGGGCGTGGGCGCCCCGGGCCCCGAAAACGTCGTGGCGCCGATCGTCCGCCCGTAGTCGCGCGCGACCCGGTTCAGCACCTCGGCGACGGGCTCACCGGTGCCCGCCGACCGGGCGATGGCCGCCGCCATCAGCCGCCCGGCCAGCTCGTACTCGCGCTGCGGGAGGCTGACCGCGATATCGCGGCGCGCGCGGCGATACAGCTTCGAGGTGCGCCCGGCGCCGGGGCCGCTGCGGCCGGTCAGCCGTGCGTAGTCGCTTTCCAGCAGGCCCTCGGCGGTGAGCCGGTCCAGATGGAATTTGGCCTGATGGTGGGGGATCCCGACGGCGTCGGCCGCCTGCTCGCGGCCCACGGGGGCGGGTTGGCCGCAGACGTATTCGTAGAGCCGGCGGCGCACCGGATCGGCGAGCGCGCCGATCCCGGCCGCGTCCCGCCGCAGAGCGTCCCCGTCGTCCACCTGACCGCCGTTCTAACAGACAAAATGCTTGACGCTACAGTCTAGCCGATCTAACGTACAAAATATCATCTGTTAGAAAGGGAGGCACCATGACCACCAAGCAAGCCAACGCGGCCCCGGCCCTCGCCGACCAGCTCCGGGATCCCGCCTACTCGGCCTACCTCGCGCTTCGCACCGTGTTCACGATCGCGCCGATCGTCATGGGGCTGGACAAGTTCTTCAACGTCCTGACCCACCCGCACCACTGGAACATGTACCTGGCCGGCTGGATCGACGGCCTGGTGCCGGGGACCGCCGACCAGTGCATGTACCTGGTCGGCGCGATCGAGATCGTGGCCGGTCTCGTGGTGGCGTTCGCGCCGCGCCTGGGCGCCTGGGTGGTAGCGGCCTGGCTGGCCGGCATCATCATCAACCTGCTCACCGGGCCCGGCTTCTACGACGTCGCGCTGCGCGACTTCGGCCTGCTCGTCGGCGCCGTCGCGCTGGCCCGGCTGGCGCAGGGAGTGCACGACGGCCGGATCGGCGCCTACACCGCGCGCAGGTAGCGCCGGGCGATGACCCGCTGGGCCGCCCGCACCAGCGGCCCACCGGCCTTGGCCCACCACGCCGCGGGCCGCGAGAACGCCGACACCTCCGCGTAGACCGCGGAGGTGCTCGGGTCTCGGCGCACGACGAAGCGTTCCTCACCGGACTCCGGGTGGCCCGGCAGGGTGCCGTAGGCGAACCCGCGGATGTCGGGCTCGTCGATGACGTACACGACCCGGCACGGCGCGGGCAGAAAGCCCATGCGCACCACCAGCACCGCGTCGACCTCGGCGACCTCGGAGCTGGCCTGCACCCGCAGCCCCGAGCCGCGTTGCATGCCCCAGCGCATGACCGCGTCGGCGGCCTGCTCGAAACGCCGCCGGCCCGTGCCGATTTGGCGCTCGACGTGCTGGTGGTGGTACCCGGCGGGCAGCTCGCCGGCCCGATGGAAATCCAGGGTCGCGCCCACCTCGCGGTAGGTCAGCGGCAGCTCCTGAAGCGCGTCGAGATCCACCCGCTCAGCTTGCCACGCCGGGATGCGCGGCCACGGTTTCGGCGTACGGTCGTAGAGGTGACCGCTCAAACAACCCCTGCCCAAGCGTCCGGCACGTTCACCCTCGGCGGCGATTTGACCGTCAACCGACTCGGTTTCGGCGCCATGCGCATCACCGGCAAGGGCGTGTGGGGCCCGCCCGCCGACCGGGCGGAGTGCGTCCGGGTCCTGCGGCGCGCCGTCGAACTGGGCGTGAACTTCATCGACACGGCGGACTCCTACGGTCCCTACTACTCCGAGGAGATCATCCACGAGGCGCTGCACCCGTACGACGGGCTGGTGATCGCGACCAAGGCGGGGCTGCTGCGCACCGGCCCCGACATCTGGATCCCATTGGGCAATCCGGCCTACCTGCGCCAGGAATGCGAGATGAGCCTGCGCCGCCTGGGCGTCGAGACCATCGACCTGTTCCAACTGCACCGCATCGACCGGAACTATCCGCTGGCCGACCAGGTCGGCGAGCTGCTCACGCTGAAGAACGAGGGCAAGATCCGCCACATCGGCCTGTCGGAGATCGACGTCGACCAACTCGGCCAGGCCCAGCAGATCACCGAGATCGTGTCGGTGCAGAACATGTACAACCTGACGGCGCGGGACGCCGAACCGGTGCTGGACGCCGCGACCAGCCAGGGCATCGGCTTCATCCCGTGGTTCCCGCTGGCGGCCGGGCCGCTGGCCGACCCGGACGGCCCGCTGCAGCGCATCGCCGCCGAACACGACGCGACGCCGTCGCAGCTGGCGCTGGCCTGGCTGCTGAAACGTTCACCGGTGATGTTGCCGATCCCGGGGACCTCCAGCGTCGCGCACCTGGAGGAGAACGTCGCGGCCGCCGAGATCACGCTCAGCGACGAGGAGTTCGAGGCGCTGGCGGTCGCCGGGGCGCAAAAGACCGTCTAGACCCGGGGCGCTTCCTGTCCGCGGGCGTGCGCGGCGGCCTGGGTGCGGTTGGCCGCGCCGAGCTTGAGCAGGATCGAACTGACATGCGAGCCCGCGGTTTTGGGGCTGATGTGCAGCGCGGCGGCGATCTGCGCGTCGCTGCGCCCGCCGGCCAGCAGCTCGAGCACCTCGCGTTCGCGGCGGGTCAACCCGTCCGGGTCGGCCAGGGTTTCGGCGCGCCGGCCGCGAGGGGTGGGGCCGCGCAACGCGGCCAGGCGCTCCCGGGCGCGGCGGGCCGCGGGGCCGGCACCGAGGCGGCGGAACGTCTGCAACGCGGCTTGGACGGCGTCGATGTCGCCACCGAGTTGGGTGAGCGCCGTCTCGTACGGGCCGCCGCGGCGAGCCCAGGTCTCGACCGGGGCATCGGGCGCGCCGCCGGCCAGTCGTGACCAAAATCGCAGCGGTTCGACCAACCACGAATCGTCTTGGCCCGGGCGGGATTCCAGTCCCGCCTGCGCCTCGGCGAGCGCGGTGTCGTCGTCACCGGCCAGCCAGGCCGCCTCGGCGCGCGCGGCGAACACGTGCAGCCGCAACATGTTTCCCTCGGTGTGCTCGAGGGCTTCGTCCAGCAGGGTTCCCGGCCGCTCGCCGCGGCGGGCACGAATCAGCGCGAGCACGATCAGCGGCAGGACCCGGTGCAGCGGGCTCAGGGCCGTGCGGGTCAGGACCCGCTCGGCGACGAGCGCGGCGCGGGCCCAGTCGCCGCGGTACAGCCCCGTCAGCGCGTCCGCGCCGGCCACCAGCGCGGCGAACATGACCATGTCGTGGGCTTCGAAGAACGCCGCCGCCCGGGCGAGATAGTGCTGCGCGCGGTCGAGCTCGCAGCGCAGCGCGGCGGCCCAACAGGCCAGGACGCCCAGCACTCCGGCGTGTTCGGTGAGTCCCGGGTCGTCCAGTGCGTCGCGCCAGACCGCCTCCAGCTCGTCCCAGCCCGCGTTGCTGTGAAATATGCGGGCCATCGCCTGGTAGCCGCGCGCCCGGATCACGACAGCGGCGTCGCCCAGCACCATGCCGAGAGTGCGTGCCCGCGTTGCGTAATGGGCTGCGGCGGTCGGGTCGTAACCCACCGTGGTGCAGGAGTGCGCCATGTTGATCAGCGACCAGGCCAGCTGCGGGGACGGCCCGAGATCCTCGAGCAGCCGCAGCGACGCGCAGCCCGCCTCGACGGCCTCGGCGGTGCGCCCCAGCGGTTCCAGCAGGTGCGACAGCCACCGCAGGTCGTCGCCCTCTTCGAGGCGATGGCCGAGTCGGTCGCGGATGTCGATGGCCGAACGCCACGACGACACCGCGGCCGCCGCGCGCCCGCACAGGTAGCTTTCGAACGCGTGGTGCTCCAGCCAGAGCGCCTGCTGCGGGAGCGCGTCGCCTGCTCCGTGCCGCAACATCAGCTCGTACAGGTCGGCGGCCTCGGCGTGCGCGCCCAGCGCCGCGGCGTGCTCGGCCGCGGCCGGGCCGTGGTCGATCACGGCACCGTCGTCGCCCGCTTGGTGGGCGTGAAAAACCAACGGCGACAACACATCCGGGCTCACTGGCGGTTCGGCCAGCGCCGCCAGCGCGCGCTTGTGCAGCAGCCGGCGCTGGGGGTCGAGGATGCGATCCAGCGTGGCGCGCCGGGCCATCTCGTGGCGAAACCGCACCACCTCGCCCTCGGCGACCAGCACCCCCGCATCCAGGCACTCACTCAGCGCGGAGCCCGCCGCCGGGCACACCGTCTGCACCAGCGCCGCGTCGGCCCGCGGCCCGCAGACCGCGACCGTCTGCGCGGTCTCGCGCGCGGCCGCCGAGAGCCGCCCCAGCCGGCCCCAGACGGCCTCGGAGACGCTGCGCGGCAACGCATCGCGGTCCAGCGAGCCCGCGCCCGCCGCCAGCACCTCGGTGGCGTAAAACGGGTTGCCGCCGGTCAGTTCGTACAAGTCGTCGGCGTTGACGCCGCTGCCGGCGGCCAGCGTGGCCACCGCGTCGCGGCTCAGTGGCTGAAGCTTGATGCGGTTCACGGCGGCACAGGTCGCCACGTCGCCCAGCGCGAGCGACAGCGGGTGCTGGGGGTCGAACTCGTCGTCGCGGTACGACACCACCAGCAGCAGCGGCAGCGCTTCGATGCGCCGGGCGAGGAAGCGGATCAGGTCCAGGGTGGCCCCGTCGGCCCAGTGGACGTCCTCGATCGACCACACCCAGCCCCGCCCGTCCCGCAGCACCGCCAGCAGCCGCCGATACAGGGCGCCGGTGTCACCGGATTCGATCGCGGCGCCCAACGCGCCCGCCGCCGCCGGGCTCAGCCCGGCCAGCGCGTCCAGCAGCGGGCCCAGCGGGCGCGGCGCGGCCAGCGGGTCACACCAGCCCTTGAGCACCAGCACCCCGCCGTCGAGGTCCGCGGTGAATCGGGTGATCACCGCCGTCTTGCCGACGCCGGCCTCCCCGCGCAGCAATACGACACGCCCCGAGCCGCGGCGCACCGCGCGCGCCAGCCCGCTCAGCTCGGCAAGCGCCGCCCGGCGCTCCAGCAACCTGTCCACCCGCCGCCCGCTCCCGCTCGAATTCTCCGGTGCAGTCACGAACCGGCGTCGCGGAAATAGGGAAAACTCCCGATCAACCGGGCCCGTCCGGCGGCGCACACTTACGCTGCGAGCGCTCCGGGCGCGGCACGGCTACACGACCGCAACACTGGGACATGGTGCGGTCTCACTGTAGTCGCGACGCCGTCCGGGCGCTCCCATTTCGTCGGCATTTGGCGAAGGGGTCGACATGTCGGTTGTGGTTGCGGCCCCGGAGTTTTTGGCCTCCGCGGCGGCGGATTTGCAGAGCGTCGGGTCGGCGCTGAGTGCGGCGCATGTGGCCGCCGCCGGTTCGACGACCGAGGTGCTGGCGGCGGCGGCCGACGAAGTGTCCGCGGCCGTCGCGACGGCGTTCAGCGGGTACGGTCAGGCCTACCAGGCGCTCAGCGCGCATGCGGCGGCGTTTCATCAGCAGTTCGTGCAGGCGCTGAACGGCGCGGCGGGGTCGTATGGGCTGGCCGAGGCGGCCAACGCCTCGCCGTTGCAAACCGTCGAGGCCGACGTCCTCGGCGTGATCAACGCGCCGACGGAACTTCTGCTGGGGCGCCCACTGATTGGCGACGGTAACAACGGCGCGCCAGGAACCGGGCAGGCGGGTCAGTCGGGCGGCATCTTGTGGGGCAACGGCGGCAACGGCGGGTCCGGCGGGCCGGGGCAGGCGGCGGGCGGGGCGGCGACGCCGGGCTGTGGGGCAA
>NZ_MVHD01000006.1 GCF_002086635.1 Mycobacterium alsense | reverse complement strand
GTATCGGCGCCGGCCGTGGGGCGGTGGGAAACGCTATGCAGGGGTGACGCGGTTGCGGGCCCGGTTAACCCTGCCGCGGCACCGGAACTGCGGTGGCCGCGGCGTCTCTTGCCATGCGCCATGGATCCTCCGCCGATAGTCCACCATGATTTGCCGCCGAACGCACCCTTATTGCTGGTGCGAGGCGTGTCGATCGGGTGAACACCGCGATGCATCACAATGGAGGCGATGACCCAGGTGAGCTTTTACGATGCCGTCGGCGGCGCCGAGACCTTCGATGCGATCGTGTCGCGGTTTTACGCGCAGGTGCCCGAGGACGAGATTTTGAGCCAGCTGTATCCCGAAGACGACCTGGCCGGCGCCGAAGAGCGGTTGCGCATGTTCCTCGAGCAGTACTGGGGCGGCCCGCGCACCTACTCCGAGCGGCGCGGGCACCCGCGGCTGCGGATGCGTCACGCCCCGTTCCGCATCACCCCCATCGAGCGCGACGCCTGGCTGCGGTGCATGCACACCGCGGTCGCCTCCATCGACTCCCGCACGCTTGACGACGAGCATCGCCGCGAGCTGCTCGACTACCTCGAAATGGCCGCGCACTCCCTGGTCAACGCGACATTTTGATGCCGGGCAGCAGGAGCGCCGAGCCGTGGTGGACGAGCGCGGTCTTCTACCAGGTGTATCCGCGGTCGTTCGCCGACAGCGACGGCGACGGGATCGGTGACCTCGACGGGCTGACGGCCCGCCTGGAACACCTGCAACGACTGGGCGTCGACGCCATCTGGCTCAACCCGGTCACCGTCTCCCCGATGGCCGACCACGGCTACGACGTCGCCGACCCCCGCGACATCGACCCGTTGTTCGGCGGGCTGGCCGCATTCGAGCGCCTGGTCGACGCCGCGCACCGGCGGGGCATCAAGGTGACGATGGACGTGGTGCCCAACCACACCAGTTCCCAGCACCCCTGGTTTGTCGCGGCCCTGGAGGCCGGGCCGGGCACGGCGGCGCGGGACCGCTACTACTTCCGCGACGGGCGCGGCCCCGCGGGCGAGCGGCCGCCCAACAATTGGCTGTCGGTGTTCGGCGGGCCGGCCTGGACCCGGGTGACCGAACCCGACGGCAACCCGGGCCAGTGGTATCTGCACCTGTTCGACGCCGAACAGCCCGACCTGAACTGGGAGCACCCCGACGTCTTCGACGACTTCGAGAAGACGCTGCGCTTCTGGCTGGACCGCGGGGTGGACGGGTTTCGCATCGACGTGGCGCACGGGATGGCCAAGCCGTCCGACCTGGCCGACGCGCCCGAGGGCCTGGCCAAGATCCTGCGCCACAACGACGACGACCCGCGGTTCAACCACCCCCGCGTGCACGACATCCACCGCGGCATCCGCGCGGTCGTCGACGACTATCCCGGGGCGGTGACCGTCGGCGAGGTGTGGGTCACCGACAACGCCCGCTGGGCGGAGTACCTGCGGCCCGACGAGCTGCATCTCGGGTTCAACTTCCGCCTCGCCCAAATCGACTTCGCGGCAAGCGAAGTCCGCGACGCGATCGTCAACTCGCTGGCGGCGACCGCGCTCGTGAACGCCACCCCGACCTGGACGCTGTCCAACCACGACGTGGGCCGCGAGGTCACCCGCTACGGCGGCGGCGAGCTCGGGCTGCGCCGGGCGCGGGCCATGGCGATGGTGATGCTCGCCCTGCCGGGCGCGGTGTTCATCTACAACGGCGAGGAGCTGGGCCTGCCCGACGTGCCGCTGCCCGACGAGGTGCTCCAGGATCCGACGTGGGAACGCTCCGGGCACACCGAACGCGGGCGCGACAAGTGCCGGGTCCCGCTCCCGTGGTCGGGCGCCGCGCCCCCGTTCGGGTTCTCCACCGGCGCCGACACCTGGCTGCCGATGCCGGCGGACTGGGCGGCGCTGACGGTGGAACGGCAGCTCGGCGACCCCTCGTCGACCCTGTCCTTTTTTCGGCGCGCGCTCCAAACCCGCAGGGAGCGCGGCGAATTCCGCGGCACCGAGATCGAGTGGCAGAAGTCGCCGCGCGGCGCGGTGGTGTTCCGGCGCCTGGACGGGGGCCTGGTGTGCGCGCTCAACGCCGGCCGCCGCCCGATGGCGCTTCCGCAGGGGGAACTCATCTTGGCCAGCGCGCCGCTGGTTGACCGGAAGCTGCCGCCGGACGCGGCGGCGTGGCTGGTCTGACCCGCGCGAGGCTTCAGCGCAGCACCAGCGCGGCGTGGCCGCGGCGGCGGTACACCGAGCCGAACTTGGCGTCGATCCGCAACCACGACGGCAGGATCCGGACCCGGACCGCCTCGTCGGCGGTGGCGCCGGCGGGCGACTGCGGCAGGAAACCCATGGCGGTCAACGCCAAAACGCAGCGCATCGGCAACCCGACGCTGACGTCGGCCGAGCTGACCCGGATGACCTCCTGGTCGAGCAGCGAGACCGGCGGGCCGTGCGAACTACCGTGCTCCTTGGCGAGTTGCGCGCCGCGCTGCGCCAGGTCCAGCATCACCCGGGCGGGCACATCGTCGAGGTGGGTGAAGCCGGATTCCGGCGGCAGCGCCGCACGCCACGCGGAGTCCATCGCGAAGCCCGGGTCGACGTAACCCGAGGCGTCGGCCGCCGACAGGCCGCGCGCCAGGGAGTCCGCGGCCACCGACAGGTCGTCCGGCCGCACCCTGCCGACCACCACCCGGCTGGCCAGCACGTCGAAACCCGTTGCCACCCAGGCGGTCAGCTGCCCCGCCGATCGCGCGCGCAGCCGAACGACCGTGGAGCCGTCCAGCCGCAGCGCGTGATCGACGAACGCGGCCAGGTCCCCGCGGTGCGCGGGGTCACGCAGCCACAGCCCGCGCTCGGCCGCCCTGTCTAGTCCCGGATCCACCGCTGCAGATACTCCCGATGGTGCGGCGCCAGGCGCACCAGCCGCTGCTCCTCGATGTGGACCGCCGCCAACTGCGTCTCGGCGACGACGGCGGGCCTCGACGCGGGGTCGGCGTTGACCGATCGGACCTCGTAGCCAAGCGTGAAGTCGACGGCGCGCAGCCGTTTGGTCCACGTGGTCACCTGCAGCGGCGAATCGGTCAGCCGCAGCTGGCCCTTGTAGGTGACCCGCACGTCGGCGATCAGCAGCCCGATGCTGGTGATGTCGGCGGCGAACGGCTCGTGGAGGAACTGCACCCGCGCCTCTTCGAGGATCGTGACCATGGTGGCGTGGTTGATGTGCTGGTACATGTCGATGTCCGACCAGCGCACCGGGACCGGCGCGACGTACCCGATGCTCAACTCGACGATCCCCTCCCGCTGGTGCGTGTCATCCGCCGGATCTGCCGCGCGGCAACCGACAGCGTGGCGAGATCCTTTGCGCCGCTTTCCTGTATCTCGGTGAGCGTCCGGCGCGCGCGCTCCACCCGGGAGGCGCTCATCTGCTCCCACTCCCCGATCTTCTCTTCGCCGCTCTCGTCGGGTTCCCCCACGGCCAGCACGTCAAAGCACAGCGACCGCAGCGAGGAGTAGATGTCGTCGCGAATCGCCAAGCGCGCCAACGACTGCCAGCGGTCGTGCCGCGGCAGCTCGGAGACGGCGGTCAGCAGGCCATCGGTGCCCAGGCGGTCCATCAGCGCAAAATAGGTGTCCGCCACCTCGGCGGTGTCGATCTCGGTGATGTCGGCGACGTCGATGATGTCCAGCAGGCTGTAGCGGTACAGGCCGGCCGCGACCATGTAGGCCAGCTCGTTCGGTGCGCCCTGCGACGCGAACTCCGCGGCCTCCTTTTCCACGATGGCCTTGTCGTCGCCGCGCAACCACTCCGACATCCGGGGTGTCAGCTCCTTGACCTTCGCCGCGAACCGGTTGATCTCGGCGCCGACGGCCAGCGGCTGGGGGCGGTAGTTGAGCAGCCAGCGCCCGGCGCGGTCGATCAGCCGGCGGGTGTCCAGCGTGAGCCGGTCCGACAGCGCGACGGGCAGATTCGCCGCACGGACCTGCCGCCAGATCTCGCTCACGCCGAAGATCGCATCGGTGGCGACGTAGGTGCGCACCGCGTCGATCGGCCCGACACCGACGTCTTCGGTGATGCGGAAGGCGTAGCTGATGCCCGCGGTGTTCACCAAGTCGTTGACCAGCATCGTGGTGACGATCTCCCGGCGCAGCTGGTGGGTGCGGATCTCCGGGGTGAACCGTTCGCGCAGCGGCGCCGGAAAGTATCGCGGCAGGCGGGATGCGAACACGTCCTGCTCCGGCAGCTCGGTGGTGAGCATGTCCTCTTTGAGCGTGAGCTTGACATGCGCCATCAGCATGCACAGCTCCGGGGACGTCAGCCCCAACCCGGCCTCGAGGCGACGGTGGATCTCCTTCTCCGACGGCAGCGCCTCCAATTCCCGGTTGAGCCCGCGGCTTTCGAGGTATTTGATCTGCATCGCGTGCACCGGCAGCAGGCTGGCCGCATTGGCGCGGCTGGTGCCGATCAAGTCGTTTTGCTCTTCGTTGTCGGCGAGCACCAATCGCGCAACCTCGTCGGTCATCGACTCCAGCAGCTCTTTGCGCTCCTCGGCCTTCACCTTGCCCGCGGTGACCAGCGAATCGATCAGGATCTTGATGTTCACCTCGTGGTCGGAACAGTCGACGCCGGCGGAGTTGTCCATCGCGTCGGTATTGATTCGCCCGCCCGACAGGTCGAACTCCACACGGCCCAGCGCCGTCACGCCGAGGTTGCCACCCTCGCCGATCACCTTGGCGCGCACCTGATTCCCGTTGATGCGCACCGGGTCATTGGCGCGGTCGCCGACGTCGGCGTCGGACTCGGACTCCGCCTTGATGTAGGTGCCGATGCCGCCGTTGAACAACAGGTCGACCGGCGCCTGCAGGATCGCCCGGATGAGCTCCGGCGGGGACATCTCGCCGGCCTCGCCGGCGATGCCCAGGGCGTCGCGGACCTGCGGGCTGACCGGGATGGCCTTCTGTTCGCGGCTGTAGACCCCGCCGCCCTCGCTGATCAACGAGGCGTCGTAGTCGCCCCAGCTCGAACGCGGCAGGTCGAACATCCGCCGGCGTTCCTCCCACGACCGCGCGGCATCGGGATCGGGATCGAGGAAGATGTGCCGGTGGTCGAAGGCGGCCACCAGCCTGATGTGCTTGGACAGCAGCATGCCGTTACCGAACACGTCGCCGCTCATGTCTCCGATGCCGACGACGGTGAACTCCTCGGACTGGGTGTCGACGCCCATTTCCCGGAAGTGGCGCTTGACGGCCTCCCACGCGCCCTTGGCGGTGATGCCCATGGCCTTGTGGTCGTAGCCCACCGAACCGCCGGACGCGAACGCGTCACCAAGCCAGAACCCGTAGGACTTGGCGACGTCGTTGGCGATGTCGGAGAACGTGGCGGTGCCCTTGTCGGCGGCCACCACGAGGTAGGCGTCGTCGCCGTCGCGGCGAATCACCCCGGGGGGTGGGCTGACCTTTCCCGTTGCGTGGTCGACGTTGTCGGTGACGTCGAGCAGCCCGGAGATGAACAGCTGATAGCACGCGACGCCCTCTGCGCGGCTGGCGTCGCGGTCGACGGCGGCATCACCGGAGGGCAGCGGCGCGCGCTTGAGCACGAACCCGCCCTTGGCGCCGACCGGCACGATGACGGCGTTCTTCACCGCCTGCGCCTTGACCAGCCCGAGAATCTCGGTGCGGAAGTCGTCGCGGCGGTCGGACCACCGCAGCCCGCCGCGCGCCACCGGGCCGAAGCGCAGGTGCACGCCCTCGACGCGTGGCGAGTACACGAAGATTTCGAACTTCGGGCGTGGCAGCGGCAGCTCGTCGAGCAGCTGGGCGTCCAGCTTGAGGGCCAACGCATCCCGGGCGCGAGCCGAACCCTCACGCGTCACAAAGTAATTCGTCCGCAGCGTGGCCTGAACCAGCGACGCGAACGCGCGCAGGATGCGGTCGGTGTCCAGGCTCACCAGGGCGTCGATGTCCGCGGCGACCGCGGCGGCGGCCGCTTGCGCGTCGCGCGACGTCGGCCCCCCCGATTCCCTCGGGTCGAAAAGCGCCTCGAACAGCGTGACCAGCGACCGCACCGTCGAGGGGTGCTCGTTGAGCACCGATTCGATGTGGGACTGGCTGTAGGGAAAGTTGGCCTGCCGCAGGTACTTCGCGTAGGCGCGCAGGAGGACGGCCTGCTGCCAGGTCAGCCTTGCGCGCAACACCAGCTCGTTGAAGCGGTCGATCTCGACGCGGCCCTGCCAGATCGCGGTGACCGCGTCGGCGAATCGCTCGGCGGTGGCGTCGCGTTCGGCCTCCGTGGTCGCGAGGCTGATCGTCGGGTGCGGCTGGATCTTGAACTGGTAGATCCACACCGGCATGCCGTCCGGGCGGGCGACGGTGAACGGCCGCTCCTCCAGCACGACCACCCCCATGCTCTGCAGCATCGGCAACAGCTGGCTCAGCGAGGCGGCGTGAGCGCCCAAAAACCATGTCAGCTGGGCGATCCCGTCCTCGCCGCGGTCGGAGAACACCAATTTGACCGAACCGTCGGACAGTTCGTTGATGATGGCGATGTGCGCGATGGCGTCGGTGGGCGTGACGGCCTGCTTGTAGACCTCGCTGAAGGCGGAGGCGTAATGCTCGGCGTCGGCGTGCGAGACGGGGGAATCGGAAAGGTCGGCGGCAGCGGCGATCAGGCGATCCCCCCACGTTCGCGCGGCCTCACTCAGCAACCCCTGGATCCGGATTCGGTTGGCTTCCGACGTGTCGACGGGCGCGGCGGCGGGGCTGGTATCGTCCTCCTGGGGCAACCGAACCATGAAATGCATGAGCGCCCAAGGCGATTCGCTCACACGAGCGGTGAACTCCAGCCTCGTCCCGCCGAATTCGCGGACCAGGATGTCCTCCATCTGCAACCGCACCGCGGTGGTGTAGCGGTCGCGCGGAAGGTAGACCAGGCAGGAGACGAAGTACTGCAGCCGGTCGGCGCGCACGAACAACAGCGCACGCCGCTGCGATCCCAGGTCCACCACCGCTTTGGCCATCGTCAAAAGCCGTTCGGCGCTCAGCGTGAAAAGCTCCGAGCGCGGGACGGTCTGGATGACGTCGAGCAGCAGCTGGCCCGGGTGGATGGGGTCGCTGTCGGCCATCGCGAGCGCTTCGCGGACCCGGCGCGAGATCATTGGGATTTCCAGGACATCGGCGTTCATGGCCGCGACCGTGAACAGCCCCACGAGGCGGTGCTCGAGTACACCGCCGTCGTCGCTTTTTTCGCGAACGGCGATCACGTACGGATAGGCGCCGTAGCGCAGGTAGCTGCCGACGACGGATTGGGCCAGGACCAGCAGGTGACCGTCGTCGGTCAACCGCGGGCGCGAACCGGTGCGCGTGCGCAGGACGCCGAGGCCGGTGGGGCCATCGCTGGACACCAGCTTGTCGTGCACCCGGCAGCGTTGGTAGCCCAGCAGCAGGAAGTTCCCCTTGCCCAGCCAGCGCAGCAGCTCCGCGACGTCCCGGCGGTCCGGCGCCGCAAAGCGGTCGCCGGAGTTGGTTTCGACGGCGGCGGCCAGCTCTCTCAGCGTGCTGATCAACCCGGCGGCGTCGGTGGCGACCTGCTTGACGTCGGCCAGCACCCTGGGCAGCAGCCGCTCCACCTCGGCGAGGGTCCTGCTGTCGACGGATGGCGACAGCGGGACGTAGATCCACGCTTCGCCGTCGTACTGCGACGCGCCGGGCGCTTTGGGCGCGATGCTGAGCAGGTCGCCCTCGGCGTTGCGCCGCACGTCGAACACCGGCGTCATGATCCCCGCGTAGGCGACACCGAGCCGGTGCAGCAGGACAGTGACGGAGTCCAGCAGCATGCTGCCGTGGTCGGTGACGACCTGGAGCGCGGGTCCGAACCCGTCGGTGTCGTCGGCCGGGTACACGCAGACGCAGCTTCCGCTTTGCGCGCGGCACTGGCCGAGCCGGTAGTGGGCGCGCAACATCGCGGGGGTCACCATGTCCGAGGGGTCGGCGGGTGTGGCGGTGTCGGGTTCTTCTCCGCGCGGACCGCGATAGCTTTCGACGTAGGCGTTCGCGATCCAGTCGGGAATGTCGTCACTCGTGGTGAACGCGGTCCACGGCTTGAAATCTGGCTTAGCACCGGGATCGATCGTCATGCCGATTGCTCCCAACTCGCGACGGACGCCGGCTGCGCCGATCGCCTCGCCCGGCAGCGGGCTTGGCTAACCCGACACTAGTCGCGCGTGAGCTTGCGGTGGGTCACTCGGTGCGGCCGGGCGGCCTCCTCGCCGAGCCGCTCGACCTTGTTTTCCTCGTACGCCCCGAAGTTGCCCTCGAACCAGAACCACTTGGCCTCGTTGTCCTCGTCGCCTTCCCAGGCCAGGATGTGCGTGCACGTGCGGTCGAGGAACCAGCGGTCGTGCGAAATCACCACCGCGCAACCCGGAAACTTTTCCAGCGCGTTCTCCAGCGAGCTCAGGGTCTCGACGTCCAGGTCGTTGGTCGGCTCGTCGAGCAGGATCAGGTTGCCGCCCTGCTTGAGCGTCAGCGCCAGGTTCAGCCGGTTGCGCTCCCCGCCGGACAGCACGCCGGCCGGCTTCTGCTGGTCCGGGCCCTTGAAGCCGAACGCCGACACGTAGGCCCGCGACGGCACCTCGCTCTGGCCGACCTCGATGTAGTCCAGCCCGTCGGAGACCACTTCCCACACGGTCTTCTTGGGGTCGATGCCGGAGCGGGCCTGGTCGACGTAGCTCAGCTTGACGGTCTCGCCGATCTTGACGGTGCCGCTGTCGGGCTGCTCGAGCCCGACGATGGTCTTGAACAGCGTGGTCTTGCCCACCCCGTTGGGGCCGATGACCCCGACGATTCCGTTGCGCGGCAACGTGAACGACAGGTCCTTGATCAGCGTGCGCCCGTCGTAGCCCTTGTCGAGGTGCTCCACCTCGACGACGACGTTGCCCAGCCGGGGCCCGACCGGGATCTGGATCTCCTCGAAGTCGAGCTTGCGCGTCTTTTCCGCCTCGGCGGCCATCTCCTCGTACCGCTGCAGGCGGGCCTTGCTCTTGGCCTGGCGGGCCTTCGCCCCGGACCGCACCCACGCCAGCTCGTCTTGCAGGCGCTTTTGCAGCTTGGCGTCCTTGCGGCCCTGCACCGCCAGCCGCTCGGCCTTCTTCTCCAGATAGGTCGAGTAGTTGCCCTCGTACGGGTACGCGCGCCCGCGGTCGAGCTCGAGGATCCACTCGGCGACGTTGTCCAGGAAATACCGGTCGTGGGTCACCGCCAGGATCGCCCCCGGGTAGGCGGCCAGGTGCTGCTCGAGCCACTGCACGCTCTCGGCGTCCAGGTGGTTGGTCGGCTCGTCGAGCAGCAGCAGATCCGGCTTGGACAGCAGCAGCTTGCACAGCGCCACGCGGCGGCGCTCGCCGCCGGACAGGTTCGTCACCGGGTCGTCCGGCGGCGGGCAGCGCAGCGCGTCCATCGCCTGCTCCAGCTGCGAGTCGAGGTCCCACGCCTCGGCGTGGTCCAGTTCCTCCTGCAGCCGGCCCATCTCCTCCATCAGCTCGTCGGAGTAGTCGGTGGCCATCAACTCGGCGACCTCGTTGAAGCGGTCGAGCTTGACCTTGATGTCGCCCAGCCCCTCTTCGACGTTGCCGCGAACGGTCTTCTCCTCGTTCAGCGGCGGCTCCTGTTGCAGGATGCCGACGGTGGCGCCGGTGGCCAGGAAGGCTTCGCCGTTGTTCGGCTTGTCCAGGCCGGCCATGATCCGCAAGACGCTCGACTTGCCGGCGCCGTTGGGGCCCACGACGCCGATCTTGGCGCCCGGGAAGAAGCTCAACGTGACGTCGTCCAGGATGACCTTGTCGCCGTGCGCCTTGCGGACCTTTTTCATCGTGTAGATGAACTCAGCCATGCCGCGGTGTTGCCTTTCTGGTTTTGCAGAATGATCCCGCCGACCATCCTAGGCACCGCGCGGCGGCCCCATTGCCGCAGCTAAGCCGACAGCGACAGCGCCCCCGGTTCCGCGTCGGACCCGGTGGCCTCGGATGCTGCGGACTCCGCACCGTCGGCGTCGTCGCCGTCGTCGGCGGTTTGTCCCTCGCCGTCGCCCGAGGCCGCCGCGACCTCGCCCGCACTCGGACCCGTGTAACCGGGCTTTTCGATGCGCACGATCGCGCGGGACACGTCGGGCCCGACCGACGTCGCGCGCATCTCCAGCGACGACCGGCGATTGCCGTCCCGGTCCTCGTACTCGCTGGTGTACACGTGACCGACCACGATCACCGGTGCGCCCTTGCCCAGTGCGGCGCCGACTCCGGTGACCAACTTGCCCCAGCAGTTCACGTTGATGAACAGCGAGTTTCCCGGCTCCCAGCCGCCGTCGGCGGTCCGGCGGCGCGAATTGCTGGCCACCCGGAACTTCATGACCTCCTGGGTGCCGACCTGCCGGCGCTCGGGGTTGTTGACGATGTGACCCACGACGGTCAGCGGTGTTTCGAACATTGACTCATTTCCTTTCGTGTCGCGTGTGTGCCGGTTGCCATTCAGCGCGCGGGCAGCGACAGGGCGGGGCGGCCGGTGCGGCTCGGCGCGCACCGTGTGGACAAGGCCCCAACTGTGGATCGGCGGCTCCGAACCTGGGGGCTTTGATTCGGCGGTGACGGCGGGGGCTACTCGCACTTTTCCGCCCTGAACGCAGAGTCAACGCAGCGTCAGGGCTCGCGGCGCGCCAGTTCGGCCAGCATCGCGTTGTAGGCGGCCAGCTCGGCGTCGTCGTCGCGCTCGGCCGCGCGGTCCAGCCGCCGGGCGGTGCGCTGGTCGCTGCGCGCCCATTGCACCAGCAGCGCAAGCATCACGATCACCAGCGGCACCTCGCCCGCCGCCCACGCGATCCCCCCGCCCAGTCGCTGGTCGCCCAGCAGGTCGGTGTGCCAGCTCAGCCCCAGCGACCGGTAAAAGCTCGCGCCGAGCACGGTCTTGGTGCCCATCAGCACCACCCCGAAGAAGGCGTGCAGCGGCAACGACGCGAACACGACGGCCACCTTGGCCAGCGGCGGGAGCGGCCGCGGCGTGGGGTCGACCCCGATGACCACCCAGTAGAACAGGTAGCCGCTCAGCAGGAAGTGCACGTTCATCGCCAGGTGGCCGGCGTGGCTGCTCACGGCGATGTCGAACAGGTCCGACAGGTACAGCCCGTAGAACCCGGCGACGAACAGCACGGTCGCCACCACCGGGTTGGTGAGGAACCGCGACACGTGGCTGTGCAGCGCGGCCAACAGCCATTCCCGCGGGCCGGGCGGGTCGCCCCGGCCCGCGGCGGGCAGCGCGCGCAACGCCAGCGTGACCGGGGCGCCGAGCACCAGCAGGATCGGTACCAGCATCGACAGGCCCATGTGGGCGACCATGTGCATGCTGAACATCGCCGGCATGTACCTGCCGACGCCCGACGACGTCACGAACAGCAGCGCCAGGCAGCCCAGCAGCCAGCTCAGGGTCCGGCCCGGGGGCCAGCCGTCGCCGCGGCGCCGCAGCCGCACCACCCCCGCGACGTAGACCGCGGCGAGGACGATCGCGGCGCTGCCGAAGATCAGGTCGAAACGCCAGTCGAACAGGATGCGCGTCACGGTGGGAGGCCCGTCGAAGTCGTAGCCGATCTCGGCCTCGGCGACGGTGGGCAGCCGCGCCGGAGGCGGCGGCGGGGCGGTGCGGCCCAGCCCGACGGCGATGCCGAAGGTGAGGCCGAACACCGCCGCCTCGATCAGCGCGAGCCTGACCAGCGCCCCGCGGGAGGTGCCCGGATTGGCTTGCAGCGCAGCCACTCCCGAGCGCCGCTGGCGCCAGCCCAGGACCCCCAGCGCGCACAGCGCGACGAATTTGGCGACGACCAGCCGCCCGTAGCCGGTGGTCAGCAGGTCCGACGGCAGCACGCGCACCAACGCGTTCACCAACCCGCTCAGCGCCATCGCCACCCAGCACCACAGCGCTACCGCCGAGAATCGCCGCGCCGCCAGCGCGGTGTGGTCGCCGCGGCGCAGCGCGTGGGCGAGCAGGGCGAGCAGGCCGCCGGCCCACAGGCCCGCGGCGACGAGGTGGATCAGCAGGCTGTTGGTGGCCAGGTCGTGCGAGCCACCGGCCGACGAGTGGCCGGTCAATCCGAGCGGGATCAGCGTCACCAGCGATCCGGCCAGCAGCACCGGCGTCCACGACCACCGCAGCACCGACGCGCTGGCCAGCGTGACCGCCGCCGCCAGGATCGCGGTCCAGCGCCAGGCGGAGGCGGTGTTGATCATCCCGGCCAACGACCAGATCGTGACCGGGTTGAGGTGGTCGATCACCGGCTGGCCCGACACGTCGGAGATGGTCAGCGGCACCAGCAGCGCGGCGCACACCGCCCAGGCCCCCGACGCGATCGTGCCCACCCGAAGCGCGCGGTAGCCGTCGGCGTCGAGGACACCGCTGCTTTGCGGCGGCACCAGAAACGCGGCGAAAAGGAACGACCCGACGGCCAGCACCGCGGCGATCTCCCCCGCCGCCCGGACGAACGGCAGCCCCAGCGTGGTCGCCGGGCCGGGATCGGGCAGGCCGGTGGCGGTCAGCGCGCCGGCCAGCGACAGCGCGCCGATCCCCGCGGCGGTGCAGCCGGCCAACGCCGCGACGCCGATCAGCACCGGCCATAGCAGCGCGCGGCGCGCGCGCACCGGCTGGACCGTCATGCACCCAGCGTATTGGGGGTCGCGCGGGCTACCGAGTCCGGATGTCCACGCGGCCCCGGCGGGCCTCTGCCTCCCGGGCGACGAACTGGTGTCGGGCGATTCGCCCGACGTGATCGGAGTCGCGAAGGATGGCGCGCAATTCCCGGCGGAACGCGTCGCGCCGTTCGGCGAGGTCGGCGGCGGGTGCGACCAGATCCTGGTCGACGACGACCTGGTAGGCGGTGGCGAACAGCAGCGTCGAGACCGATTCGCTGCTGCGGATCCGGGTCTGCGCCACGTATTGGCGCCCGACGCCCAGCGCCGATTCCGTGAGTTCCTTCTGCCCGACGTCGGCGGGCGCGTCGCGCAACACGTCGGCAACGAGCTCGTACGCCTCGAAGCACACCCGCAGCATCGCGTCGGCCATCAACGGACGCTTGGAAAACAACATCGCGTCGATCTCGTCGCCCCCGGCGGCGACGTGGTCCTCCCAGTCGTCGTGCCAGGCCATCTCTTCGGCGATGTTCTCCCGGAACGTCGCCGAATCGGCGAAGTAGAAGTCGAATTTCAGCAGGTCGCGCAACCGCATGGCCTGCGACCAAAAGGCCTCCATGCGATCACCTTCCGCGCGCCTGGCGTGCGCGAGCGCCAGCTCGACGATCGAGGTCTCCAGGAACGCGTGGATCACCGAGTTGCGGTAGAACGCCGCCGCGTGTTCCTTGTCGGGCCCGATCAGCCACACCGGCTCCCGCCCGCCGTCGACGCGGGTGATCGGGTGCCCGTTGGACAGCGCGTCGACCGCCGCGCGCACGCCGTCGCGGGTGCGCAGCCGCAACGCGCTGGTCGACACCGGGATGTTCTTGCGCTCGAGGTAGTCCAGCGAGTCCTGCAGCGTGTGGTGGAGCTGGTCGAGCGTCAGCGCGGCGCCGCGCGTGGTCAGCAGCAACGCGCACACCAGGCCGGTCGCGGTCACCGGGGTGGACTGCAGGATCCGCCATGCGACCTCGAACGACATCTTCTGCAGCGCAAGGCGTTTGGCGTCCTGATCGTGCACCAGCGGGCCGTGCGGCGGGCCGAGGTACTGGCGCATCGACACCGCCTCGGGGAAGCGGACGTAGATCTTGCCGTAGTTGCGTTCGCCCTGGGCCCTGATGAAGTTGTACAGCCAGCCGATGCCCTCGGGGGTCTTCTCGCCGCCGCGGGCGTAGGCGGCGTATTCCGCGGTCTCGTGCAGCTGGTCGAAGCTGATCGACACCGGCTGCAGCAGGATGTCCTCGCTGCGGGCGTCCAGGTAGGCATCGGCGACGTAGGCCAGCAGACCGAGCTTGGGCGGCAACATCTTCCCGGTGCGCGAGCGGGTGCCCTCAATGGACCAGCTCAGGTTGAACCGCTTCTCGACGATGTAGCCGACGAACTCGCGCAGCACGTATTTGTACAGCGGGTCGCCGCCGATGTTGCGGCGGATGAAGATCACGCCGGACCGGCGCAACAGCGGGCCCATCACCCCGAACGACAGGTTGATGCCGGCGAACACGTGCACCGGCGGTAATCGGTTCTCCTGCATCGCCACCGGCACCACAGCGCCGTCGATGTACGACCGGTGCGAGAACAGCAGCACCGCCGGGTGGGCCTCCAGCGCGGAGCGCATGCCCGCGACCTGATACTCGTCGTAGTCGATCTCGGGGTCGAATCCGCGGCTGATGGCCCGGCCCAGGACGCCGACCAGGTCGACGGAAACCCGGCTCCATCCGGTGGCGAGCTCGTCGAGCATCTTGGCGGCTTCCTCGACGGTGGCGCCCGGAATCTTGTCGAGGCCCGCGCGAAACCGCGTGGACGCCAAGATCTCCGGCTTCACCAGCCGCGGCGACTTGTACTGCGGGCCGAGCCGTCGGTATTCGGCCCGTTCCATCGCCAGGATGGCGCGGCGGGTGACGAATTGCGCGAAGTCGCGCTTGTCCTCCCCGACGGTGGTGTCGCGCCACTGCTGGCGCAGCTCGGAAATCTTCGCCGGCTCGCCGGCCACCACCCGCGCGCGTTGCGGGTCGTTGTGCACGATCTGTCGCTGCTGACGGGGGTTGGGGTGGTAGGGATCCCGGCCGGGGATCAGCCCCGCCAGCTTGGCGAGCCGGCCGCGGTTGGCCGGCGGCAGCCAGAACACCCGCACGGGCACGATCGAACGGTCTCCCCCAACTTCCTCGTTGGATTCGGATTCGAGCTGTTCGGCCAGCGCGGTCAGCGCCGCCGCCGGTGCGTCGCGTTCCGGCAGCGTCAGCACCTCGAACCTCGCCTCGGCGTTGCCCGCCCGCTGCCGGTCCACCCAGGCCATGACCAGTTCCCGCTCGACGGGCGAGGTCATCGACGCCAATATCAGCGCGTCTTGCGCGGCGAGGACTGCGCTGATAGTCGCCGCCGGTTTGGTCACGGCCGCCCTCGGGGCTGTTGCGCCTCACCGTCTTTGAGTCCGACGGTCGACGCGTTCGGGTTCGCCTTCGCGGGCTTCTTCTTGGCGGCCTTCTTCGGCGCCGCCTTCTTGGCGGCCGCTTTCTTGGGGGCCGCCTTCTTGGCGGCCGCTTTCTTGGGGGCCGCCTTCGGGGTCGCCTTCTTGGCCGTCTTCTTGGCCGCCTTCTTCTCGGCGTACAGGCTGACCTCGGGCAGTTCGTCGACCGGCCAGTTGGCGAGCGTGTCCAGATACAGTTGACGCACCTCGGCGATGCGCTGGGGTAGCGTCTCGACCGTCCAGTCCTGCACCGAGATCGGCGGAAACACCGCGACGTCGACCGTCCCGGGGTTGATCACGGCCGAGTTGCGCGCGGCGACGATCTCGGCGTTGCGGATGACGATCGGGACGATCGGGATGCCGACCGCCATCGCGATGCGGAAGGCCCCCTTCTTGAACGGCCCGACCTCGGTGGTGTCGACCCGGGTGCCCTCGGGTGCGATCACGATCGAAAGCCCTTTCCTGGCAAGCTCTTCCATCTCGTGCAGCGACTCCACCGCGGCGACCGGGTCGTCGCGATCGATGAACGCCGCGTCCATCGCCTTGCCGATGGTGCCCATGATGGGGTCTTTGGCCAGCTCCTTCTTGCCCACCGCCGTCCAGTTTTCGCGCACCAGCGCGCCGGTGATGACCGGGTCAACCTGGTTGCGGTGGTTGAAGATAAAGACCGCCGGACGCTGCGCGGTCAGGTTCTCCTGGCCGATGACATTGAGGTGCACACCGGCGATCGCCAGCAGCGTCTGGGAAAAGGTCGAGGTGAAAAAGTTGACGCCCCGGCGGCGGCTGCGGGTCAGCACGCCGATGCCCACCGCGCCGGCGGCGACCGGGAAAATCGAACCGAAGCCGGCGAGCGTGCGCAGCTGGCGCCGCAGCCCCACGCGGCCCCGGCTGTCGAATCGCAGGATCGGCCAGCCGCGCCGCTTGGCCACCGCGGCCATCTTGCCCTCGGGATTGGTCGGCCGGGGATTGCCGACCAGATACATCAGGGCGACGTCCTCGTCGCCGTCGGCGTAGAAGTAGCTGTCCTTGAGGTCGATGCCGTGCTCGGCGGCGAACCGTTGCACCGCAGCGGCTTTGCCCGGGCCCCAGAGGATCGGCTTCTGCACGCCGCCGGTGAGCATTCCGTCCTCGTTGGTCTCGAACTTGTTGGTCAGCATGTTGGAGATGCCGAGGAAGCGCGCCACGGGGTTGACCTGGATGGTCAGCGCCGACGAGCTGAGCACCACGGTGTGGCCGCGGGCAACGTGAGCGCGCACCAATTCGCGCATCTCGGGGTAGATCCGCGACTCGATCCGCTGGACGAACAGCCGCTCGCCGATCTCCTCCAGGTCGTCGAGCAGCCGCCCGGCCAGCGCGGCAGCGGCCTTGCCGATGAGATCCTCGAACTCGATGCGCCCCAGCGTGTGGCTCAGACCGGCCTGCACCATGCCGAGCAGCTCCCCCACCCCCATGTCGCGGCGCCGCAGCCGCTCCTGGGTCAGGATGACGGCGGTGAAGCCGGCGACCAGCGTCCCGTCCAGGTCGAAGAACGCGCCGATCTTGGGTCCGGGCGGGCTGGCCATGATCTCGGCGACGGAACCCGGCAGCCGCATCTCGGCCGCGGGCTTCGGCGTGCCGCGCTCCTCCGAGGCGGTCATGACCCCGACGCCGATCGCGACGAGACGGCCGGTTCGACGAACGAGGCGGGCACCGCGCGCGGCGCCGGGTCGCCGGCCAGGGCCAGGATCTCGTCGAAACCCTCCAGCAGGCACTGCGCGAACAGCGGCTCGTTGCGCACCGAGGCCCGGTCGTAGCGCACGGTGATCGTGCACCATCCGCCGCGGGAAATCAGCACCACCATCATCGCGACGCCGGGCAGCGGACCGATCCCGTACTGCCGCAACACTTTTGCCCCGGCGATGTAGGTGTCGCCGGGATAGACCGGGACGTTGCTGGCCTGCACGTCGGAGCCGATCACCGAGCCGGTGAGCCCTTCGAGGATCGGTGTGGGCAGCACTGAAAGCACCGGGGCGATCGAGCCGACGATGTTCATCGCGGGCTCGTCGCGCCGCTGCGTCATCTGGGCGCGGATCTTCCTCATCCGGGCGACGGGGTCGGCGGTGCCCAGCGGTGCCGCCAGGTTGACGCCGGTGAACCGGTTGCCGCCGGCGGTGTCGGCGTCGGCGCGCAGGTTGACCGGCACCGCCATCGGCAGCGTGCTGATCGGCACGCCGAAGGCCTCGTGGTAGCGGCGCAACGCGCCCGACAGGCCAGCCAGGTAGGCGTCGTTGATCGATCCGCCGCCGGCCTTGGCGGCCCGGTGCAGGTCGGCGAGCGGGATGTCGATCGCTTCGGTGCGGGTGGCAAGGCTGCGCCGGCGCAGCAGCGGCGACGGCTCGGCGGCGCGGTTCATCACCCGCATGCCGGACATCGCGTAGCCGACCGCTCCCCCCACCGTCGACACGGGGTCGAGCACCGCTCGCCCGGCAGCGGACACCGCCCCGGATACCGCGCCCACGACGCCGCTGACGATGGCGAGCGGCAGGCGGTTGATGCCCTGTCGCATCAGGTCGTTGGGGCTCAGGTCCTGCGGAATGGGTTGCGGCGGCGTCGGCCTCGGCGGCGGATCGCGTTCGAGATCGTAGATCTCGGCGAACATCGCGACGCCGCCGACGCCGTCGGTGACCGCGTGGCTGACATGCAACAGCGTCGCGGCCCTGCCGTCGGCCAGGCCCTCGACCAGGGTGGCCGTCCACAGCGGGCGCGAGATGTCCATCGGCGACTGCAGGATCACCTCGGCGAGGTCGAACACCTCGCGCAGCGTGCCGGAGCCGGAGACGCGCACCCGGCGCACGTGGAAATCCAGGTTGAAGTCGGGGTCGACCACCCAGCGCGGCGCCGCCGTCGGCAACGTCGGCACGACCACCTTCTGCCGCAGCCGCAACACCCGCCGGGACGCGTTTTCGAATCGGGTGCGGAAGCGCTCCCAGTCCGGCGTCGAGTCGAGGAGCTCCAGCGCCATGATCCCCGACCGGGTCCGGGGATTCGCCTCGCCCCGGTGCATCAGGTAGTCGACCGGTCCAAGCTCGTCGGACAATTTAACGGCCTCGATCGACTCAGCCATGATGATGAACTCGACGCGCCAACGTTGTCACCGCCGACCAAGCCTCCTGCTCCGGACCCGCGAAACTGATTGCCCACCCAACGCTAGTCGGGTTCCCGCGCTGGTGAAAGGCGACGGTCAGCTGGCCGGAGTCGCCGACAGGGGCAGCGAATCCGTCAGGGAGCCGGCGCGGCGCCCGTAGACGACGCCCAGGAAATCGGCGACGGCGTCGGCGGCCAACCGCGACCGGACCGTCGGGGTGATGTCGAATGCGTGGTGGGCGTTGGCGAGTTCGGCGTAGGCCACCGTGGCGGCCCCGGCCTCCTTGAGCGCCGCGCAGAAGGCCCTTGCCTGGCCGCTGGGCACCAGCTCGTCCTTCTCGCCGTGCAGCACGAAGAACGGCGGCGCCTCGCCGTGCGTGTAGGCGATGGGTGAGGCCGCCCTGAACCGCTCGGGGTCGTCGGTGTAGCGGCTCTTGAGAACGAACTGCTCGAGGAACGGCAGCATCAGCTCGTGCATGTTCTCGAAGTCGGTGAAGTCGTAGACGCCGTAGTACGGCGCGACGGCCTGGACGCTGGTGTCGGCGTCCTCGAAGCCGGGCTGGAGCGCCGGGTCGTTGGGGGTGAGCGCGGCCAGCGAAGCCAGGTGCCCGCCGGCCGACCCGCCGGTGATCGCCACGAAGTCGGGGTCGCCGCCGTAGTCGGCGATGTTCTCGCGGACCCACGCGATGGCCCGTTTGACGTCGATGAGGTGGGTCGGGAAGGTGCAGCGCGGGCTCTTGCTGTAGTTGATCGACACGCAGATCCAGCCGAGTTCGGCCATCCGGCTCATCAGCGTGTAGGCCTGCACGCGTTTGTCGCCGACGGCCCACGCTCCCCCGGGCACCTGGATGAGGACCGGCGCACGGCGCCCGGGCGTCAGGTCGTGGCGCCGCCAGACGTCCAGCAGGTGTGCGCTGCCCCCGGGGCCGTAGGGGATGTCCGAGGTCTGCGCGGCGTAGCGGCGGTGCGGCCCTTGCCTGCGCAGTAGCCCGCCGCGCGGGGCGCAGGGGGTCTCGGCGCAGGTGGGGTGGCGCACCTGGTCCCGGAAGTCGGCGCCGAAGCACTCCTCGAGTGCGGCCGTGAGGGCCTGGTCGGCCTTCTGTGCGGCCCACGAGGTGCCGACGCGGCCGATCGCGGGCGGCGACACACGGGACAACGCGTGCCCGGTCAGCACATGCGGGGGGAATTCGGTGGTGAGCCAGCCGGCCACCCAGCCGACCGCGGACGGTGAGCCGCGCAACAACAACGCGCCGGCCCGGTAGGTGTCTCGGGCATCGGCGGCCAGCCGCAGCGCGTGGGCGCCGGCCTGCGAGCACCGTGAAGTCAGGTTCAAGGCCACGCTCATGGCAACGCCACCCCTCGACGTCAGGCACACGCGTCGTTGCGGTTAACGGTTGTTTACCAACCGATGTCGTACGTGTGTCGAGGCCCACACGATAACCGATAAGCGCGGCGCGGGAAGGCTTTTCGGGCGCGTCGCGCCCGGCGAGTCTTTCTGTGAGTGCCGTTCGATAGACTGACCTGCACATTGCCTCCGTAGCTCAGGTGGATAGAGCAAGGGCCTTCTAATCCCTAGGTCGCACGTTCGAGTCGTGCCGGGGGCACTGCAGGCATCATTTGCGGCTGGTCGCGATGCCAGGCAGCTCGGAGTCGACGATCTCGATGTCGCGCAGTCCCGCTGAAGCCAAGCGGGCGCGCAGATCACCCGTCAGCTGCTTCTGCGGCGGCGATCAACGCGCTCCCCAGCTTCCGCGCCTCGGTCGGGGTGATGACCGAGGCATCGGCGCCTTCGATGATGATCTCGCGCTCAGCGTGCCCATCCGCGTACTGCCGCCCGATAATGGACACCACGATATCGCCGATAGGATCGCGTCCCCCGTGGTCGGCTACCGGCTTGATTTTCCACTCCTGGCCGTCGAACACCCTGAACGTTGTGCCGGTGCTTTCCCATCTGTCGACCCAGGTTGCCCCGATGGGTGCCGCAAGGTCGAGTTTCATGGCCAGATCGTTTCCGCGATCCCGAGCGCGCGCTGTGGTCATGGGTCGTCCTCCTTGGGTGATGTAGTCAGTTGACTACATCACGGCAATGTTGTGTAGTCAACTGACTACACCGAAGGCGCGCCCGTTGCGCTGCGTGATTGTGGTCACGCTGCCGCACAGGATGGCGAGAATGGCGGTCGTGGCCCCGCGCCGCCTCAGTAGCGGTAGATGCGCTCCGCGTTGGCGGCAAAGAGCTTGTCCCGGGCGCCGGCGCCGAGGCCGGCGGTGATCGCCGAGTAGGAGGAGTAAAGCTCATCGAAGGAACCGTGCATCGCATCAACCGGGAAGTTGCTCGCGAACAGGCAGCGGTCGACGCCGAAAGCGTCGATGGCGTGCTCAAGCCAGGGAGCCAGCGCATCGACCGCCATCGATCCCAGCGGCATGGCAGCGGACCCGCGAAGGCGCCCTTGGGTCGAACGCCGCGAAACCGGGACGCTGTCGACTGCTCGTCAAGGAATGCCACAGCCCCGGCAACAGATTCGGCCGGGGGCAGGCCGCCGATGATCGCATCGGGGTGCCCGTCGGCCTGCGCCCGTCGGTCGAGTTCGAGGGTCTCCCCCCACCGAAGTCGACTCGGCGGTCAAGTCAGACGAAGTCCGAACCGCCGTCTACGTTGACCGTCGCCCCGGTGACATAGCCGTTCCGTCGAGAGGCCAGGTAAGTCGTGATGGACGCGATTTCCTCCGGCAGACCCGCCCGACCCAGGTCGCACGGCTGGTGAAAGTTGTCGTCGATCCACGTCATCACGTCGACGGGGTTCGTCGCGTCCAGGCCGTCCGCTGCCAGGATGTCCTTGAGGTTCTCGGTGAAGCTGGCCGTGACTATGGTGCCAGGGCAGACGCAGTTGACCAGAATGCCGTCCTTGGCAAGGCTTTTCGATAGGTTCTTGGTCACGCTGCTCAATGCCGCTTTCGACGCGGTGTAGGCGACGATCCGCGGATTCTGCCGCTGGATCGAGTGCGCCGAAAGGGTGACGACGCGTGCCCAGTCCGCTGCCCGCAGCATGGGCAGCGCAGCGCGGATCGAACGCACTCCGGACATGGTGCCCAACGCGAACGCAGCGTCCCACTCGGCGTCGTCCATCTCCTCGAAATACCCGTCGCCCGGTCCGATGGTGTGGACCAAGCTGTTGAGCGCGCCCCATCGTTCCTGTACCTCTTGGAATCCCGCTGCGATGGAGTCACCGTTCGACATGTCGACACTGATGCCCACGGCATCGGGGGCACCCGCAGCCATGAGTGATTTCGTGGCGGCATCAAGGGCGTCCCGACCGCGGGCCATCACCGCGACTTTCGCCCCTTCGGCGGCCAGCGTCTCGGCGATCGCCAAACCCATGCCCTTGCTGCCGCCGGTGACCACCGCGGCCGAACCCGCTAGACCTAAGTCCATGCTCTCCCTCTCCTTGAATGTGCCTATTTGGATGCGTTGCGCTTCAACGGTTTTTGTTTCGATCGCGGTTCACTGAGAACCGCGTGGATGGTCTTGGGAGCTACACCGAGGCCGCCAAGACAGAATCGCTGTACGCGCTGCCGAGTATTCTTGAGGTCGCAAGTTGCTGTGGCCCAATGGCGTTCGACGTTGGACCACACGACGCCCTGGATCGAAAGTGCCTCGACCTCGGGATCGATGTCGCGGAATAGCCGCGCGTCTCGTCCGCGTTCGAGCTGGTCGATGAGCGGGCGCAGAATCTCCCGATATGCCGGGCCGACCAGCTCCGGTGCAGCGAACATCTGCGACTGGGCTTCCAGCGACAGCTGGCGCAGGTCCGACCGGATCTCGACGTTGAAGGCCAGGTCGAGACGGCCGTCGATCCAGGCGGCTACGGCGCGAACGGCATCAGGTGCGGAGGCCATAAGCGACTCGAGCCGTTGCATTTCGGCACCCGCCATCTCAAGGAATAGCGCAGACACGAGTTGGTCCTTGGAGTCGAAGTGCCGATAGAAGGCCCTGGTGCCCAGCTGCGACCGGTTGAGCACGCCGGCGATGTTGAGTGCGCTTACGCCGTTCTCGCGCACAATCTCGGTGGCGGCGGAGAGAATAGCGGTCCGGATCCGCGGATCGGGCGCGAGTTTCTTTCGTCCGCCCGAGATGCCGGGTTCCATCAGGCCGATGCGTCGTAGGTCGCCAGATAGTCGCTGAACGCCTCGCGCACCTGTCCCTCGGTCAATCCATAATCCGCCAATTCGTACGAATGAGTGCCGTGCTGGCCGGGCTTGTGCCCGTCGGCCCACGCCTGCACCTTTGCGCGTGCAGCATCTGTGAAGGTGAGGCCGAGTTGCTCGTAGCTGTCGGCCACCGTCTTGACCGAGTCGGTCTGCAGGTCCGCGAACGACACGTCGACGAAGCGGTCGTCGCCGAACTTCTTACGAAATTCCATCGCCCGCCCGATCCCCTTGGCCCACCAGGCCAGCTGCTCGGCCCCTAGTTCGTGCGGATCCTTGCGGTCGCTGCTCCAGCTGCGAATGTAAGAGATGAGACTGCACACCGAACCCAGCACCTTCGCTGGATCACGATGACTCCATAGGAATTTGGCATTGGGATATACCTCGACGAAGGCGTCGAGGGCAAACATGTGCACCGGTGTGCGCAGGTGCCAGAGACTCGGCTTGCAATGCCACTGGAGAAGTTTCAGGACCTGCTGGTGGAACTCGTAGGTCTCCCGCATATCCGTTTCCAACAGCCAGTCGATATAGCTGGGGACGCGGACTACGCCGTCGAAATGATAGGTGCGAAAGCTCATTCCCATCAGATCCTGGCACTCGGTAGCGACTTCGGGTCCCGTACTCATCATCGACTTGAATTCCGGGAACATCTGATCGATCATCGTGATGCCCTCGGCGGCCTGCGCGATCCGCGGATCGGTGTGCTGGGTGGCGGCCTCGGGCGGGGGCGTGGGCGCTTGCGACTCCCAGGTCCGTAGCGACCGGAACTGCGGATCATTTGCCACCAATTGCCCCAGAGCCGTCGTGCCGGTACGGGGTAGGCCGAGTATCACCACGGGACCCTCGACCACCTCGTCGCCGATCTCCGGATGCTGCTTGTAGGTGTCCACGATCTTCAACCGCTGAATGAGCGCGTTGCTGATGGTCGCGTGCTGGATCACTCGGCCCATGTCGTTGAGCTGGGCCTCGCTGTTCAAACTGTCGATGGTCCGCTCGAGGCCCTGACGGTAGTAGGACGTGCCGAAATCTTCGAGGCCGGTAGCGTTGCGGGCCCCCTCTTCCAGTTCGTCTGCGGAGAAGCTCATCGATAGAACCTTTCGTGTACGGCGCGGCGGCGCGATTCGATGACCTGCGCGCGTTCCTCGGGGGTTGTCATGGTGGTGTCAGACGGCAATGCCGACAGAACCTCGCCGAACGCCACGACGCGGGTGCTCGGTACGGGGGCAGTCTCGGTGCGGACACAGCGCAGGAGCATGGCGCCGTTGCTGTGCCCAGCCGTGTCAAGCCAATTCGCCACGCCGGGATCCCGCGTGGCCAGAACGAAGCGCGCTATCCCGTCGGGATCAACGACCGCTTGATGACCGTTGAGGCTGGACTGGTGGAGTCCGTAGTGGATCGTCTCCAGCCACGGATTGCCCAACGAGAGGCTCCAGTAGACACCCTTCGGAGGTTCGAACTCCAGGATCAAGGCTTCATCGGGATCCAATTCGAATCGCCCTATGACCGGCCGATTCTCGGCCGCCGCGCCCATCGAGCTCATGTCCATCGGGGGCACGAAGTCGTTGGCTTCGGGCATCGCCCCGAAGTCGAGAAAGAACTTCAGGTTGTCGTAGACGAATTCCCCCAACGCGTAAAGCTGGCGCGAGACCGAAACATCCAGGTCGACGGAGCGGTCCTTCTGCTCGGCAGGGTCGCCGATACGTTCGATCTTCAGCGAAGCCAGGGTCTCGGTGTCCCAGTCGTATAGGAAGTTCCGCACCGTCAGTGTGGGATGATCGCCGGCGAGCTTGAGCCAGTTCCCTTCGTGCTCATCGGCCGAGAGGATTGCCTCGAAGTTCCCGTCGGGGTCCACTTTGAGTTCGTCGACGAGACGATTGGTGACGGCGGCCATCCCGTCCATCGTCTGCAGGCCGACGTAGCGGGCAGTGCCTCGATTGCCGAATAACCGATAGGTCTCGCCAGCACGCATGCTGGCATTCATGTACACGCAGTCCGGACATTCGAGGCCCCACGTGATGATGTCGTCCGTCTTGGCCCGGGTAACCGCGAGTACCGGATCCGGGTCCACGCGCAGCGCCACATCGGTTCCGGCCGCGAGCAAGACCATCAGGTGGCGCATCCCCGACGCATAGTCGATCCGGTTCTTGTTGACCGGAGTCGACACCACCAGTTGCTCGGCTGCGTTCAGGCGCTCCTGCAGGTGGGCCCACGCCTCGGCCAATTGTGGGTCCTCGCCGCCGCCACCGGACAACGCCGTCTCTGCAATCGTGTGGGGCAACCACGCCATCGGGTTTTTCCACGCGGTCGGGGCCTGCTCATCAGCCACGGTTCCTCCGCCTCCAGCGCGCTGCGCATTTTGAAAACGTCATTTTCGATACGTACGTACGCACTGTCGCACTGAATGACGCCGGCTGTCAACGAGTCGCCGCCGCCTTTCGCCTTTTCAGCCCTTCGACAACTGCCTCTGCCGGTCGACCATTGGACGCGCACTGTCGACAGCCCGATAGCCGCTCGAAGCGCTACCGTGGCCGAACCCTCTGTGCCGCAGGAAAACTGGTCTCCGACCATGCTTATGGCTGGATGGGACGTCAGTGTCTACACGGCGACAGGCGTCCTCGGACGACGAATCATCGGAGTTCCCATCCTCGCCGACGCGGACGCCGAGGCGTTGGTCGCGCTCGCCGCGCCCGCAATCCAAGCCATGCTCACCTCAGGGTTGCCGCCCGAAGAGCACATCGGCCACCAGATCAGCTGAAGACGGCAACGCGATCGAACACGCTCGTTTCGCGGCGGCCGCCGAGCCGAGGCGCCAAGCTCACAAATTGGACGCAACGTTTCGCGTCGCGATATGTCAGCATCAGTACGTGAACGCACGGCTGTTCGCTTGTTCGCCGGCCGCCGCGGTGGTGACAACCTTGGCGGCCCTGCTGAGCGCACCGATGGCCCCCTTCGCGTCCGCTGCCCCCTGTCCCGATGTCGACGTGACGTTTGCGCGCGGCACCGACGAACCACCCGGTATCGGTGGGGTCGGGACGGCGTTTGTCGATTCGCTGCGCTCGCAGGTCGCCGGTCGGTCCGTCGGGGTGTATCCGGTCAACTACCCAGCGACCGAAGATTGGCCCCCGTCTGCTTCTGCCGGCGCCGGCGATGCGAGCGCTCACGTTCAATCCATGGTTGCGAATTGCCCCGCCACCAAGCTGGTGCTCGGCGGATATTCCCAAGGCGCGATGGTGACGGATCTGGTCACCATCGCCCGAGCATCGATTGCGGGCTTCAACGCCGCGACGCTATCGGCGGACGAGGCCGATCACGTCGCTGCGGTCGCCGTCTTCGGGAATCCGACGGTTCGATATCTCGGGGGGCCGATCAGCGACATCAGCCCGTGGTATGGGGCCAAGGCCATTGACCTGTGTGCGCCCGGCGATCCGATCTGCTCTCCCGGGGGCCTGTCGCTGCCCACGCATGACGAGATGTTCTCCGCGGCGCACCTGTCGTATGCGCAGTCCGGGATGCCCGGTCAGGCCGCGACTTTCGTCGCGTCCCAGCTGAGCCATTGACCCGGGTTCATTACGATTCGCCGGCCGCGCGCGAACCGAAATGGACCGTAGCGAACCCGGTGCTCAGCGATGTGTAGCGGGCATCGACGAAGCCCGCTTCCACCATCGCGTCGCGCAACTCGTCCCGCGACAGCCAGGTCCGGATCGAATCGGCGGTGTAATGATGCGCGTCGCGATGCCACGCCACGGCCCGGCCCGCCACCGGCATCACGCGGAAGTAGAGCAGGTCGTGGAGGCCTGCCAGCACCCTCGAGGTCGGCCGGCTGAAATCGAGCACCATCAACCGGCCGCCCGGCCGCAGGACGCGCCGGAACTCGCGCAACGCCTGGACGCGGTCGGCGACGTTGCGCAGCCCGAAGCCGATCGTGACCACGTCGAACGACGCATCCGGGAATCGCAGGTCCATGGCGTCGCCCTCCTGGAAGTCGACGGCACCGTGTTGTCGCCCGCGGGCGACCTCAAGCATCGGCGCGCAGGAGTCGACGCCGGTGACCTGGCCTCCCGGCCCGACGGCCGCCTCCTCCACGAACGCCAGATCGCCCGTTCCGGTCGCCACGTCCAGCACCCGTTCACCGGGCCGGAGCGCCAAAAGCCTCATGGCCTGGCGCTTCCACAGGCGATGAAGCCCGAGCGTCCACACATCCGTCATCAGGTTGTAGCGCTTGGCCAGCGCCGCAAACAGATCTTTGACGTAGCCGACCTTGGCTTCGTCCGACTCGTTCCATCGCCGTGTGACTACCATCGTGAGCCTCCGCACAACCCCCGAGTCCAATAGTCCGGGAATGTATCACGGCAAATCTGTCAGCAGTCGATCTCCGCGTTCAGATCGAATTCGGCGAAGGTACCCGACACTTTCTCGAGCAGGTCACCCTTGGTATTTGGCCGGCCGAGAACATACGCAGAGATTCTGAGAGACATCTTCCCGCGGCCCCGCCCCGAACCCAGGAACAGCTGCCCGCCCATGGCCTCGAGCGTGCTCTTCTTGATGTCGGGCTCGAGGTTTCGCAGGTAGGCATAGTCGGCGTCGGTACCGTCGGGCCGGTTCGCCGCCGGCGACAGGTCGCCGACGTTGGAGCAGGTGACGGGGAGGCTGCCGCCGCCGGCCGCCATCCCGGCCACCCGGCGGGCCGCCCAGACGGGCGTCATCGCCGCCAGGGGTAGCGGCGCCAACCACTCGTTGTCGGGGTCCTCCATCGCCGCGAGGATCGCCTGGGTGATGCTGCCCTGCATGTCCGCCAGGTCGGTGGCCGCGTGCGTGGGGTCGACGGCGACGTCCACGCTCGTCAGGGCGTTGCCGCGGGTGTCGCCGTCGGTCCGCAGCGACACCAGGAATCGCAGGGTGACCTTCCCGTCGTCCTGCACGCGCCCCACCCGCACCGCGAGCCGGCACGCGATCCCCGCCACCAGCGAGTTGCTGCTTGCGCCAAGGCTTTTCGCGCGGGCATCCCATTCCGTCAGGTCGATGTACGCGGAGACGGCGGGCACCTCGACCGCCTGATCGCCGCCGGAGGCCCGCGGGGCGGGCGGCGCCGCCTTGATCGACGATTTCAGCTCCGCGCGGTCGCGGCGGGCCCGTCGCGCCACCGCCCGCAGCGCGTGCGCCACGTCGGGCAGGTCTTTGACGGTCTGCCGCAGGTCCTCGCGCACCGCGCGACGCAGTGGGCGCGACCGCGCGGGCAGGTAGCCCAGGTCGAGTGTCCTGCCCTCGGCGGCGTCGGCGATCGCCTGACCGAACGCGATGGCGTCGACGATCATGTGCGACGCCACCAGGCTCACCGCGGTGCCGCCGTCCTCGAGCGGCAACACGCCGAGGTGCCAGCCGGGTCCCCATTCCGGGTCGATGGGCAGGCGCGCCCGCTCGTCGACCCAGGCGTTCACCTCGGCGCGCGGCCGCGGCGCGGCGACGTCGATGTCCTCCGGCGCTGGCGCCAGCACCCAGTGGTCACGCGCGAAGGGCACCGGCGACCGTTCGATCAACCGTCCGAGCAACCCGTGCCCCAGGTTGCGCTGAAATCGCCGCAACCCGTCGAGGTTGACGGCACGGTCGTAGATCCACGTCACCTGGATCAGCGCGCCGTGCACCGCCCGCAGCGCGAGGAACGCCGCCTGATCCAGATAGGCGAGCGAATTGTCCACCGGCGCAGGCGTATTGACCTCAGCCGCCGCGACCGCGGGAGCGGCGCTGTCGGTGAGCAGGCCCGCCAGGTGGGCGGCGAGCTTGGTCGGGGTGGGGTGGTCGAAGGCCAGCGTCGCCGGCAAGCTCAGGCCGGTGTGCTGGTTGACGGTGTTGCGCAGTTCCAGGGCGGTCAGCGAGTCGATGCCGAGGTCTTTGAAGGGACGGTCGGGGTCGAGGGCGTCCGGGTCGGGGTGCGCCAACACGGCCGCGGTGGTGGCGGTGACGATCTTGGTCAGGGTGTCGAGTCGCTGCTCGGGGCTTTGGCCGGCCAGCCGGGCGGAAAGCGTGCGGGGGCTGGCCGCGGCGGCTTGGGGCCGCACATGGGTCAGGGCGGACAGGATCGGGTCCAGCCGGTTCTGCCGCGCGTGACGGGCCAGCGCGCCGACGTTGACCGGGCTCGCCACCAGGTTCGCCCGTTGGCTGGCCAATGCGGCGTCGAACAGTGCCAGGCCCTTTTCGCTGGTGATCGGTGTGAGCCCGGCGCCGGTCAGGCGGGTCAGGTCGGCGGTGCTCAGGTGGGCGGTCATGCCGCTGGGGGCCTGCCAGTAGCCCCAGGCGACGCTGGTGGCCTGGCGCTGGGTGTGCTGGCGGTGGCGGGCCAGCGCGTCGAGGAACGCGTTGGCGGCCGCGTAATTGGCCTGCCCGGGGCCGCCCAGGATGCCCGCGGCCGAGGAGAACAGGACGAACGCGGCCGGGTCGCGGTCGGCGGTGAGGCGATGCAGGTGCCAGGCCGAGTCGGCCTTGGCGGCCAAGACCCTGTCGAGTTGTTCGGGAGTCAGCTCGGTCACCACCGCGTCGTCCAGGACGCCCGCGGCGTGGATGACCGCGGTCAACGGCCGGCCGACGGTGTCGAGCGCCGCGCCCAGCGCCGCGGGGTCGTCGGTGTCGCACGCGGTGATGGCGACCTGAGCGCCCAGCCCCTCCAACCGTTCCCGCAATTCGCCGGCGCCCGCGGCGTCGGGCCCGCTGCGCGACAACAGCAGCAGATGCTGGACGCCGTAGCGGGTGACCAGGTGTTCGGCGAAGAGCGCGCCCAGCATCCCGGTGCCGCCGGTGATCAGCGCGGTGCCCTCGGGGGCCAGCACCGCGGGCGGGATCAGGACGATCTTTCCGGTGTGGCGGGCCTGGCTCATGTCGCGGAACGCTTGGGGCGCACTCACCAGGCCGTAGCTCGTAGTGGGCACGGGCCTCAGCACACAGCCGGCGAACAGCTTGGTCAGCGCCGCCCACGCCGGCTGCAGCGATTCCGCTGGCGCGCTGCTCAGGTCGTAGACCCGATAGTCGACTCCGGGATGGGCGGCGGCGATGTCGTCGGCCGCGCGGATGTCGGTCTTGCCGATCTCGATGAAACTGCCCCCGCGCGGCAGCAACCCGAGCGAGGCGTCGACGAACTCCCCGCGCAGGCTGTTGAGCACGACGTCCATGCCGCGCCCGTCGGTGGCCGCCTTGAAGGCCTCGACGAAATCCAGGGTGCGCGACGACGCGATGTGGCCGGGCTCGACCCCCAGCTCGGTGAGCACGTGGTGTTTGTTCGGGTGGGCGGTGGCGAACACCTCGGCGCCGAGGTGGCGGGCGATCTGGATGGCGGCCTGCCCGACGCCGCCCGCGGCGGCGTGGATGAGCACCCGCTGCCCGGCCGACAGCCCGGCGATCTCGGCCAGCGCGACGTACGCGGTCAGGTAGACGATCGGCGCGGACGCGGCCTGGGTGAACGACCACCCGTCGGGCAGCGGCACCACCATGTTCTCGTCGGTGACCGCGGTGGGCGCGAACGCGTTGTGCGGGAAGAGGCCCATCACCGCGTCGCCCGGGCGCAGCGACGCATCGGGTCCGGCCTCGAGGACGATCCCGGCGGCCTCGCTGCCCATGCCCTCGTCGGCGATGACGCCCAGCGCGACCACCACGTCGCGGAAGTTCAGTCCCGCGGCGCGCACCTGAACGCGAATCTGCCCGGGCGCCAGCGTCGTTGGGGGGTCGGCGGGAAGCAGGGCCAGGTTGCCGAGGTCCCCCTTGCGGGTGCTGCCCAGCTGCCAGGCGGGGGCGTCCGGCGGGCTCAGGGTCGGGGTGCGGGCCAGGCGCGGGGCGTGGGCAACGCCGTTGCGCACGGCCAGCTGCTGCTCGCCGTCGGGTGTCGAGGCGACGCCCGGCAGTGCGGCGGCGGTGGCCGGGTTGTCGTCGGTGTCGAGGAGGACGATGCGGCCGGGTTGCTCGTTTTGGGCGGTGTGGATGAGCGCCCACGCCGCGGCCTGCGCCAGGTCGGGGACGCCGTCGTAGGCGCCGACGCTGACCGCGTGACGGGTGACGATCACCAGCCGGCTGTGGGCGTTGTCGGTCCGGGCCAGCCAGCCCTGCAGCTGGGCCAGCACGTCGCGGGTCAGCGCGTGGGCCCGCCGCGGCGGGTCGCCGTCAATATCGGTGGGGAGCCGCCAGATCACCAGCTCCGGGCACGGGGTCAGGGTGGCCGGGTCGTCCGTCCACGCCGGCAGCTGGGTGACCAACGGCGCGGGCAGCTCGGGCGCCGGGGGCCAGGTCAGCTCGAACATGCTGTCGGCGAGGCCGGCCATCGACGCCGGGCGGCCGATCTGGTCGGCGACCGCGCGCAGCGTCAGCGCGTTGATGGTGATCACCGGGGCGCCGGCGGGGTCGGTGGCGTGCAACTGGAACGTGTCGTCGGCGGTGCGGGTCAGCTGCACGTGCAGCTGGGTCGCCGAGGTGGCGTGCAGGGTGATCCCGCTGAACGCGTACGGCAGGCGCAGCGCACCGGCCTCGCCGGACGGGTCGGCCACGGAGGCCAGCGGGTGCAGGGCGGCGTCGAGCAGGGCGGGGTGGATGCCGTAGCCGGCGACATCGGTGCCGGCGGGCAGCTCCACCTCGGCGTAGACGACGTCGGGCCGCGTGGGGTCGGTGCCGATGCCCCGCAGCGAACGGAACACGCCGCCGTAGCGGTAGCCCAGCTGGGCCAGCCGTTCGTAGTAGCCGTCCTGGTCGACCGGCGCCACCCCGATCGGCGGCGCGGGTGGCGGGCCGGCGGGCTGATCGGCGCTCAGGACACCGCTGGCGTGCAGCGTCCACGCGCCCGTCGGGCCGCCGGTGCGCGAGTGCACGCTGAACGGGCGCCGCCCGTCCCCGTCGAACGGCTGCACCAGGATCTGCAGGTCGGCGGGAGCCTGCTCCGAGAGGGTCAGGGGCGTGTGCAGGACGAGATCGTCGATCCCGGGGCAGTCGGCGAACTCGCCGACGCGCAGGATCGCGTCGATGAACCCGGTCGCGGGGAACACCACGGTGTCGTTGACCTGGTGGCCGGCCAGCCAGGCCTGCGTGCCGGGCGAGAGCCGCCCGCTGACCATGACCTGGTCCTGGTCGGCCAGCGGGGCGACCGCGCCCAACAGCGGGTGCTCCGCGCGGTCCAGGCCCAACCCGCCGGCGTCGCCCGTCGGCGCGGCGGCCAGCCAGTAGCGACGGTGCTCGAAGGGATAGGTGGGCAGCCCGACCGTGCGGGCGCCCGGGTGCACGGCCGACCACGACGGGCTGTGGCCGTGGTTGTGCAGCTGGGCCAGCGCGCTGGCCAGGCTGTCGCGGTCGGTGCGGTCGCGGTGCAGCGTGATGACCACCCCGGACTGGGTGCGCTGGGTCCGGCCCGTGGCCTCGGCCAGGGTGTCGGTGAGCGCGGGTGCCAGCACCGGGTGCGGGGACAGCTCCACAAACGTGCACTCGCCGGCGGCCAGGCGCTCCACGACGCGGTCGTGGAACCGGACCGGCTCGCGCAGGTTGCGATACCAGTAGTCGGCGTCCATGGTGGTGGTGTCCAGCGGGTCGGCCGAAAGCGCTTGGCCCACCGTGGAATACAGCGGTATTCGGGCGGGTGCCGGGGCCAGGTGGGCCAGCTCGGCCAGGAGCCGTTCGCGCGCCGGTTCGACCTGCGCGGAGTGCGAGGCGTAGTCGACGGCGATGGTCCGGATCTGGATGCCGTCACGCTCGCAGGCCGCGCTGAACTCCTCCAGCGCGGCGGGTTCGCCGCTGATGATGGTGTGGGTCGGGCCGTTGATCGCGGCGACGCTCAGCTTCTCGCCCCAGGGCTGCAGGCGTGGCCTCAGTTGCTCGGCGTCCAGCAGGACCGACGCCATGCCGCCGGTGCCGCGCAGGTCGCTCAGCGCCCGGCTGCGCAGCGCCACCACCTTGGCGGCCTCGGGCAGCGGCAGCACCCCGGCGATGTAGGCCGCGGCGATCTCGCCCTGCGAGTGGCCGATCACCGCGTCGGGGACGATGCCGTCGTGGCCCAGCACCTCGGCCAGCGACACCGCCATCGTGAACAGCACCGGCTGCACCACGTCCACGCGGTCGAGCGCCGGCGCGCCGGGTTCCTCGTACAAGACGTCGCGCACCGACCAGCCCGTGAACGGGTGCAGCGCCTTGTCGCAGGCGTCGACGGTGTCGGCGAAGACGCGGTTGTTCTCGTAGAGGTCTCGGCCCATGCCGGCGTACTGGGCGCCCTGGCCGGGCAGGACGAACACGGTCTTGCCGCGCACGTGGGCCTGGTAGTGGTGCTGGGTCAGCCGCGGGTGGGGTTGGCCGGCGCGCAGGGCGTCCAGCGCGTCCAGCAGGTCTTCGCGGGCATCGGCGGCGGCCACCGGCGCGGTGATCACCGCCCGGTACGGGTGGTGGGCGCGAGTGGTGGCCAGGCTGTAGGCCACGTCGCTCAGATCCAGGTCGGGGTGGGCGACCAGGTGCCGGTGGAGGCGGTCGGCCTGGGCCCGCAGCGCCGCGGGGCTGCGCGCCGAGACCGGCCAGATGAGCAGCCCGGCTTTTTGGGCCGGGGGTTCGGCCGGTTCGTCCGGCGGGGCGGGGGCCTGTTGCAGGATCAGGTGCGCGTTGGTGCCGCTGATGCCGAACGACGACACGGCCGCGGTGCGGGGATGATCGGTGTGCGGCCACGCCACCGCCTCGGTGAGCAGCCGCACGGTGCCGGCCGACCAGTCGACGTGCGGGCTGGGCCGATCGACGTTGAGCGTCGGGGGCAGGCTGTCGTGGTTGAGGGCCTCGATCATCTTGATCACCCCGGCGACCCCGGCGGCGGCCTGGGTGTGGCCGATGTTGGATTTGATCGACCCCAGCCACAGCGGGCGCTCGGCGCTGCGCGCGGTGCCGTAGGTGGCGATCAGCGCGCCCGCCTCGATCGGGTCACCCAGGGTGGTGCCGGTGCCGTGCGCCTCGACCACGTCGACCTGATCGAGCGCCACCCCGGCGTTGGCCGCGGCCTGGGCGATGACGCGCTGTTGGGCCGGCCCGTTCGGGGCGGTCAAGCCGTTGGAGGCGCCGTCCTGGTTGATCGCCGAGCCGGCGATGACCGCCAGCACCGGATGGTTGTTGCGCCGGGCGTCGCTGAGCCGTTCCAGGACCAGCACCGCGGCGCCCTCGCCCCAGCCCGTCCCATCGGCGTTGGCGGAGAACGCTTTACACCGCCCGTCGGCGGCCAACCCGCGTTGGCGGGCGAACTCGGTGAACACCGAGGGGGTGGTCATCACCGTGGCGCCGCCGGCCAGCGCCAGGGACGACTCGCCGTCGCGCAACGACTGGCAAGCCAGGTGCGTGGCCACCAGCGACGACGAGCACGCCGTGTCGATGGTGATGGCCGGTCCCTGCAGGCCCAGCGTGTACGCGACGCGCCCGGAGGCGACGCTGGTGGACAGGCCGGTCAGGCCGTACCCTTCCGCGCCGTCGGAGCCGCCCGCGCCGTATTGCTGTGACCAGGCCCCGATGAACACCCCGGTCTCCGAGCGCACCAGGCCGGCGGGGTCAATGCGGGCGGTTTCCAACGCTTCCCAGCACACCTCGAGCAGCAACCGCTGCTGGGGGTCCATGGTTTGGGCCTCGCGCCCCGAGATCCCGAAGAACTCCGCGTCGAAATCGGCCGCCCCGACCAGGAAGCCTCCCGAGCGGGTATAGGTCTTGCCGACCGCGTCGGGGTCGGGGTCGAACAGGTCCGCCAGGTTCCAGCCGCGATCGGCCGGGAACGGCCCCATCGCGTCGGTGCCGCCGGCCACCAGATCCCACAGCGCCGCAGGCGAATCCACCCCGCCGGGAAACCGGCACGCCATCCCCACCACGGCGATGGGCTCGTCGATCGCCACCCGCGACTCGACCGGCGCGGCGGCCCCGGCCGGTCCGCTGAGCAGCCGGCCCAGCTGGGTGGCCAACTCGTCGGGGGTCGGGTAGTCGAAGGCCAGCGTGGGCGGCAACGCCAGGTCGGTCTCGGCCTTGAGCCGGTCGAGCAGCTCGGTGGCCTTCACCGAGTCGAATCCCAGGTCTTGAAAGGCGCACTCGGGGTCGATGTCGTCGGCGCTGGGCTGGCCCAGCACCGTGGCCACCTGCGAGCACACCACCTCCAGCAACAGGTCGTGCTGCTGGCGGCGAAGCGTGCGCAACCGTTGGGCCCAGCCGGAATCGGCCTCGGCGACCGCGGCGGCGTCGTCGACCGCGCGCGGCTCCGGCTTGGGGACGGACGTGTCCAGCCGGGTGAACTCGTCGTGCAGGTACTTCTGCAGGCAGTCCCGTCGCCGGACCTTGCCGCTGGTGGTGAGGGGGATCGAATGCGGCGGCACCAGAACGAGATCCGCGACGCTGAGGCCGTGCACCCGCGATATCGCCGCGGTGATGTCGCGGCGGGCGGCGCCCAACTTGCGGGCGGCCTCCTCGGAGTCGTCACCCTTCTTGAGTTCGACGATCGTGACCAGCTTTTCGGCGCCGTCGTCGTCGGGGACCGCGATCGCCACCACGCGGCCCGCGGTGATCTCCTGAATCGTCGCCTCGATGTCGTCCGGAGAGTGGTTGCGCCCGTAGACGATCAGGAGATCCTTGATGCGGCCGACGATGAACATCTCACCGTCGGAGAAGAAGCCCAGGTCTCCGGTGCGCAGCCACGGCGCCTCGGGTGCACCGCCCGACGGGTCGAGAAGCGTTGCGCCGAAGGTCCGTTCGCTTTCCTCGGGTTTCTGCCAGTAGCCGGAGCAGACGTTGTCACCGTGCACCCAGATCTCGCCGACGGTTCCGGGCGGGCACTCGGTGCGGGTCTCGGGGTCCACGATGCGCACCGTCGGCCACCGCGGCATGCCGTAGCTGACCAGCGGTGTGCCGTCGCCGCTTTCGCGCCGCTTGGCCTGGCCGGCGGTCAGTTTCTCGGATTCGAAAAAGACGGTTTTCGGTGGTTTGCCCGTGTCCAGGGTGGCCACGTAGAGCGTGCCTTCCGCGAGGCCATAGGAGGGTCGTAAGGCCTCGGGGCGGAGGTTGAACCGGGCGAACCGCTCGGCGAAGCGCCGCAGCGTCGGGGGGTTGACCCGTTCGGCGCCGTTGAGGATGTTGCGCACCTTGCCGAGGTCAAGGCCGGCCATGTCGTCGTCGGACGTCTTGCGGGCCGCCAGCTCGAAGGCGATGTTGGGTCCTGCCGAGAAGGCGTGACCGTTGCCGGCCAGCAGTTGCATCCACCGCGCCGGCCGCTGCAAGAACGACGGCGGGCTGGTGAGCACGGTGCGAAACCCGCACAGGATCGGGAAGGCGATGCCAAAGATCAGACCCATGTCGTGAAAAAGCGGCAGCCACGACACCACGGTGGTGTCGGGCGGGGCGATCCCGTCCTCGTAGTAGGCGGCGATGATCTGCTCGCAGTTGACCTGAATGTTCTTGTGCGACACCACGACTCCCGCCGGAGTGCGCGTCGAACCCGAGGTGTATTGCAGATGCGCAACATCAGGCAGATCCTCGCCCGCGGCGGGGGCTTCGTGCTCCGCGTCCAGGTCCAGCAGATCAACCTCGACGACCGATGGCGCGCGCTCGCCGGAATCCACCTTGATGGACCCGGCGATGTCGGCGGCGACGGCGGACGTCGTGAGAACGGCCGACGGTGACGCGTCACGCAGGACGGCGCTTACCCGCTCGTCGCTGGAGCCGCCGAGTGGCAGCGAAAGCGGAACGGCGATCTGGCCGGCCTGCAGCGCGCCGAGGAACCCGAGGACGTACTCGAGTCCCTGCGGCGCCAGGATCACGGCGCGGTCACCGGTGGACCCGCGAGCCTTGAGCTCTCGCGCAACGTTCAGCGTGCGCCGATACAGCTGCGCCCATGTCAGGTTTTCCGCGACGCCCGCCGGGTCCTGGTCGTAATTGACATATGTATAAGCGGTCTCACTGGGCTGCAGCCTGGCGCGCTCCCGCAGCACGGCGGGAATGGACGACTCAAGCACGGCTCGAACGATACCGATGAACGGACAGGGCGTCGGCGAAACCGCCGCACTCGGCTGCGACCCCGGCCCGCACTGCCAGAGGCCACGCCGGCTTCCGGTGGCCGTGGCGCTCGAGACCGGATGGCGGGGTCCTGGTGGGGTTCGCGCCGCCGCGCCCGCCGAGTAGCCTGACCTGGTGCCCGAGGCCGTCCTGTTCAGCGTCGACGCGCGCGTCGCGCTCATCACCGTCAACGACCCCGACCGGCGCAACGCGTTCACCGACGAGATGTCGACGCTGTTGCGGGCCGCGGTGGAGCGCGCCGAAGCCGATCCCGACGTGCACGCCGTCGTGGTCACCGGCGCGGGAAAGGCGTTTTGCGCCGGCGCCGACCTCAGCGCCCTTGGGGCCGCCGGCGGCGGAGAGACCGAGGCGGGACTGCGGCGGATCTACGACGGGTTCATGGCCGTCGGCAATTGCCGGTTGCCGACGATCGCGGCGGTCAACGGCGCGGCCGTCGGCGCGGGCCTGAACCTGGCGCTGGCCGCCGACGTGCGCATCGCCGGACCCGGCGCGCTGTTCGACGCCCGGTTCCAGAAGCTGGGGCTGCATCCCGGCGGCGGCGCGACCTGGATGCTGCAGCGCGCGGTCGGCCCGCAGGTCGCGCGCGCGGCCCTGTTGTTCGGGATGCGCTTCGACGCCGAGGCCGCCGTACGGCACGGGTTGGCGCTCGGCGTCGCCGACGACCCGGTCGCCGCGGCGCTCGAACTCGCCTCCGGACCCGCGGCGGCGCCCCGCGAGGTGGTGCTGGCGACCAAGGCGAGCATGCGGGCCACCATCAGCCCGGGATCGCTGGACACCGAGCAACACGACCTGGCCATGCGCACCGAGCTGGGACCGCAGGCGGCCTCCCTCCAATCACCGGAATTCGCAAGCAGGTTGGCCGCGGCGCGCCGCAAGTAGCCGGGCTTGCATCGGACGGTGGCCGACGGCTCCGCAAGGGGTTCTTAGTGTCCCGGGTACCAGCGGCCCGGAGTTGTCCACTCCAGGCCGGGCGCGGGCGCATCGACCGGGCACATGTACTTGTCCGGAAACCTCACGCACGTCGGGGGCAACGGCTGAGTCGCGCCGTCGGATGTCGGTAGGACGTGTAACCACCCGCGATCCTGGCACAGGAAAGAGTCGCCACCCGGACCACCACCCCGGACGGTGCCGTTGATGCACGGGTCGGCGTGCGCCACCGCCGGGACGCTGAGAAGCCCCGACACGATCGCGGAGGCCATCGCGACGACGATCGCCCTCATAACACATTGACGGTAGTCCAAGACAAGCTGGAAACGGAAGTGGCTCAGCAAACCCGAAACCGGCGGCCCCGAAGGCCGCTACAGGTCCAGAAGCGCGGTCTCGGGCGACTCGATCAAATCCCTGAGCTCGCAGACGAACCGCGACACCTGGGCGCCGTCGGCGACGCGGTGGTCGAACACGCACGTCAGCGTCATCGTCGACCGCGCGACAACCTCGCCGCCGACGACCACCGGGCGCGGCCTGATCGCTCCCATCCCCAGGATCGCCGCCTCCGGGTGGTTGATCAGCGGCACGCCGTCGTCGACGCCCAGCGCCCCGAAGTTCGACACGGTGAACGTCGAGCCCGTCAGCTCGGCGGGTGTCAGGGTGCCCTCGCGCGCGCCGGTGATCAATTCCGCTGTCCGCCCGGCCAACTCGCGGGTCGTCTTGCTCTGGGCGTCGGCGATCACCGGGACCAGCAGCCCACGCGCGGTGGCCACACCGAACCCCAGATGCACGCTTCGATGGACGTGCACCTGGGGACCCTCGGGCGAGTCGACCCAGGTGGAGTTGAGAACGGCGTTGTGGCCCAGCGCGATAACGAGCAGCCGCAGCGTCAGCACGAACGGGGTGATCCGCCCGTCATGCTCGCTGAGCCGCAGCAGCGCGGTGCAATCCGCGTCCACGCTGGCCTTCGCCGCGGGGATGTCCCGGTGGGACAGCGCCATCTTCTCGGCCATCCGGGCCTGCACGGCGCGCACCCGCCGGACGTCGTCTCCGGCGACGTGGGCGGCCGCGAGCACGTCGGCGCGGGTGATCACCTCGCCCTCGCCGCGCGGCACCGAGGCGAGGTCGACCGACAACTCCTTGGCAAGCTTGCGCACCGGCGGGGCGGCCAGCGGCCGGCCGACCCGACGGCTGGTGTCGATGCCCGCGTCGGCGCCGTAGCCGACCAGCGTCGGCACCGCGCCCTCGCCGTTGGACGCCGGACCGGGTTCGGTGTCGATGCGGACCAGCACCGCCCCGACCTTGAGCACATCGCCTTCGGCCCCGCGGGTTTCGACGATGCGTCCGGCGTACGGGCTGGGGATCTCCACCTCGGCCTTGGCGGTCTCCACCGTGCACAACACCTGGTTGAGCTCAACGTCGTCGCCGGCGCCGACGTACCAGCACGACACCGTCACCTCTTCCAGCCCCTCGCCGAGGTCGGGGACCCGGAACGCCTTGACGCGATCGTCGGCGCTCACGGCAGTCCCAGCGCGCGCTCGACGCAGTCCAGCAGCCGGTCGGGGCCCGGCAACCACAGCCCCTCCAACCGGGCGGGCGGGTAGGGCGTGTCAAAACCGCAGGCCCGCAACACCGGTGCCTCCAGCTCGTAGAACATCTCCTCCTGGATGCGCGCGGCCAGCTCGGCCCCGTAGCCGAGGCTGCGCGGGCCCTCGTGCATCACGATGCAGCGCCCGGTCCGGTGGATCGACGCGGCGACGGTCTCGAAGTCCAGCGGGGCCAGCGACCTCAGGTCGATGACCTCCAGGCTCCAATGTCGTTGGCGCTGAGCGTCTTCGGCGGTGGCCACTGCGGTGTTCACCAGGCTGCCGTAGGTCACGACGGTCACGTCGCGGCCGGGCCGGCGCACCATGGCCCGTCCGATGGGCGGTTCGGGCCGGCCGGTGTCGACGGCGCCGCGGCCCTGGTAGCGGCGCTTGGGTTCCAGGAACATCACCGGGTCGGGGCAGGCGATGGCGTGGCGCAGCAGCCAGTAGGCGTCGGCGGGGTTGGACGGCACCACCACCTTGAGGCCGGCGGTGTGGGCCCAGTAGGACTCGGTGGATTCCGAATGATGTTCGGCCGCACCGATTCCCCCGAACGACGGGATCCGGACGGTGACCGGCATGTCGATCTCGCCGCGGGTGCGGGTGCGATACTTTGCCAGGTGGCTGACCACCTGATCGAAGGCCGGGTAGGAGAATCCGTCGAATTGGATCTCCGGAACCGGCACGAAGCCGCGCAGCGCCAGCCCGATCGCGATTCCGACGATGGCGGACTCCGCCAACGGCGTGTCGAAGCAGCGGTGCTCGCCGAAGGTTTGGGCCAGCCCGTCGGTCACCCGGAACACGCCGCCCTGAACCCCCACGTCCTCGCCGAACACCAGGACGCGGTCGTCGGCGGCCATCGCGTCGTGCAGCGCGCGGTTGAGCGCCTGCACCATGGTCAGCTGTCCCGCGCCCAGCGCGACGTCGGCCGCCGCGAGCGGTTGGTCGCGCCCGGCCGGCCGATCGGCGAGCTGGGTCATTCCAGCCTCCCCAGTTCGGCCCGCAGCTGTTGGCGCTGCGCCTGCAGCCCGGGCGTGATCTCCGCGTAGACGGAGGTGAACACGTCGTCGACGTCGAAGTCGGGCGCGTCGAACACCGCGTCGCGCAGTTCGGTCCGCATGCGCTTGGCCCGCGCCGCGACCCGCTCCTCCAGCCGCTCCGACCACACCCCCTGGCCCTGCAGGTAGGCGCGGTAACGCGGGATCGGGTCCAGCGCCGCCCACCGGTCCACCTCGTCCTGCGACCGGTATCGGGTCGGGTCGTCGGCGGTGGTGTGCGCGCCGAGCCGGTAGGTGACCGCCTCGATCAGCGTCGGGCCGCCGCCGCCGCGGGCGCGGGCGGCGGCCTCGGCCATCACCGCGTAGCAGGCCAGCACGTCGTTGCCGTCCACCCGGATTCCGGGCATCCCGTAGCCAATCGCCTTGTGCGCGAGGGAAGGTGCGGCGGTCTGCCGGGATACCGGTACCGAGATCGCCCACTGGTTGTTCTGCACGTAGAACACGCACGGTGTGGTGAACACCGCGGCGAAGTTCAGGGCCTCGTGGACGTCCCCCTCGCTGGTGGCGCCGTCGCCGACGAAGGCCACGGTCACCGAATCCTCGCCGAGGCGTTGCGCCGCCATCGCCGCGCCGACGGCGTGCAGGGCCTGGGTGCCGATCGGAATCGATATTGGCGCGCAGCACTTCTTGGTGAATTCCAGGCCGCCGTGCCACGTCCCCCGCCACACCGCCCCGACGCGTCCGGGCGGAATGCCGCGCACCAGATAGGCGCCCAGCTCGCGATATTGGGGGAACAGCCAGTCGGTCTTCCGCAGGCACGCGGTGGCGCCGACCTGGGCGGCCTCCTGGCCGCGGCACGGTCCGTACAACGCCAGCTGGCCCTGGCGCTTGAGGTTGACGAACTCGGTGTCCAGCTCGCGGGTGAGCACCATCATCTCGTAGAGCCAGCACAGCGTCTCGGCGGGAAGGTCACCGCCGTACCGGGATTCGGGTGTCCGCGTGCCGTCGGGCGCGACGAGTTGCACCGGTTCGAGGTCGACGGTCAGCGGCATCCGGGAAATGTCTGCCATACCGCCTCCTCAGCCCCGAGCCGAGCTGGGCAAAAGGCTCCGCTCGTCGCGACACTGGCGCGCTTTCCATTATGCGCTCAAACGCGACGGCACCGGGTTGATCGAGGCCGAGCCGGCAACGTGTCGCCGCAGCGGCGTGTCAGGCGGGCTCCCCCGCCCGGCGCAGCAACGCCTGCGCGTGCTTGAGCACCGGCGAGTCGACCATCTGTCCCTCGAACGCGAACACCCCGCGCTCGGACCGCGCCGCCGCCAACACCCGCCGCGCCCAGTCCAGCTTCTCCTCGTCGGGGCGATAGGCCTCGCGCACGACCGCGATCTGCGTGGGGTGGATGCACACGGTCCCGTCGAAACCCACCGCGACGCCGTCGATCGCCTCCGCCCGCAAGCCCTCGAGGTCCTTGATGTCCAGGTGCACGGCGTCGAGCGCGATCCGGCCGAACGCGGACGCCGCGAGCAGGGCCGTCGACCGGACGTGGCGGGCGACGTCGCGGTAGCTGCCGTCGGCGCGCCGGCTCGAGCTGCCGCCCAGCGTGGCGACCAGGTCCTCGGCGCCCCACATCAAGGCGACGGTGTTCTCGGCCGCCGCGATCTCGGTGGCGAACACCGCGCCGCGCGGCGTCTCGATCAGCCCGACGACCTCGCGCGGCGCGAGCGCGGTGACCTGCGCGGCCGATTCGGTCTTGGAGAGCATCACGGTGGTGTACGCGGTATCGGCCAGGGCGTCCAGGTCGCGGGCCTGCTCGTCGGTGCCCGCGGGGTTGATGCGCACCACGGTGCGCCCGGGGTCCAGCGGGGTCTCGCGCAGCGCCTTGCGGGCGGCGGGCTTGTCGGCTTCGGCCACGCCGTCCTCCAGGTCGAGGATCACCACGTCCGCCGCGGCGGCGGCCTTGGCGAAACGCTCGGGACGGTCGGCCGGGCAGAACAGCCACGCCGGACCCGCCTCGCGCAGGTTCATCCGGACTCCTTCGTGCCTTTTTCGGAATCGGGTCGCTTCTGCACCAGCGTGGTGCGCACCGCCTTCGCCACGACGTCGCCGTGCTGGTTGCGGCCGGTGTGTTCCAGGGTGACGATGCCCTCGCCCGGACGGCTCTTCGACTCGCGCTTGGCGGTGCACACCGTCTCGGCGTACAGGGTGTCGCCGTGAAAGACGGGCTTGGGGAACGACACCTCGGAGAACCCGAGGTTGGCGACGATGGTGCCCAGTGTCAGCTGCGCCACCGACAGGCCCACCAGCGTGGAGAGGGTGAACATGGAGTTCACCAGCCGCTCCCCGCGAAAGCCCGGCTGCTCGGCCGCCCACGCCGCATCCAGGTGCAGCGATTGGGTGTTCATCGTCAGCGTCGTGAACAAGACGTTGTCCGCTTCGGTGACCGTGCGGCCGGGCCGGTGCAGGTAGGTCGTGCCGACCTCGAACTCCTCAAACCACAAGCCCCGCTGGACAATCGACTTTCCGGTTTCGTCCCCTGTGCTCACGACAGCCCCAGCGATCGCGCGATGAGCATCAGCTGCACCTCGGTGGTTCCCTCACCGATCTCGAGGATCTTGCTGTCGCGATAGTGACGCGCCACGGGGTACTCGTTCATGAAGCCGTAGCCGCCGTGGATCTGGGTGGCGTCGCGGGCATTGTCCATTGCCGCCTCCGACGCGATCATCTTGGCGATCGCCGCCTCCTTCTTGAATGGCTTGCCGGCCAACATCTTTGCGGCCGCATCGTAGTACGCCGTGCGCGCGACGTGAGCGCGGGCCTCCATCCGTGCGATCTTGAAGCTGATCGCCTGATAGGAACCGATCGGCTGCCCGAACGACTGCCGTTCCTTGGCGTACTTGACGCTTTCGTCCACGCAGCCCTGCGCCGCCCCGGTCGCCAGGGCGGCGATCGCGATCCGGCCCTCGTCGAGGATCGACAGGAAGTTGGCGTAGCCGCTGCCGCGGGGGCCCAACAGGTTCTCCTCCGGCACGCGGGCGTCGGCGAAAGTCAGCGGATGGGTGTCCGATGCGTTCCAACCGACCTTGTTGTAGACCGGCTCGACGGTGAAACCCGGTGTGCCGCTGGGCACGATGATCGTCGAGATTTCCTTCCTGTCCCCGGCGAGGGTGCCCGTCACGGCGGTGACGGTGACCAGCGAGGTGATGTCGGTGCCGGAGTTGGTGATGAATTGCTTGGTGCCGTTGATCACCCATTCGCCGCCCTCGAGGCGGGCGGTGGTGCGGGTGGCGCCCGCGTCGGAGCCGGCGCCCGGCTCGGTGAGGCCGAACCCGGCGAGCGCCCGGCCCGCCGTCAGGTCCGGCAGCCACTTTCGCTTCTGCTCCTCGTTGCCGAACCGGTAGATCGGCATCGCGCCGAGGCTGACGCCGGCCTCCAGCGTGATCGCCACGGACTGGTCGACCTTGCCGAGTTCCTCGAGTGCCAGCGACAACGCGAAGTAGTCGCCGCCCATCCCGCCGTACTCCTCGGGGAACGGCAGGCCGAACAGGCCCATCTCGCCCATCTTGGCGACTACCTCGTACGGGAAGCTGTGCTCCTCATCGTGTTTGGCCGACACCGGCGCGACGACGGTGCGCGCAAAGTCGGCCACCGTGTCGCGAAGGTCCTCGTATTCCTTGGGCAATGTGCCCCCGGAAGTAATCGACGTAGTCATGTCTCGTCCTTGCCATCGGTGTTTTCTTCGGAGTCCGCGAGGCGGGCCAGCACCTGGTCCACCGCCACCTGGTCGCCGACCGAGACGAGCACCTCCACCCGCCCCGAAACCGGCGCGGCCAGCGAGTGTTCCATCTTCATCGCCTCCACGACGACCACGATGTCGCCCTCGGAGACCTCGGCGCCGGATTCGGCCTGCACGGCGATCACGTTGCCGGGCATGGGGCTGACGATCTCGGCCTGCCGCGCACCGGCCGCGCGGTGAATCTTGTGCTCCTCGGCCTCGCGCAGGTGCCAGGTTCCGCGTTCGTCGGCGATCCACAGGTGCCGGTCGGCCTCGGCCCACCGGTATTCGCGAGACACCCCGTCCAGCGTCACGGTCATCGACGCTCCGTCGACTCGCACACTGGCGGAACGGGTCTCGCCGTCACCGACCCGCACCCTGGCGTCGCCGGGCAGTCCCCACACCGAGACCGTCTCGCTGCGCAGCGGGGTGCGCATCGCCGTGCGCACCGGCGCGGCGTCACCGCCGACCCGCCATCCCGTGGGCGCCGCCCACGGGTTGCCGCGAGCGCGACGCGCGAGCGCCCATTGGCGGAACAGGCCACCGGCGGCCAGCACATCGTCGGGGGCCGGCACCGGCGCGAAATCGGCCACCCGCTCGTCGAGCAGCGCGGTGTCGAGATCTCCGGCGCGCACCCGCTCGTCGGCCAGCAGGAACCGCAGAAATTCCAGGTTGGTCTGCACGCCCAGCACCGCGGTGCGCGCCAGTGCCCCGTCGAGTTTCGCGAGCGCCTCGTCGCGGTCGTCGCCATGGGCGATCACCTTGCTCAGCATCGGGTCGTAGTCGCTTCCCACCCGCGTGCCGGCCAGCAGCGACGAATCCACCCGCACCCCGGCGCCGACGGGCTCGAACACCTGCAGCACCCGCCCGCCCGTCGGCAGGAACCCGCGCGCGGGGTCTTCGGCGTACACGCGGGCCTCGATCGCATGCCCGCGCAATTCGATATCGTCCTGCGCGAAGCCCAGCTTCTCGCCCGCGGCCACCCGCAGCTGCCACTCCACCAGGTCCAGGCCGGTGACCGCCTCGGTCACCGGATGCTCGACCTGCAGGCGGGTGTTCATCTCCATGAAGAAGAACTCGTCGGGCCGATCGGCGGAGACGATGAACTCCACGGTGCCGGCCCCGACGTAGTCGACGCTGCGGGCCGTGTTGCATGCCGCCGCCCCGATCCGCGCGCGCGTGCCGGGGTCGAGCAGCGGCGAGGGCGCCTCCTCGATGACCTTCTGGTGCCGCCGCTGCAGGCTGCATTCGCGTTCGCCCAGATGGACGACGGTGCCGTGGGTGTCGGCGAGCACCTGCACCTCAATATGCCTGGGCCGCAACACGAACCGCTCCAAAAACAGCGTGTCGTCGCCGAACGCGGACGCGGCCTCTCGGCGGGCGCTCACCAGCGCCCCGGGCAGCCGGGCCGGATCCTCCACCAGCCGCATGCCCTTGCCGCCGCCGCCCGCCGACGGCTTGATCAACACCGGATAGCCGACCTCGTCGGCCGCCGCGACGAGATCGTCGTCGGTCAAACCGGGCTGGGCCACGCCCGGCACCACCGGCACGTCGAAGGCGGCGACGGCGTTCTTGGCGGTGATCTTGTCGCCCATCACCTGCATCGCCAGGGGCGGCGGACCCAAGAACACCACCCCGGCGCGTTCGCACGCCGAGGCGAAATCCGCGTTTTCGGAAAGGAATCCGTAGCCCGGGTGGATCGCCTGGGCGCCGGTGCGCACGGCGGCGTCGACGACCTTGTCGATGTCCAGATAGCTTTCGCGCGCGGGTGCGGGTCCCAGGCGGACGGCCGCGTCGGCCTCCAGCACGTGCCGCGCGGTGGCGTCGGCGTCGCTGTAGACGGCGACGGATTTGATGCCCATCCGGCGCAAGGTGCGGATCACCCGCACCGCGATCTCGCCACGGTTGGCCACAAGCACGGTGTCGAACACTGCAGTCACATCCGGAATACGCCGTAGGAGACCGGATCCAGCGGGGCGTGGGCGCACACCGAAAGGGCAAGCCCGACAACCGTTCTGGTCTGGGCGGGGTCGATGATGCCGTCGTCCCACAGCCGTGCCGTGGAGTAGTACGGGTTGCCCTGGTCCTCGTATTGCTGACGGATGGGCGCCTTGAACGCCTCCTCTTCGTCGGGCGACCACGGCTTGCCCGATGCGCTGAGCTGCTCGCCGCGCACGGTCGCCAGCACCGACGCCGCCTGCTCGCCACCCATCACCGAGATGCGGGCGTTGGGCCACATCCACAAGAAGCGGGGTGAATAGGCCCGGCCGCACATCGAATAGTTGCCCGCGCCGTAGGATCCGCCGATCACGACGGTCAGCTTGGGCACCCGGGCGCACGCCACGGCGGTGACCATCTTGGCGCCGTGCTTGGCGATGCCCCCGGCCTCGTAGTCGCGGCCGACCATGAACCCGGCGATGTTCTGCAGGAAGAGCAACGGTATCTTGCGCTTGTCGCACAGCTCGATGAAATGCGCGCCCTTCAAAGCGGATTCGCTGAACAGCACCCCGTTGTTGGCGACGATGCCGACGGGATGGCCGTGGATGCGCGCGAAGGCGGTCACCAGCGTCTTGCCGTAGTTGGCCTTGAATTCGCTGAATTCGCCGCCGTCGACCAGCCGCACGATGACCTCGTGCACGTCGTAGGGCACCCGCGGATCCGGCGGCACCACGTCGTAGAGCTCGGTCTGCGCGTGCTTGGGCTCGACGGTGGGCCACACCTCCCACTGGCTGGGCTCGCGCGGGCCGAAGGTGGCCGCGATCGAGCGGACGATGCGCAGCGCGTCCTCGTCGTCGTCGGCGAGGTGGTCGGTGACGCCCGAGACCCGCGAGTGCAGGTCGCCGCCGCCCAGCTCCTCGGCCGAGACGATCTCGCCGGTGGCGGCCTTGACCAGCGGTGGGCCGCCGAGGAATATGGTGCCCTGCTCGCGGACGATGACGGCCTCGTCGCTCATCGCCGGCACGTACGCGCCGCCGGCCGTGCAGGACCCCAGCACGGCGGCGACCTGCGGAATCTCCTTGGCGCTCATGGTCGCCTGGTTGTAGAAGATCCGCCCGAAATGCTCGCGGTCGGGAAAGACCTCGTCCTGGCGCGGCAGGAACGCGCCGCCGGAGTCGACCAAATAGATGCACGGCAGCCGGTTCTGCAGCGCGACTTCCTGTGCGCGCAGGTGTTTTTTGACCGTCATCGGGTAATAGGTGCCGCCCTTGACGGTCGCGTCATTGGCGACGATCACGCACTCGCGCTCCGACACCCGGCCGATGCCGGTGATGATCCCGGCCCCCGGGGATTCGTCGTCGTACATGCCGTTCGCGGCCAGCGGGGCGAGCTCCAGAAACGGGCTGCCCGGGTCCAGCAGGCGATCCACCCGTTCGCGCGGCAGCAGCTTGCCGCGACTGACATGGCGTTCCCGCGCGCGTTCGTTGCCGCCCAGGGCGGCGGCGGCCAGCCTGGCGTTCAGTTCGCCGACCAGTCGCCGGTGCTCGTCGGCGAACGACGGCGCGGTCATCACGGTCGAACTCACGGGCGCCTCCCGACGGCCGCCGGCGCACCCCTCGCCATCACGTTGTCCATCGCCGCGGCAGCCTCCAGGATTCAGTTAATTTTGATTAACTGGAGCGAGAGTACCACCGCACGCGCCGCCGAGTCCAGGGCGCTCACCCCCGTCCGCGCAGGTGCTCGACCGCCTGCCGGCGCACCTCGACCTTGCGGACCTTGCCGGTGACGGTCATCGGGAACTCGTCGACGATCCACAGGTAGCGCGGGATCTTGAGCCGGGCGATCCGGCCGGCGCAGAACTCCCGCAGCCCCTCGATGGTCAGCGCCGGCGCCCCCTCGCGCAGCATGAGCACCGCCATGACCTCCTCGCCGTAGCGCGGGTCGGGCACCCCGATCACCTGGCAGTCGACGATGTCGGGGTGGGTGGGCAGGAATTCCTCGATCTCGCGCGGCGAGATGTTCTCGCCGCCGCGCACGATGAGGTCCTTGATCCGGCCGGTGATCCGCACGTAGCCTTCCTCGTCCATGACGGCCAAGTCGCCGGTATGCATCCAGCCGTCGGCGTCGATCACCTCGGCGGTGCGCTCCGGATCGTTCCAGTAGCCCGCCATCACCGAATAGCCCCGAGTGCAGAACTCGCCGTCCACCCCGCGCGGCGCCGTCTGGCCGCTGACCGGGTCGACCACCTTGATCTCCAGGTGCGGGCCCGCGCGGCCGACGGTGCCGACGCGTCGTTCCACCGAGTCGCCGGAGCGCGTCTGAGTCGAGACCGGGCTTGTTTCGGTCATGCCGTAGCAGATCGAGACCCCCGGCATGTGCATGCGCTCGATCACCTTGCGCATCACCTCGACCGGGCACGGCGAGCCGGCCATGATGCCGGTGCGCAGGCTGGTCAGGTCGTGGTCGTCGAACTCCGGCAGCCCAAGTTCGGCGATGAACATCGTCGGGACGCCGTAGAGGCTGGTGCAGCGTTCGGCCTGGACCGCGCGCAGGGTGGCGGCCGCATCGAAGCCGGGCGCCGGGATCACCATGCAGGCGCCGTGGCTGGTGGCCGCCAGATTGCCCATCACCATGCCGAAGCAGTGGTAGAAGGGCACGGGAAGACAGATCCGGTCCCGCGCGGTGTATTCGAGCAGCTCGCCCACCAAGTGGCCGTTGTTGAGGATGTTGCGGTGGGTCAGCGTGGCCGCCTTCGGGAATCCCGTTGTGCCGGAGGTGTATTGGATGTTGATCGGATCGTGGCAGCGCAGCGTGGCCGCGATCCGCTCGAGCGCGGTCGGGTCGGCCTTGGCGTCGGCCAGCTCGTCCCACCGGTCGCCGTCCAACAGCACCACGTCGCTCAGGTCCGGACAGCGCGGCGCCACCTCGTCGAGCAGGGCGGCGTAATCCGTGCCCTTGAAATCGCGGGCGGCGATCACCATCGCGACCCCGGATTGCGTTAGGGCATATTCCAATTCGCGGGCCCGGTAGGCGGGGTTGACCGTCACCAGGATGGCGCCGATCTCGGCGGTCGCGTATTGGGCGAGCACCCACTCCCAGCGGTTCGGCGCCCAGATGCCGACCCGATCGCCGACGCCGATGCCGGCGCGCAGCAGCCCCGTCGCCAGCCGACGCACGGCGACCAGGAATTCGTCGTAGCTCCAGCGTCGGCCCGCGGCGAGGTCGACGAGCGCGTCACGGCTCCCGTGGGTCGCGGCCGTGGCGGCGAGGTTGGCGCCGATCGTCGTTTCGAGCAGGGGAGGACTGCTCGGCCCCCGGTCATAGGAAAGGTTCGCCACGGCTCCTCCGCTGCTTCGGCTATCAACCTAATCCGGTTGCGGCCGCAACGTGCTAAGTTAGTGGCGATTAACCGAACTTGGGATTCAGGGACGGAGGCCGGCCATGCCCGCAACCGTGCCGGACGCCCCAAATCGCCGCAGCCAGTTGAAGTCCGACCGGCGCCTGCAGCTGCTGGCCGCCGCCGAACGCCTCTTCGCCGAACGCGGGTTCCTGGCGGTCCGCCTGGAAGACATCGGCGCCGCCGCCGGGGTCAGCGGCCCGGCGATCTATCGCCACTTCCCCAACAAGGAGTCGCTGCTGGTCGAATTGCTCGTCGGGATCAGCACCCGGCTGCTGGCTGGGGCGCGCGACGCGCGAGCCCGTAACGCCGACGCGGCCGCCGCGCTGGACGACCTCATCGACTTTCACCTCGACTTCGCGCTGGGCGAGCCCGACCTGATCCGCATCCAGGACCGCGACCTGACCCACCTCCCCGAGGCGGCCGAAAAGCAGGTGCGCAAGGCGCAGCGTCAGTACGTCGAGGTCTGGGTCGGGGTGCTGCGCGAGCTCGACCCGAGGCTGGCCGAAGCCGACGCCCGGCTCACCGCCCACGCCGTCTTCGGCCTGCTGAACTCCACGCCGCACAGCATGAAGTCACCGGACGACCCACGGCCCGGCCGTGCCGCGCGGTCGCGCGCCGTCATGCGCGCGATGACCGTCGCCGCGTTGCAAGCCGGGAACCAGTGCCCCTGAGTCGGCCCTGAGACGAGCCCGCCGGGGCGGCCGGCTTGGGTACCCTGCAACCCATGAGGTGGACATGAACGATCCACGTCGACCCGGGTGGTCTAGTCCCCCTCCGCCGGGCCCGGGGCTGACCGGGCCGCAGGGCTACCCGTATCCGCGCCCCGCCGACCCGGCGTACGCCGACCAGGCGGGGCCCTACGCACCCTCCTACGGCGGGCAGTTCTCGCAGTGGTCGCCGGGCCAAAACGACACCAAGGAGCTCCCGTCGTATTGGCGCCGGGAGCTGCCGCCGCAGGGTGAGGCGCCGCCGGAGGGCTCGGTTCCCCCGCCGCCCGGCGGCCCCAGGTCGCCGCGTTGGCTGTGGTTCGGCGCCGGTGCGGCGGTGTTGCTGGTCGTCGCGCTGGTGATCGCGCTGGTGCTGGCCAACGACGCGATCAAGACCCAGACCGCGGTCCCGCCCCTGCCCGCCATGCCCGGGTCGAGCGAGGAGACCCCGACGCCGGCCCCGTCGACCCGACGGCCGTCGCGCACGCCGCGGCCGGCGCCGCCGCCGAGCGCGTCCCTGACGCCCACCGAGACCCCGGTGCCGGGGGCGATGGAGGACGTCGTCTACAGCGTCACCGGCGAGGGCCGCGCCATCAGCATCGTCTACATCGGCACCGGCGACGTCGTGCAGACCGAGTTCAACGTCGCGCTGCCCTGGAGGAAACAGGTCAGCCTGTCCAAGGCGGCCGCCCACCCGGCCAACGTCACCGTCGTCAACTTCGGCCACGACGTCACCTGCTCGGTGACCGTGGCGGGCGTTCAGGTGACCCAGCGGGTCGGGGTGGGCCTGACGGTGTGCGACACGCGGGGGTAGCGGGAGCCGCTCGCTTTCGCCGAACGTGCAACCACTGCGAAAAATCGGCACATTTTTCGCGCTGACTACACGCTCGACGGGGCGGGGGCGGCGCGCGGGACGCGCACCGCCAGCATCGCCAGCAGCCCGGCCGTGAGCACCAGGCAAATCCCGGCGAGGCCGGCGCGCACGGCGCCGAACGCGTCGACGAAGACGGAGAACAGCCACGGCGCGACGAACGCGACGGCGCGCCCCGTCATCGTGTACAGGCCGAACGCGACCCCCTCACCGCCGTGCTTGCTCAGCTGCAGCAGCAGGGCGCGCGACGACGAGAGCGAAGGGCCGACGAACATGGCCAACAGCAGCCCGCAGAGCCAGAAGGCGTGCACACCGGACAGCGTCATCAAGGTGACTCCCACGACGATGATCGCCGACAGCGAGCCGACGATGACCGCCTTCGACCCGATCCGATGGTCGACGAACCCGCCGACCGCGGCGCCTATCGCGGCCACCACGCTGGCCGCCACGCCGAACACCACCACGTCGCCCTGGGACAGGCCGTAGACGTTGACGCCGAGCACCGCACCGAAGCCGAAGATGGCCGCCAGCCCGTCCCGGAACAGCGCGCTGGCCCCCAGGAAATAGACCAGGTTGCGGTCGCGGCGCCATTCCGCGCTCACCTCGACCCACAGCTTGCGATAACCGCCCAGCATGCCCACCGGGCGCGACGGCTGCGCGGAGCCCGGCAGCCGGTGCGCGACGAACAGCAACGGCAGCGCCAGCAGCCCGAACCACGCCGCGGTGAGCAGCATCGCCTCTCGGACGTAGAGCCCGTCCTGGACGGGTACGCGCAGCAACCCGCGCTCCGGGCCGGTGCCGGAGATGAAACCGACATAGACCAGGACCAGCAGGACCACGCTGCCGCTGAACCCCGAGGCCGCTCCCAGGCCGGAGATGCGGCCCACCGTCTGTGGCGTCGACACCTGGCGCAGCATGGCGTTGTACGGGACGCCGGCAAGGTCCCCGCACGCGGCCGTCGCCGACAGCAACACCAGGCCCGCCCAGAGATAGCTCGGCTGGTCGCGGATCAGGAACATCGCGGTGGTCGAGGTCACCGCGAGGCCGCTCAGCAGCGTCAGCGCCACCCGCCGGCGGTGCGGCGCTTCCACCCACACCCCGACCAGCGGCGCCAACACCGCGATGGTCAATCCCGAAACGGCGAGCGCGCGCCCCAGCCAACTCGCCGGCGAGGTGCCGCCCGGCAGGCCCGCGCCCACGCTGCTGGTCAGGTAGACCGAGAAGACGAACGTCGCCACGATGGCGTTCATGCCGAGGGAGCCGCAGTCCCACAGCGCCCACGCCACCACCCGAGAGGTCACGGGTGTGGCGGTGCGCTGACTCATGCCCGGCACTCTATTGAATGCGTGCCTGTCTACGATTGGCCGCATGCCGGTCCCAGCTCCCAGCCCCGACGCGCGCGCCGTGGTCACCGGGGCTTCGCAGAACATCGGCGAGGCGCTGGCCACCGAACTCGCCGCGCGCGGGCACAACCTGATCGTCACCGCGCGACGCGAGGACCTGCTCAACGGGCTGGCCGCGCGGTTGGCCGGCCGCTACCGCGTCACCGTGGAAGTCCGCCCCGCCGACCTGGCCGACCCGACGGAGCGGGCCAAGCTGTGCGACGAGCTGGCGGCGCGTCCCGTCTCGATCCTGTGCGCCAACGCCGGGACGGCGACGTTCGGTCCGGTGGCCGGCCTCGACCCGGCGGGGGAAAAGGCGCAGGTACAGCTGAATGCCATTGCCGTGCATGACCTTACGTTGGCGGTGCTGCCGGGCATGGTCGAGCGCAAGGCCGGCGGCATCCTGATTTCCGGTTCGGCGGCGGGCAATTCGCCGATCCCCTACAACGCCACCTACGCGGCCAGCAAGGCGTTCGTGAACACCTTCAGCGAGTCGCTGCGCGGGGAGCTGCGCGGCTCGGGCGTGCACGTCACGCTGCTCGCGCCCGGCCCGGTGCGCACCGATCTGCCCGACGACGCCGAACGCTCGCTGGTCGAGCGGTTGGTGCCGGATTTCCTGTGGATCTCGACCGAGCACACCGCCCGCGTGTCGCTGGATGCGTTGGAGCGCAACAAGATGCGCGTCGTTCCGGGGCTGACGTCGAAAGCCATGTCGGTGGCGAGCGGGTACGCGCCCCGCGCCATCGTCGCGCCGATCGTGGGCAGCTTCTACAAGAAGCTCGGCGGCGGGTAGGGCTGGCGTCGTCACACTGGCCACTTGCGTACCCGAACGGTCGGCACGATGCCGTTTCCAAAGCGATGTCGCATGTGATATCGACTCAGAGAAGATGTTATGCCAAGCCGCGCAGGGACAGCTGTGACTGATGTGACGAGGGTGCTGTCGTCCAGCTAGGCGTCACTTTCGGCGTCGACGGCCGGCGCCGCCGAAAGCGTTCCGGATGACCTCGCGTATCGCGGTGTTGATACCACTTTTCACCGTCGGGTTGCTGAGCACTTCCTCCCATACCCCGGGGCCCTTGGGCTCCGCCGGCTCCGGCATCGGCGGAACGGGCTCGTTCGCCGGGACCGGTGGGGTAGCCGGACTGGGTCTGCGGCGGCTGCGAACCGGGCGGGCCGGACGGGGCCGGCGGCTGCGCCGGCTGCTCAACCGTCTGGCCGTATTTCGCTTGCAGCGGGCTGTCTTTCACCGCGGCGGCGATCTCGTCGGCGCCGATCGCGGCCATCAGCGACCGGGGCACCCGCATCCGCGTCCACGCCACCGGCGTGGGTGCGCCCTTCTCGGACAGCACGGTGACGACCGCCTCGCCGATCCCCAGCGAGGTCAACGCCGACTCCAGGTCGTAGACATCGGTTTTCGGGTACGTGCGCACGGTCTTGCTCAGCGCCTTCTGGTCGTCGGGGGTGAACGCCCGCAGCGCGTGCTGGATGCGGGCGCCCAGCTGCGAAAGCACGTCGTTGGGTATGTCCGTGGGCAGCTGCGTGCAGAAGAACACCCCGACGCCCTTGGAGCGGATCAGCTTGACGGTCTGTTCGACCTGCTCGAGGAAGGCCTTGGACGCGTCGGCGAACAACAGGTGCGCCTCGTCGAAGAAAAACACCAGCTTGGGCCGGTCGACGTCACCGACCTCGGGCAGTTTGTCGTACAGGTCGGCCAGCAGCCACATCAGGAAGGTGGAGAAGATGACCGGGCGCACCGACTGCCCGCTGAACTCCAGCAGCGAGATGATGCCCTGCCCCTGATGGACGCGCAGCAAGTCGTTCGGATCGAGCTTGGGCTCACCGAAGAACGTGTCGCCGCCCTCGCCCGCCAGGTTCACCAGCGCCCGCAGGATGACGCCCGCCGTCGTCGAGGACACCCCGCCCAGGTCCTTCAGGTCGGCCTTGCCCTCGTCGCTGGCCAGGTGGCTGATGACGCCACGCAGCTGCTCGAGGGTGACCAGCGGGCGGTTGTTCTCCTTGGCCCAGTGGAAGATCAGTCCCAGCGTCGACTCCTGGGTCGCGTTGAGCCCCAACACCTTCGACAGCAGGACCGGGCCGAAGCTCTCCACGGTCGCGCGCACCGGCACGCCCACTCCCCCGGTGCCCAGCGACAGGAACTCGACCGGAAACGCCGCCGGCTGCCAGTCGTCGCCGGTGTCTTTGGCGCGCGCGGCGGTCCTGTCGTTGGACTCGCCGGGCCGGGCCAGACCGGACAGGTCGCCCTTCACGTCGGCCATCAGCACCGCGACCCCCGCCGCGCTGAGCTGTTCGGCGATCAGCTGCAGCGTCTTGGTCTTGCCGGTTCCCGTCGCCCCGGCCACCAGCCCGTGCCGGTTGATGGTGGCCAGCGGGATGCGAATCCGCGCGGTCGGATCGGCCTGCCCGTCGACGACGACCGTGCCCAATTCCAGCGCCTGGCCTTCGACGGCGTAGCCGCCGGCGATCCGCTGCGCGGGAGTCGCCGCTGATTCGGTGCTCATCGTGCTAGGCCCCCTCTCCGCAGTCCCGGCAACGCTCACACTACTTGCCAGGGGGAGGCGGAGGCAGGGCCCGCGTGGGCTTAGTGTGAGCGCTGTGCGCGACGAACTGGTGTGGATCGACTGCGAGATGACCGGGCTGGATCTGGTCTCGGACAGGTTGATCGAAATCGCGGTCCTGGTCACCGACGCCGAGCTCAACGTTCTCGGCGACGGCGTGGACGTGGTGATCCACGCCGACGACGCCGCGCTGTCGTCGATGATCGACGTGGTCGCCGAAATGCACTCCCGCTCGGGGCTCATCGACGAGGTCAGGGCCTCCACGGTCGACCTCGCGACCGCCGAGGCGATGGTGATGGACTACGTCAGCACCCACGTCAAGCAACCCAAGACGGCGCCGCTGGCCGGCAACTCGATCGCCACCGATCGGTCGTTCATCGCCCGCGACATGCCGAAGCTGAATTCCTACCTGCACTACCGGATGATCGACGTCAGCTCGATCAAGGAACTGTGCCGGCGTTGGTATCCGCGGATTTACTACGGCCAGCCGGCCAAGGGCCTGTCCCACCGGGCGCTGGCCGACATCCACGAATCCATCCGCGAGCTGCAGTACTACCGGCGGACCGCGTTCGTGCCCCCGCCGGGGCCGTCTACCAGCGAAATCGAGACGGTGGCCGCCAGTCTCCAGGGCGCAGAGAACGCGCCCCGAAAAACCGATTCGGACACCGGGCCACCGAGCGGTTAGTATCGACAGTCGCCGCTCGCTGGCCCCATCGGGGCGCCGGCTCGCGGGCATGGTGAGTGTAGTTCAGTTGGTAGAGCACCAGGTTGTGATCCTGGGGGTCGCGGGTTCGAGTCCCGTCACTCACCCCACCGGTCAGAGGTGTAATGACTGCTCCCCTAACCCATGGTCAGGATCGCCCCGGCGCCCAGCAGGATCATGGATCCGAGGGCTACCAGGATCACCGTGATCGCCACCAGCACGACGTCCTCTTCGGCGGGTCGCCAACGCGGCTTGATCGCGGCGAGAAGGGTCTTGGCCGCCCACGCTATGGCGTCGATCCGAGTGGGCGCGGTCGTGCTGTGGCTCATCTCCGCTTCATGACGCGGCGCAGGGATTGCCAGGGTCATACCAGGACCTAAACCTGCAGACCCCGCAAGGGGTCGGTTGCGTGAAAAGCCATTCTCTTCATGTTTCAACGATACAAACCGAACCCCGACGCGTGAATCACTATTGAGGTAAAGGTGGCTAACGGTACGAGCACGGAGTTGCGTTCCGCCGCTCGCCATTTCGGCAAGCTGGTGCGTGGTCCCCGCCCGGCACTTTCGCGGAACCCGTCAGGTGTCGGCGTTGCCCGCCTTCCACACCGGCCACGGGATGTTCCAGTCCCCCAGCCCCTCGGTGCCCGGGAGCGTCGGGCCCACGGTGTGCACCACCTCGACGATGTCGCCGCTCTTGCTGTGCTCGTAGAACCATTCGGCGTTGCTCGGGCTCACGTTCAGGCACCCGTGGCTGGTGTTGGTGTGGCCCTGTGCGCCGACGGACCACGGCGCCGAATGCACGAACACGCCGCTGTAGGACATCTGGGTGGCCCACTCGACCTCGGTGCGATATCCGTTGGGCGAGTTGACCGGAACACCGTAGGTCGAGGAATCCATGATGATGTGCTTGAATCGCGCGCCGATGATGTAGACCCCGTTGGCCGTCGGGGTGCTGTCCTTGCCCATCGAGGTCGGCATGGTCCTGACGACCTCGCCGTTGACCCGCACGGTCACCGTCTTGGTGGTGTCGTCGGCGGTCGAGATGACCTCGTCGCCGATGGTGAAGTGCGTCTTGACGTTGTCCTCACCGAACATCCCGTCGCCCAGATCGACGCCGTAGGTGTTGACCGCCACATCGACCGTCGTGCCCGGCTTCCAGAAATGCTCTGGGCGCCAACGCACTTCGCGGTTCGTCAGCCAGTAGAACGCGCCCTCCACGGGGGGGTTGGTGGTGATCTTGATGGCCTTCTGGGCGGCGGCGCGGTCGGTGATGTTCTCGTCGAAGCGGATCGCCACCGGCTGGCCGACGCCGGTCACCTCGCCGTCGGCGGGGCTGACGTACGGCATCGTCAGGTGCGCCGGCGAACTGGTCTGAAAGGTCATCTGCCGGGTCGCCGCGCCACCGAGCCCCAGCGCCTTCACGCTCAGCGTGTAGCGCCTGTTGTAGCCCAGCTGCTCGGTGGTCGACCAGCGCAGCCCGTCGGGGCTGAGCTGCCCGCTGATCGACCGGCCGTTCTCGTTGACCATCGTCACCGACCCGAGCACGCCGGAGGCGACGCTCACCGTCACCGGTGCGTCCACCGTGACGCCGACGGCGCCGTCGCTGACCGAGGACGTGAGCTTGGGAACCAGCAGGTCGCCGAAGGGCGTGCCCTTGTCGAAGATCACCCTCGGCGGCGCGGCGGTGTGTTTGTCACTGCACGAAACACCAACCACAGCAAACACAATCATGGCAATAAACAGCAATGATCGGTGTCTGAGCAAAGGCGTCATCGAGCAGGCCTTCCGATTCGATCCGCTTGGGTTGGTCACCGCTGACCAGAAACAGTGGAAGCATTGTAATGGGTTTTGTCCCCCCACAATGGGCAGACGGGCCGACGAGGCCAAGGCGTGATTTACGCCGACTGACTCACCGGCCCGTGGCGCTTCGCGTCGACCCTGCGGCGGGTGGCGACGGCCTCGACGCGCGCGAGTTTCACGATCGCCGCCGCCATCACCAGCGCCGCCACCGCCAGGGCGACGACCTCGGCACGGCCCGTGTCGAGGGTCTCGTCGAGCACGACGACGCCCAGCGCCGCCGCCACCACCGGCTGCGACATCTGCAGGGCCGGCATCGACGCCGTCAGCGGCCCGGCCCGGAAAGCCAACTGGCTGAACGCGAAACCCCCGGCGGCGGCCAAAAGCCACGCATACAGCTCGGGTGTCCCGGCCACCGCCAATGCGCCGTCGCCGAGCCGGGCGACGACCTCCTTGGTCAGCACCGCGAAGACGCCCCACAGCGAACCCGACACCAACGCCAAGAGCAACGCGGCCACGGGGCCGCCCCAAATCCGGGCCGCCACAACGCATGCGACGAACAGCGGCCCCAACACCGCGGCCACCGCCGCCCAAGTGCCCAGCGATGCGCTGGAACGGCCGGCCTGCGGATCGCCGACGACGACGATCACGATCACCGAGGCGGTGAGCAGGCCGGCCCAGAACCACTCGTCTGCGCTCACCGCGCGCTTCGACAGCCTGGCATTTACCGGCAACGCGAACAGCAGCGACAGCATGAGCAGCGCCTGCACCAGCAGCACCGAACCGCGGCTCAGCGCGGCCGCCTGCAACGCAATGCTCGCCGCGAGCAGCAGCGCGCCCCACCACCAGCGCTGGCTGCGCAGCAGGTTGGCGAACAGCTCGACGTTGCCGGCCGACCTGTCGGCGATGCAGTGGGCCGCTCGTTGCTGCAGCACGTCGCCGATCGCGATGCACAGCGCGGAAGCCAATGCGAGCAGGGCGGCGATCTGCGCGCTAGCCACGGCCCGTCACGGCCCCGGTGGGCCACCTCTTGATCAGCGGGCCCCGACGGCTGGGCGCGTCGGCGGCCCAGCGCCGCCGCCCCACCTCGTCGGCGCCGCCCTCACCCATCGCCAACCGTTCATGCAGCCGGGCCAGTGGTTTCGGCGCCCACCAGCTCCACCGGCCGAGCAGGTGAATGAAGGCCGGCACCAGCACCATTCGCACCAGGGTGGCGTCGGCCAGCACCGCCAGCGTCAGGCCGAGGCCGAGCATGCGCATGAACGACACGTGCGCGGGGATCAGGGCGGCGAACGAAATCGACATCACCACCGCGGCGGTGGTGACCACCCGGCCGATGCCGGCGATGCCCAACGCCGTGCTCTCGTCGGTGGCGGCGTGAGCCTCCACCGCGCCGGGTCGCGCCTCGCGCGAGGCCAACGAGGCCCGCCAGTACTCGTGGATCCGCGAGACCAGGAACACCTCGTAATCCATGGCCAACCCAAAAGCGATGCAGAACAACAACACCGGGATGTTGGCGTTCAGCGTCCCGTTGGGGGTGGTGCCCAGCGCGCCGAGGTGGCCGTCCTGGAAGATCCACACCATCGCGCCGAACGCCGCGGTCAGTGACAACACGTTGCACACCAATGCCTGCAGCGGTATCACCACGCTGCCGGTGAGCAAGAACAGCAGCGCGAAGGTGATGACGGCGATCAGGGCCAGCGTGGTGGGCAGCCCCCTGCTGATCGCGTCCACGCTGTCGCGGTTGATCTGCGCCAGCCCGGTCAGCTCCACCGACCGCCCCGCCGGCCCGGCGACCTGATGCAATCGGTCGAGCTGGGTGTTGGAGGCCTGCGAGTACAGGGGCGCGGTGGTGGCCACGGTGAGGAACGCGCTGCCTCCGGCGATGCCGGTCGCCGCCGCCGGCGGTCCCACCGGGCGTCCGCCGGCGAACGTCGCGGTCGGGGCGGTGACCGCCGACACGTCGGGCACGCGCGACAGGTCGGCCGCGTAGCGCTCCAGGTCGGCGGGCGTCACACCGTGCGCGTCGGGGACGACCACCGACACCGAGGTCCCCAGCCCGTTGCCGAAATCGTTGTCCAACATGTCGGCGACCTGGCGCGCCGACGCCGAACGAGGCAGCACCCGCTCGTCCGGAAAACCCCACTTCACCCCGAGGAACGGGGCGCCCAGCAGCAGCATCAGCGCGACGACGCTCAGCCCGAGCGGCGCGGCGTGACGCAGCACGAATTTGGTCGATCGATACCAGAACAACGAATAGACCGGCTTGTGCGCGTGGTCGCGCCACGACTTCGCCCGCGGGGGTGTCCGGCGCGCCAGCCACCGGCGCACGTCCAGCGCGTCGAGCCGGGGGCCCAGCAGCGCGAGCGCCGCCGGTGTCACCACGATGGACGCGATCGCGACGATGGCCGCGGTAGCGACGATGGTGTAGGCGGACGACTTCAGGAAGTACATCGGGAAGACCGCCATCACCGCCATCGACAGCCCGACGGTGGTGGCGGAGAACAGCACGGTCCGACCGGCGGTCGCCATGGTCCGCAACAGCGCCACGTCCCGACCGGCACACCGCGCCAGCTCCTCGCGGTAGCGGCTGATGATCAGCAGGTTGTAGTCGATCGCCAGCGCCAGGCCCATCGCGATGCTCAGGTCCAGGGCGTAGGTCGAGACGTCGGTCGCGAAGCTGATCAGCCGCAACACCGACATCGTCAGGGCAATGGTCAGCCCGCCCAACGCGATCGGCAGCGCGGCCGCCACCACCCCGCCGAGCACCCAGACCAGCACCGCGAAGCTCAGCGGGATCGCGATCGACTCCATCAACACCAGGTCCCGCGCGTTCTGCTCGTTGATCTGCGCGTACGCCACGGCCATGCCGCCGGCCCGCAGGGTGACGCCGTCGCGGTCGTGCACCAATTCGCTGGTCAGGGCGCTGGCATACTTCTGCGCGTCGTTCTCGCCGCCCTTCAGGCCGGCCACGATCAATCCGGACCTGCCGTCCTTGCTGACCAGCTGCGCGGCGACCTGCGGCGGTGACGTCCACGCCGAAGACACGTTCAGGACCCACGGCGACCGGTTCAGGTGCTCGACGATGTCGGTGGCCACGCCGCGGGCCTCGGCGCCGCGGGCGCCGGCCGGCGCCGTCACCGCGATCATCATGTGCTGATCGGTTTGGTCGAACCGGTCGCGCAGGAGTTCGGTCGCCCGCGCGGACTCCGAGGTGGGGTCTTGGAAGCCGCCGCCCGACAGGCCGTTGACCACCGGAATGCCGAAGATCGCCGCCCCCAGCAGGGCCAACACCGCGACCGCGATGATGCGTCGCGGCGCGGCGATCGCAAGCCGGGTGAATGCGGGCAGCATGGCGTATCGCTATACCCCAAACTCGCTCGCCTGACCCACCCGCCGGTGGCGAGGTTTGGCGTTCTGACAGTCGGGTATCGGTGTGCAGAGCGCCGGTTTGGCTGGGCCAGCCGCGGATTGGATGAGCGATGACGACGACGGACGACGCCCTCAGGATCAGACATCCAACCGAAGATGACTGGCAGGCGGTCTATGAGAACCAGGCTCGCGCCTTCGGGGATCCGGTGGACGCGCGGGACGTCGAGGCATGGAAGCGCCGGGTCGAACTCGAAGACATCCTGATCGCCGAGGACGTCTCCGACGGGCAGCGCCCGAATCTGGTGGGGACGTCGATCATCTACCGCGCGCGGCTCACCGTTCCCGGTGGCACCAGCCTGCGCGCCGCGTGGCTGACGATGATCACGGTCGCGTCGACGCATCAGGGTTCCGGGATCTGGGCGCAGCTGTCCGCCCAGGGGTTGGGCATCCTGCTGGACCGCGGCTACCCGATCGTTTGTGGCGTTCCGACCCAGACCGCGATGTACGACGGTTTCGGTGCCGGGGTGGCCAGCTACATGCACTCATACTGCATCGACCGCCGCTTCGCGAAGCTGCGCGACGCGCCGGATGCCAATCGTGCGCGCGAGGTCAACGCCGCAGAGGCCCGGCACGTCCTACCCGAACTGTACGAAAGATGGTGCGCCACAACGCCTGGGGCCGTCGAGCGGGACAGCGCGTGGTGGGCCGACTTTTTGGAAGACAGGCCGACGCAGCGCGGCAACGGCTCCGCGCTGAACTACACGATTCATCCCGACGGCTTTCTGACCTATCGCGTCGTCGGCGAGGCCAAGCACGCGTTTCGGCCGCCGTTCGGCCACGTGGTGGTCGAGGACTTCTGCCCCATCACCGACGAAGCGCACACCGAACTGCTCGAGACGTTGCTGGTGTTGGAGATGTTCGACGACGTCGAGATCGACCTGCCCGTCGACGATCCGCTTCCCCTCAAACTGCGCGACCAGCGCGCAGCGCGGACCACCGGCCGCAGCGACTTTTTGTGGGTGCGGATCAACGACGTGCCCGAGGTGCTCGGAGCCCGCACCTACTCGGCCGACGTCGACGTGGTGCTGGAAGTGACGGACCCGCTCAACCTGGCGGGGGGAACGTTCCTGCTTCAGGCGCGCGACGGCGCCGGGAAGTGCACACCGCACGACGGGCCGGCGGTCGTCGAGCTCGGCCTGTCGGAGTTGGGGACGATCTACATGGGTGCCCACCGGGCCTCCCAACTTGCCCGGGCCGGCCGCATCGCCGAGCTGCGCCACGGTGCGCTGCGGGAGCTCGACGCCGCGTTCGGCACCGAGCGGGCGCCCTACTGCGGCACCCTGTTTTGATCGGCCGGGCTCGGTATCCTGGAAAAGGTCCGGGATTTCGCTCAGCGACAGGGCGCCTGTTATTGTCGCAAACGCGGTCTTGGACCGACGCGCCGTTAGCTCAGTTGGTAGAGCAGCTGACTCTTAATCAGCGGGTCCGGGGTTCGAAACCCTGACGGCGCACTTCAGAGCATCATCGCAACTCGACCAGCACGCGTCACCGAACCGCGTTTGGTGGCTGCCCGCGCGGCATTCGACCGTGGACCCTGCAAGGCCCCGCCCTCGTCAAGGCGCGCGCACGCCCTCGTCCGTCATCCTTGTGGGATCCGTGCCGGCGCCAGGATGGCGATCTCGTTTCTAATAAAGTGTTAATGCAATAGTTTCCTATGCAAATAATCCGCTACGATCTCGAAGTGTGACCCAGGTTGATGTGCTCGGCGACCCACAACGCGGGCGCCAATGGGTCGACCACGAGGGTGTGCGGTGGCGCTGGCGGGGCGCGTGGGAGTGGTTCAACCCGGTCACAACTCGATGGGTCGAGTCCAAGCGACCCAAGGTCGTCGGGCGAGGGCCGTTCACGCCCGTGAGCTAGGTGAGCGCGGTCGCTTCGAATTCGATGAATTCCGTCACAGCCCCAGCGCGCGAAAATCCGCATCCGGAACTGACACTGGGGACTCCGGTTCCTCATCCATACGCGCCCCGCGGTCGTTGGCTGTAGGTTCTTTCCACAGCAATTGGTGAAGCGCCCCCTGAAACGAGCTGCATCGCGAAGGAGCTGCCATGGGGTTCATCCAGCCGAATCTGCCCGTCGTCGACGTGGCCGAGTGGAGCAAGCAACCGCGCGCCCAGCGGATCGTGCCGATGGCGCGCCACATCGCCGAGAACGGCTTCGGCACCCCGCTGGTGATGCACGTGATGTACGGCGTGAAGATCGCGCTGTACATCCTCGGCGGGTGGCTGTTCGCGTGGTCGACCGCGGGCATCGGGGGTTTCACCGGCGTCGGCGCGTGGTGGTCGGAACCGATCGTGTTCGAAAAGGTCGTGCTGTTCACGATGCTGTTCGAAGTCGTCGGCCTGGGTTGCTGTTTCGGGCCGCTGGCCGGGCGCTACTTTCCGCCGATGGGTTCGATCCTGTATTGGCTGCGGCCCGGCACCATCCGGCTGCCGCCTTGGCCCGAGCGGGTGCCGCTGACGAAGGGCGACAACAGGACTCCGTTCGACGCGCTGCTCTACGGGGCGCTTCTCGCATTGCTCGTGACCGCGCTGTTGTCCGACGGCACGGGCCCAGTTCCCGCCCTGGGCACCACGATTGGGGTGCTGCCCTCCCGGCAGATCATCGCGGTCCTGACCGTCCTGGCCGTGATCAGCCTGCGCGACAAGGTGATCTTCCTTGCCGCCCGCGGTGAGGTCTACGCGCCGCTGGCGTTGGCGTTCCTGTTCTCCGGGGCCGACATCATCGTCGGGGCCAAACTGGTCTTCGTGGTGATCTGGCTGGGGGCGGCGGCCTCGAAGCTCACCAAGCACTTCCCGTTCGTGATCTCGACGATGCTCGCGAACAACCCGTTCATCCCCTCCGGGCCGCTCAAGCGTTCGATGTTCAGGCGCTTTCCGGATGACCTGCGGCCCAGCGCATTAGCGGGCGCCATCGCCCACTTCTCGACCGCGGTGGAGGGGTTGGTGCCCCTGGTGTTGCTGTTCTCCCGCGGTGGCTGGCCGACGGCCGTCGCCGCCTTCGTGATGATCGTGTTCCACCTGAACATCCTGCTGGCCTTCCCGATGGGGGTGCCGCTCGAGTGGAACGTGTTCATGATTTTCGGCGTGCTGTCGCTGTTCGTCGCGCACGCGGGCACGAGCCTGTCCGACCTGACCGGGCCGTGGCCCGTCGTGCTGTTCGCGGTCTTGGTCTCCGTCGTGGTCATCGGAAACCTGTTCCCGCGCAAGGTTTCCTTCCTGCCCGGCATGCGCTACTACGCCGGCAACTGGGACACCACGGTCTGGTGCGTCAAGCCGACGGTCGACGACAAGTTCCGCACCGGCTCACGTGCGCTGGGCCCGATGCAGCACCTACAACTCGAGCGGCTGTACGGCAGCAGGGAGGAAACACTGATCCCCCTCCACCTCGCCCTCGCGTTCCGCGGCATGAACACCCACGGGCGCGCGCTCTACACGCTGGTGCACCGCGCGTTGGCGGGCTACGACGAGGACGACTACAACCTGTGCGAGGGCGAAGTGCTGTGCTCCATGGTGCTCGGCTGGAACTTCGGCGACGGCCACATGCACAACGAGTGCCTCGTCGAAGCGCTGCAGCGCCGGTGCGGGTTCGAGCCGGGTGAGGTGCGGGTCGTGATCCTCGACGCGCAGCCGATCCACAGGCAGACCCAGGAATACCGGCTCGTCGACGCCGCGACGGGCGAGTTCGAACGCGGCCACGTCGACGTCGACGACATGGTCACCAGCCAGCCGTGGGCCGACGACCTTCCGGTGCACGTCCAGAGCGGCGCCGGCGCCGGCATGTCTTGAGTGTGCCGTTAGCGGTTCCGGACCCGGCGGATGACGACCACCACGACGACGGCCCCGACCCCGGCCAGGGACACGAGCACGGCGGGTTTCTGCACGAACTCGATCACCCGGGCCTTGACGTCGTCGGCCAGGCGGCGCGGATTGGCCCGCTCGGCCAGCGAGTCGACCGTTGCCGCCAGCTGGTCGCGGGCCACGTCGATGTCGCGCTTGATGGCCTCGGGGTCCCGGTCCGCCACGTCTCTGTCCTCCAAGTCCGGCTGATGCACCTGAGGAACTACCCTAGAGCAGTGACCGAAACCCCACGGCTGGCGCCCGGAGACAAAGCCCCCGCCTTCACCCTGCCCGACGCCGACGGCAACACGGTGTCGCTGGCCGACTACAAGGGCCGCCGGGTCGTCGTCTACTTCTATCCGGCCGCATTGACACCGGGGTGCACCAAACAGGCGTGCGACTTTCGCGACAACCTCCACGAGCTCAACGACGCCGGCCTCGACGTCATCGGCATCTCCCCCGACAAGCCGGAGAAGCTCGCCAGGTTCCGGGACGCCGAAAAGCTGACGTTCCCGCTGCTCTCGGATCCCGACCGCAAGGTGCTGACCGCCTGGGGCGCCTACGGCGAGAAGCAGATGTACGGCAAGACCGTGACGGGCGTGATTCGGTCCACGTTCGTGGTCGACGAGAAGGGCAAGATCGCCGTCGCGCAGTACAACGTCAAGGCCACCGGCCACGTCGCCAAGCTGCGGCGCGACCTCGACGTCTAACCCAGATACGCCAGCAGCAACGCCTCGGCGACCGCCGCGCGTTCCAGCACGCCGAGGTGCAGGCTCTCGTTGACGCTGTGGGCTTGCGTGGCGGGATCCTCCACGCCGGTCACGAGGATCTTCGCCTGCGGGAACGCGGCCGCGAACTCGGCGATGAACGGGATCGAGCCGCCCATGCCCATGTCGATCGGCTCGGTGCCCCAGGCCTGCCGAAAGGCCGCCCGCGCGGCGTCATAGACCGGGCCGCTGGCATCGATGGCGAACGGCTGCCCGATATCGCCGGGCGTGACCGTCACCCGCGCACCCCACGGCGCGTGCCGTTCCAGGTGGGTGCGGAGCGCGTCCAGATGCGCGGCGGCGTCGCCGCCCGGCGCGACCCGCATGCTGACCTTGGCGCGGGCGCGCGGGACCAGCGTGTTCGACGACGCCGCGATCGATGTCGTGTCGATGCCGATCACGGTGATCGCCGGCTTGGCCCAGAGGCGTTGCGGCGCGGAGCCCGTCCCGATTTCGCGCACACCATCGAGCAGCCCGGATTCCGCGCGCACCCGCTCAGCGGGGTAATCGACTGCGGCCGCGGTACTTTCGTGCAGGCCCGCCACGGCGACATTGCCGTCGTCGTCGTGCAGGGTGGCCAGCAGGCGCACCAGCACCGTCAGCGCGTCGGGAACCGCGCCGCCCCATAGGCCGGAGTGCAGCCCGTGGTCGAGCGTGGCCACCTCGACGACGCAGTCGGCCAGGCCGCGCAGCGACACCGTCAGCGCCGGTACCTCGGTGCTCCAGTTGTCCGAGTCGGCGATGACGATGACGTCGGCCGCCAGCGCGTCGCGGTGGGCGGCGAGCAGCCGGCCCAGCGACGGCGAGCCGGATTCCTCCTCGCCCTCGACGAAGACGGTCACGCCCACCGGGGGCCGGCCGCCGTGCGCCCGGAACGCCGCCAAATGCGTTGCGATGCCGGCCTTGTCGTCGGCGCTGCCCCGGCCGTAGAGCCGCCCGTCGCGCTCGGCGGGCTCGAAGGGCGGCGACGCCCACTCGGTGACGTCGCCTTCGGGCTGCACGTCGTGGTGGGCGTAGAGCAGCACGGTGGGCGCGCCCGGCGGCGCCGGATGTTTGGCGATGACAGCCGGCGCCCCGCCCTCGCTGACGATGTCCACGTGGGCAAAACCCGCCTGCGACAACAGATCCGCGACCGCCCGCGCGCTGCGGTGTACCTCGTCGCGCCGACCGGGGTCGGCCCACACCGACTCGATGCGCACCAGGTCCTCGAGATCGCGGCGCACCGACGGCAGCACCTCGCGGACGCGCTCGACCAGATCGCTCATGCCCTCGAGGCTAGCCCGACGCGCCCGGGGTGGCTTTCGGGCCGGCGAGGACCGCAAAGTGCCACTCTTTCCGGCGTGTCGCCGTGCAGACTCGGGCGCTCGCGGGGTAACGGGACCGGTCACGGGGTCTCGAGTATCGCCACCGCCGCGGCGATGTCGCCTTCGTGCGTCAGCGACACGTGGATCGTCACGTCGGCCAGATGCTTGGCGATCTCCCCGGTCAACCGCACCCGCGGGCGGCCCCACATGTCCGTGACCACCTCGATGTCGCGGTGGATGTCCTCGGGCAGCACCGGGCGCTGGGCGAACCGCGACCCGGACCACGCCTTGATCACGGCCTCTTTCGCGGCCCACCGGGCGGCCAGGTGGCGCGCCGCCGACGAGCTCTTGTCGGAGGCGTCGCGGCGCTCACCCGGGGTAAACGTCTCGGAGAACACCGTTCCCGGCTGGTCGACCTGCTCGGCGAAATCTGGAATGGAGACGACGTCGATCCCCACGCCGACAATTCCCATGGGTCGGAAGGCTAACGGATGCGCCGAATCATCGTGCAGCGACCTGGTTGGCCCCGTAGACGTCGCCGTCGTCCAGCCGGGCGGCCGGGTTCAGCAGCATCGCCGCCTCCTGGCGCTTCTCCGGCGCGTGCTGGTCGAAGCGGCGGTCCGGCGGCCGCTCGTACATCGGCGGTCCGCCCGCGATGGCCGACACCAGCCGCCGCTGACCGGCCAGCAGCCGCGCGTCGGCGCGCCGCCGGTAATCCGCGCGCTGCTCCGGATCCAGCGCCGCGATGAACGCCTGCGGGTGCACCAGCGCGACCAGCCCGGACACGTGCCCGAACCCGAGGCTGGTCACTATTCCGGCCTTGAGCGGGAACCTATCCCCGAGGCGCAGGGTCTCGCGCACCCACACGAAGTGGGCCGACCCGGCCAGCTCGTCGTCGACGCAATCCAGGCTGCGGTTGGGCGGGATGACCCCGTCGCGCAGCATCTGGCACACGCCCATCATCTGGAAGACCGCCGCGCCGCCCTTGGCGTGCCCGGTGAGGCTCTTCTGCGACACCACGAACAGCGGCGCGCCCGAGGAGCGGCCCAACGAGTCAGCGAGCCGCTCATGCAGCTCGGTCTCGTTGGTGTCGTTGGCCAGCGTCGACGTGTCGTGCTTGGAGACCACCGCGATGTCGTCGGCGGTCACCCCCAGCTTGGCCAGCGCCCGCGCCAGCGGCGAATCCTTGCCGCCGCGACCGGCGCCCAGCGCACCGAGGCCGGGCGCGGGGATCGAGGTGTGCACGCCGTCGCCGAAGGACTGCGCGAAGCCGACCACCGCCAGCACCGGCAGGCCCATCTTGAGCGCGAGGTCGCCACGGGCCAGCAGTATCGTCCCGCCGCCCTGGGCCTCCACGAAGCCCAGCCGGCGCCGGTCGTTCGGCCGGGAGAACTTCGAGTCGTGGATGCCCCGGCCGCGCATCATCCCGGTGTCGGCGGTGGCCGCCATGTCACCGAAGCCGATGATGCCCTCCAGCGTCAGGTCGTCGATGCCGCCGGCCACCACCATCTCGGCCTTGCCCAGCCGGATCTTGTCGACACCCTCCTCGACCGACACCGCGGCCGTCGCGCACGCGGCGACCGGGTGGATCATCGCGCCGTAGCTGCCGATGTAGGACTGAACCACGTGCGCGGCAACGATATTCGGCAGGACTTCCTGGAAGATGTCGTTGGGCTTGTTACGGCCCAGCAGGTTGCCGTGGTACATCGTCTGCATCGAGGTGCCACCGCCCATGCCGGTCCCCATGGTGTTGGCCACCATGCTCGGGTGCACGTAGCGCATCACCTCGGCCGGGGTGAAACCGGCCGACAGGAACGCGTCGACGGTCGCCACGATGTTCCACACCGCAAGCCGGTCAATGGAACTGGCCATGTCGGGGCTGATGCCCCACACGGTCGGGTCGAACCCGGTCGGGACCTGGCCGCCGACGACGCGCGACAGCTTGGTCTTGCGCGGCACCCGAATCTCGGTGCCCGCCTTGCGGATGACCTGCCAGTCGCTGGAGTCGGGCACCGGGCGGATGACGGTGTGCTCCGGGTCGAACTCGACGAAGGCGCGGGCATCGGCCTCCGAGGACACCACGAACGCGAAGTCCTTGTCCAAAAACACCGACACCAGCAACGGCGACGCGTGGTCGGGGTCGATCGCGCCGTCGTCGACGAACTCACGGATGCCGCAACGCTCGACGACGGTGTCGTGGTAGCGCTCGACCAGCTCGGCCTCGTCGACCAGTTCGCCGGATTCGGTGTCGTACCAACCGGGTTGGGGATCGTCTTCCCAGCGGATCAAGCCGGTGGTCCAGGCCAGCTCCAGGACACCGGCCGCCGACAGCTCGTTGTCGACCTCCATTTCGAAGCGGGTGCGCGACGAGCCGTACGGGCCGAGTTCGGCGCCGCCGACGATCACCACCAGGTCGGCGGGGTCGACGTCGAGGTCGGCCCACTCCGGTGGCGGTGCGGGGCGGTGTCCGCGCGGCGGCGACGGCAGGGCCGCGATGGTGCCCTCGGCGTGAGCGTCGTCGGCCTCGGCGGCCTCCGACGTCATCTCCTCGCGCGCCTTGGCCGCCAGCTCGGCCATGTCGAGGTCGGCCTCGGCCAGCCCGCCGGTCAGATCCGCCTCGATCGGTGAAATGGCCGCGGCCACCTTGGATTCCACGTCGCACAGGCTCAGCAGCAGGCCCGCCATCTCGTCGGTCGAGTAGGTGGTGACCCCGGCCTCTTCCACGGCGCTGACGATGGCGTCGTTGTGGCCCATCAGCCCGGTGCCGCGAGTCCAGCCGATCAGCGCGTGCACCAGGCTGACCCGCGCCGCCCACGACGACTCGGCGTGCCAGCGGCTCACCAGCGCGTCCAGCGCCGACTTCGCCTCGCCGTAGGCGCCGTCACCGCCGAACATCCCCCGGTTGGGCGAGCCGGGCAGCACCACGTGCAGCCGCGACGCGATGTCGCGCTCGGCGCCGATCTTCGACAGCCCGCCGACCAACCGCTGCACGGCCCACAGCAGCACCTTCATCTCCATCTCGGAGCGGGAGCCGGCCTCGGACAGATCGCCCGCGACGCGGGGCGCCGCGAACGGAAACAGCAGCGTCGGCGTTTGCGCGTCCTTGATGTGGATCGACTGCGGCCCAAGGCTTTCGGTTTGCTCGGTGCCTACCCACTCGACTAGGGCGTCGATGTCGGAGTAGGAGGCCATGTTGGCCGCGACGACCCACAGCGCGGCGCCGTAGCGGGCGTGGTCGCGGTACAGGCCGCGGTAGAAGGCCAGCCGCTCGTCGTCGAGCCTGGACGTTGTGGCGACCACGGTGGCGCCGCCGTCGAGCAGCCGCGCCACCACGGACGCCGCGATCGAGCCCTTGGACGCGCCCGTCACCACGGCGACCTCGCTGCTGTGCGGGCCGGGATCCGGGTTCTCCGCACCGGCGGCGATGCGGCCGTACAGCGACGCGTGGATCTGGCGGCCGGCCGCCAGCGACTTGCCCTGCCACCAGGTGGCCTGGTTGGCGACGACGTGGCCGGCGCCCTCGAACCGCTCCGACAGGCGCACCCAGTCGGCGTCGATGTCGCCCTCGTCGGTCAGCCACAGCTTGACCAGGTCCTCACGGGCGCTGGCCCACCGGTCGTCGAAGACGACGGCCTTCTTGGCGTCGAACACCGGCGCCACCAAACGTGGCCAGTCCGAACCCAATTCGGCGGTGACCAGGTCGATGAGCTCGGCGTCGGTGGCCGCCGGTGACACACTGACCGGGTCGTCCAGGCCCAGCTGCCCCAGCACCAGCCGGGCCGCGGACGCCAGCACGCCGTCGCGGCCGGTGATCTGGTCGGTGAATTCGCTCAGCGCGGCCGCGTCGATGGTCGCACCGCCGCCACCACCCGTCGACGGCAGCGCCACCGCGATGCCGCGCCGGGCGGCCACCGAGGTGACCGCGGCGTCGATGACCTTGTCGACGGATGCGGCGTCGGTCAGCGCGCCCTCGTGCAGGTGCCCCATGCCACCGCCGCGAACGCTGGTGCCCTCGCGGGTGCCCAGCGCGACCTCGACCATGACGTGCTTGGCCCAGCCCTCGCCCAGCTCCCACGCCTTGGTGACCCGTTCGGCGATGGCGGCGGGCCGCTTGCCCGAGGGGCCGAGGACCGTCCTCAGCTGATCGTTGATCGCGTCGGAAAGCACTGGGCCGAAAGGCTTGTAGGTGCGGGCCAGCTTGGTCACCTGCGAACGCAGCCCGGCCAGGTCGGCCTCGGCGGCCCCGTCGATGGCGCCCAGGTTCAGCTCCGAACCAAGGTCCACCAGCAGCTGGTTGCGCCGCGACGACGCGCCGTCGGTGATGGACTCGATCGAGTCCAGCTCCTCGATCTGGTCGATGCGCATCTTGGCCGACAGCGCGATCAGCGCCAGCGTGGCGTCCGCGGCGTCGAACGCGATGTCGTCCGGCCGCGCGGCACCCGAAGGGGCGCTCGGCGCCGGTGCCGGTGCGGTGGCGGCAGGCTCGGTCGGCATCGACTCGGCCACCGGGTCCGCGGCTACCTCATCCTCGGCCTCCGGCTCCGGCTCCGGGTCGGTGTCGGTGGCGAACAGCACGGCGGCGTCGCGCTCGGCGTTGAGCACTTCCACTGTGCTGTGGGCGTATTCGGGAAGCTTGAGGGTGTTGGTGGCCAGGCCCGCGACCGTGGGCGACGACTTCACGCCGATCTCGACGAACCGCTCCACGCCCAGCCCGCCGGCGGCCTCCTCGGTGAACAGCAGGTCCTGGGTCTCGATCCAGCGCACCGGGCTGGCGAACTGCCAGGCCAGCAACTCGATGAAGATCTTTCGCGCCATCTCGCGCGGGCGCTCGTTGCGCCAGGTGTCGTAGTCGGCGAGGATCTCGTCGAGCGGCTCGGCGGGAACTAGGTCCCGGATCTCCTGGATGAAGTCGCGATCCAGCGAGAACGGCCGCGGCACCAGGTTGGGGATGTAGCGCCCGACGATCAGGTCGGGATCCTTGCCGTGCGGCATGAGCCGCTCGAGTGACCGGCGGAAGTCGGCCACACCCACCCGCAGCACCCGCGAGTGGAACGGCACGTCGATGCCCGGCACCAGAATGAAGGAGCGCTTGCCACCGGTGATCTCACGGCGCCGCTCCACCTCGGCTTCCAGCGCCTCCAGACCGCGCACGGTGCCGGCGATCGCGTATTGCGAGCCGCGCAGGTTGAAGTTCACGATCTCGAGAAACTCGCCTGTGCGTTCGGCGATTTCGTCGACGAACTCGGTGACCTTGTCGTCGGGCAGGTCGATCTGCGAGGGCCGGATCGCGGCCAACCGGTAGTTGGAGCGGCCCATCTCGTCGCGGGGCACGATGTCGTGCATGTTCGACCCGCGGTGGAACACGGCCTCGAGCAGCGCGTCGAGTTCGAACACACGGCTGACACAGGCCAGCGCGGTGTACTCGCCCACCGAGTGGCCGCAGGCGATGGCGTCTTCGACGAAGGCGCCCTGCTCGCGCATCTCGGCCACCTGCGCGGCGGCCACGGTCGCCATCGCGACCTGAGTGAACTGCGTCAGGTACAGCACGCCGTCGGGGTGGTTGTAATGAACCCCGCTGGCGATGATGCTCGTCGGGTTGTCGCGCACCACGTGCAGGACCGAGAAGCCGAGCGCCTCGCGGGTGAACTTGTCGGCCTGGTCCCAGACCTTGCGGGCGGCCTTGGACCGGGCCCGCACCTCCATGCCCATGCCCTTGTACTGGATGCCCTGGCCGGGGAACGCGTAGACCGTCTTCGGGGACGCCAGGCGCGCGGTGGCCGACATCACCAGATCCGAGCCGACGCGCGCGGCCACCTCCAAAACCTCTGCGCCCTGGTCGATTCCCACCCGGTCGACCCGGAAGTCGACCTCGTCGCCCGGGCGCACCATGCCCAAGAATCGCGCGGTCCAGCCGATCAGCCGCGCCGGTGGGCGGGCCTGGCCGTCGGTGGCGGTCACCGCGTGCTGCGCGGCGGCCGACAGCCACATGCCGTGCACGATCGGTGATTCCAGGCCCGCCAGCAAGGCGGCCGACCGATCGGTGTGGATGGGGTTGTGGTCACCGGAGACGACCGCGAAGGGCCGCATGTCGACCGGCGCGGTCAGCCTGACGTCGCGGCGGCGGCGACGCGGGGTGTCCGTCGCGTTCTCCGACACCGCGCCGCCGGCCCGGACCGGATCGGCGAGTTCGGCGCCGCCGGTGCGGCCGAGGATCGCGAAACGCTCACGGAGCGTGGCTACGACTTCGGCCGCGGAGCCGTCACCCGCGGCCGGGCCCTTGATCGTCACCGCGACGCTGACCACCCGCCCCATGTCCGTGTCGACGGCGCGGGAAGCCGTTGCGGTGATTTCCAATTGCGCGCGCACGGTCGGCAGCTTGCCGACCACGTGGGCGGCGTGGTCCAGGTGCACCAGGCTGAGCAGCCCCTCCACCACCTGGGCACCGTCGTCGGTGACCGCCGAGCCGATCACGGCGAAAACGGCGGGCCAGCAAGGGCCGACGAGCGCATCGGGAACGGTGGTGAGGCTCGGCGCCAGCGGCTCCCCGAAGGTGGCCGTGACGCCGGTGTGGTCGGCGACCCGCTCGGGATCCCAGTCCACCGTCACGGTGGCCGTCCCGTCGGTGACCGCCGGCAGGAACTCCGGGCCGTCGACGCCGGCGGCGATCGCCAGGACCGCGCGCATGGCGGTGGCGGCGTCCTCGCTGGAGACGACCGGGATGCCGCCGTCCATCGTGTTGGCGGGCAAGGTGAACGGGATGTCGACCCACACCCCGGAGACCGGCACGCTCAACACGACCTGCTCATTGTTCGCGCCGACGGCGCTTTCCAGGCGCGCGCCGGTGGAAGAGTGTGTGGCGCGGCGGCTTTCGGGCCCGTCAGAGCCTTCGTGCACGAGCCACTCGGCCGGGTCGCCGATGCGGTGCACGGGGTTGGTCGTGGTGCGGCCGGCCCACTGCACGTCGGGGGCGTCGAGCACGACGGCCAGCGGTCCGGTGACGTCGACGCGGCCCAGCCGGCGCGACGTGACGGGCCGGGGCTGCCCGTCGGAGGACAACACCTCGTCGATGGCGGCCTGCTCGAAGCGGTCCAGCAGCTCGCCGACGGGCTCGTCCATCCGGGTGATGCCGGCCACCGACGCGGTGCCCGGGATGATGCACACCTGGTCGGCCTCGTAGCGGGCGTCGTGCGCCTGCCACAGCGAGTCGCTGCGCCACCAGCGCCGCACGTCCTTGTCGATGACGGGCACGAAGTTGACCGGCTTGCCCAGCGTCTTGCACAGGGTGACGAAGAACGGCACGTCGGCCGGGTGCAGCTGCACGGTTTCGGCGTCGGGGTAGTGCGAAAGCAGCCTGGCGATGCACTGTTCGGGGTGCTCGAGCAGTTCGGGCTCGTTGAAGACGGTTTCGATCGGGCCGAAATCCTTGGGGTGCAAACGCGCTTCGGCGCGCTTGAGCATCTGCTCGAACCGGTCGCGCCACGTGTCGGCCAGCCAGGGGCTGCCCGGCGAAGCGGTGTCCGCGGTCGAATCGCCGTCGCCGATGGCCAATTCGACGTACCGCCGCAACCACTGCAGGTAGGTCATCTCCGCCACGTCGCCGAAGTACGGCTTGGCGGTGTTGGCCATCGCCGCGATGATCTCGTCGCGCCGCTCGGCGACCGCCTCGGCGTCACCGGCGACCTCGTCGAGCAGCCGGCCACAACGCGAGGCGCTGTTGTCGATCTCGTGGATGTCCGCGCCGAGCTGGCTGCGGCTGGAAGCCATGCCGCCCTGGGCTTTTCCGGCGCTGATCCACTGGTCGGTGCCGTTGGTCTCGACAAGCATCCGCTTGACCGACGGCGACGTGGTGGACTCCAGCGTCGCCATCGCCGCGGTGCCGACCAGGATGCCGTCGATCGGCATCAACGGGAAGCCGTAGGCCTGCGCCCAGCGGCCGGACAGGTATTCGGCCGCCCGCTCGGGGGTGCCGATGCCGCCGCCGACGCAGACGGTGATGTTGGGCCGCGACCGCAATTCCGAATAGGTGGCCACCAACAGGTCGTCGAGGTCCTCCCAGGAGTGATGCCCGCCGGCGCGCCCGCCCTCGATGTGCATGATCACCGGCTTGGTGGGGACCTCGGTCGCGATGCGGATGACCGAGCGGATCTGCTCGACCGTGCCGGGCTTGAACACCACGTGGCTGATGCCGACGTCGTTGAGTTCGCCGATCAGCTCGACGGCGTCCTCGAGGTCGGGAATGCCCGCGCTGATCACCAGGCCGTCGATCGCCGCGCCGGACTGGCGGGCCTTCTGCACCAGCCGCTTGCCGCCGACCTGGAGCTTCCACAGGTAGGGGTCGAGGAACAGCGCGTTGAACTGATAGGTGCGGCCGGGCTCGAGCAGGCGGGAGAGCTCCTCGATGCGGTCGGCGAAGATCTCCTCGGTGACCTGCCCGCCACCGGCCAGCTCGGCCCAGTGCCCCGCGTTGGCGGCGGCCGCGACGATCTTGGCGTCGACGGTGGTCGGGGTCATGCCCGCGAGCAGGATCGGCGACCGTCCTGTCAGGCGGGTGAACTTCGTCGACAGCTTGACCCGGCCGTCGGGCAGGCGAACCGCGGTCGGGGCGTAGGTCGACCACGCCCGGGCGACCTCGGGCACGGCGCCGACGGTGAAGAGGTTGCGCTGCCCGCCGCGGGTGGCCGCGGGCACGATGCCGATGCCGAGGCCGCGGATCACCGGTGCGGTCAGTCGGGTGAGGATGTCGCTGGGACCCAGATCGAGGATCCACCGCGCGCCGGCCTGGTGAACACGCGTGATCTCGTCCACCCAGTCCAGACCGTCCACCAAGATGGCCTCGGTCAGCTTGCGGGTCAGCGCGACGTCGAGGCCGACCTTCTCGGCCCATCCCCCGACGATGTCGATGCCGTCGGCCAGCCGCGGCGTGTGGAAGCCCACCTCCACCCGCACCGGGTCGAAGACGGGGGCGAAGACGTCGCCGCCGCGGACCTTGTTCTTGCGGTCGGCGGCTTCCTTGTCGGAGACCTGCTGGCAATACAGCTCGAACCGCGACAACTGCTCGGGGGTGCCGGTGATGACCACCGACCGCCGGCCGTTGCGGATGGACAGCACCGGCGGCAGCACCGTGCGCACGTCCTGCGCGAACTCGTCCAGCAGCCGGCGGATGCGGTCCGGGTCGGCGTTGGTCACCGACACCATCGGCGAGCGCTCGCCCAGCACCGAGATGCCGCGGCGGCGCGCCACCAGCGTGCCGGCCGCCCCGATGAGCTGCGCCAACGCCAGCAGTTCGGCGTCGCGGGCGCCGGCCGCCTGAAACGCCTCGACGGCGAGCACGCCCTGGGAATGCCCGACCGCGGCCACCGGCGGCGTCGCCGCCCAGTCCATGCCCTGCCGCGCGAGGGCGCGTATGGCGGCGATCTGGGTCAGCAGCACGCCGGGGATGGAAACCGCGGCGGAGGTCAGGTGCTTGTCCGACGGGATCGGGTCCTCGGCCGCCAGCGCGCGCACCCAGCTCAACGGTTGGAAGCCGATCGGACGCACCACCACGAGCTCTTTCGCCACCGGCTCGAGCATCAGTTCGGCCTCGCCCACCAGCGTCGCCAGGTCGGATTCGATCCCGGCCGACGACACCAGTTCCTCGAGGTTTTCCAGCCAGGCGCCGCCCTGGCCGCCGAACGCCACGGCGTAGGGCTCACCGGCCGTCAGGCGGTCGACCAGAGCATGGGTGTCGTGCGGGCGGCTCCCGTCGCGGTCAGCGGACACTCCCCTCGCTGCGCTCGGTGACCCGTCCCCTCGCTGCGCTGGGGTCCCCTGGTCGTGCTCGTAGATCGTCACCTTCTGTATCTCCCTATGCCTCTTTTGCGTCTCGGCCCGTCGTGCCCCCCGGGGGGCGGACGTGCTCGGTCTAAGTCGATGCGGCGTGGTTCAGCGTCGAATCACAGCCGGAGGACGGCTTGCCGCCGCGTTGTCGGCGCACCGCCCGCGAGGATCAAACGGCGCGGCGGACAGCATCGGCTGTACTAAGAGTGTCATAAGGATCGGTGCCCTTTTTCCATGTTGAACGGTTACTGGTGAGTTCTACGCATGGGTAACCGTGTCCCGGGTAACACCCCGCCGAAGCGGCCGCGCGGGCGCGGCGAACAAACCCGCTGCATGTAGGTGGTTACGGTCGAGTAGGCATAACTGCCCTGATCAAAGCACGATTGTTATCAAATCGTTATGTGAAAAAAATCGGGCCGCTGAGGCGTCGTCGGCACCGCGCCGGTGCTACCGCCAGGGTCCGCGGCGCCGAAAAATCAGCGAACGAGTGTTTGCTGGGAGTGCGCCCGCCGCGGGCCCCTAGACCCACTGACCGAATTGGGGTTTGAGGATTTGGTTGATGTCCACCCCGACCCCGCCGACGCTGCGTTTGTCGATCTCGACCTGATGCAGACTTGCGGCCGGATGGGTGAACCCCTTCGGGGAGCCCCAGTTGTGCTGCCAGAAGTACGAACCCAGCCCGTCGTGCAGCGCCCAGTCGATGGTCTTCGAGTTGGCGTACACCCCGGTGCGCTGATGCCCGATCACCGACTCCCAGGACCGTAGATACGGCACGATCTGCTGCTTGTACTGGTCGTATGACGGGTCGTCGTCGATGGACGCGTAGATCGGGGCGTTCGCCGGACCGCCGGCGGCGGCGTGCAGCTGCATCCCCCGCTGGGCGTGCTTGATCCCCGCGCCGGCCCCGCCCAGCCAGTCGGCGGTGGCGCCCTTGCCGTACTGATAGCACGACACGATCTTGAGCCCGTTGCTGCTCAGGTCGCGGGCCTCGCTGACCTGAATCGGCTTGCCCAACATCCAGTTACCGCCGGGCCGGCGGTCGGACACGTACCGGATCGATCCCACCGCCCCGGCGGCCCTGATCGCGCTGGCCGGGATGATCCCGGCGGCGTAGTCCAGCAGGGTGCCGAGCGACGCGGACGCGGGAGCGGCGTGCAGCGAGGCCGCCGCGATGCCCAGGCCTAACAGACCCGGGGTCGCGGCGGCGAATTTCAGCACGTCACGGCGCGAGACCGACACATGCCAAAGGGTACGACAGAAACATCAGGTGCAACACCAGTCACATCGGTAACAGCTGTGTCACGGTGCCGCATCGGCGCAGCAGCCCGGACGCCGGCCGGCGCGGACTCTTATTTTCTTGTCACTATAAAGTTAGTAGGGTTAGCGAGAGCGCTTGACCGCAACCGGAGTTCGGATGGACCACGACCAACTCATCGACCTGACCCGGCGTGCCCTGAAGCTGGCGCGCGACAAGTCGACCGATCTCGCGGCCGGTGTGCACATGGTGGATGCCGCCGACTACACGTCGACCGAGCGCCACGAGCGCGACCGCGCGCTGTTGATGGCCAGCCCCCAACTGGTCGGCTATGTTTCGGAGCTGCCGCGGCCGGGCGCGTATTGCACGAAGACGGTGATGGGGCGTGCGGTGTTGCTGAGCAGGACGTCGGACGGCTCGGTCAAGGCGTTCGACAACGTGTGCCTGCATCGGCAGTCGCAGGTGGTGACCGGGTGCGGCACCGCCAAGCGGTTCACCTGCCCGTACCACGCGTGGACGTACGACAACACCGGGCGCTTGGTGGCGGTGCCGGGGCGCGAGGGTTTCCCGGATGTGGCGCTGCGGTCCGACGGCCTGACCGAGTTGCCGGCCGCCGAATATGCCGGATTTCTCTGGGTGGCACTGCAGCCCGGTGCGACGCTGGATGTCGCCGCGCACCTGGGACCGCTGGCCGACGAGCTCGACTCGTGGGGCATCGGGCGGTGGTCCCCGCTGGGCGAGAAGGTGCTCGACTCCCCGATCAACTGGAAGCTGGCGGTCGACACCTTCTCGGAGAACTACCATTTCGCGACGGTGCACCGCGACACTTTCGCCACCATCGCCCGCAGCAACTGCACGGCGTTCGATTCCTATGGCCCCCACCACCGGTTGGTGTTCCCGCTGAACACGATCCTGGATCTCGACGACGTTCCCGAGGAGCGGTGGGACCCGTTCCACAACCTGGTCGTGATCTACGCGCTGTTCCCCAACATCGTGCTGTCGGTGACGGTCGCCAACGGCGAGCTGTTCCGGATCTACCCCGGCGACCGGCCGGGCAGGTCGATCACCGTGCACCAGAACTCGACACCGCTGGACCTGTCCGACGAATCCGTGGCCGCAGGCGCCCAGGCCGTCTTCGAGTACGCGCACGCCACCGTGCGCGACGAGGACTACCGGCTGGTCGAGGCGCTGCAGGCCAACCTCGAGTCCGGCGCCCGCGATCACCTGCTTTTCGGCCGCAACGAACCCGGCCTGCAGCATCGCCACCTCAGCTGGGCCACGGCAATTGCGGGCTAACTCAGCCGGCCGACAGCACCGCGACGAGGTCGTCCAGAAGGGTTGCGAGCGACAGGTTTTCGGGCCTGTGCGCATCGCCCAGCAGCTTCAGCGCCTCACCGCGGCGCCCGGCGGCGACCAGCGGCACAACCTCCCCGGCGAGCGCCTGCAGCTCCGGGGCCTCGTCGGCGACGGCGGTGGCCAGCACCTCGGCCAGCTCCCAGTCCCGGTACAGGGCCAGGGAGCGCTCGTTGAACGCAAACCCGGTCACGGGTTGGCCCGCCAGGGTTCCGCGGTAGCGGTACGGCCCTTCCATGTATTCGATCGGCAGGCCGTGCGCCGGGGCGGCCACCAGCGGCTCTCCGACGATGTCCAGCTGCAGTGTGGCGCAGCTGATCCGGTGACGATCCGGCATGTAGCGGGCCGACGCCACCGGCCGCACCAGGGGCCGCACCGTGTCCGGCCAGCGGACGTAGCTTTCGGTGGTGACCTCGATGTCTTCCGCGCATTTGGGCGCCATCTCGGGGTCCGGGTAGCAGGCCGTCACACCCGTAAACGGTTGCAGCGCATTGCCGTTGGTGCGGTCGAACTGCCGCCAGATGCTCAAGTCCACACCGTTGTCGAGGTTGATGGTGCGCCATTCGTGCGACCTGGCGCGCGGGTCTCCCCCGGACCCGCCGCCGCCGGCGTACTTCGGGAACCATTGCCGGTCGACGTGCCCACCGCTGCCCGAAACCTGCTCGACGACATCCCCCCAGCGCAGGGTGCCGGTCATGGCCATCCCGGTCTGGAAATACGAGTACGTGTCGCGTTGGCCGAAGCAGACGATTTTCCCGTTGTAGGTCGACGCGCCCACCGGTGTCGGTGCACGCGTTGGGGTTACGGCCAGGTCCAGCCGCATCCGCCGCCCGGACCGGTCCTCGCCCACCAGGCTGACGCGGTAGGTATAGGGCAGCAATTCCCCGTCGCCGCCCCGGCAGGCGGTCCACGAAGCGGTGCCCGCGCTGCTGCGGTAGCCGAGGTCGAGATGGCCCAGCCCCATGGCCAGCTTGCGTTGCGCCCCGGGTTCCATGTTGGCCGGTGGCATGTCGTAGTCCGTGTAGGTGCCGTAGTCGCCGGTGTCCAGGTCGAACAGCGCCATCGTGTAGAAGTCCGCGACCACCGTCCCACCGGGCCGGTTCTTGTTGAAGATGGTCAGGAACGCGAACGACCGGTCGCTGCCGGTGGCGTCGAGTTGGCCGGCGATGAACCAGGTGTCCGATTCCTGGTCGGGGTGTTCGCCCTCGGCGGCCGGGAAATCGAGCTGGCTGTCGCCGGGCACCAACTGAAACGGGTAGTTGCGCCAATCGCCGGTCATGACACGCAATCCTGCTTTTTTGGCTATGTTAGCGTCAATAGCAAAGGTCTCGAGGAAGCGCTCCGATGACAGCAGATTCCGGCCATCGCATCTACGACGAACTGTTCATCGGAGGGCAGTGGCGCAAGCCCGCCAACCCCCAACGGCTCACCGTCATCTCCCCGCACTCCGAGGACCCCGTTGGCCACGTCCAGGCGGCCGGGCCCGAGGACGTCGACGCCGCCGTCGCCGCCGCGCGACGGGCCTTCGACCACGGCCCGTGGCCCCGCCTGAGCCATGCCGATCGAATGGCGAAGGTCGAACAGCTCGCCGCGATCTACGGCGGCCACATCGACGAGATGGCCGATCTGATCACCGACGAGATGGGATCGCCGCGCAGCTTCAGCCGGCTGGGCCAGGCGGCGGCCGCGGCGTCGATGATGCACCTCGCCCTGGCCGACGCGCGCAAGTTCCCGTGGGCCGAACGCCGCCAGGGCGTGCTCGGCGAGGTCCACCTGCGCCGGGCCCCGGTCGGGGTGGTCGCGGCAATAGTGCCGTGGAACGTGCCGCAGTTCTTGATCATGCCCAAGCTGATCCCGGCCCTGATCGCGGGCTGCGCGGTCATCGTCAAGCCCGCGCCCGAAACCCCTTTGGACGCCTTGTGGTTGGCGGAGATGATCGAGCAGCTCGACCTGCCCGAAGGGGTGGTGTCGGTGCTTCCCGGCGGCACCGACGTCGGGGAGGCGCTGGTGCGCCACCGCGGCGTGGACAAGGTGGCGTTCACGGGCTCGAGCGCCGTCGGGCGCCGCATCGCCGCCCTGTGCGGCGAGCAGCTGAAACGCTTCAGCCTGGAACTGGGCGGCAAGTCGGCGGCGATCGTCCTCGACGACGCCGACATCGACAAGACGGTCGCCGGTTTGAAGACCGCCGGCCTGATGAACAACGGGCAGGCCTGTGTGGCCCAGACGCGCATCCTGGTCAGCGAACGGCGCCACGACGAGGTGGTCGACGCGCTTGCCGCGATGATGGCGGGCCTGACTGTCGGCGACCCCGCCGACGAGGCGACCGACGTGGGACCCCTTGTCGCGCAACGGCAGCAACACCGGGTCCAGGAGTACATCAAGTCCGGCCGCAGCGAGGGCGCCCGCGTCGTCGTCGGCGGCCTCAATACCGCACAAGACGGTCCGTCCGGGCGCGGCTGGTACGTGCGGCCGACGCTGTTCGCCGACGCCACCAACGAGATGCGCATCGCCCGGGAGGAGATTTTCGGTCCGGTGCTGACCGTGTTGCGTTACCGGGACGAGGACGACGCGATCAGGATCGCCAACGAAAGCGACTACGGGCTGGCCGGTTCGGTGTGGACGTCCGACATCGCGCACGGCCTGGAGATCGCGGCCGGTGTCCGCACCGGCACCTACGGCATCAACATGTACACGCTCGACATCGGCGCCCCGTTCGGGGGCTTCAAGCAGTCGGGCATCGGCCGCGAGTTCGGCCCGGAGGGTCTGCACGAGTACGTCGAGCTTCAGACATTGGTGTGCAGCGGCAAGCTGCCGCCACTATGACGCGGACGCTTTTGGTCACAGCCGTCACTCGCGTACCCGCGCGGCGGGCATGTTGCGACTTGAAACTTGATATCGCATGCGATAGCGAGTTTGAGACGGTGTTGTGCCAAGCCGCGCCGGGACGCGTGTGACTGATGTGGCGGACGCGCCCCCTACGCGAAAGACGGCCGCCAGGACGGATCGCGGCCCAACCGCGCGAGAAGCCTTGCCTGCACGTCGCTTTCGGCGGGCACAGCGAGCGGGACGCCGAACATTCCCGACGAACTCAGCGCCTGAGGATCGGCCGGCAGGTCGGCGTAGAACAGCTCACACCAGGCGGTACCGAGCCGATCGTCGGCGCCGACGGCGCGCGCGAGGTCCCAGGTGTGTACCAGAACATCGCGGGTGAGCTTCGGAATCAGATCCGGCGCCGTCTCCTCTAAAGCCTTCGCCAGTGCTTCATAGGTCAGCTCCCATCGCGCCTGCGGATCCTCGCGTGGCCGGTCGGGCTTGAAACCCGACGGACGCAAGACAAGTACGTCGTGAAACCCGATCACGTGCTCCAGCACTGCGCGGGCATCCCACTCGTCGCACGGGGAGCGACGATCCCACTTGCCACTTGCCGCTGCGACGGCCTCGCCGAACCGTCTGCACACCGCCAGGTGCAGTTCGGCCACGTCATCCATCGGGCACCTGCAGCGTGAGCTCGACCGGACAGCACAGCGCCCCATGCTGATTGGTCACCTGGATTTCGAGGTCAACGAGGCAGCGCGGCGGGTCCACCGACATGTCCCGCCGCTTGGCCACCGCGCGCCCGCGGCCGATCATCGTGTCGCCCGCGTACACCGAGCCGACCAGCCGCATCGAACGCCGCACCACGCGGCTGCCAGGGCCCGCCCAGTCGGTTGCGACGCGGTCGGCAAATCCGGCGAGGTGCATGGTGTTGACGTAGATCGTCGGGTTGCCCTGGCTCTGGGCATAGGTGGGATCGAAGTGGCCGGGGAAGTAGTCCCAGGTTGCGCCGGCGTTTTCCACCACCCGCTGGTAGGTGATGTCGTCGACCACCTCGGGCAGCTCGACGGGCACGGTGAGCTCGTTCCAATTCAGCTCCGGGCCCGTCACGGTGCGCCCTCGGGGGTGAAGCGGAACAAGGTATTTCGGCATGTGGCGACGACGGCGCCGTCCTGGCGGCGATAGGTCTCCAGCGTCTCGACGAAGTGGCCGACCCCCAGCCGGGTCCGCTTCTCCGGCGACACCGATACCAGCTCCTCGATTGCGGTGAGCAGATCCCCCTCGACGATGGGTTGGAGGAACTCGACGTCGTTGGCGGCGTTGATGAACGTGGTGCCCGGCAACGGCACCCGCAGCAGGATGGACCCGGCCGGCCGCTCGCCGCTGGGTTGCCACGGCGGCGGGATCAGCCATCCCATCAGCAGCCCCGGCGGGGCCAGCAGGCCGCCCCACTTCTCCCGCGCGAACTCGACGTCCCAATACGAGCGATTCCCGTCGCGCACCATCGCGGCGAACAACTGGATGCGCGCCCCGCTGACCGGTGTCGCCGCGACGCGTGGTTCACTCTTCGCGCCGACCAGGCGCAGCGCGTCTTCGTAGGTACCGAAGGCCAGCTGGTAGCTCACGTCACGAGGGTATGCCGGCTGGGTACCGAATCCCATTCGAGCACACGGGAAGTGAAGTACCAGCCGCCACGCTCATAGACCAGCGTGTCGCGGTAGACCCCCGTCGCCCGCAGCCTGGTGTCGCCATCCGCGGTGGCGAAAAGCAGGGCGACGCAGCGCTGGTCCGCGTTGACGCCATCCACGTGGATCTCGTGATCGACGGCGACCAACCGCTGCCCGCCGCCGCCGTCGAAGCCCGCCCGCAGGTCCGTGAACAGCTCGCCGTCGCGGGTGTAGCTGGCCCCGGAGTGGCGGAACGTGGCGATCCAGCGGTCGCGATCGCCCTCGGAATAGGCCCTGTTGTGGCGGGCCGTCAGATCCAGGATGGCGGCGCGGCCCGTGGCGGCGTGCAGCAGTTGCTGTTCCTGATAGCTCATGGTCATTGTGCTCCGCGGCCCCTCTCGGGCGATTTACCGGCCAACGATATACCCCGCTTTCTCACGATCCCACGCGTCCGGACTCAAGCCGCGGGCGCGCAACAGGTCCTTGCGTATCCGCCCAATGATGTTCCTGGGCAGTTCGTTAACCACCTCGACGTATCGCGGCACGCAGAAGTACGGCATCCGGGCCGCGCAGAAGTCGAGCAGCTCCGCGCAATCCAGCGTGGCGCCGGGCCGCAGCGTCGCGATCAGCAGGATGTCATCCTCGCCCAACTCGCTGGGGACCCCGACCGCCGCGGCCTCGGCCACCGCGGGGTGACCCGTCACCACGGTCTCCACTTCGACCGAGGAGACGTTCTCGCCGCGCCTGCGCAGCGAGTCTTTGATGCGGTCCACGTAGGTCAGGTTGTGATCGTCATCGAACCGGCCCAGATCGCCGGTGCGGAACCACTCCGGGTGCGGTTCTATCCGAAAGCCCTGGCCCACATAGCCTTCGCTCATCACATGCGGGCGCTTGGGCCGGCAGGCGATCTCCCCGACGGTGCCCGCCGGCAGCGGGTCGCCGTGCTCGTCGACGATGCGGACGTCGAAATCGGGGTTCGGCCGCCCCGACGTTCCCGGCACCCCCTCGTCGGCGACGCCCTTGACGGCGATCGGGAAGGCCTCGGTCATCCCGTACATCGTGACGATCCGGCAGCCGTACCGCCTTTCGATGTCGCGGTAGGAGTCGGCGGCGATGGGGGCGGCGGAGATGAACCGCAGCGGCAGTTGCGCGTCACGGGGATCCGGGGGCAGGTTCTGCAACATCGACACCATCGCGCCGGCCCCGGCGAAACCGATAGCGCCGTGGGCGCGTATGTCGTCCCACACCTGGCCGGGGTGAAAGGCCTTCGCCAGCACGGTGGTTCCGCCCACCAGCATCGGCGCCAGCACACTGGGGGCCGCGCTCAGGTGAAAGAGCGGCATCGCCGTCCACAACACCTCCCCCGCTCCGAACCGCCACGCCGAGGAGGCCGTCGCGGCCACCGAGAACAGGTAATGCCACGTCGTGGCGACCGCCTTCGACGGCCCGGTGGTGCCCGACGTGTAGAACAGCACCCCCACCTCCGCCGGCCCCGCGGGGCTGTCGGCCACCGGGTCCTCCGTGCCGCCGCACAGCGTCGCGGTGAGCGAATCGCCCTGCACCACAACGTCGGTCACGGTGTCCAGCTGGGCGGCGATCTCGTCGACGCGGGACCGTCGCTCGGGGTCGGTGAGGATCACCTTGGCGCGCGACAACCGCAGCGTGTGCAGCAGGAAGTCGCCCTTGTTGGCGGCATTCACCGCGGCGCTCACCGCGCCGATGCGCGCCGCGCCGAGCCAGAAGTAGACCCAGTCCGGGCAGGTGCCGGTGAACAGCGCCACGCAGTCGCCGCGCCCGACGCCCAGGCCCGCCAGCACGGTGGCCGCCGCGCGGGACCGTCGCCGCATCTGCTCGAAAGTCACGTCGGTGCCCGCGATCGACATCATCACCCGGTCGGGGTGCTGCTCGGCGCGCCGATCGAGCACGGCCGGCACGGTGAAGCTGTCGACGCCGAAGTCGGAGGGCCGTGGCATTAGGCCTTCATCAGGCCTGGGACGCCGCCGGGTCGGGCTCACCGTCGGCGGTGTAGCCGAAATCGGTGGGCGATGGCTGCGGGCCGGGGTAGAAGCGGTGCGCCCACCGGCGCAGCGCGGCATAGTCGTGCGCCTCCTCGGGGGCCAGATTCGGTCTCTCGAGGTATTTCATGTTCTCCCACGTGAAGAAGTCCTGTTTGATGACTTCTTGCTGCAGCGCCAGGAATTTGGCGGCACGGCCGGTGGGCACGTCGCCGCTGTCGCCGGGCTCGCGGACGGAGGCCTGCGTGTAGAAGTAGTCGGTGTAGTCCTCGTCGACGGGCGTCTGCCCGGTGACCTGGACGGTGGCCACCAGCTCGCTCGGGAAACGAACCAGCCCGAGGCCCAGCGAGTAGTTGTCGTAGATGATCTTGGCGTCGACCGGCCCGTTGGGGGTCAACCACGTCGAGGCGCGGCCGCCGCCGAAATGGGCGTTGACGGTGGCGTGCAGATGGTAACCGGACACCTCGAACGACGCGGTGGTGGCGGGGCTGGCGGCCTTGTGCACGTATTGAACGTGGTACGGGTCGGCGGCGTTCTCGATGATCATCTGCGGGTGCACCTTGACCCGGTTCAGCATCTGGGTGTGCGGGTGCAGCGGGTAGTACTCGTCGGTCTCCAGCTCGGGCAGCACCGGCGGCTGCCAGTACGGCGCGCGCCCGTGCCGCTCGTGCCACGCCAGGATGAACCCGTACCACTCCACGCTCGGGTAGGTGCGGATGCGGACATTGTTCTTGCAGCCGATCTTGCTGTACGGGATCAGCGCGTTGGTGCCATCGCCACGCCAGCGCCAGCCGTGCCAGGGGCAGACGATGTTGTCGCCCTCGACGGTGCCGCCGACGCCCAGGTTGGCGCCGAGGTGCTGGCAGTACGCGTCCATGACATGGACCCGGCCGGACTCGGTGCGGAACAGCACCAGCTCCTCGCCGAAGTAGTGCGCGCGCTTGACCTGACCAGCGGCCAGGTCGGACGCGAAGGCGACGATGAACCAGCCCGTCGGGAACCGGTAGGTCGACAGCGCGATGCCGCCCTGACCGAACTCTCGTTCCGAGGGATCTTCGGTGGAATCCGACGCCGATTTCGAGCTTGTATCCGTCACGAGCACTCCCGCGGGGTTCGACGATCAAGTCTATTTTTACTATCTTAAGCATTGAACGTCAACGCGGCGCCGCCGGAGGTGGTCGTCGTCGCCACGGAACGGGGTTTGGAGATGACGGCTGCGGCTGTGGACTTATCCGATTTCGCCTTGTGGCGCAACGGCTTTCCCGACGATCTGTTCGCCGAGTTGCGCCGCACCAGCCCGATCTTCCGCCACGAGCTGACCCCCGGGGTCGCCCAGATCGTCCAGCGCGAGTTCTGGGTGACCACGAAACACCGGCACTCGGTGCGGCTGCACCGCGACGCCGACGCGTTCAGCGCGGTCGATGGCCCGCTGATCCAGCCCGTCGGGATGTTCGCGTCGTACCCGACGATCATCAACATGGACCCGCCCGCACTGAACAAGCGCCGCAAGCTCATCGCTGGCGCGTTCAACCCGCGCGCGGTGGCCAAGCTCGAGGCCGGCATCCGGGCGCGCGCGGCACGGATGATCGACCGCCTGCTCGAAAAGGGCGGCGGCGACTGGATCGAGGACGTCGCCGACGCCCTGCCGATGACGGTCATCGGCGACATCATCGGCATCCCGGAAGCCGACCGCCCGCGCATCTTCGACTGCCTGGACCTCATCCTGAAGGCCAACGCTCCCGGGCCACGGCCGAGCCGGCAGGACTATACCGACCTGTACGCCACCATCTTCGGCTACGCGATGCAGCTCACCGCGGACAAGCGGGCCAACCCGACCGACGACATCTGGAGCACGCTGGCGACCGCGGCGATCACCGGTGACGACGGCGAGCAATTCAGCCTGCCCGCCAACGAGCTCGAGTTCTTCTTCTTCGTGCTGGCCTTCGCCGGCAGCGACACGACCAAGAACGCGTTGGCGACCGGCCTGCAGGTATTCGTCGAGAACCCGGACCAGATCCAGCGTTACCGCGAGCAGGAAGCGTTGCGGCCCAGCGCCATCGAGGAGGTGTTGCGTTGGGCGTCACCGGTGGCGTACTGGACGCGGACCGCGAAGGTCGACGTCGAGATCGACGGCCAGCACATCGCGAAGGGCGACCGGGTGGTGTCGATGCTGCGCTCGGCGAACCGGGACGAGGAGGTGTTCGACTCGCCGTTCACCTTCGACATCGGGCGCCAACCCAACCCGCAGGTGGCGTTCGGAGGCGGCGGGCCGCATCACTGCCTGGGCGCCATGCTGGCGCGCGCGGAGTTGCGCGCCGTGTTCGACGAGCTGCTGCTGCGCTGCGACGACATCGCGCTCGGCCCGGCCACGGTGGCCCATCCGAATCTGCTCACCAACATGTCCATCTACGACGAGATGGCGATATCGCTCACCGAGCGCCGGTAGGTCACTCGATCAGCCGCAGCGCGGCCTTGGGGCACTGGTCCACCGCGGCGCGAACGTCGATCTCCCGGTCGGGCGGCACCGGGCCGTCCGCGATCTGCACCACGTCGGCGTCGCCCAGCTCGAATATGTCCGCGGCGATCGATTCGCAGAAGCCGTTGGCCTCACACAGGTTCTCGTCCACCGTCACGCGCATTGCACGCCCTCCTCACCGCTCATTTCTTGAGGCCCTTCGGACGGGTCCCGATCACTTCGTTGCGCGCCAGGTCCGCCAGCTCTTGTTCGGTCAGCCCGCACAGGTCGCGCAGCACCTCTTCATTGTGCGCGCCCAGCCTCGGCGGCGGGCGACGAAGCCACCTGTCCTGCCCCGCCAGCCTGGCGAACGGCGGGCAGGGATACAGGCCCGCGCCGGTGCTCGGGTGGTCCAGGGCCTCCAGGAACCCCCGGTCACGCAGTTGCGGGTTTTCGGTCACCAGCGACGGCGACACCACCGGCGCGGCGGGAACGCCCGCGCCGGCCAGGAGTTGCACCGCCGATTCCCGCGGCTGCCCGGCGAACCACTCGTGCAGCCGCCGGTCGATGTCGTCGGCCCGTTCACGGCGCCCGGCGACCGTGGCCAGGCTTTCGTCACACCAGGCGGGCCCGCCCAGCACGCCGACCAGCGCGCGCCACTGCACGTCGTCACGGACGGTGACCGCGATCCAGTCATCGTCGCCGGCGCACCGGTAGATGTTCTGAATCGTCTCGCAGTGACCGCGGTTGCCCCGCCGGCCCAGCGTCACCCCGAAGACCTCCGACTCGATCGCCTGCACCGCGGTGGCGTTGAGCACCGTTTCCAGCATCGGCAGCTCGACCTGCTGGCCGGACCCGGTGCGCGCGGCGAAGCTCAGCGCGGCCAGCACCGCGAATGCGGCGTGCACCCCGGCCAGCGGGTCGCAGGCCCCGCGCGGGGTCACCGGCGGGGCCTCCGGAAGGCCCGTCACCCAGGCCAGGCCGGCGATCTGCTCCATGGTCGGGGCGAACCCGACCCGGTCACGCCACGGCCCCTCCAGCCCGAACGCCGGCATCCGCGCCACCACCAGCTTGGGATTGACGTTGAGCAGCGCATCGGCGGTGAGCCCGAAGTTCTCCATCACCCGCGGCGAGAAGTTCTCGATCACGACGTCGGCGCCGGCGGCCAGCCGCAGGAACAGCGCGCGGCCCCGGTCGGAGCCCAAATCCAATGTGACGGAACGCTTGTTGGTGTTCATCGCGTGGAATACCCAGCCGTACTCCCACCAGTCGTCGACGTCGGTGCGCATCCCGCCGGAGTAGCGAATGCCGTCGGGCCGCTGTATCGACTCGACCTTGACGACGTCGGCGCCGAACGCGGCCAGTAGGTGGGTGGCCGCCGGCCCGGCCCAGAACGCGGTCAGATCGACGATCCGCACACCCTCGAGCGGCAGCCCTACACCGGTCGGCTCCGATTCGGATTCGGCCCTGCGCCAGGGTGATTCGCCGTCGGCCTCGCCGACGGCCGGGGTCGCGCCCAGCGGCGCGGGCCCGCACGCCGACATGACCCAGGGCGGGCGGGGCTGGTGAAAGCCGGCCGGGTTGCGCACGAACACCTTTCGCTGCCGCACGTAGTCCAGGTCCCGGATCGTGGAGCCGTTGCCCAACGCCGCGATCGGCAGCCGGAACAGCTGGGCGAGTTCGACGATCTCGTCGACGGTCCGTTCGGCGAGCCACGGGCCGATCTGTTCGCGGATCAGGTCGCGGTATGCCCACCGGCCGATCTGGAAGCGCAGCTGCTCGATCTCCTCCAGTTGCGGGCACTCGACCATCGCGACGAAGTCGAGCCACTGCTGCCCGGTGACCATGGTGATACCGACGTAGCCGTCCTTGGCCGGTTCGATCGAGGGCACCTCCAGGGTGCGGCGGACCGGCGGGACGCGCAGCAGCTGCGAGTGCAGCCATTCGCTGCTCTGCATCGCGGTGATCGCCTCGAGCATGGACAGGTCCAGGTGCTCGCCGCGACCGCCTTGCTCGACGCGGCGGCGCACGGCCAGCGCGCCGAACGCCGCGTACACGCCGCCCATGTACTCCCCCAGGTCGCCGCCGATCGCGATGGGGGGCCCGGCGGGATCCCCGCGAAACCCGGGCGAGCCGGCCCACGCCTGCAGCGTGAACTCGCTGGCGGCGCGGTCGGCATACGGTCCGTTCCAGCCGAAGTCCGAGATCGTGACCACGATCGCGCGCGGGGACTCGTCCAGCAGGCGACCCGGGTCGATGCCAAGCGCCGCGGCCCGGGCGCGGGTTGCGGTGACGACGACGACGTCGGCGCCGGCCAGCTCGGCCTTCAGCCGCTCAGGGTCGGCGGTCAGGCTGCGCTTGCCCGCGTTGAGGTAGCTGAAGAAGGGGGACGGCCGGCCGTCGGGCACCGGTGAACAGCTGGCGGAGTATCCGCGCAGCCAATCGCCTTGCCGCGGTTCGATTTTGCGTACCTGCGCCCCCGCGTCGACCAGCAGCTTCCCGCAATAGCATCCGGCTATCCGATCGCTGACCTCGACGACACGCAATCCGTCAAGCGGTGTCGGCCGGCTGCCGGGCTCGCGCCTCACGCGGCTATTTATACCATTACTGCTAAAATAGCTAAGCCTGTCGAACACGCGAGGATTGGATGACAGCCCTGGGAATTGGTCCCGACGCCCGTCGCCGATTGTCGGCGCCGCGGATCGCCGAAATCGTAGCCGACGAGTTGCGCCGCCAGATCATCGACGGCGAGCTCGCCGACGGCGATCTGCTGCCCCGTCAGGAGGTCCTCGTCGAGCAGTTCAACGTCAGCCTGGTTTCGTTGCGGGAGGCGTTGCGAATCCTGGAGACCGAGGGCCTGGTCTCCGTCCGGCGGGGCAACCGCGGCGGCGCGGTGGTGCACGCACCGGCGAAGACCAGCGCCGCCTACATGCTCGGCCTGGTGTTGCAGAGCGAGGGCGTCGCGGTCGCCGACCTGGGCATGGCATTGCAGGAACTCGAGCCCGCCTGCGCGGCGCTGGCCGCGCAGCGGCCCGACCGGGCGGACACGTTGGTGCCGGAACTCAAGCGGGTCAACGACGCGATGGCCGAAAACCTCGACGACGGTGCCCTTTTCACCGAAATCGGCCGCCAATTCCACGATCTCGTGGTGCGCGGCTGCGGCAATCACACGATCATCGCCGTGGTGGGCAGCCTGGAGACGCTGTGGACCAGCCACGAACAACAGTGGGCGGACGAGAGCGCGGCGCGCGGCACCTACCCGTCGCTGGCGCAGCGCCGCGCGGTGCTCAACACCCACACCAAGCTCGCCGAGACGATCGCCGAGGGCGACGTCGACCGGGCCCGCCGCATCGCGGGCCGCCACCTGGCCGACACGCAGACCTACGTGCTGTCGGGGCGTCCCGAGCAACGCATCTACGCGCTGTCGCCGCAGGCCTTGTCTCGCCCGCGGGATGTCCGGCGCCCCTGACACCATGTCGCAGCGCACCGCACTGGTCACCGGGGGCAGCGGCGGCATCGGAAAGGGATGCGGCCGCAAGCTGAGCGAGCTGGGCTACGACGTGGTGCTCGCGGCGCGGCGCGAGGCCCCGCTGCGCGCGGCCGCCGCGGAGATCGGCGCGCGCCACGTCGTCGCCGACGCCTCCGACCCGGACGGGTTCGCCTCCGCGATAAGGGCTTTGGAACGGATCGACCTGGTCGTGCACGCCGCCGGCATGCTGGGCGGAACGTACGCGCGCAAGCAGACATTCGACCAGTGGCGGGCCATCATGTCGGCCAACCTGGATTCGTGCTTCGTGGTGACCGCCGCCGCGCTGCCGCGGATGCGCGCGGGTTCGCGGTTCGTGTTCGTCTCGTCGTCGGCGGCACACGAGCCGATGATGGCCCGCACCGCCTACTCCGCGTCCAAGGCCGGCATGAACGCGTTCGCCCGGGCCCTGGCGCTCGAGGTCGACCGCGACGGCATCGCCGTGCACATCGTGACGCCCGGCCCGGTGGAAACCGAGATGCTGCAGGACGTTCCCTTCGAGATGTACGCGATCCAGGTGTCCGACGTGGCCGAGGCGGTCGCCTGGCTGGACACGGTCGACCCGTCGGTCGACCTGCCCGAGATCCGGCTGTCCGCGGTGGAACGGGGCCCCTATGCCCGCCCGCCCGTGGTTCCTACCGAAGCGCGCCGGCGGCGCCAGCGAACGCCTTGATGACCGAATCGCCGAACTCGTGCAGGGAGTCCGGGGCGGCGAAATCGGCGAACCACACGTAGAACCGCTCGACCCCCTGGGCCGCCAGCCCGGAGAAGTGCCCTACCAACTCCTGCGCGTCGCCGCAGACCAGCCCCGACCCCAGGTTCCCGAATCGCCGGGTGCTCACCTCGCGCACGGCGCCCGGGTCGGCGCCGGCCCGGACGAAGCCCACCATCTGCTGCACCGACACCCGCGCCGTCCCCGCGGCGGGGGCCAGCCTGGGCAGCTTCTCCAGCTGGTTGGCCGGCACGTTCCACCAATCCGCATGCCTGCGAACGAGTTCCATCATCCGGGGCCCGGTGCCACCCAGAACCAGCGGTATCGGATGGGACCTCCGCGGGGCCTGCGCGTTCTCGTCCGCGCCGTCGCCCCAGTACTGCCGGATGAGGTCGAGGTGGCGCCCGAGCTGCTCGACCCTGGCCTTCGGATCCTGCTGGCCCACATCGAATCTGGTGAACTCGGCGGGCCAGGATCCCGCGCCGAGGCCGAGGTCGAACCTGCCGTTCGACGCGTCCGAGAGGGTGACGGCCTGTTTGGCGAGCACCGCGGGATGCCGGAAGGCGTCGCACAGGACCAGGTGACCGACCCGCAGCCGCTCCGTCTTGGCCGCCACCCAGGTCGCGATGCCCATTGCCTCCCAGATGTTTTCGTCGCGCAGCCCGGGCGCCTCGAGGTGATCGATGAAGGCCATGCCCTCGAACCCGCTGGCCTCGGCGTGGCGGGCGCGCTCCGCGATGTCGGCCGCCGAAAGCCGCAGCTGCGGCAGGAACAGATACCACTCGACCATACGTCCACCTATGCTCGCGCCGATTGCAACAAGGGCGCTAGTTTACTATTTTTATTATGTTAGGGGTCTTATGGATGTCGGACTGACTTCGGAGCAGTTGTCGCTGCGCGACACCGTGCGCGGCATCCTGCGCACCGAATGTCCGCCGGACGCCGCCCACCAGGCCCTGGAAGACACGGGCACCGACCCCGAGCGCTGGCGCGCCCTGTGGAAGACGGTGGTCGACCTCGGCTGGACGGAGCTCGCGGCACCCGACACCGACGACTACGGGCCGGTCGAGCTGGCGGTGGTCCTCGAGGAATGCGGGGCCGCGATCGCGCCGATCCCGTTCCTCAGCAGCGTCGGGCTGGCCGCGGGCGCGCTGCGGGCCGCCGGGCTCGGCTCGGCGCTCGCCGACATCGCCGGCGGCGCCGTCGCCACCCTGGCCGTCCACTCCAGGGGATCGCGGCTGCCCGGCGCGCCGATGACGTTGCGCCAGGGGCGGCTGCGCGGCCGCGCCGTCGCGGTCCCCAACCTGCCGCGCGCCGAGTTGGTCGTCACGCTGGCGCACTCCGACAAGGGCGGCGATGACCCCGACGACACGGTGGTGGCCGTGGCGCGCTGCGGTGACGGGGTTACCGTCCTGCCGGGCGAGTCCACCGACCCCGCGCAGCCGGTGGCCGACGTGGAGATCGACGCCGAGCCGCTGGCCACCGCGCCCGTCCGGCTCGAAGCGGCGCTGGCGGCGCCGCTGGTGGCCGTCGCCGCCGACCTGGTCGGCGTGGCGAGCGCCGCCCTGGGCCGCTCCGTCGAGCACGCGAAGGCGCGCCGGCAGTTCGGCAGCCCGATCGGCGCCTTCCAGGGGATCAAACACGCGCTGGCCGACAACTACGTCGGCCTCGAACGCGCCCGCAGCCTCACCTATGCGGCCGCGGCCCGGCTGGGCGAGCGGGACGCGGCGGACGGGCAGGCCGCCTGGACCGCCGCGGCGATGGCCAAGGCTGCGGCCGGGGACGCGGCGGTCAATTGCGCGCGCACCGCGGTGCAGGTGCACGGCGCGCTGGGGCAGACCTGGGAGCACGACGTCCACCTGTACGTCCGGCACGCCTGGCAGGGCGCGGCCATGCTGGGCGATAGCCGCGCGCTCTACCACGAGGTTGGGCGCCGGTTCGCGGGAGGCCGGGGATGACCGCCGGATTCTCAGGAAGCCCGATCGTGGCGGAATTCGGCGCGTGGCTGACCGATTTTCTGCCCAACGACTACTACGCGAAGTACCGCGAGTACCGCTGGGACCTGGCGCTGCGGCGTGACTACCAGCGGGCCGCGTTCGAGGCCGGCTGGATCCAACCGACCTGGCCCCGCGAGCACGGCGGCCGGTCGCTGGGCCTGCGCGACGCGATGGAGGTGCGGCTCGCGGCGGCCGTGCGCTCGGCGCCCAAGCTGCCCAACATCGCCGGCCCGAACGTCGCCGCGCCCGGCATCCGTCAGTTCGGCACACCCGCCCAGATCGACCGGCTGCTGGTCCCGTTGCTGCGCGGCGACGAGTGGTGGGCCCTGGGCATGTCCGAGCCGGAGGCCGGCTCCGATTTCGCCGGGCTGCGCACCCGCGCCGAGCGCCGTGGGGACGTCTTCCGGGTCAACGGACACAAGATCTGGACCACCCAGGCCCACCTGTCGCGGTGGTGCACCCTGTATGCCCGCACCGATCCGGACGCGCTCAAGCATCGCGGCATTTCGTGTCTGATCCTCGACCTGCAGTCGCCCGGGGTCAGGGTCGAGCCCATCCGCATGGCGTCGATTTCCGACGAGACATTCTGCGAGGTCTTCCTCGACGACGTCGAGGTGCCGGCGGAAAACCTGCTCGGACCGCTCAATGGCGGCTGGAACGTCGCGCTGTCGTCGCTGCAGCACGAGCGCCAGATGATCTGGATCATGAACTGGGTCGAGATCAAGCGCGGACTCGGCGCGGTACGCGAGGCGCGCCCGACCGACGACATCTGCGCCGAGCTGGGCTCGCTGCTCACCGACGCCGAGGCGCTGCGCGCCACCGGGTACCGCGCCCTGGGCAACGAGTTGGCCGGGCGGCCCACCCCGGAGGCCGACACCCTCAAGCTGCTCGGATCGGTGACCCTGCAACGGGTTTGGGAGCTCGCCTCCGTCGCCCGCGGCCAGGATTGGGTCAGCGATCCTGACCTGCTGTTCGAACGCCAGGACGCGCTGGCCGCAACCATTTACGGCGGCACGTCGGAAGTGCAGCGAAACATCGTCGCCGAGCGGGTGCTCGGGTTGCCGAAGGGATGACGAGCATGGACTATGACCTCGGCGAGGACGCCGGTCAACTGCGAAACCATTTGCGCGAGTTGATAGCCAACAACATTCCCGCGGACTTCCTCGGCGCCTGCACGGACGATCCGCGTGACCTGGCGACCACCGAGACGTTCTGCAAGCTGCTGGCCGCCGAGGGACTGCTGGCGCTGGCGTGGCCGAAAGAGCATGGCGGCGGCGGTGGTTCGGTCTGGCAACAGACGGTGTTGCGCGAGGAGATGTGGGCCCGGCACGAGCCCCGCGGCCCGCAGTACATGGGGATCAACTGGGTCGGTCCGGCGCTGATGCGCTACGGCACGGCCGAGCAGAAGGCCGAGCACCTGTCGGCCATCGCTTCCGGCGATGTGATCTGGTGCCAGGGCTTTTCCGAGCCGGAGGCCGGCACCGACCTCGCGTCGCTGCGCACCCGCGCCGTGCCGGACGGTGACGGCTGGCGAATCACCGGCCAGAAGGTGTGGACCTCCTACGCGCTGATGGCGTCGTGGTGCGTGCTGGCGGCGTGCACCGACCCCGAGGCGCCAAAACCCAAGCGGCTCACCCTGTTCCTGATCCCCATGGACCGGCCCGGCTTCACCGTCCGGCCGATCCCCTCGATGCTCGGACCGCACCATCTCAACGAGATGTTCCTCGACGATGTGCGGGCCTTCCCCGGCGACGTCCTCGGCGAGGTCGGCGACGGCTGGCGCGTGATGCGCGAGGCGCTGGCGTTCGAGCGGGTCGGCATCGCCCGTTACGCGCGGTGCGAATCGCTGCTCGCGCGCCTGCGCGGCCAGCTCGGTGACGACTGGGACGCGCTACCCGAGTCGATTCGCTCCCGCTGGGCCCGCGCGCTCGTCGACCTGCGCGTGGCGCGGCTCTTGGCGTACCGGGCCGTGTCCCTGCAGGACGATCCGGCCGCGGGTGGGGCGGCCAGCGCCGCCCGCATCGTCACCACGACCCTCGACCAACAGGTCGCCGAGCTGCTGTTCGACGCGCTCGGTCCCACCGCGCTCGACAGCGGCGCGTCGGCGCCGCTGCACGGGGCGATCGAGGACCACTGGCGCTACGCCCAGGCGGCCACCGTCGCGTCCGGCACGATCGAGGTGCAGAAGATGCTGGTCGCACGAGACGTACTAGGAGAGCACCGGTGAACACCGAACTGCCGCAGGACATCAGCGACTTCGCGGCCGTTGCCGCCAAGCGGCTCGCCCGGCTGGGCGGGCCACCGGCGGCGCTGCGCGCCGAGACCGACGATGGCGTTCGGGACGCGGCCCGCACGGCCCTCGATGACCTCGGAGCGTTCGAGCTCGACGTCCGCTCGGCGCCCGACGACCTGCTGGCCGCGGCCGTGCTCTGCCAGGCCGCCGGCGCCGTCGCGCTGCCCTATCCCCTCGTCGAGGAACTGCTGGCCATCGACGGCGCCCGGCTGACGCTGGTCAACCCCGAGGCGCCCCGCATCGACCACGGCGACCTGCCCGGCGAGTGGATCGCCGCCGACGTGGACGGCACCCGGTACCACCCGCAACCGGCGTCACGAACCACCGCCAAACTGGGGCCGTTCCTGGTGCCGGCCACGCTGGGTGCACCCGACGGAACGGTCCCGGCCCGCGACGTCAACCTTCACCTCGTGCTGGGATCGTGGCGGATTCTGGGAGCGCTGCAGCAGGCGCTGCAGATCGTCACCGAACACGTGCGCGCCCGGATCCAGTTCGGCAAGCCGCTGGCCGACTTCCAGGCCGTCAGGTTCGCCGTCGCGGATGCCGCGGTCGCGATGCGGGGGCTGTACGAACTGGCGAAGTACACCATCTGCCGGCCCGAAACGCTTCCGGTGCAGGTACATTCGGCCGATGCCCTCGCCCTCAGGCACAAGGCCGCCGACACCGCACGCCAGGTGCTGCGCGCCTCCCACCAGCTGCTCGGCGCCCTGGGCTTCTGCGACGAGTCCGACATCAGCGTGCTCGACCGGCACACCCAGCCGCTGATCCGGTTGCCGCTGAGCGCCGAGGCGCTCGCCCTGCGCCTGATCCCCGACGTCCGCGACGGTCACCTGGAGACGCTGTTCAGCGGGCCGGTCTCGGCATGAGCACCCAGCCCATCGAATCGGGGGCCGCGGCCGACCCCCTCGCGGACGGGATTCCGTTCGGGGCCAAGCTGCAACAGCTTGCCGAGCAACGCCGCGACGACACGGCCGTGACGAACGTCGCGCTCGACGGCACCGCCCGCTCGCTGACCTTCGGTGAGCTCGACGCCCGCGCCAACCGGTGGGGGCGGGCGCTGGCGGCCAGCGGCGCCGGAGTGGGTTCCCTTGTGGCACTCGGGATCCCGAATTCGCAGCACTTGGTGCTGGCCACGCTCGGGTGTTGGAAGATCGGCGCGGTTCCCGTTCCCATGCACTGGGACCTGCCCGAATGGGAGCGCAACCGGGTGCGCGACGTGATCGACCCCGCCGTCGTCGTCGACGAGAAGACCCGGTGGGAGCTGGAGGCGCGCGCGGCCGGTGAGTCCGAAAGCGCGCTGCCCGCGGTCGTTTCCCCGCATTCGAACGGGATCTGCAGCAGCGGGTCGACCGGCGTGCCGAAGGTGATCCTCAGCCTGGCCCCGTCGCTCTGGACGCCCCAGCACGGCGAGCCGTTCCTGTCGAACTGGACGCCGGTGGCCCAGCCGCAGACGATCATGGTGCCCGCGCCGATGTATCACACCAACGGCTTCGCCACCCTGCTCATGCTGCTGGCCGGCGACCATCTTGTGGTGCTCGAAAAGTTCGACGCCGCACTGGTTTTGGATGTGATCGAAAGGTTCCGGATCACCAACTTCACGGCCACGCCCACGATGCTCGCGCGCATCGCCGCCCGGCCCGACGTCCGGCGGCGCGACCTGTCCAGCGTCGTGTTCATCCTGCAGGGCGCCGCGGTGATGCCGCCGTCGCTGATGCACACCTGGTTCGAGCTGCTGAGCCCCGAGCGGATCGTGACGGCCTACGGGATGACCGAGAACTTGGGCCTCACCGCGCTGCGCGGCGACGAGTGGCTCGCGCACCCCGGCAGCGTCGGCCGCGGCTTCCGCGAGACCGAGATCCGGATCCTCGACGGCGACAAAAAGCCGCTCGGCCCCGGCGAGCATGGCGAGATCTACCTGCGCTCGCCGATGAGCGCGGGATCGCGCTACGTGGGCGGGGCGGCGCCGCTGCCGTCGACCGACGACGGCTTCCGTTCCGCAGGCGACATCGGATACCTCGACCAGGACGGCTACCTCTACATCGTGGACCGCCGCGTCGACATGATCGTCACCGGCGGCGCGAATGTCTTTCCCGCGGAGGTGGAGTCGGCGCTCGCCGGCCACCCCGGCATCGCCGACGTCGTGGTCATCGGGCTCGCCGACCCGCACTGGGGGCGCCGGGTGCACGCCGTGGTCCAGCTCGCCGACGGTGCGTCGCTCACCGAGCACGAGGTGATCGAGTACGCGAAGGGCCGGCTCGCCCACTACAAGGCGCCCAAGACCGTCGAGTTCGTCGAGGCGATCCCCCGCACCGCGGCCACCAAGGTCAACCGCTCGGCGATGATCGCGGCCCGGGGCGGATAAGCGCGCACCTCAGAGCGGCACCGCGGTGGCCGGCCGGGCGCCCGCTGGATGCGCCCGTCGGGGACCAAAGCCGCCGAGCGCATCGACACGTGGGTGGTGCGGGGCCCGGGTGCGTGGAGTCATCGGGATTTGCTTTTGGATTCTCGCTTCGTAATTCAGGAGCGCGGCGAACTGCCGCGCGCGCTTGGGATTGAAGCCGGTAAGGGCGTCGCGCGGCACCGAGTACACGAAATTCGTGCCTGGCCCCTCGATCTTGACACTGACGAGATCATCGACGTCGGACGTCGTGGCCGTGGCGGTGAGCCCTTCCAGCCGACGGCGCTGGGCGCGCTCATCGTAGCCCTTGATCAGCTCGGTCCTGGTGATGCGAAGCTCGTAGAACGAAAAGATGACGCCCTCCGCGCGGTCCCGTTTTCTGGGGTCAAAGCCGACGGCCTTCTTGACGGCGGAGCGGTGCTTGTAATTGGTAAACCACCACAACGCTGCGATCAAAATCAACGCGACGAGGTCGAGGCCGACGAGGTCACCGCCGCCGCTGCCGACAAAGGGCGACTCCCCCGCCGCGCGACGCACGACCGCCATCTCTTTTTTGTCGAGTCCGCTCAGGCTCCGCGCGACGCTCACCGCCACACCAGCCAGCAGGCAGATCACCACGATCACGACCACGATCCACCAGTACTTGGACATCAATAAGCCCTTTCGCGATGTGCCCGATCATGCTCCGATGTCGGTTGTGGTCGCAGGCGATTCGTAAGCTACGGCGGGCTTCTTGAAAGATTCTTGGCGTTCTTTCGGTGGCTGGGCCACGGCCAGGGAGGACTTCCTGCTCGGTACATCTCGGCGTGCCCGTTGCGGTGCCCGCCCGCGCCGTCAAGAATCCGCCAAGGCAATTCCGCAACCCTGGAACGGGCGTATGATTTCGTCCTCCCGGATTCCCCGCGCGGGACCGGATGAAGAATCCAGAACGGAAAACGAGCACCGTGAAGTATTACGCGGCGGAATTAGGCCCCGCAGTTAGAGGTATTGGAAAGCTCATCGCGCTTTTGATACGCGGTTTCGGCCAAAATGGCCTGATAGCGGCTGGTTGCGTGCTGTTGGTTTTTGCCGTCGTCGCCGGCGCGGTGTGGTACGTCCGCCGCACGAGCAACGAGGAAGACGCACCGCCGCCGACCGCGTTCCAGAAGCCCCCGGGAAAAACGCGGCCCGTCTCACAGGCCCACGCCGGCGACGGATACTTCAAGAAGTGCGCGGTCTGTGGGAAATTCACCCGCAACGCCAAGGTATGCAGGAACTGCGGCCAAGACCTCACCGATACAGTGCACCCCAGCTAAAAGCGCGGGAGAAGTGGCCGAGCCCGTCGGGGCACGCGTAAGTGACCAAACCCTGTGGCGCTCCGGTTTCCGGCGCTGGCCATCCCGACCCGCGCGCGCTGGTGCCCAAGAAGGTGACGCCGGCGGGACAAACCCTGAAAACGCGGCAGCGACGAAGTCCGCCCGGCCCGCCGCGACGAGCCCAAACGCATCGCAGCCCACGACGCGCCCCCACCCCGCTAGCTTCGCGGATGGCTTGCCTCGCGCGGTAACCTCATTCTCATGCCCGACCCCGGCGAGGAAACCGAAGTGACCCGCGGCGACCGCTTCATCAAGACGGCCGTCGCGATATTGGGCGAAACCGGACGCACCGACTTCACCGTGCAGGAGGTCGTCGCGCGCTCGAAAACGTCGCTGCGCGCCTTCTACCAGCACTTCGCCAGCAAGGACGAGCTGTTGCTGGCGCTGTTCGAGCGGACCATCGCGCAATCGGCCCAGGCCTGGCGCGCCGAGACCAACGGGCTGGACAGCACCGCGGCGCTCAAGCTGGTGATCGATCGCGTCAGCCAACAGCCCGAATCCAGCACCCAGGACAGCCTGAACCGGGCCTTGAGCCTCTACAACCAACACCTGGCCGAAACCCGTCCCCGCGAATACGCCCGCGTGCTGTCGCCGCTGCACCAACTGATCCGCGACATCGTCGGGCAGGGCATCACCGAGGGGGTGTTCAACCCGGGCCTGGACGTCGGGGCCGCGGCCGCGATCGTGATGCAGACGATGATGGGCGCGCAGCGATTGCATTGGCTGGGCACCGAATTGATCAGCGCGCCGATCGACGCCGGCCAGGTCTACGACTTCTGCAGCCGCGCGCTGGGCATCCGAGAAACCGACGGCGCGACGCGCCCGCCGTCGCTGGCCGAGCTCTTCGCGCAGATCGGAATGCGCGCGGGCACCCGCGACGGCGAGTTCGCGATGACGATGCCGGTCAGCCCGCAGGTGGTCAACACGTCCGGTGCGCTGCAGGGCGGATTGATCGCCACCCTCGTCGACGTCGCGGCCGGGCAGTTCGGGTTGAGCTACCTGCGGCCGGGCACCACGATGACGACCGCCGACCTGTTCGTGCGCTACCTGCGGCCGATCCGGCAGGGCCTGGCTTTCGCGGTCCCCCGCATGCTGCGCGCCGGCCGCCGAACCATGGTCATGCAGGTCGACATCTACGGCGACGCCGCCAGCCCGGGTGAGGAACTCCTCGCGACCGCGACCGTGAACTTCGTGGTGATCGAGGGGACCACGCCGACGCTGCCCAGCTGGCCCGAGGCGTAGAGCGCCCGCTACACCTCGCCGCGCGAAAGTGGTAACGTCGTTACCAGATATCGAGAATCAAAGGCTCCATAAGGAGATCGCCATGCCGTCTCGCGAACTTTCCTTCCCCGTGTTCGACGCCGACAACCACATGTACGAGCCGCAGGAGGCGCTGACCAAGTACCTGCCGGACCACCGCAAGCACGTCATCGACTACGTGCAGGTGCGCGGCCGCACCAAGATCGTGGTGCGCGGCCACATCAGCGAGTACATCCCCAACCCCACGTTCGAAAAGGTCGCCAGGCCGGGCGCCCAGGAGGACTACTTCCGCAACGGCGCGCAGGGCAAGAGCTACCGCGAGATCCTCGGCGAGCCGATGAAGGCCATCCCCGCCTTCCGCGAGCCGGGGCCGAGGCTCGAGGTCATGGACGAGCTCGGCATCGACTACGCCCTGATGTTCCCGACCCTGGCCAGCCTGGTCGAGGAGCGGATGAAGGATGACCCGGAGATGACCCACGACGTCATCCACGCCCTCAACCAGTGGATGTACGAGCAGTGGTCGTTCAACTACTCCGACCGCATCTTCGCCACCCCGGTGATCACGCTGCCCATCGTCGAACGCGCGCTCGAGGAACTGGAATGGTGCCTCGAGCGGGGCGCCCGCACCGTGCTGGTCCGCCCGGCGCCGGTGCCCGGTTTCAAGGGCAGCCGGTCGTTCGGCTTCGAGGAGTTCGACCCGTTCTGGCAGGCCTGCATCAAGGCCGAACTGCCGGTCTCGATGCACGCCTCGGACAGCGGCTACTCCGAGTTCGCGAACGTGTGGGAGCCCGGGGATGAGTTCCTGCCGTTCAAGCCGACCCCCTTCCGCAGCTTCGCGATGGGCCACCGGCCGATCCTGGACGCGATGGGCGCGCTGGTGTGCCACGGCGCGCTCTCCCGCAACCCTGAGCTGCGGATCCTGTCCATCGAGAACGGCGCCGACTGGGTCCCCGACCTGTTCAAGGGCCTGAAGGGCGTCCACAAGAAGATGCCGCAGGCGTTCAGCGAGAACCCGGTCGAGGCGTTCAAGCGCTGCGTCTACATCACCCCGTTCTGGGAGGACCGGTTCACCGAGATCGTCAAGATGATGGGCACCGACCGGGTGCTGTTCGGCTCGGACTGGCCGCACCCCGAGGGCCTGAAGGACCCGATCACCTTCGTCGACGAGCTCACCGACTTCTCCGAAGAAGACGTCGCCAAGATCATGGGCGGCAACCTGATGAAGCTCATGAAGGTTTCGGCGAAGAAACCGGTCTCGGCCTGACCCACCGCCCCCGCTGCGGCATTTACCTACGAGCAGTTGTTAAAATCGCGACCAGCGTGTGCAGATGTCATGTATTTGACGTAGTTACATGACTCGGTAGAAACGTCCCCCGGGAGGGGCAGCCAGATGGTCGCCGAAAAGGACTGGGACGAGACCGTCGGTGCGGCCGACGACGTTCGCCGCATTTTCGAGCATGTCCCGGCCATGCTGGTCGGCCTCGAAGGCCCCCAGCACCGCTTTGTTGCGGTCAACGCCGCCTACCGCGCCTTCAACCCGACCGGCGACCCGGTCGGAAAGCTCGCGGTCGAGGTCTTCCCCGAGCTGGAGAGCCAGCAGATCTACCAGATGTTCGACCGGGTCTACGAAACCGGTGAGCCGCAATCCGGGACCGAGTGGCGGCTGCAAGCCGACTACGACGGGTCGGGGGTCCAGGAGCGGTACTTCGACTTCGTCGTCACGCCGCGCCGCGGCGACGACGGATCGGTCGAGGGCGTGCAGATCATCTTCGACGACGTCACCCCCCGGGTGCAGGCGCGGCTGACCTCCGAGGAACGCATGGAGGAGCTGTCCGAGCGCTACCGCAGCGTCCGCGATTCGGCGACCGTCATGCAGCAGGCGCTGCTGGCCCCGTCGGTGCCCGTCGTGCCCGGCGCCGACATCGCCGCGGAATACCTCGTCGCCGCCGAGGACACCGCCGCCGGGGGCGACTGGTTTGACGCGATAGCCCTCGGGGATCGCCTGGTGCTCGTCGTCGGCGACGTGGTGGGCCACGGCGTGGAAGCCGCGGCGGTGATGTCCCAATTGCGCACCGCGCTGCGGATGCAGATCTCGCTGGGCCACACGATCGTCGAAGCACTCGAAGCCGTCGACCGCTTCCGTGAACACGTGCCGGGGTCGAAGTCGGCCACGCTGTGCGTCGGTTCGCTCGACTTCGCGACGGGCGAGTTTCAGTACTGCACAGCCGGACACCCGCCGCCCCTGCTGGTGAGCGCCGGCGCGCACGCGCGCTACGCGGAGCCGTCCGGCGCGGGTCCGTTGGGCAGCGGCACCGGATTTCCGGTGCGCACGGAGGCGCTCGAGGTGGGCGACTCGGTCCTGTTGTATTCCGACGGCCTGATCGAACGTCCCGGCCGCCCGCTGGGCGCCAGCACCGCCGAATTCGCGGAATTGGCAGCGGATATCGTCGGCGGCAACGGCGGTTTCGTCATCGACGCGCCGGGACGGCCGATCGACCGCATCTGCTCGGAGACGCTCGAATTGCTGCTCCGCTCGACGGGCTACAAGGACGACGTCACGCTGCTCGCCGCCCAACGGCGCACGCCGCCGCCGCCGCTGCGCCTCACGCTGGACGCGACGCTGCACGCCGCGCGCGCGGTCCGCACCCGGCTTCGCGAATGGCTCTCGGAGATCGGCGCCGACACGGAAGACATCTGCGACGTCGTCCACGCCGTCTCCGAATTCGTCGAAAACGCCGTCGAGCACGGGTATTCGACGGAGGTCCCCGACGGGGTCATCGTCGAGGCCGCGTTGGCCGGCGACGGCCACCTGCACGTTTCGGTGATCGACCATGGGCGGTGGAAGGATCACCGCGAGGGCGAGCAGGGCCGCGGGCGCGGGCTGGCGATGGCCGAAGCCCTGGTGTCCCGGGCGCACATCACGCACGGCCCCGGCGGGACGACGGCCAGCCTGACCCACCGGCTGTCGCGACCGGCCAACTTCATCACCGACACGATCGTCAGCCGGTCCACCCACCGGCTGCCCGCCAACGCCGAATTCGTCTCCTTCGTCGGCTCGGACGAAGGCGGCGGCCGGATCGTCGTCAGCGGCGACGTCGACACCACCACCGCCTCCACCCTGGACCGCCAGATCGCCGTCGAAAGCCGTTCCGGCATAGCGTCTTTGACGGTCGACCTCAGCGGAGTCACCCACCTCGGGTCGGCCGCCGTCAGCGCGCTGGCCGCCGCCCGCGACCGGGCGCACACCCAGGGCGGTGATTTCGTGCTGGTGGCCCCGCCCGGCAGCCCGGCGCATCACGTCCTGTCTCTCGTCCGGCTTCCCTTTGTGACCGGCGACGCCAGCACCGATCCCGCGAACGTCTTCGCCGAAGATTAGGGCCTGCGGTCGGCCTGGCCGTGGCGCACCTGATTGAACGGCACCCCGCGGTCGGCGGCGTATTCGCGCGGGAAGCCCAGCACCCGCTCGCCGATGACGTTGCGGGCCATCTCCGTGGTGCCGCCACCGATGGCCACGTTCTGCCGCGACAGGTAGCGCAGCCCGGTCTCGAGGCCCTCGCCGAATTCGCCGACGACACCGGCACTTCCGGCGATCGCCAGCGCGGTGTCCATGTCCAGGGTCACGGTCTCGGAGTGGAAGAGCCTGATGAGCGTTCCGGCGGCCGGGGGCAGCGCGCCGTCGCGGACGCTGCGGTAGACATGATCGATCAGCTGCTCGGCGACCACGCGGTGCACGAGCGCCCGGCCGGCCAGCTCATGGACGCGTTCGCTGTCCCCCTGGCCCGTCTTCTCGGCGAGGGCGACGTAGTCGACGGGATTGGTGCTGCCGCCCTCGCTGCCGCTGCCGCTGGCGAATTCCGAGCCCTGCCCGACGGCCCGGCGTTCGTGATACAGCTGGCGCGAGGCCACCGCCCAGCCGCCGTTGACCTCGCCGACGACGGCGTCGTCGCCGACGTCCACCCCGTCCAGGAACTCCTCGCAGAACTCGGTGGAACCGCTCAGCATCGTGATGCGCCGCAACGTGATTCCCGGATGGGCGATGGGTACCAGGAACATGGTCAGGCCCTCGTGCTTGGGCACGTCCCAGTCGGTGCGGGCCAGACACAATCCATAGTCGGCGGCGAACGCGCTCGTGCTCCACGTCTTGGCGCCGTCGATCACCCAACGGTCACCGCGGCGCTCGGCGCGGGTGATGACACCGGCCAGATCCGAGCCGCCGCTGGGTTCACTCAACAGCTGCACCAGCACCTCCTCGCCGCGCAGGGCGCCGGCGATGTGCCGCGCCTTCTGCTCCTCGGTGCCGGTGTCGAGCAACGTGGCGCAGCAGATGGTGAACGTGGGCGTGTTCAGGATCAGCGGCATCTCGTAGCCGAGGGATTCGGCGTCGAATGCCTTCTGGTATTCGTAGTCCAGGCCGAGGCCGCCGTACTCGCGGGGGAAGCAGATGCCGGCGAATCCCCCTTCGTAGAGGCGCCTTTGCAATTCGCGGGCCCTGTTCCACGATCGCTCGTCGTCGCGCGGGGCGGCCGGCGGGGACTCGGGGTCGATGGCGGGCATGTTGTCCGCCAACCACACTCGGGCCCGGGCGGCGAAATCGGATACGGATTCGGTGGATTCGGTGGGGGTCATCGCGCGTTCGTCGTCGATCGCGCCGCCTTCTCGGCCGCGTACACCCGCAGGTTGTGCTCCTCGGGGGTGCCGAACATGGCGCGGTACAGCGTGACCCGCCGCAGGTACAGGTGCAGGTCGTGTTCCCAGGTGACGCCGATGCCGCCGTGCATCTGCACGCAGGCCTGGACGATCCGGCCGGCCATCTCGCCGACGTAGGACTTGGCGATGCTGGCCGACAGGCCCGCGTTGGGCGAGCGGGCGGCGAGGTCGGCGACCGCCGCCGCCGTGGTGGCGCGGCACGCTTCCAGCCACAGCTTCATGTCGGCGAACCCGTGCTTGAGGACCTGATAGGACGCCAGCGGCCGGCCGAAAGTGTGCCGGTCCAGGGCCCATTGGACGGTGAAGTCGAAGACCGTCTGCAGGATGCCGACCACCTCGGCGCACTGCAGCACCTGCGCGAGTCGGCTCTGCCGCTCGATCAGCGCGGCGGTCTCGGCCGCGCCGCCGACGGCGGCAGACCGCGGCACGACCACGCCGTCGAAATCCACCCGCGCGTACTGCTTGACCAGGTCCACCGACTGCTGGGGCGTGATCCGCACGCCCGGCGCGTCCGTCGGGACCAGGAACTGGCGAACCTCGGAGCCATGCGGGCCGCAGCGCGCCACGACCAGCAGCACGTCGCTCTGGGCGCCGGCCTCGACGCGGTCCTTCGAGCCATGAATGCGGTAGCCGGCAGGTGTTTCCGTGGTTTCGGTGGCCGTCACCGAGGGATCCAGCGGCGCCCAGCCACGGCCCGGTTCGCACACGGCCCACGACGCCACGGTTTCACCGGAGATCAGCGACTCGATGGTGTCGGCGTGCGAGTGCGGGTCCGCGCACTCGGCCAGCGCGCTGAGCACGACGCTGACCGGATACAGGGGCCCGGGGGCCACCGTCTTGCCGAGTTGTTCGGCGACCATGGCCAGGTCCTCGACTCCGCTGCCCGACACGCTGCCGCCGCCCAATTCCTCGGGAACCAGCAGGGCCGTCCACCCGAGTTCGGCGGCGCGCCTCCACCAGGCCCGGTCGAAGGACTGCCCGTCGGCGTGCAGTTCCCGGACCCGACGCAGCGGCGCTTCTTTGTGCAGAAAGGCTTGGGTCGTGGAAGCGAAGAGTATCTTTTCGGGAGAGTCGACAGCGGTCATGGTGCCGAAAGGAAAGTTGGTTGGTTGGTCATCCGCCTGGTCGGTTCTCGTCGGGGTTCGCTGGGATTTCGATGTTAGCAATGAGCAATACGGTAAGAGATACCGGAGTGCAATCGATAATGATCGTGACGTGCGGTGATCGCGATGGCTGACGCGAACGAACCGCCGGAGACCCGGGCGTTGATCGAGGAGGTCGAGGCCGAAGCCGCCGCGGCCGAAGCGGTGGCCGCCGCCGCCAAGGCCCGCGCCCGCGCCGCGCGGCTGCGACGCGAAGCCCTCGGCCTGCCCGACCCGGCCGAGATCCTCGACGAGGACGAAGACGAAGACGAAACCGGGGACGAAGGTTACGGCGGGGCGGACGACGAGCAGTACGACACGGCATACGAAGAGTACGACGAGGATTACTACGAATCGGCCGAGGATTACGACGAGTCCCTCGCGGAGCGGGCGGCGTGGCGGCGGTGGATGCCGGCGATCGCCGCGGCGGCGGCCGTCGTCGGCATCTGCGTCTTCGTCGGGCTCAGCGTGTACATGGTGGCCCAACACCGCGACGCGACCCGGCAACAACAAAGACAGGCGGAGTTCGTCGACGGCGCCAAGCGCGGCGTGCTCAGCATGATCTCCCTGGATTACAACAAGGCCAAGGACGACGTCCAGCGCGTGATCGACGGCTCCACCGGCCAATTCAAGGACGACTTCCAGCACCGGGCCAACGACTTCATCGCGGTGGTCACCCAATCGAAGGCGGTCACCTCGGGCACCGTCAACGCGGCCGCGCTCGAGTCCGTCACCGGGAACTCGGCGGTGGTGCTGGTCTCGGCGACGTCGCAGGTCACCAATTCCCCGCCGGGCAAGGACGTGCCACCGCTGGTGTGGCGGCTGAAGGTAACGGTGTCCGAGGTCGGCGGGCAATACAAGATGTCGAAAGTCGAGTACGTGCCATGACCGACGACGTGAGCGACATCGATTCGGCCGCACCGGAAGTCGAGCCGGGCGCCGAACCCGAACTCGAAGCCCAACCCGATCCCGACGGCGCCGACGAGGCCGGTGAAACCTACGAAACCGACGAAACCGACGAAACCGACGAGGCCGGCTCCCCCGCCCCGGTGGAACGCGCGCGCCGCACCATCCCGCCCGGGCTGCGCAGGATCGGCGCGGCCGTGCTGGCGGCGCTCCTGCTGATTTCGGGCGGCGTGGCGACCTGGCTCTACTTCAAGCAGTACCGGCCCGACCAGCAGACCGGCACCGATGTCGCCCGCACGGTGGCCAGGGCCGCGTCCGACGGCACAACGGCGCTGCTCTCCTACTCGGCCGACTCGTTGGACCAGGATTTGACCGCGGCCAAATCCCACCTGGGCGGGGACTTCCGTTCGTACTACGAACAATTCAGCAAGCAGAGCGTGGCGCCGATCGCCAAGCAGAAGTCGATGAAGAGCACGGCCAAGGTGACGGGCGCCGCGGTGTCGGAGCTACATCCCGATTCCGCGGTCGTCCTGGTCTTCGTCGATCGGGTGACCACGACCAAGGACAACCCTCAACCGAACGTGACGGTCACCAGCGTGCTGGTGGGCATGAACCGGATCAGCGGCACCTGGCTGATCACCAAGTTCAACCCGGTCTAGGTTCGCTACATCGCGAACACGCGGCGCAGCGACTGCGCGTGCAACGCCCGGTTCTCTTGGGAGACAACCCAATCGGGAACCAACGAATCGAACCCACTGAAGGTGGCCGCAATGACGTGCAACTCGGTGTGCACGTAGGCGTGCAGGAGCCGGTTGGCGTAGCCGATGGCCTCGTCGCGGCACGGGTCGATCTCCGAGCAGCTGATGAACGTGGGTGGCAGCCCCTCGAGGTTGGCCCGGTGGGCGGGGACGTGCTGACCGCTCGCGGCCGCGTGGCCGAGGTAGTGGCTCCAGGCCCGGCTCACGGCGGGACCGTTGAGGCCGGGCGTGCGCTGGAACTCACGCCGCGACGGCGTGGCGTCGCAATCGAGCATCGGCTGGTGCAGGATCTGCACCAGGATCGCCGGTCCCTCCTCGTCGAACATCTGCTGGGCCAGCCCGGCGACCAGTGCCGCCCCCGCGTCGCGGCCCATGACCGCGATGCGGCCGGCGTCGGCGTCCAGGTCGGCGCAGTTGTCGACGGCGTAACGAAAGGCCGCCTCCACGTCGGCCAGCGCGGCCGGGCACGGATGTTCGGGCGCGAGCCGGTAGTCGACCGAGACCACGAGGCAGTCGGCGTCGCGCGCCAACTCCACGCACTGCGCGTGATCCGTGTCCAGATTCCCCGTGACGAAACCGCCGCTGTGCGCGTACACGACCAGCGGAGCCGGGGACCCGGTGCGACCGCGGTAGAGCCGAAGACCGAGGCGCCCGCCGTCCGGCCCGGGGATGGACAGCGTGTCCACCGCAACGCCGCCGGTGTCGACGGCCGCGGCCCGTTCCGCGGCGCGCAGGTTGGCGCGTTCCCGCTCGGCGGGCAGTGTCTCGGTGCGGAATTCGGCGACGCCCAGCTCGATCGCCGCCTCGCGCAGCACCGGGTCGATGCGGTTAAGGCCTTGCGGCCGGAGGTTGGTCTGCGTCATGCCCTCTCATCTTCCGTGCGGGAAATCCCCTTCACGGTAGACCCGGGCGCCGCGTCACCGTTCCCCGGGAAGCGCCTTGACCGTCGCCGGCAGGCCGTACAGGGCGGTCGCGTTGCCGCGCATGATGCGCTCGCGTTGGTCGGCGGGGAACCGGTTGATCGCGTAGGTCGGCGAGTCGTAGCTCCAGTGCGGGTAGTCGGTGGAGAACATGAGGTTGTCGCCGAGGTCCATCATCTCCAGGTACTCGCGGAACTGCACGGTGTCGGTGTCTTCCAGCGGTTGGGTGGTGAACCGTACGTGTTCGCGCACATAGTCCGAGGGGCGGCGGCGCACGTGCGGCAGGTCGCCGCGGCGGGCCTCCCAGACCCGGTCCATCCGCGACATCACCGGCATCGCCCACGTGAAGCCGCCCTCGACGAAAACCACCCGGAGGTCGGGGTGGCGATCGAAGGCCCCGTCGAAAACCAGGCTCATCAGGTGCGAGACGTAAAGCAGCGGCCAGGACGCGAAGAAGTCGTGCCAGTGCGCGGGGTTGCCGACCGGGTACAGCGGAATCAATTCGAACGGAGTCTGCCCCATCAGGTGGGTGGCCACCGGAAGCCCGTTCCGCGAGGCGGCCTCGTACAGCGGGTCGAAATGCGGGTTGCCGAACGGGATTCCGCGCGTCTGCGGCGTCATCAGCACCTGGGCCATGTAGGGATGCCCCGCCCACCTCTCCACTTCGCGGGCGGCCTGCTCCGGGGTCTGGGCGCTGACGCTGATCGATCCGCGCCACCGGCCGTGCGCGTTGTAGGTGTCCAGCCAGACGTCGGCCAGCCAGTCGTTGTAGGTCGACTTCAACACGTGCTCGGCCTGCGGCAGCTGCGCGTCACACATCGGCTCCAGCGTCGCGATGCTGACGCCCGCGTCGACGAGCAATTGCTTGGCGGCGAAATCGGGGTCGCTGCCGGCGACTCCGCCGCCGGGCGGGGCGGCGTCCAGCCGCAGCGACATCGTCTTGTAGGAGTCCGGGGTGTCGTAGAAATGCGGCACCGGCGCCACCGCGTTGCCCGTCGGCCAGATCTTGTCCACCCATTTCGCGGGCGCGTAGGACTTCAGCACGTCGACCGAAACCGGCAACGGATGCACGTCGGTGTCGACGATGCTGACCGCGATCTCGTCCTCTTGGCCGGCCGGTGAGTCGACCCGCTCGATCGTCGTCATCGCACACGCTCCTTCAGCCCGTAGAGCTCACTGGCGTTCGCCCACAACACCTTGTCGCGTTGCGGCGCGTCGAGGCCTTCGGCGACGGCCTCCGGCGGCGACGTCGACCAGTGGGGGTAGCTCGATCCGTACATCAGCAGGTCGGACTTGCCGGTGAAGTCCATCCAGCGCCGCATCTGGCCGGCCTCCGTCGGGCCGTCGAACGCCGAGCTGCAGAACCGCACATGGCCGGGCAAATATTCGCTCGGATAGCGGTCGACCCAGGGCGTTTGGTCGCGCATCGACAGCCAGAAGGTGTCCAGCCGCCACATGAGCGGGGTGAGGATGTCGTGGCCGCCGTCGGCGAACACGAACTTCAGACCCGGGTGCCGTCCGAACACGCCCTCGACGATCAGCGTGGCCAGGTGCACGAAGTAGTTCAGCGGCATGAACGCCGCATAACCCGGATAGGTGTGCGCGTGCCCGGCGAAGGTGGGCGGGTAGTCGACGCCGTTGCCGCCGTTGATGTGCACCGCAACGGGCAGGCCGTGGGCCTCGGCCACCTCCCAGATGGGCTCGAACATCGGCTTGCCGTAGGGCTCGCGCGACTGCATGGGGACGCCGACCTGCACCAGCTTCGGGTGGCCGGCGAGGCGTTCGATCTCGGCGACCGCGCCCCGGGGGTCCTCGGGGTTGACGCGGATCGTGCCGCGGAATCGGTCGGTGGTATCGGGCTCGAGCCAGCGGTCGAGCAACCAGTCGTTGACCGCGGCGCAGATCCTGCTGTTGAGCAGGTAGTCGGCGATGTTGCCGCGGGTCAGCGGGTTGAGGACGGCGTATGCCACCCCCATGCCGCCCGGCGGCTCGTCGAACAGGTGCCGGCTCACGGTCTCGGGATCCGACCCCGGGTAGTGCTCCCCGTAGAGGTCGGCCCGGTAGTCGCCGCCGGGCGCCTGATACCACTGCTGCTCGACGTCGGGGATCGAGCGCAGCTGGTGTGCGGGCGGCAGATAGCGCCGTATCTCGGCGTTGTAGCGGAAGTGCGGCTGCACGTTGGCATCGATGACGCGGCTGATCATGCGGTCAGATACACCTCCCCGTCGGTGACGTCGACCGGGTAGGTGCGCACCCGACGTGTTGGGTCGGCCACGTTTTGGCCCGTGGTGATGTCGAATTCCCAGTTGTGCCAGGGGCATCGGACGATCTGCCCGTCGCGGACCCGGCGCATCCCGCCGGGTTCGTCGGGGGCCGGTTCGTTGGTGCCGCCGATCAGCCCCAGGCACAGCGGCGCGCCCTCGTGGGAGCAGTAGTTCACGATCGCGTACAGCTCGCCGCGCACGTTGTAGACGCCCACGCCGAACTTGCCGACGTCGACCAGCTTCATCCCGCCGGGCGGCAGCTCGTCCAGGGTGCAGACGAATCGCCGGTTGGGCACCTGAGCATCACCGCCTCTGCGGAAGCCGCGTTGGGCTTCGTTGCTATTTATACTATGATAGCCATATTCCCCGGCACCCACATCCCGCCTTGGCGGCTGCTCAAGGAGGAGCGCGGATGACGCTCAGCACCGATCCCGACGGCCAGCCGGTCGCCCTCGACTTCACCGGCGAGACCAGCCCATATCCGTTCTTCGAGTACATGCGGCGCACCGAGCCGGTGTGGCACGGCTCCCTGGCCGACCACACGCAGATGCCCGAGGAGCTGCGCCCGAGCGACGAGTGGGTCCTGTTCGGCTACGACGGGGTGTTCCAGGGCTTCCGTGACGACCGGCTCTTCACCTCGGCCGCCTACGACAAGACGATCGGGCTGGTCATGGGCCACACCATCCTGGCGATGGGGGGCAAGGAGCACCACGATCACCGCAGCCTGGTGGCGAAGGCGTTCCGGGCCACCGCGCTGGAGCGCTGGGAGCCGTCGATCATCGGGCCGGTCTGCGATCAGCTCGTCGACGAGATCAAGAACGACGGGCACGCCGATCTGGTGAAGGCGGTGACGTTCGAGTTCCCGACCCGGATCATCTCCACGCTGCTCGGCCTGCCCGCCGAGGACCTGGACCTCTTCCGCCGGTTGTCGCTGGACCTCATCTCGATTCCGACCGACATCGTCGCCGGGCTCAACGCGGCGGCGCAGCTGCACGACTACTTCCTCGAACAGGTCGAGCAGCGGCGCCGCAGGCTCACCGATGACATCATCGGAGACCTGGTCGCCGCCGAGATCGACGGCGAGAAGCTCACCGACGAGGCCATCATCGCGTTTTTGCGGCTGCTGCTGCCGGCCGGGCTGGAGACCACCTATCGTTCGTCGGGCAACCTGCTGTACCTGTTGCTGACCCACCCCGAGCAGCTGGAGCTGGTCTACCGGGACCGCGAGCTGATCCCCGCCGCGATCGAGGAGGGCCTGCGGTTCGAGACGCCGCTGACCATGGTCATGCGGACCACGACCGAGGAGGTCGAAATCGGCGGCAGGACGATCCCGGCCGACGCGCAGGTCGACATGTGCATGGGCTCGGCCAATCGCGACGAGAGCCGCTGGGACGACCCCAACACGTTCGACATCCGCCGGCCACGGCAGGCCCACATCGCCTTCGCCGGCGGCATCCACATGTGTCTCGGCATGCACCTGGCGCGGCTGGAAACGCGGGTCATGTTGAACAGCCTGTTCGACCGCGTCAAGGACCTGACGTTCGTGCCCGACGACGGAACCGGCGAGGAGTCCAAGATCGTCGGACTCACCTTCCGGTCGCCCAACAAGCTGCCGGTCACGTTCTCCCCGGCCGCATGAGAAGCCGGGCGGCGATCCTGCACGACGTCGGCGGGCCCTGGTCCGTCGAGGAATTCGAGCTCGACCCGCCCCGCGCCGGCGAGGTCCTGGTGCAGCTGGCCGCCGCCGGTTTGTGCCACTCCGACGACCACATCCTCAAGGGCGACATGTCGGCACCCAACGAGGTCATGAAATCCCTTGGGCTGCCGACCATGTTCCCCACCATCGGCGGCCACGAGGGGTCGGGCATCGTCCGCGAGGTCGGCGACGGGGTCACCGATTTCGCGCCGGGCGACCACGTGGTGACGTCGTTCGTCGCCGTCTGCGGGCAGTGCCGCTGGTGCGCGACGGGCATGGAGTACATCTGCGACGTCGGCATCGGCACCATGATTCCGGGGATGCCCACCGACGGCACCTTCCGCCACCACACCGCCGACGGCCGGAACCTGGGACACATCGCCAAGGTGGGCACCTTTGCGGAACACACTGTGGTGTCGGCGAATTCGCTGGTCAAGATCGAGCCGCAGCTGCCGCTCGCGGCCAGCGCGCTGCTGTCGTGCGCCATCCCGACCGGCTACGGCTCGGTCGCGAACCGCTCCAGCATGCGCGCCGGCGACACCGTCGTGGTGATCGGTGTGGGCGGAATCGGCACGGGCGCCATCCAGGGCGCCCGCATCAACGGCGCCGCGCAGATCGTCGCGGTCGACCCCGTTGAGTTCAAACAGAAGTCGGCGCTGCGGTTCGGCGCCACCCACACCGCCGCCACCGCCGCCGAAGCGCTCGACTTGGTGCGGGGCCTGACGTACGGGGTGATGGCCGACGCCGTGATCGTCTCGCCGTCGTTGATCACCCCCGACGACGTTCGCGACGCGGTGCAGCTCACCCGCAAGGGCGGCACCTGCGTGCTCACCGGCATGACCTCGCAGCTGACCCGGTCGGTCAACATCGACCTGCAGGACTTCATCCTGACCAACAAGACGCTGGCCGGCACCATCTTCGGCTCGTGCAACCCGAAGGCGGACATCGCCAGGCTGGCGCGGCTGTATGAGACCGGGCAGCTGCAGCTCGACGAGATGATCACCAAGCGCTATCGCCTCGACGACGTCAACGACGCGTACGACGACCTGCTCAACGGCAAGATCGTCAGGGGCATCATCGATTTCGGGATCTGACGTCCACCCCGCCGGCGAGTGTGAATCTCACGACGCGACACGCCGGCGATGCGTCGTGGGATTCACTCTCGGCGTGAGTCCCTGAGCACCCGCTGGGTCTGGCCGTACGCGTCGATCGGGCTGTGCAGCGCCAGGCCGCCGTCGGCGTGCACGACTTGGCCCGTCACCCAGGGCAGTTCGAGGACGCCCACGACCGCGCCGGCCACGTCGGCGGCCTCACCCACGCCGCCGAGGGCCGTCCGCTCCGAGAGGCCCTCCACCCAGCCGGGCAGCTGCTCGGGCTTGGCCAGCATCGGCGTTCGCGTGACACCGGGCCCGACGGCGTTCACCCGGATGCCATGCCCGCCCCACTCCGCGGCGGCGACCTTCACCAACATGTTCACCCCGGCCTTGGACACGCAGTAGGCGCCCATGTCGCGGTCGGCGAGGGTGCCGCTGATGCTCGAGACCGCGACGATCGAGCCGCCCACGCCGGCGTCGACCATGGCCCGGGCCGCCGCCCGGATGGTGAGCCAGGTGCCGGTCAGGTTGACCGCCAGCACCCGTTCCCATTCGGCGAGGGGCTGTTCGAGCAGCATGCCCGACGCGCCGATTCCCGCGCAGGCCACCACCCGGGAGGGCACGCCGTGGTCGCGCACCGTGCGTTCCAGCGCCGCGGACACCGCGTCGGGATCGCTGACATCGCAAGTGATGTCGCCGCCGGACAGGTCCCACACCACCACGTCGCGGCCCGCCTCGCGCAGCCGCGTGGCGACCTCGCGGCCGATGCCCGACGCGCCGCCGGTCACCACGGCCGTCATCGCGTTCGCCGAAACCATGATTTCCCCTTTGCTTTCCGGGGCGCTGGCCTAGGTCGGCAACCCCTAAGACCGCTGGACTTTGGCCAGCGTGTGATCCCATAGCTCGGCGGCGAGGCGCGGGTCGTAGGCCGCGCGGTTTGCCTTCGCGATCTTGCCCTTCGAGTAGTACTCGCCCGGCGTCCAGTCCACACCGGGCGCGCTGGACGCCAGCCAGACGAGCTGCTCGGCCCCTTCGTCGACCGTCGCGGTGAACAGCTTGGACGGGGTGTACTTCTTGCCGAACAAAAGCAAGCGCGACCCCGACGCGTCGCCGAAGTTCGAGGCGACATAGCCCGGGTGAAACGTGGCGGCCGCGAGTCCGCTGCCATGGTATCGGCGGTGCAATTCCCTGGTGAACAAGACGATTGCGAGCTTGGTGAGGGCGTAGGCAACGCTCGGCCGGCTCCGGTCCGTCCGCTCCAGCTTGGTGATCGCGCCGCGTGGTAGCAGTCGCTGCGACGAGCTGGTCGTGTTGATCACCGTGGCCCGCGAAGCCACCAGCACGTCCATCAACTGCGTGGTCAGCAGGAACGGCGCCAGGTAGTTGATCTGAAAGGTCGCCTCGTGACCGTCGGCGGTGTGGTGGATCTTGGTGAACATGCCACCGGCGTTGTTGGCCAACACATCGATGCGCGGGTACTGGGAAAGGATCTTGTCCGCCAGGGCCCGCACCTGGGAAAGGTCGGCGTAGTCGGCCACGAAATAGTCGGCGTCCAGTTCCGCGGCCACCGCGGCGGCCTTGGTTTCCGTCCGACCGACCACGACGACGTTGGCGCCGCCGCGGCGCAACCGGCGGGCCGCGGCGGCGCCGATGCCGTCACTGGCGCCGGTGATGATGATGGTCTTACCCGTCATGCCAATCCTCCGCGTAGTGCTCCACGGGCAGTGTAGCGGCGGGTCACACCAGCGAATAGCGCACCGGCAGGTGCTTGAGGCCGCCGACGAACACGGTCGCGGTCAGCTCCGGATCGCCCTTCAGCTCAATCGCTTTGAGCCTCGGCAGCAATTCGGTGAAGAAGCTGTTGACCTCCATGCGGGCCAGGGCGGCGCCCATGCAGAAGTGCACGCCGTAGCCGAAGGCCAGGTGCTTGTTGGGGTCACGGCCGACATCGAAGCGGAACGGGTCGTCGAAGACCTCCTCGTCGCGGTTGGCCGACACGTAGGACAGCAGAACGGATTCGCCTGCGGCGATGGGTATTCCGCGGACCGTCGTGTCGCGCGCCGCGGTGCGCATGAACTCCTTGACCGGGGTGACCCAGCGGATCATCTCCTCGGTGGCCAGCGGCATCAGGTCGAGGTTGTCGCGCAGGCGCTCCAGCTGGTCGGGGTTCTCGATGAGGGCCTGCAGGCCGCCGGAAATGGTCGCGCTGGTGGTGTCGTGGCCCGCGGTGGCGACGATGAGGTAGTACGACACCGTGTCGATGTCCGACAGGGGTTCGCCGTCGATGCGCGCGTTGGCGATCGCCGAGGCGAGGTCGTCGGTCGGATGCTCGCGGCGCGCGGCGGTCACCCCGTTGAAGTACTGGAACATGTCCAGCAACGCGGGCAGCTGGTCCTCGCTGTTGCTGCCCCGCTTGAACTCCGAGTCGTCGGCGCCGAACAGCTCCTGGGTGAGCTTCAGCATGCGTGGGAAGTCGGCCTCGGGGATACCGAGCAGCGACATGATCACGTACAGCGGATAGTTGACGGCGACCTGCTGGACGAAGTCGCACTCGGGCCCGACCTCCAGCATCCTGTCGACGTAGGTCTTGGCCAACTCGTCGACGCGAACCTTCAAGGCCCGCATCGCCTTTGGCCGAAACCAGTCGGAGCCGATCGCGCGCACCACGCGGTGCTGCGGGTCGTCCAGGTGGATCAGCGTGCGTACGCCCGCCGCGGCCTGCATCTCGTCGCCCTCTTTGGTCGCCAGGACCGGGCGTGGCCAGTTGGTGAACAGCATGTTCTCGCGCTCGATGTCCATGATGTCGGAGTGCTTGGTGATCGCCCAGAATGGCTGGTAGTTCGGCACGTCCACCCACGACACCGGCGCGTTGGCACGCAGGTGGGTCAGCGCGGCGTGCAAGCGCCGTTCGTCGGTGTAGGCCAGCGGATCCGCCAGAAGCTTCGCGGACTCGTCGATCGTCGTTGTCGTGCTCACGAGCGAAACTCCTTCAGTGCGGCGGTGATACGGGCCTTGGCGGTGTCGGTGGCGGCCGGGCAGACGGGCAGGACGCGGTCGACCGTCCCGTCACAGCGATCCTTGAGGGCAACCGCGATCGTGTCGACCGGGCCGACGACCGCGAAGGCCCCCAGCATCTCGTCGTCGATGAGCGAGCCCATCGCGTCCCACTCCCCCTGCAGGGAGAGGCGGTGCAGTTCGGTGTGCAGGTCGCCCCAGCCGTGCAGGTCGAGGACCCCGCGGTAGGCCGGCGTCGATCCGTAGAAGGCGATCTGTTTGCGCACCGCGGCGGTGGCGGCCGCCAGTTCGGCGTCGTTGTCGCCGGTGGCGACGAGCACCTCGGCCGACACCTCGAACTCGCGACGGTCCCGGCCTCCGCGCCGCATGCCGCGGCACAGCGCCGGGATCGTCACCTCCTCGAGGTAGCGCTTGGAGACCAGCGGATGACCGAGGTGCCCGTCGGCGACCTCGCCGCACGTCTCGGTCATCGCCTCGCCGACCGCGGCGAGGAACACCTTCGGCGGCGAATAGGGCTGCGGCTCCGGCGTGAACATCGGGGTCATGATCTTGTGGGTGTAGAACTCGCCCTCGAAGCGAAGCTTGGTGCCGTCCTGCCACGCCGACCAGATGGCGTGCAGCGCGGAGACGAATTCGCGCATCCGGCGCGCCGGGTGGCTCCACGGCATGCTGAACCGCTTTTCGATGTGGGGCCGGATCTGGGTGCCCAGCCCCAGGATGAAGCGGCCCCTCGAGTACGCCTGCAGATCCCAGCCGATGTTGGCGACGATCATCGGGTTGCGGGCGAACGCGACTGCGATGTTGGTGCCCAGCTCGATGCGTGAGGTGTGCTCGGCGGCCAGCAGCAGCGGCAGGAACGGGTCGTGGCTGGTTTCGGCGGTCCACCCCCCGTCGTAACCCTGGGCTTCCAGCGCCTCGGCCGACTCGACCGCCCGGGACAGCGTGTTGGGGAGGCCGCCGTCGATCTTGAGACCGGATATGGTGCTCATTTGCGGGCCTTCCTGCGCAGCACGACGCACCCACGCACCATGAGGTAAAAGTTACAGTAAGCGATTCGGTAGGGTCAACGTCGCCGCCGGCCGCGTATCCGACCCAGGGCGAGTGAGGACGAGAAGCATGGCCAACTCCCAGGATTGGCAGGAGACGCTCGAGGATCTCGATCGTCGGCGTCGGCACGCGTCGGCCATGGGCGGGCCGGAACGGCTCGGCAAGCACCGCGGCAAGGGCAAGCTGGACGCCCGGGCCCGCATCGCGCGACTGCTCGACCCCGGCACGTTCCGCGAGCTCGGGACGCTGGTCGGCGGCGACATCGCCGCCGATGCCATCGTCACCGGCTCGGGCCAAATCAACGGGGTGCCGGTGATGGTCGGCGCCGAGGACTTCACCACCCTGGCCGGCAGCATCGGGCCGGGGGGCAACTCCAAGCGCTACCGCATCGCCGAATTGGCGCTGCGCGACCGGATCCCGTTGGTGATGCTGCTCGACGGCGCCGGCTTCCGCCCGACCGGCGGCCACTACGGCCGCAGCCCGACCGATTTGCTCGCCCAGACCCGGTGTTCGGGCCGCGTCCCCACCGTGGCCGCGGTGCTCGGTCCCTCGGCCGGCCACGGTGCCCTCGTCGCCCCAGTGTGCGACTTCCGGATCATGAGCGGCCAGGGCGCGATCTTCACCGCCGGGCCGCCGGTGGTCAAAGAGTCCACCGGCGAGGACATCTCGAAGGAGGATCTGGGCGGGCCGGGCGTCGCGCTGCCGAGCGGGGTGATCCACAACGTGGCCGAGGACGACGAAGCGGCGCTCGACGACATCCGCCGCTACCTGTCCTATTTCCCGCCGAGCGCCTGGTCCTACCCGCCGTCGCTGCCGGCCGACGAGACGGGCGGACCGCGCCCGACGCCGGAGTTGCTGGACATCGTCTCGCGCGACAACCGGCGCGTCTACGACATGCGCGCGGTGCTCGACGTGGTGTTCGACCGTCCCGACTGGTTCGAGGTCCAGCCGCAGTACGGCCGGGCGATCATCTGCGCGCTCGCGCACCTGGGCGGGCACCCGGTCGCGGTCGTCGCCAACCAGCCGCAGGTGCTGGCCGGGTCCATCGACGCCGACGCCGCCGACAAGGCGGCGCATTTCATCATGGTGGCCGACTCCTTCCACCTCCCGATCGTCTTCCTCGCCGACAACCCCGGGATGCTGCCGGGCAGCCGTTCCGAACGCCAGGGCGTGCTTCGCGCCGGCGCACGGATGTTCGCCGCACAGACCATCGCAACGACGATCAAGCTGCACGTCACGCTGCGCAAGGCGTACGGCTTTGGCTCCATGGTCATGTCTCTGATCGGGTTCGACCATCAAGGGGCGACGTTCGCCTACCCCGGTGCCACGATGGGGGCCATGAGTGCCGCGGCGTTGAGCCGCGCGTCGCACGCCGGCGAGGACCTGTCCGCAAAGCTGCGCAGCGCCGAACTGGAGGCCTCCTACCGATCGGCCGAGCACATGGGATTCGACGAGCTGATCGATCCCCGCGAGACGCGGGACGTGCTGCTGGCCGCGCTGCGCCGCGGCATCTACGGCCGGCAGGCCGCGGCCGCGCCGGTGACCCGCACCGCGATCATCCCCTGAGAGTCGTTCCGAGAGGTAACGATTCACCGGGGCCGACAGACCTGGGAAGATGTAATCCGTGGCGGAACGGTGGACACGGCAACGGCGCCTCGAGCACACCCGCGGCGTGCTGTTGGACGCCGCCGAGGAAGTGTTCGCCAAGCGCGGGTTCGGCGGCGCGGCACTGGAAGACATCGCCGAGGCCGCCGGATACACCCGCGGGGCGATCTACTCGCATTTCGGCACCAAGGAGGACCTGTTCCTGGCCGTCATCGAACGGCACCTGCTGCGATTTCTCGACGGTTTCGAGGACGTCATCGCCTCCTTCGAAAGGCTCGACGATCTCGACGTGGCGCGGTTCGCCGAGCGGTGGCGCGAACTGACCATCGCCGGGCCCGACAGCGCGGCCCTGGGTCACGAATTCTCGCTGTTCCTGCTGCGCAACCCGGACGCCCGCGAACGGCTGGCGGCCCAGCGCAAGGAGGCGATCCGGTCGCTGGCCGACTACATCACCAGCCACATCGCGCGCCTGGGCGGCACGTTGACGGTTCCGGCCGAGGCCCTGGCCCGGGTCCTGATCGCCAGCCACGAGGGCATCACCATCGGCGAGCACCTGGACGGCCGGGACCTCTACGAGCCGTTCTTGCGGCTGGTGATGTCCAACGTGATCCCCGGCTGACGGCGGGCTGCGGCATCGACGATCTTGCCGAAAGTTGTTGACATTAAGCGCTTTCGATGCATGGCGCCACCGCGGCGTCGGCGAAACCGGCTCGCGCGCACAGCATGCGAAGCACCGCTCCCCGGCGATTCACAAACACTCTTGTCATTGAGATACCAGTTGGTATATTTCTCGGAGGCCCGGAAGGAGACGAGTCGTGACCGAACCGTCGTACAAGCGTGCCCCCGGCAGCGGCATCGTCACCGAGTCCCTCGGCGGAGTGCCATCGCTCGGCGCCAATGCCGAGTCCAAGATCAAACCCATCCACGTCTGGGCGGCCATGGGCGGTGCGATCCTGGCTTTTCAGCTGTACGTGTGGATCCGTTGGGTCACCGGGCCCTACTTCGTCCGGGTGCCCAAAGGGCCAAGCGAGCCACCGACTTTGATGAAAGTCGTCCTCATTGCGTGGACGGCCGTCATCATCGCGGGTCTGCCGATCGGCATCTATTACTTCATCGTCCGGCCGTGGCGGCGGGAACGGCGGATCACGCTTGACGGCATGCTCCTGGTGGCCTGCGGCCTGCTGTTCTTCCAGGACCCGTTCCTGAACTACTTCAACACGTGGAGCACCTACAACACCTGGATGTGGAACCGGGGCTCATGGGTGGCGCACCTCCCGGGCTGGCAGTCCTACGCGGAACCGGGCCGCATGATGGCCGAACCGTTCCTGATGAATGCGCCCGGCTACTCCTACGGGGTGCTGCTGTGCACGATCCTCGGCTGTTGGGTCATGCGGCGAGCCAAGTCGCGCTGGCCCAGCATCAGCAACGCCGGCCTGATCGGTGTTCTGATCGTATGGACCTTCTTCTTCGACCTGGTCATGGAGGGCTTCTTCCTGATGCCGATGGGGCTTTTCACCTACCCCGGCGCGATCCGATCCCTCTCCGTCAACGCCGGCACCTACTACCAATGGCCACTCTATGAAGGCATCATGTGGGGCGGTGTCCAGGCGGGTCTGTGCGCGTTGCGTTACTTCACCGACGATCGGGGCCGGACGTTCGTCGAACGGGGACTGGAGCGCGTCCAGGGCGGGTTCGCGAGGCAGCAACTCACCCGATTCCTGGCGATCTTCGCCGCGTGCAGCGCGTTCTTCTTCGTCTGCTACAACATTCCCGCCCAGTGGCTTGCCCTGCACCAAGACCCCTGGCCCGACGACCTGTTGAAGCGCTCGTACTTCTTGATGGGCATCTGCGGCGACGGGACGGATCGGCCCTGCCCCGATCCGTCACTTCCGGTGCCCAACAAGCACTCCGGCTACATCAATCAGGATGGCAAGCTTGTCCTTCCCCCCGGCGTGCAGCTGCCGAAGACGGTCCCGGTCGAGGGAGCGAAGTGAGCGCGTTGGACAGTCGCCCCGCCGCCGTTCACCGCGACTCGGAGACGCCGTTCTACCGAGCGGTCGGCGAGGAGGTGGAGGTCTTTCGCGCGGCCGCCCGCCGCGGCCTGCCGGTGCTGCTGAAGGGCCCCACCGGATGCGGCAAGACCCGCTTCGTGGAGGCCATGGCCCACGAGCTGGGCCGCGGCCTGATCACCGTTGCCGGCCACGAGGACATGACGTCTGCGGACCTGGTGGGCAGGTTTCTGCTCAAGGGCGGCGAAACCGTTTGGGTGGACGGCCCGTTGACTCGCGCCGTGCGCGAAGGCGCGATCTGCTATCTGGACGAGGTGGTGGAGGCGCGCCAGGACACCACCGTGGTCATCCACCCGCTCGCCGATCACCGCCGTGAGCTTCCCCTCGACCGCCTCGCCACGACGCTGCCCGCGGCACCCGGTTTCCAGCTGGTGATCTCCTACAACCCCGGCTACCAGAGCGTGCTGAAGAACATCAAGGAATCGACCCGCCAGCGGTTCGTCGCCATCACGCTCGACTTCCCGCCCGCCGAGATCGAGACGGAGGTGGTCGCCCACGAGGCGGGGATCGATTCGCAAACCGCCGCCGCCCTGGTCACGCTGGGCAACGCGATCCGCAACCTGGATGGCTCGCCGCTGCGCGAGGTGTCGTCGACCCGGATGCTGATCCTGGCCGGCGGCCTGGTCGCCGAGGGGCTCAGCCTGCGCAGTGCCGTCCAATCGGCCGTCGTCGAGGTCCTCTCCGACGATCGGGACGTGGTCCGAGCCCTCGGCGAACTCGTCGACGCCGTCCTGCCCCGGACGTGACGGCCCCAGACCCGAGGGATCCCAACCGGTTTCGGTTCCTCGCCACCTTCCTTGCCGGCAGGTCCGTCGACGTTGCGGAGGCGGCGGCGGGCCAGGCCGCGCACACCGACGGCCGCGTCGTCTTCGTCTCGGCCGGCGGCTCCGACGCCGAGCAGCGACGCGGGGTGGTGCTGCAGAGCGCGCTGCTCGGCGCGGGCAGCCTGGATCCCGGATTGGTGCGGGCGCTGCGGGCCCGCCCCCCGCTGGCCCGCCGCTACCTCGCGCTCGAGGGCCACCGGGTGCTTGCCCAACTCTCCCACCGGATCCCGCTCGCCGCCGCGCTGTGTCCCGAGGGCGCGCCCCGCGCCGCGACGGCCCACGAGTCGCTCGAGCTGGCCAAGAGCCGGGCGAAGGTCCCCGACCCACCCGAATGGTTCGGCGCCATCAGGCCGTCGCGATTGCTGGCCTTTACCCCCGGACCAGGATCGCGGGTCACCGACAAGGAGCTGCGCCTTCAGTTCGAGCCCATCGACCTGCCCGAGGCCGACGACGGTGACGACGGCGGCGACCGGGAACGGTCGGGGGAAAGCAAGATCCTGAAACTGTTTGAGAATCCGCTGTTTAACTCCCGGGCGCTGTCGGACTACTTCCGAAAGATGTTCGGCAGCTCGCGGTCACCCGGGGACGGCCCCGCGGGCGCCGAGCTGCAGGTCCGTTCGATTCGGCGGGTTGACGCGGTGGGCCCCGACGCCCGGCCGCTGCCCACCCGCATCCATTTCAGCGACGGCGGCAAGCCCGGCTCGGCCCTGGGTGTCGGCGGCGCCCTCTATCCGGAGTGGGACGTCCACAACGACCGGTATCGACCGCGGTGGTGCCGGGTCCTCGACTTCCCGCTGACGGCCGCCCCGGAAATGCCGGACATCGATTCCGCGAGCGTCCCGCACGACGACGTGCTGCGCCGGCGCCTGTCCCGGGTCTGCCTGGGCCCCAAGGTGTTGCGCGGCCGTCCCGACGGCGACGAGCTCGACATCGAGGCGCTGATCAACGTTTTCATCGATCTGCGCTCCGGCTATTCGCCGCCGGAGCACGTCTACGCCGAACGGCGAAAGCTCGCCCGCAATCTCGGGGTCCTCATCCTGCTCGACGCCTCGGGGTCGGCGACCGACGCCGACCCGGGCGGCCTGGCCGTGCACGACCACCAGCGACGGGCGGCCGCCACCCTGGCCGTCACGCTCGAACAGCTCGGCGACCGGGTCGCGGTGTACGCGTTTCGGTCCCAGGGCCGCCACGCCGTCCACCTGCTGTCGATCAAGGGTTTCGGCAATCGCTTCGGCGCCGTCGAGCGGGCCCGGCTCAACCAGCTTCAGCCGTTCGGTTACACGCGCCTCGGTGCCGGCATCCGCGGCGCGGGCGAGATCCTCAAGACCGAAGCCGGCACGCCGAACAGGCTACTGGTCGTGCTATCCGATGGTTTCCCCTACGACGACGGCTACGAGGGCCGCTATGCCGAGGCCGACGCCGCCAAGGCCCTCGAGGAGCTTCGCATGGATGGTGTTGCCTGCCTGTGCCTTTCGCTGGGCGCCGCCGCCGACACCGAGGCGCTCGCGCGCGTCTTCGGCTCCGCGGGTCACGCCAGCGCCGCGGCCCTCGCCGATCTGAGCCCGCGGATGGACGAGCTGTTCCTGTCGGTCCTGCGAGAGCTCAGCGTGCCGCAACCCCAGGGAGGATGACATGAAGGTGTTGTTGACGGGCGCGCTGGGCAGCATCGGCCTGGAGACCCTGGCGGCGCTGCTCGACGAGGGCCACGACGTCGTCGGCTTCGACCTCGAATCGCGCAGGGCGCGCAAACTCGCCGCCGGCTTTGCGGGGCGGGCGCGGTTCGTCTGGGGCGACATCACCAACCCGGAGTCGCTGCGGGATGCGCTGGCGGGGGTGGACGCGGTGATCCACCTCGCGGCCATCATCCCGCCGGCCGCGGACCGGGCGCCCGATCTGGCCCGGCGGGTAAACGTCGACGCCACAAAGGATTTGATCGCGCAGATGCAGGCCTCGCCCACGGCCAAGCGGCTGGTGTTCGCGTCGTCGCAGGGCATCTTCGGCGACGTCCAGGACCGTGAGCCCCCGCTGCGCGTCGACGCTCCCGTGTGCCCCACCGACGAGTACGGGCGCCACAAGGTGGAGTGCGAGCGGGCGATCCGGCAGTCGGGGCTGCGGTGGAGCATCCTGCGGCTTGCGGCGGTGACGCCGCTGCACATGCAGGCGCAGGACCCCAGCATCATGTTCGAGTTCAGCCCCGACGCGCGCTTCGAATTCCTCCACCCCACCGACGCCGGGACCGCGTTCGCGCGGGCCGTGGACTGCGCGGACTCGATCGGGAAGGTCCTCTACATAGCCGGCGGCGAGGGCTGCCGCATGACCTACTACGACTTCGTCACCGCCCTGATGGGTGCGATGGGGATCGGTCCGATCCCGATCGACGCGTTCGTGCGCCGGCGTCCCCCGCGCTTCTTCGGCGACTGGGTGGACACCGAGGAGGGCCAGCGCCTGCTGCGGTACCAGGAGCGGGGGCTCGACGACCAGTTGGCCGATGTGAGACAGGATCTCGGGGCCCTGGGGCTCCTGGTCCGCCTCGTTCGCCCGCTCGCCACGTGGTTCGTGATCCGCAGCTCCGCCTACGTCAAGGAGAACCGGCGCGATACGCCGCGACGATCGGCTCGAGCTCATCGGGCGTAGCACCGTGCATGATCAGCGCGTCGGCGCCGTAGTCGAATTCCTTGCGGATGCGCTCCACGCACTGCCGGGCCGAGCCGGTGGCCGACGGTTCCAGCCATTCGTCGGGAATCAGCGTCGCGATGTGTTCGATCTGCTCGGGGCTGGCCTTGTGGTCGATCCCGCCCGCGATCGACGTCACCACCGGATCGTCCCGGAACCGCTGCAGCACGGCGGGATCCCAGCCGTTGGTCCGCACCATCAGGTCGCCGTAGCCCTGCAGGTAGGTTGCCAGCCGCGCGACCGTCTTCTTCAGCCGCAGCTGTTCGGGTAGGTGGTCGCCCACGGTGGCGAAGCACGACCACACCCGCACGCCGTCGGGGTCGCGGCCGGCTTTCTCGGCGGCGGACTTCACCGTCGTGACGCAGCGCTGCAACGTTTCCGGCGTGAAGTAGGTGTGCAGGATGACGTCGTCGAACAGGCGGCCACCGAGCCGCAGCGTGTTGGGGCCGAAGGCCACCAGCGCCAGGCGGATGTCCTCCTTGAAGTCGGGGTCGAGAAACAGGATGGGGTACTTGCCCATCGGGCCGTCGTGGTTGAAGATCACCTCGCCGCGCCACAGCCTGCGCATCACTTGCGCAAAGTCCTCCATCTGGGCGGTCGTCACCGCCGGTATGCCGAACGCGCCGTAGATCGCGGCGATGCCGCGCCCGATGCCCAGCGTGAAGCGGCCCCCGGACAGCCGGTGCATGGTGGTCGCCCACGACCCGGTGATCAGCGGGTGGCGGGTGTTGTGATTGGTTGCGGCCGTGGCGATCTGCATGCGGGTGGTGACCGCACACGCGGCACCGACCAGGGACGACGCTTCCTTGACGTTCCAGCGCTCGGAGATGAACGCGGTCCCGAAGCCCAGCTCCTCGCCGCGGCGGGCCTCGTCCATCAGGGTCGCGGGCCCCTCGCCGCCGGCCCCGGCCAGCAGGTAGTAGCCCAACTCGCCAAGCGCGCCGACGCTCAATTCCACACTCCTTGCTGGTAGCCGCAGTTCCAGACCTCGGTGATCCTGCCGTCGACGACGCGGAACACCTCGATGCTCGCGACGTGGGTCCCGCCGCCGTCCTTGGTGGTGATCGTCGAGTCGTAGACGATCGCGACGTGCTCGCCGTCATCGCCCGCGACGACGACATTCAGGTCGAAATGCAGCTTGTCGAGCGCCGCCCAGGTGTCCCTGACCCGGTTGACCGCCTGTTCGCGGGTCAGCGTGAGCGCCGCACCGACCTCGTGCCGGATGACGGTGTCGGCGAACAACTCCCCGGCCAACTCGAGGTCGGATTCGTTCCAGACCACCAGGTTGTACAGCTCGACGACCTCGCGGGCCGTGCGGGTCGCCGCCGTCACCCCGCGACCTCACGCAGGAAGCGCTCGGTGACCCCCTGCACGCGCCGGGAGAAGATGTGCCCGACGTGGCTGCCGTCGTACCAGTACAGCCGGCCGCCCCAGCGTTCCTGCAGCGCGAGCGCGGGCTCGCGCATCGCCATGCGGTCGTGCCACGCCCCCACGATGAGCCGTCGGTGCGGTGGCGGCGCGGGGTCGACCCGCAGCGGATCGATCACCGACGTCAGCTTCGAGACCTCCTCCGATCCCAGCAGCTCCCGGAACCCCGCGCGGGATTGGCCGAAGCGCCCCATGTGCTGCGCGATCATCGCGTTGAGCCCCAGGATCGGGGTGTACAGCGCCACCGCGTCGACCTGCCGTTCGAGGTGGCTGACCAGCGCGGCCACCGGGGTGCCCATCGAAATCCCCGCCACCACAACGGCGGTGGCCTGCGGCCGCACCCAGCGCAGCACGGCGCGGACCTCCGACACCGCGCGCATCATGCCCGCGACGTTGCCGAGCGGATCGGTGTCCGGGTAGGCCGGCCATTCGCCGCGCCGGCAACCGTGCCCGGGCTGCACCGGCATGGCGACGTTGAAGCCCAGCCCGTGATGGATCCGGCCGATCCGCGACAGCACCAGATCCTCGGTGCCGCCCTGCCCGGCGCCGTGGACCCACACCAGCCACGGCCGCGGGCCGTCGGCGTGCCGGCACACGTGCACCACCGCCCGCGCCGGGCCGCCCAGGCCATCTGCCTCCAGCGTCGCCGGCAGTTGCGGGTCGTGTTCGAACTTGACGCGTTCGTAGGCCAGCCCGCCGCGCGGGCCGGGCAGGCGCCGGCGCCGCACCGAGGTCGCCCGCAGCGGCTTCGGCTCGGCGTGCGCGCCGTCGATGCCCAGTGTCGACAACTCGTCGGCCGCCGCGGTGCAGGCGTCCAGCGGCCGCATCCCCGCCGGGCTGCCGGCCAGCAACGAAAAGCCGCTCAGCACAAGCTCGTCCAGCATGACCTCGCCGAACTGACGCACCCCGCGCGGCGACGTCGGGGCCCAACCGGTCGATTCGTTGAGGCCCGCCAGCGTGCGCGGCAGGACCATGGCCAGCTCGCGGGCGACGTTTCTGGCGAGGCTCAGCGCGTTTGGCATGGCCCTCAGCTACCCGAGCTTGAAGCCGCTGTATCCGCCCGCCGCGATCTCGTCGCAGCGGCGTCGGTATTCGGGGATTCCACCGGTATAGCCCATGTACATCCGTTTCTTGCCGGGCACGTTGCCACCGTTGTACCAGGAGTTGCACGAGGGGTGAACCAGCACCGTCGGCGCGACGAGCGAGGTGGCGTGGTCGATCCACTCCTGTTGCGCGGTGGCCAGCGCCTCGATGGTGCGGATCTCGTTGGCGCGCAGGTACGCGATGCAGTCGCCGATCCATTCGACGTGCTGCTCGAGCGCCGCCACGAAGTTCGTTGCGGCGCTGGGGCTGCCGGGGCCCTGGACGGTGAACAGGTTGGGGAAGCCCGCGACCGCCAGGCCGAGATAGGACAGCGGCCCCCGGTCGGCCCAGAACTCGGCGAGCGACAGCCCGCCGCGGCCGCGGATGTCGATGCGGCCGAGCGCGCCGGTCATGGCGTCGAACCCGGTCGCGTAGACGAGCGCGTCGAGGTCGTACGAGCCGTCTTCGGTGCGGATTCCCGTGGGTGTCACCTCGCGGATCGGCGCCCTGCGCAGGTCGACCAGCGTGACGTTGTCCCGGTTGAACGTCTCGTAGTAGCCCTGGTCGATGATCGGTCGCTTGCAGGCGAAGGGGTGGTCGGGCACCAGGGCGGCCGCGGTGTCCGGGTCTTTGACGATCCGGGCGACGGCCTCCCCGTAGAGCTTGGCGGCCATCCGGTTGGCCTCGATGTCGAAGAAGATGTCGCCCCAGTTCAGCGCGCCCATCACGCCATGCTCGTCGATGGCGCGCAGTTGCTCCTCGCGCGTCGCCGCCTTCAACGGCGGCCGGGCGAGCATGTCCAGCAGCACCGAGAACGCGCTCAGCCGCGCCGCGCCCACGGGGTGGGCGCGTTGTGCCGCCCGGATTTCGCCGTACCGGGCCTTCATCTCGTCCAGCTCGCCGGGCTCGAACCGCCGCACCCGCCACGGCAGGGTGTACGCCGGGGAACGCTGAAACACATAGAGCTGCGCGGCTTCCCGGGCCACAACGGGGATGAGCTGCACCCCCGTCGAGCCGGTGCCGATGACCCCGACGCGCTTGCCGACGAGGTCGACACCCTCCCCGGGCCAGCGGCTGGTGAACAGCGATGTCCCGCCGAAGGCGCCCATGCCGGGGATGTCGGGCTTCAGCGGGACCGACAGGATGCCGGTGGCGGCGACGACGAACGGCGCCGCGAGCGTATGGCCCGCCGCGGTGCGCACCAGCCATTCGGCGGCCGCCTCGTCGAAGGTCATCGCGACGACCTCGGTGTCGAACGCGATGTCGCGGCGCAGATCGAGCCGGTCGGTGACGAAATTGAGGTAGGCCTCGACCTCGGCCTGGGCCGGCATCGTCTCGGTCCAGACCCACTCCTGCTGGATCTCGTCGGAGAAGCTGTAGGAGTACTCGATGCTCTCGATGTCGCAGCGGGCGCCGGGATATCTATTGAAAAGCCAGGTGCCGCCGACGCTTTCGGCCTTCTCCAACGCCCGGGTGCGAATGCCGAGCTCGCGCAGCCGGTGCAGCATGTACAGGCCGGAGAAGCCGGCGCCGATGACGAGCGCGTCATAGCGCGCGTCGGCGTCGGCCGCTGCGACAGCCGCTGGACCCATAGAGCTCCTTGCCACGCGATGGCCGAACTGCTGAAATCTATACTGTAACCGACTTAGTATCAACGATCGCAGGAGGCCACGGCGTGAAAGTGCCCTTCACCTGGAAGGTCACCGGCTGGTTCATGGTCGGCTGGTCGCCCGAATTCCCGGTCGGCGAGGTGCGGCCGCTGCACTATTTCGGCGAGGACCTGGTGGCATACCGCGACCACTCCGGTGGGCTGCACGTGCTGGAGGCGCACTGCAAACACCTCGGCGCGCACATCGGGCATGGCGGCAAGGTGGTCGGCGACTGCGTCGAGTGCCCCTTCCATGGGTGGCGCTGGGGCCCGGACGGCCGCAACAAGTACATCCCCTACCAGCCCGACCGGCCCAACCGCGCGCTGCGGCTGCGGGTCTACCCGGTCCGTGAGCAGCACGACTGCGTGTTCATCTGGCACCAGCCCGAAGGCAAGGAGCCGCAATGGGAGATGCCGGACATCTTCGAAAAGTTCCCACAGTTCGAGACCGACCCGGCGGCCTACTACCGGGCGTATCCGGAGTTCTCCCGGCGCGCGGAGCGCGAGCCGGTGCATCCGCAGATCGTGGCCGAGAATGCCCCCGACAGCGCCCATTTCGAGTACGTGCACCACGCCACCGTGACGCCCAGGGTGCTGGACTGGAAGATCGTCGACCACGAATGGCAGTTCATCGCCGGCTGGCCGGACGCGAGCAGCGACGACCCGCAAGCCCTCGCGTTGCGCTTTCACAGCCACCTGTTCGGCCTGGGCGGGGCGATCAGCGTCTTCGAGGGCGCGCAAAACCATCGGTTGATATTCACCTGCACGCCCGTCGACGACGAGTGCTCCGACCTGTTCTACTCGATCTGGTGGCCACGCAACCCCGGCGACACCGCCGCCGCGCCGTCGGGCAAGCTGCGCGAGGTCATCCAGAAGCAGTTCCTGTCCACCGTCTTCGACGACCTGCAAATCTGGCGTTACCAGAAGTACGTGGAACGCCCGCCGCTGTCCAAGGTCGACGCGGAAGGCTATCTGGCACTGCGGAAGTGGGCCACCCAGTTCTACGACGTGCCCGCATGACCGGACTCGAGGACCTCGCGGCGCCGCGGCACACCGCGATCGTCACCCAGGAGCTCCAGGGCGCCGTCGTCGGCCCCGACGCCGGGCTGGGCGTGCTGGCCGCCGAGGCGCGCCGCGTCGCGCTGCCGAACATCGCGCGGCTGCTGCCGGCGGCGCGGGCGGCGGGGGTTCACGTCGTGCACTGCCTGGTACAGCGGCGCCCGGACGGGCTCGGCTCCAACCACAACGCCAAGATCTTCGCGCTCGGGGGCGGCGAGATCAACATCCATCCGGGCACGCCGGGGGCTGCGGTGTTGCCCGAATTCGGTCCGGAGCCAACCGATCTGGTGCTGCGGCGCTGGCACGGCGTCGGGCCGATGGGCGGCACCGACCTCGACGCGGTGCTGCGCAACCTCGGCGTGTCCACCATCGTCGTGGTCGGCGTCTCGCTGAACATCGCGATCCCCAACGTCGTCATGGACGCGGTCAACGCCGCCTACCGCGTCGTCGTCCCCAGGGACGCCGTCGCCGGCGTGCCCACCGAGTACGGAGAAGCCGTGATCGCCCACACGCTATCGTTGCTCGCGACCATCACCACGACCGACGACCTGCTGCGGGCGTGGGGGCGCACATGACCGAGACGGCCCCCGCGGCGCCCGCGGGCTCCCCGGGCGGATTCCCCCAGATCCAGCCGGCCGAGCACGCGCCTCCCGGGTTGGGAAGGTTCGTCGCGGCCCTGCGCCGGCTGCAGGACCTGGCCGTCTCCACCGACAGCCCGGCGTGGACGGCGGCGGCCGAACACGTCGAGGAGGCCTGCGCGATGCTCGACGGGCACCCGGCGCCGCAGGGCGTGGCACCGGGAGGGCGGGTCATCGGGCTGCCCGGGCTGGGCCACCCCCTGCTGCCGCCCTGGCTGGTCACCGAGTCCGGGCCGGACGGCGTCATCATGGACGGGCACTTCACCCGCGCGCACGTGGGCGGCAACAACGCCGTGCACGGCGGCATGATCCCGTTGTTCTACGACTGGCTGTTCGGGATGGTCGTATCGGGCGCCGGCTGTCCACCCACCCGCACCGCCTTCCTGCACGTCGATTACCGCAACATCACCCCCATCGACGAGCCCCTGCGGGCCGAGGGCCGGATCAGCGAGGTCGAGGGAAGGAAGTACTTCGTGGCGGCTAGCATGACGGCTGCCGACGGCACGCTGCTCAGCGAAGCCACCGGCCTGATGGTCCGTCTGCTACCCCACCAGCCGTGAGAGGCGTGATGTCCGACACCACAACGCAATTCACCGTGCCCGCGGTCGCCCATGCCGTCGCGGCGGCGATCCCCGACCGCGAGCTGGTGATCCACGGCGAGCGGCGCTACAGCTACGCCCAGGTCCTCGATCGGGCCAACCGGCTCGCCGCCTACCTGCACTCGCGGGGCCTGGGGTGCCACACCGAGCGCTCCGAGCTTGCCGGGCACGAGGTGGGCCAGGACCTGCTCGGCCTGTACGCCTACAACGGACCGGAATTCGTCGAGACATTGCTGGGCAGTTTTCAGGCGCGGGTCGCCCCCTTCAACGTCAACTTCCGCTACGTCAAGAACGAGCTCCTCTACCTGCTGAAGGATGCCGGCGCGACCGCCTTGCTCTACCACGCCGCGTTCGCGCCGCGCGTGGCCGAGGTCCTGCCGGACCTCCCACAGCTGCGCGTGCTGATTCAGATCGCCGACGACTCGGGCAACGACTTGCTCTACGGGGCGGTGGATTACGAGGCCGCGCTGGCGTCCCGTTCGCCCGAGCCGCCGCCCGTGCAACACTCGCCCGACGACCTCTACGTCCTGTACACCGGCGGCACGACGGGAATGCCGAAGGGGGTGCTATGGCGCCAACACGACATCTTCATGACGTCCTTCGGCGGCCGAAGTCTCCTGACCGGGGAGCCGTTTGGATCCATCGACGAGATCGCAGCCGGGGCGGCCGCGGGTCCCGGCACCAGGCTGATGATCCTGCCGCCGCTGATCCACGGCGCCGCGCAGTGGAGCGTGATGACCGCGATCACGACGGGCCAGTCTGTCGTCTTCCCCTCGATCGTCGACCATTTCGACGCCGAGGACGTCGTGCGCACCATCGAGCGCGAGAAGGTGATGACGGTGACGGTGGTCGGCGACGCGATGGCACGGCCTCTGGTGGCGGCCATCGAGAAGGGCCGGAAAGACGGGACAGCCGACGTGTCGTCGCTGGCCGTGGTCGCCAACGGCGGCGCCCTGCTGACCCCGTACGTCAAGCAGCGCCTGCTCGAGGCGCTGCCGAACGCCGTCGTCGTCGACGGCGTCGGGTCCTCGGAGACCGGGGCGCAGATGCACCACATGTCGACCTCGGCGGCGGTGTCGACCGGCACGTTCAACGCCGGGCCGGACACCTTCGTGGCGTCCGAGGACCTGTCCAGGATCCTGACACCCGGTCACGACGGCATGGGATGGCTCGCGCAACGCGGCTACGTTCCGCTCGGCTACAAGGGGGATGCGGCCAAGACCGCCAAGACATTCCCGGTGATCGACGGGGTGCGCTACGCGGTGCCGGGCGACCGCGCGCGCCATACCGCCGAGGGGTCGGTGGTGTTGCTCGGCCGCGACTCGGTGTGCGTCAATTCCGGCGGCGAGAAGATCTTCGTCGAGGAGGTCGAGACCGCGATCGCGTCGCACCCGGCGGTGGCCGACGTGGTGGTCGCCGGCCGGCCCAGCGAGCGGTGGGGCCAGGAGGTCGTCGCCGTGGTCGCGCTGGCCGACGGCGCGAGTGCCGACGCCGACGAACTGGTCGCGCACGCGTCAAAGTCGTTGGCGCGCTACAAGCTTCCCAAAGCCGTGGTGTTCCGCCCCGTGATCGAGCGCAGCCCGTCGGGCAAGGCCGACTACCGGTGGGCGCGCGAGCAGGCGGACAACGGCTGAGAATGCCAGGAGTGCCATGAGCTATCCGGACCGCCCCAACCGCATTGCCGTCGTCACCGGGGTCGGCTCCGGCATCGGCCGCGCCCTGACCCGCGCGCTCGCCCAGGGCGGGGCACACGTCGCCGCCTCCGACATCGACCTGGCCGGCCTGGCCGAAACCCGGGCGCTGTGCCCCGACGGCGGGGTCACGGCGTATCGGCTCGGCGTCGCCGACCGCGACGCGGTGCTGGCCCACGCCGAACTCGCCCTCGGGCCGGTGATCGGCGATCCCATACTGGCGTAGATACTGTTAGTATTACCGGATGGTTTTCCAGGGCGCGGCCGTCGGCGGTCCTGGCGCGGGCAAGGCGGCGCGATGACGGTCGCCGAGCTGGTGTTCGATCCGTTCTCGGCGGACTTCTTCAACGGGCCGTACGAGACGTATCGCCGGATGCGCGAGGAAGCCCCGGTGTACTACAGCGAGCGGTACGACTTTTATGCGCTGAGCCGTCACGCCGACGTCGCGGCCGCGTTCAAGGACTTCGAGACGTACTCGTCGGCGTACGGGGTGGACCTGGGCATGGTGCGGACGGGCCAAAAAGTGCCGGCGAAGATGATCATCTCGCTGGATCCGCCCGAGCATCGGCACATGCGCAGCCTGGTCAACAAAGTCTTCACCCCGCGTGCGATCTCGGCGCTCAAGGCCATGGTGACCGAACAGATCGAGCACTTCCTGGCCGCCGCCGATCCCGACGAGTTCGATGTCGTGCAAGACTTCTCGGCGTTGTTCCCGGTGGAAGTGATCACCCGGATGCTCGGCGTGCCCGCCGAAAACCGCCAGAAGGTCAGGCTCTGGATCGACGAGCTGCTGCACCGCGAGCCGGGCCAAATCGAGATGTCCGACGCCGGCAACCAGGCGATGGCCCATTCCTGGGTGATGTACTACGAGCTCATCCGGCAGCGTCGCGCCGAGCCGCAGGACGACATGATCTCCAGCCTGATCGCGGCCGAGATCGAACGCGAGGACGGTGAAACGACCCGGCTGAGGGGTTCCGAGATCGCCGGGTTCGCGACGCTGTTGGGCGGCGCGGGCGCCGAAACGGTGACCAAATTGATCGGCAACGCGGCGGTGGTCTTCGCCCGCAACCCCGAACAGTGGCGGAAGCTGCTCGACGACCGCAGCAAGATTCCCGCCGCCGTCGAAGAGCTGTTGCGCTACGAGGCGCCCTCGCAGTACAACGTGCGCCGCTCGATGAAAGACGTTGTTCTGCACGGGGTCACGATTCCGGCGGGCAAGCCCGTCTTCCTCATCGGCGGTTCGGCGAACCGCGATCCCGACGCCTGGACCGACCCGGACGTCTTCGACATCGATCGCGATCGGGCCGAGGCGCAGAATCTCGGCTTCGGCTACGGCATTCACAGCTGCCTCGGCGCGGCGCTGGCGAGGATGGAAAGCGCGATCGCCCTGGAGAAGTTGCTCGATCGCATGCCGCGCTACGAAGTGCTTTGGGATCGCTGCAAACGGGTGAGCATGCAAAACGTGGCCGGGTGGTCCCATGTCCCGGTGCGGGTGCTGAGATGACGGCCTCCACCGCGCTGCCGGTCGACTACCTGCGCGACCCGTACCCCTACTTTCTGCAGAAGCGCGGCGAGGGCGGCGCGTTTCGCGGCACGGTCATGGACTATTCCAAAACCCCGGAGTCGCTGCGTCCCAAGCGGTCCTTCGCGGCGGTCTCGTTCGACGCGGTGAACAAGGTGTTTCGCGACGGGCGAGTGTTCAAGATCCCGGCGCGATCGGTGATCGACGTGTGCATCGGCTCGGCGAACCGCGACGAACACCGCTGGGAGCGCCCGGAGGAGTTCGACACCGTCCGCGCGCACATGCCGCACATCTCGTTTGCCGCCGGCGAGCACACCTGCCTCGGCCTGCACCTCGCGCGCATGGAGACCCGCGTCGCGCTCGAATGTCTGTTTGGACCGGCTGACCGACATCCGGGTCCGCGTCGATGGTGTCGCTCAAGATCCGCACATCCACGGGCAGCCGTTCCGGTCGCCGACGGCGCTTCCGGTTAGCTTCGACGCGAAGTAGGGTCCCCAGAATGGTTGGAATGGTCAAGGTAATGGAGGGCTTTCGGGTCCTCGAGGTTGCGCAGTTCACGTTCGTGCCGGCCGCCGGTGCCATCCTCGCCGACTGGGGCGCCGACGTCATCAAGGTCGAGCACCCGGCGCGCGGGGACACCCAGCGCGGCTTCCTCAACATGGGCGGCATCCAGGTCGATCCCGAGCGGCACCCGCTGATGGAGCATCCCAACCGGGGCAAGCGCAGCGTCGGCATCGACATCTCGACGCCGGGCGGCCAGGAGGTGGTCTACGAACTGGCCAAGGTCTCCGACGTGTTCCTGACCAACTACATGCCCGCGCAGCGGCAGAAGCACAAGTTCGACGTGGAGCACATCCGCGCGGCGAACCCCGACATCGTGTACGCCCGCGGCAGCGCGTACGGGGACAAGGGGCCCGAGCGCGACGTCGGCGGCTACGACGGCACGGCGTTCTGGACGCGCAGCGGCGTGGGGTACGCGCTGACGCCCGAGGAGCTGGGCGGCGCGCTGGGACAGGGCATTCCCGCCTTCGGCGACTCGATCGGCGGCATGTTCATCGCCGGCGGCATCTCCGCCGCGCTGCTGCACCGCGAGCGCACCGGCGAGGCCGTGGAGCTGGACGTGTCGCTGCTGAGCACGGCGTGGTGGGCGGCGGGCGCGAGCGTCACGCAGGGCATGGAAACCGGCGAGGTGATGCGCACGCCGATGCCGGGCGGTCTGGCCCCCTCGGTGAATCCCTTCATGGGCAACTATCAAACCTCCGATGGCGGCACCATCAACCTGTGCATCATCAGCCCGACCGGCCTGATCCGCGACACCTTCGAGCACCTCGGCATCGCCGAGGCCGCCGACGACCCCCGTTTCTCCGACGTGCTCCCGCTGATCCAGAACGCCGATGCGGCCGCCGAGCTCATCGCGAAGGCCTTCGCCGCCAAGCCCTTTGACTACTGGCGCCAGCACCTCAAGACGATGAAGGGCCAGTGGGCGCCGTTCCAGAGCCTCCTCGACCTGGCCGACGACGAGCAGGCGCTCGCCAACGACATGGTCGCCGAGGTCGAGCTGGCCAGCGGCGGCGCGCCGTTCAAGGTCGTGCGCGGGCCGGTGCAGTTCAACCACGAACCGCTCGAAACCACCCGGGCCCCGCAGGCGTCCGAGCACACCGAGATCGTCCTGATGGAAATCGGGATGGACTGGGACCGCATCGCCGAACTCAAAGAGTCCGGAGCGATAGCGTGAGGCGCTGAGTCTGCGGTGAGGGCGGCGATCACTCGACTTTCCTCGCCCTCACCGCAGACTCAACGAGAGAGGAGCAGAATGAACGACGTCGCGATCGTCGGGGTGGGCCTGCACCCGTTCGGCCGCTTCGAGGGCAAGTCCGCCATGGAGATGGGCGCCGACGCCATCCAGCTCGCGGTCGCCGACGCGGGCGTGCGGTGGCAGGACATCCAGGCTGCCACGGGGGGCAGCTGGACGGTCGCCAACCCCGACGCGATCGTCGCGATGGTGGGGCTGTCGGGCATTCCCTTCACGAACGTGTTCAACGCGTGCGCGACCGCGGCCAGCGCCGCCAAGGCCTGTGCCGACGGAATCCGGCTGGGCGACTACGACATCGGCATCGCGGTCGGCCTGGACAAGCACCCGCGCGGCGCGTTCACCGAGGACCCCGCGCTGGTGGGGATGCCGCGCTGGTACGCCGAGAACGGGCAGTACCTGACCACCAAGTTCTTCGGCATGAAGGCCAACCGCTACCTGCACGACCACGGCATCTCCCGCCAGACCCTGGCCAAGGTGGCAGCCAAGAATTTCCGCAACGGGGCCAAGAATCCGAACGCGTTCCGGCGCAAGCCGATTCCGGAGGAGGAAATCCTCAACTCGACGATGCTGAACTACCCGCTGACCCAGTACATGTTCTGCGCGCCCGACGAGGGCGCCGCCGCCGTGGTCATGTGCCGCGCGGACGTGGCCCGCCGCTACACCGACAAACCCGTCTTCCTGCGATCGGTCGAGGTGCGCACCCGCCGCTACGGCGCCTACGAGGTGAACACCACGTTCGCACCGGTCGAGGAGGACGTGTCGCCCACCGTGTACGCGGCGCGCGCGGCGTTCGAAAAGGCCGGTGTGACACCGGAGGACGTCGACGTCATCCAGCTGCAGGACACCGACGCCGGCGCGGAGATCATCCACATGGCCGAGTGCGGGTTCTGCGCCGACGGCGAGCAGGAACGGCTATTGGCCGACGGCGCCACCGAGATCACCGGGTCGATGCCGGTCAACACCGACGGCGGGCTGATCGCCAACGGCGAGCCGATCGGGGCGTCGGGCCTGCGCCAACTCCACGAGCTGGTGCGCCAATTGCGCGGCGAGGCGGGCGATCGCCAGGTGCCGGGTGAACCGCGCGTCGGGTTCGCTCAGCTGTACGGCGCGCCCGGCACCGCCGCGGCGACCGTGCTCACCACCTAGCGCCGGCGCTACTTCACCGGCGCGTAGACCGGCTTGCCGAGGCCGAGCACGTACTGCGCGATCATGTTGCGGAACACCTCGAGCGTGCCGCCGTAGATGCCGACCAGCGGGGCGAACCGGTAGACGTACTCCGACGCGCCGTCGTCGGCCGCGCCGTCGGTGCCGAGCGGCAGCGCCGACGCGGCGCCGAGGATGTCCATCAGCTCCGGCGAGATGTCACGCATCGTCTGCGCCAGGGCGACCCGGCCGAAGATGCTGGGCGCGCTCAGCGCCGCCTCCATCCGGGCGACGCTGCGGCCCAGCCGGTAGGCGACCGAGGAGTCGTCAATCAGCCTGCGCCCGTTCGCGTCCCGCTGGGCCGCCCGGGCGGCCGCCTTGTCGGCCGCGTCGGCCATGAAGCCGGCCTGGTGCATCATGATCGACACGTCCTGCAGCCCGTCGGGGGCGGCCTCGACCGCCCCGTGCTCGACGTTGAGGGGCTCACGCAGCACGGTCCACCCGGCGTTCACGTCGCCGAGGCGGTACTTGTCGTCGACGCGCACGTCGCTGTAGTAGACGATGTTGGTGCGGTCGCCGTCGATGGTGCGGATGCCCTGGATCTCGATGCCCGGGGAGTTCAGCGGCACCAGGAACATGGTCAGGCTCTTGTGTTTCGGAGCCTCGGGGTCGGTGTTGGTGATCAGGAAGACGTACTGGCACTTGTGCGCGCCGGTGGTGAACATCTTGGAGCCGTTGATGATCCAGCTCGATCCATCCGGCTCCCGCACCGCGCGGGTCTTGCAGGTGGCCACGTCGGACCCGCCTTCGGGCTCGGTGTAGCCCAGGCACAGCCGAACCCTTCCGCTGAAGACTCCCGGCAGCACCTCGTCCTTCAGCTCCGGCGAGCCGAACCTGGCCACCGAGCGGGCAACCATCGCGGTGGTCCCCCAGGTCACCCACGGCACGTGCGCGCGGCGCTTCTCCAGTTCCCAGATGCGACGGCGCACACGGGAAAAGCCGCCGTCGGATTGCGGCTTCCACTCTCGCTCCAGATAGCCCGCGGCGCCCAGCGCCCGGTGCACCCCTTCGTCGAAGTTGTCGCCGGTTTCGCGGTCGCGGCGCCTGACGTCCTCGGTCACCAGGGTGCGCAGTAACTCGCGGGACTCGTCGAGGAATGCCCGATCGTCGTCGGACAGCGCGACCCGTGAGAAATCCACTATGCGTCCCTTCCCGAATTGCCTTCGCGCGCCGCGACAAGCTCGCCGATGTACTTGGCGCTGGCGCCCGGGTCCCCACCCGCCAGCGCCCACCCACGGGCGCGCACCAGATACGCCGTCGCGGCGGCCTCCGCCGAAACGCCGAGACCGCCCTGCACGTGCACGGCCATGGTCGCGGCCTTGGCCGCCTCCTCGGCCATGAACACGAACGCCGAGGGCGCCAGCTCCGGCCGTGCCTCCGGCTCGTTGTCCAGGAACCAGGCCGCACGGCGGGCCAGGTTCCGGCCGCCCTGCACGGTGATCGCGATGTTGGCCAGCGGATGCGAAATGCCTTGCAGCGTCGAGATCGGCACGCCCAGCGTGTAGCGGTTCTTGGCGAACTCCGCCGCGATCGTCATGGTCTCCTCCACCAGGCCCACCAGAGCCGACGCGGTCAGCACCCGCCATTCGTCCAGTGCCCGTTGATATTCCTCCAGGGCGACGGACCCGCTGGCCAGCACGGTGCGACCGTCGGCCGCCGCGGGATCCACCCACGCCATGGGCAGCCGGCCGATGTTGTCGACCTTCGCCGGGCGGGTGGCGAAGGTCAATCGCACGATATCCGCTCCGTCACGGACGACGATCTGGTCGGCGATCGACCCGGTGGGGATGAGGCGGGCCCCGGAGACACTGTCGTGTTGCGGGTCGAGCCCCGCGAGTTGCTTGCCGGCGACGACGTCGGTTTCCACCGCGCCGAGCCGGGCCAGCAGCCTGGCCGCGCACACCTGGTCGATCCACGGCACCGGCGCCAGCGAACGGCCTATCTCCTCGGCCACCAGCGTCAGATCGACCAGCGTCGCCCCGTCCCCGCCCGCGGATTCGGGCAGCGCCATGGTCGTCGCACCCATCGCGCACAACCGCTCCCACAGGTTCTTGTCGAAGCCGGACTCCTCTGCGGCGCGCACGGTTTCGATCGGGCAGTGCGTCTTGAAGAAGTCCCGGTAGGCGGTCTGCAACGCCTGGTGATCGGCGGTCAGGCTGTAGTCGAGCCTGCGTAGTTCGTAACGGTCCATGCTCAGCGCTCCTCCTGGCCACCGAAGAAGAATTCATCTGCGTTGTTGTAGAGATAGTTTTCGAGCACCCCGGCCGGCAGGTCCAGCCCGGTTGCCTCCGGCACGACACGGTGCATCTTCAGCACCGGCCAGTCCGAGGCAAAGATGATCTTGTTCGGTCCGCGGGTGCGCATGTAGTGCAGCAGGCTTTGCGGCAACCGCTTGGGCGACCACGCCGACGTCATCAGCCGCAGGTTCGCGTACTTGATCAGCAGCCGGATCGCGATGTCCCACCAGGGATCCGCGCCGTGAATCATGCACAGCTTGAGCTCGGGGAACCGCACGCAGACCCGATCGAGGTGAATCGGGTTCTGCGCCTCCCCGGGGATCGGGGGCCCGGGGATTCCGGTGTTGACGCACAGCGGCAGCCCGAGCTCGGCGCACTTGGTGTACAGCGGGTAGTAGACCGCGTCGCTGGGCGGGTACTGTCCGTCACCCCAAAAGCTCGGCCCCACGGCGGCATACGCGACGGGCAGGTCGCGCGCGACCGCGCTGAGCTCGGTCAGGGACGGCATCGGCCGCAGCAGGTTGACGCCGCCCATCGCCAGCGCGAAGCGTTCCGGCCTGGCCTCGACGAACTTGCGGGCGGTCACCGACGGCTTGGCGAGGTTGTCCATCAGGATGGCCTTGCGCACGCCGTTGGCGTCCATCTCGTCGATCAACTCCGACAGGTCGACCGGCTCGAACATCGACTGGGGGCCCTTGAAGTAGTCGTCGCGCACCTTGAGCATCCACGTCGGCTGCTTCTCGGTCTCGCCGAAGTGCACGTTGACCAGGCAATCGATCGCTTTCATGGGGACACCGGGGCCCTTCGGGTAGCTTGGCTTTTCGCCCAACGGTAATCCGCCTTGCCGTTGCCCAACCGGTGGACGTAGTCGACGAAGACGAACTCCTTGGGCGCCTTGAACCGCGCCAGCTGCGCGACGCACTGCCCGCGCAGCGCCTCGGCCGTCGCTTCGCCCGGTTCGGCCTCGGCCCGGAGCTCGACGAGGGCGACGAGCTCTTCCCCCCAGCGATCGCTGGGCCGGCCGACGACCAGCGCGTCGGCGACCGCCGGATGCGCGCGCAGCACCTCTTCGACCTCTTCGACGAACACCTTCTCGCCGCCGGTGTTGACCACCAGCGAGTCGCGGCCGAACAGCCGCAAGGTGCCGTCGGGCTCCAGGCTGGCGCGGTCGCCCGATATCACCACCCGCTTGCCGTCGATCACGGGAAAGGTCTTGCGGGTGGCGTCGGGGTCGTCGAAGTATCCCAACGGGATTCGGCCTTCCCTGGCGGCCCAGCCCACCTCGGGCTCGCCGGGGGAAAGAAAGCGGCTGTAGTCCTCGGCCAGGACCAGTCCGCCCTCGCGCAGCGTGAACGTATCGGTTTGCGCGTCCCGCCGGCTGTGGCCGAATCCCATGTTGCCGGTCTCCGACGAGCCATAGCCGTTGATGACGGTGAGCTGCGGTATCAACTCCACCAGGGCCCGTTGGTATTTGGGATTCGTTGCGGCACCGCCGGTGCCGATCGCGTTCATCGAGGACAGGTCGTAGGCGCCGCGCCGCAGTTCGTCCACCAGGGGCGCGGCGTAGGCGTCGCCGACCATCGTCATCATGCCGACCCTTTCCCGTTCGGCCGTCTCCCAGACCAAGCGCGGGTCAAGCTTCTTTGCGGTGTCGTAGAGCACCACCGGCGTGCCCGCCATGATCGCCGCGAACGCCGTCCACATGCCGGCCGCGTGCATCAGCGGCGACACCGCGAACCACGGGGCCCCGGCCGGCCCGCGCACCTTGTCGTGGATCTCCCGGGCGGAGGCGTGATCGGCCCCCACCATCGACGACACGTAGATGTCCGACTGCCGCCACAGCACGCCCTTCGGCCGGCCGGTGGTGCCGCCGGTGCAGATCATCAACAGGTCATCCGGCGACCCCACCGGCTGCCGGTCGGTGTCCCCCCGTGCCAACGCGTCGTCCAGCGTCACCGCGCCGGGCAGCTCCGGGGCGATGTCTCTGGGGCTGCCGTCGTCGACCGACACCAACAGCTCCACCCCGTCCCGGGCGAGGACCTCGGCGAACTTCGCGCCCAGCGCGCGGTGGTAGATGACCGCCCGCGGCCGCACGTAGTCGAGCAGCTCGCCCACCTCACGCGGCGTGTAGTAGTAGTTGATGTTCACCGGGACGGTGCGCGCCTTGAGGCAGCCGACGACCGCGTCGGGATACAGATCGTTGTGCATCACCAGCGCGACGCGGTCCTGCCCACATTCCCAGTTCTGCAGGTCCGCCCGCTCCCTATGGGCGCCGAAACCCTTGCCCGCCAAGAAGTTCGCCAGCCGGCGGGTGCGTTCCGCCGACTCGGCGAAGGTGCTGCGACGCTCACCGCAGATCGTCATCGTCCGGTCTCCGATGACGTCGGCGATCGCGTCCAGCACCGCGCCGATGGTCCATTCGCTCACGGGCGTGACCGGCCTCGGATATTCAAGCCGCTCAAGCGGCCGATCCTACCTGGACACCGAGCAGGTCTAGCGCGTTGTCGCGCATGATCTTTCGGACATCGGACTCGCTGAACGCCGTCAGCTCCTCGACGAACGACATCGGCGACTCGAGGCCTTCGCCGTGGGGCCAGTCCGAACCGAACAGGATCCTGTCGACGCCGATGAGCTCGGCCAGCTCCGGCAGATCGTCCTCGTAGTAAGGGGCGATCCACACGTTGTTGCGCAGCTGCTCCACCGGGTCCTCGGGGAAATGCCGGGGCTGGGTGTTGGCCGCCTTCTTCAGGCGTTTGACGAGACGATGCACGAAGTACGAACCGTTTTCGATGCTGACCGCCTTCAGTTTCGGGTGACGCGTGAACACGCCGTGCACGATCATCGAGGCCATCGTGTCGTGAATGGCCCGGTCGTCCAGCAGCACCTGGTCCAGCGGGTCCTTGGCGCCGAAGCCCTCGAACGTGGACTTGCCGCCCCAGGCCGCCGCGATGTGCAGGTAACCGCTGTCGGACAGGTGGAATCCCACCGGCACCCCCGCCTCGGCGAGCCGCGCCCACACCGGGTCGTGGCCGGGGTGGCCCAGCGATCGCGGCTTGACCAGGCCGGGCACCGGCGCCGGCCGCACCAGCACGAGCTTGGCGCCGCGGGACAACACGAACTCGACCTCCTCGACCGCCTTCTCGGGGTCGGCGAGCGAGATCATCGGGGCGGCGATGATGCGGTGGTCGGGCCGGTCGAAGCCCCAGTCCTCGTCGAGCCAGAGGTTGAACGCGTGCACCGACGCCATCGTCGCCTCGATGTCGTGCTTGAGCGCCTCCTCCACGCCGCACCCGAACGTCGGCAGCATGAACACCGTCTCGATGCCCTGGGTGTCCATCACCGCGATCCGCGCCTCGCGGTTCTGGTACTCGGGGTGGTCGGCCAGCCGCTCGACCTTCATCAGCGACGCCGGGTCGACGCCTTCGGGAATCTCGCCGCGGAACAACAGGTCCAGGCAGCCGGGCACGATGATGGGGTCGAAGGTGGGATTGGGGATGAAGTGGTTGACCCGGTCCCCGATCACCGCCCAGGTGCGCTTGCCGTCGCTGACCATCTGCACCCCGCGGCGCTTGAACCTCTTGTCCAGGTGGCGGGTGAACGAGTCCAGCGGTTCGTAGTAGTGGTTGTCGACGTCGATGGGCTGGTAATCCAGGGTGCTCATGGTGATCCTTTCGGGCCGGTCAAATGGCCAGCGGCGGGAACCGCGGCGGCCGCTTTTCCAGGAAGCTCGTGATGCCTTCGATGACGTCGGGCCGCTGCAGCGATTCGTGCATGAGTGTTTCGGCGCGGGCGCTGACGTCGACCACATCGCGCAGCGCGTCGCCGTAGGCCTGCCGCTTGATCACCGCCAGCGACGCCGGTGAGCAGTTGCGGGCGATGTCCTCGGCGTACTCGAGGGCGCGGACCATCAGCTGCTCGGGTGCCACAACCTCCTTGACCAGCCCGAGTTCTGCGGCCTCCTCGGCGAGGAAGGTGCGCCCGGACAGCAGCAAGTCCATCGCCGCGCCCCAGCCGGCGAGCCGCGGCAAAATCCACGAGATCCCGTACTCGGCAATCAATCCCCGCCGCGTGAACGCGGTGGCGAACTTGGCGCCGGCGGCCGCGAAACGGACGTCGCACATCAGGGCGTGCGTCAGGCCGATGCCGACGCAGGCGCCGTTGACCGCGGCGATGATCGGCTTGCGCAGTGAGGTGAGGAAGTGCGGGTGGCGGTCGCCGATCAAGCGGGTGACGTCGGTGTCGCCGTCGCCCAGCTTCTCGTCGATGGATCCGGCGCCACCGAGATCCGCGCCGGCGCAGAACCCTTTTCCGGCGCCCGTCACGACGATCACGCGGACCGCGGGGTCGGCCTCGGCGCGGTCGATGCACGCATAGAAGCCTCCCGAGATGTCGGGACCCCAGGCGTTGAGGCGGTTCGGGCGGTTGAACGTCACGATCGCGACGCCGCTCGGCGTGGTCTCGTAGAGCACCGCGTCGTCGGTGACCACACGGTCGGCGGCACTCATCAAGCGGTCCTCCATGGCTGACCAACGCGGCTACTTTGTACCCATACTGTATACCTATCGGTACAGCCTTCCACAACCGCGCCCGCGGCTCCGCGAAACACGGTCGGAACAGCGGATTTCCCGACGGCTTCCCGGTTGCTTCCCGGCGGTGACGATCAACTCCGTGCACGGGGTTTCAAACCGTGTCCCCGCGGGGTACGGGGCAGGGGTGAATGATGCGGCGAGGACACTGATGCACCGGTTACGCCAGGCGCGTGCGGCCGCGCTGCGTGTCGAGTTGGCGACGGCGGGGGCGCAGATCCTGTTCTGGGGCGCCGTGGCCGCGGGGCTCTTCCTACTGGTCGCGAAGCTCTGGCGAGCGCCACGCCGGCACGACGTTCGCGTCGGTGAGCCGGTCGGGAACTCAGGACGCCACGCCGCCCGAGAAGGGTCCCAAGAAGGGTCTCAAGAAGGGGAGTAAGAAAAATGGTTGACAGCAACAGCGGGCCGATTCAGCTCGTCAGGGGCATCGTCGAAGGCGTGCTCGGCAAGGCCAAGGAATTCGTCGGCATGGTCATCGGCCGCACCGACCTGGTCAACGAGGGCGAGGCCCAGCAGGACAAGGCGGACGCGCAACGCGAAGCCGGGCGAAAGGAAGCCGCGGCCGAGAAGGCCCGCGGGGAGGCCAAGGCGCACGAGGAGCGCGAGCGGGCCGAGCAGCAGTAGACGGCCCGCGAAACGACCGGACCCGGCACTCGGCCGGGTCCGGTCGCGTTGGTAAATGCTTGCGCTGCAACGTGTTCAGGTCTCGATCAACCCGAGCCGACGGTAGGCGTTTTCGATCTGGGCTTTCGCCTCGGCCGGCAATTGTGCCTGGGGCGGGCGCGAATGCGGGTAGTCGCCGATCGGCAGGCCCAGCAACGAGGCGGCGTACTTGAAGGCCCCGCCCCAGTGGGTGAAGTAGTCCGACCGTCCCGGGTAGCAGGTCCACCACGACCCGACGTCGAGGTCGAACTGATCCAGGCCGGACTCCCGCCCGTAGTCCATCGCCTCCACGAGCTTGTCGTTCTGGATCAGGTCCCAATACTCGGAAAATAGCCGCCGCCGGGGGGTTTCGAACAGATAGCCGGAGGTGCCCAGCTGCGCCGGGCACACGATCCCGTCGCGCAGCCACCCGGCGCGATACACCGTCTTGTCGCATTCCCAGAGCACCAGATCCGGCGCCAACTGGTGCAGCATGCGACTGGCGGCCGGCCGGAACGCGCCCTCCTTGGTCGCGCAGACGGCGGGAATTTCGTCATAGATTCGCGCGCCCTCGGCCGGGGTCAACACATACCCCGAGGACGGGGAATTGAACATGCCCAAGGCGATGTCGGTGCGCGAGGCGACGTAATGGAAGAACCTCAGCACGCCTTCGCCCCCGTGCGCCTCCATCATCGGCGTTTGGATGTAGGCGATGTCGGCGCCCGCGTGCTGGGCGTGCAGGGTCAGGTCCAAACAGTCCTTGGCCGACATCGCCGCCGTGCAGGCTTGCACCACGACATCGGGGTTGACGGCGTGGGCCTCCTCGATAGCCACTTCCAGCAAGCGTTTCCGCTCGTCGAGGGTGAGCGACCAGAACTCGGCGAGGCCGCTGGTGCACCACAGCATCGGGTGCCCGAGATCGCCCACGCAGTAGCGCACCAGCGTCCGGTAGGCGTCCCAATCGATGTCGTCACCGTCGGTGCCGCGGAAGGGGGTGTAGAGGGAGTCGCCGATTCCCCGCAACGCTCCGCGCGCCCAGGCACGCGCCTCACTCGCCGTGGCCACACTCCACTCCTTCCGTCCGGCTCAGGTGAAATCCGAACCGCCGTCCACGTTGATGTTGGCGCCGGTCATGTAGGAGTTGCGTCGCGACACCAGAAACGCTGCGACGGGCCCGATTTCGTCCGGCAGGCCGGCCCGGGGCATGTGGGCCGGATGACCGAAATGCTCGGCGATGGCACCCATCAGAGCGTAGGGGTCGTTGCCGTCGACGCCGACGGACGCCGCCCACCCGACCAGCGATTCGGACGCGATGCTGCCCGGTGAGACCACGTTGACCAGGATTTCGTCCTTGGCAAGCAGCAGCGACAGGTTCTTCGAGACGCTGGTCAGCATCGACTTCGCGGCCGTGTAGGCGGGCAGCATCACGCTCTGGCGCTGGGTCGAGTGCGCCGAGAAGTTCACTATCCGCGCCCATTGCGCCTTGCGCAGCAGCGGAAGTGCCGAACGGACGCAGCGCACCATGCCCATGACGCCGTCCTCGACGGCCTGGAGCCACTGTTCGTCGGTCAGTACCTCGAAGCTGCCCGCAGCGCCGGGCCCGACGGTGACGACGAGCGCGTTGAGTTCGCCGTCCCAGCGCTCGCCGAGCTCGGCGAAAACCTTCTCGACGGCGCCGGCGTCGCCGACGTCGGCGACGAACCCGAGCGCATCGGGGCTGCCGCGGTCGGTCAGATCCCGCACCGCGCTGTCCAGCGCGTCCCGGCTGCGGCCGATCACCGCCACCCGGGCACCTTCATCGGCAAGGCAACGCGCCGTCGCCAGACCCATGCCACGGCTGCCGCCGACGACCACCGTTTTGGCGTTGGCCAGCCCTAGGTCCATGCCGTCAGCCCGGTCATCTGCGCCCGCCCAGCCTCGTTTACCAAAAACCCTACGATAGGTATTACAGTAGCAAATGGAAACTACGCCGGAACAGGTTGACGGTCCCAACCCGAACGTCGACACACCCGCGTATACGCAGGTCAGGGAGGAACCGCCGGTAGATTAAACCTTACCGGGTCGCACGGTAGATCGTGATGGAGGTGCCCGTAGTGGCAAAGCAGGCAACCGCCGACAAGCGTCAGCGACGCGAACGCGGGTCCATCAACCCTGACGACATCATCAGCGGCGCATTCGAACTCGCGGAACAAGTGTCGATCGACAACCTGAGCATGCCGCTGCTTGGCAAACACCTTGGCGTGGGTGTCACCAGCATCTACTGGTATTTCCGCAAGAAGGACGATCTCCTCAACGCGATGACCGACCGCGCGCTGAGCAAGTACGTGTTCGCCACCCCCTACGTCGAGGCCAGCGACTGGCGCGAGACGCTGCGCAACCACGCGCGGCTGATGCGTAAGACGTTCATGGGCAACCCAATTCTGTGCGACCTGATTCTGATTCGCGCGGCGCTGAGCCCGAAGGCGGCGCGAGTGGGGGCCCAGGAGATGGAGAAGGCCATCGCCAATCTGGTCGAGGCCGGCCTGTCCCCCGAGGATGCCTTCGACACCTATTCCGCGGTTTCGCTCCACGTCCGCGGATCCGTGGTGCTGCATCGGCTCTACGAAAAGAACCAGACGCCGGAGAGCGGCCCGCGCGCCATCGAGGACGCCGTGGCCATCGATCCGGCCACCACTCCGCTGATCGCTCAGGTGACCGGCCAGGGCCACCGCATCGGGGCCCCCGACGAGACCAATTTCGAATTCGGCCTGGACTGCATCCTCGACCACGCCGGCAGCCTGATCGAGAGGGGCGCCAAGGGGGGCGCCTCGCGGCAGGGCAGGTCGGCCAAGTCGTCCGCCCAGCGGGGACGGACGAAGGCGGCCCGCTAGTCGAGTCGGGTTGCCGCGCTTGGGCTTCAGGTGGCTTCAGGTGGTTCCGGCACGTGGAAATGCTCGTCGCGCAGCCGGAAGGCTTCCTTGGAGCCGTGCTGCGCGCGCGTCTTGACGAAGTTGAACTCGCCCGGACCGAATTGCAGGTTGGTGCCGTAGGCGTGAAACAGGTAGCTCGCGACTTCCTCGCCGTTATAGGCCTGGCTCTGCTCGACGAGGCGAAACGCCTCCTTGGCGATGACGACTCCGTCGGCGGGCATCTTCGCCACCTTCTCGGCCCAGTACCGCGCGCGCGCCGTCACCGAGACGGGATTGCAAGTGTCGGTGAAGATTCCGAGGTGCTCGAGCTCGCCGGCCTCGACGATGTCGCCGGTCAACAGCAGCCGCCGGGCCAGCACCGGTCCCAACCGATGGAAGAACAGGTGCAGGCTGCCGAGCGCGGGGCCCAGAAAGCGGGTGGCGGGCATGCCGACCTTCGTGTCGCGCGCGATCACGGAGATGTCGGCCATCAGCGCCATCTCGAACCCGCCGCCGAGGGCGTAGCCGGCGACCTCGGCGACCGTCACCTTGGGGAAGCCCATGAAGTTGTGGTAGAAGCCAAAAGACTTGCGGTCCACCGTGAGTCGCCGGCGCTGGCTGGGACGCCGCTTGGCTTGCTCGTCGCTCGCCGGCCCATACCAGGCGTACGCGTTGTTCATGTCGGCGCCGGTGGAAAACACCCCGTCCGCGCCCCGCAAGATCGCCACGGTGAGGTCGTCGTCCTCGGCCACGCGATCCAGGCAGCGGGCGAGCGCGTCGCGCATGGCGGGGTCATAAGAGTTGCGCTGCTTGGGATTGTTCAGCGTGATCGTCGCGATTCGCCGTTCGGGATCGACGTCGAACAGCACGCGATCGTCCGCACCGCCGGAGGCGCTCATGTGCCGGACTCCTTTCGCCGCCTGCCGAATCTGGTTCCGGCCAGCTGTTCCGGGGCCGACGCCAGCGTGTTGACCTCGCCGGTACACAGCACCTCGTCGTCGAGCAGCAGCCGCGCCGTCGACGAAATGCCCCGGTCGACCTGTGACCGAACGATGTCGAAACGCAGCTCGGTCAACAGTGGCGTCGGCCGGCGGAAAGTGACCAGCAGGGACCGGGTCTTGCCGGAGAGACCGGTGACGCAATTGTGGTGCTGGATAACGCAATCGAAGAAGACCCCGAGGAAGCCGCCGTGCACCAGCCCCGGCGGCCCCTCGTAGACCAGCGGGAAGCTGACGGCGCCCACGGCCTTCTCGGGATCGACGTGATCGAACCGGTACTCGGGAAAGCACGCGTTGTAGGCGCCGATGTCGGTGGCGTGGTTGAGGTACACCCGTCGGGGATCGCCGTCGGTCTGGCCGATCCGCGGCGCGTTGTCCAGCGGTGCCGCGGCCGACAGCTCACGTTCCCACTGGGCGAACTTCGCGAGCATGGCGTCCACGGTGGGATGGGGGTGTTCGAGCGATAGCAGCAGCGAGCCCAGGCGCCGCATCGCGCCGGCGGCGGCCACGGTCTGGGCAAGCGGCGCCTCCCCGAATTTGGCGTCCGTCGAGCCCATGCTTCCCTCTTTCACCCGGCCGTTTCCGTCGGTAGCGTTTCCTTGCTAACTTATACAGCGTATCAATCGTATTGCCTACTGTATGGGTAACCGTATCGGCGGAGAAAGGCCGGATTCGACGGTGAGTGACGAGGCCGCCAGGGCCGATGCCGAGGGTTCGGTGGTTGTGGGCCGAGATGGCCCGGTCCTGCGCATCATGCTCGACCGGCCCGGTCGGCGTAACTCGTTGACACGCTTGATGATCGGCACACTGGTCGGGGCGCTGACCGACGCCGCCGCCGACGACTCGTTGCGGGCGATCCACATCCGCGGGGCCGGGGACGACTTCTGCTCCGGCGCCGACTGGGTGGCCACCAACGAGCCGGGCGGGCCGCGTCCCCGCGCCGGGGACCTGGTGCGGCGCATTCCGCACGCCGCGCACCGCGTGATCGAACTCGTCGCGACCGTCCAGCTGCCGGTGGTGTGCAGCGTGCGGGGCTGGGCGGTGGGATTCGGCTGCAACCTCGCGCTGGCCGCCGACTTCACCGTGGCCGCCACCGAAGCGGTGTTCTGGGAGCCGTTCGTGGACCGTGGCTTCAGCCCGGATACGGGCTCGACCTGGCTGCTGCCCCGACTGGCCGGCGTGGCGCGGGCCAGGCGGATGCTGCTGCTGGGCGAAAAGCTGAGCGCGGCGGACGCGGCCGACTGGGGACTGATCCACCAGGCGGTCAGCCCCGCCGAGCTCGACGACGCCGCCGAACAGCTGGTGGAGCGGCTGGCCGCCGGGCCTACGGCGGCGATCGGACTGGCCAAGCAGGCGCTTGCCTTCGGACAGCACGCGACGCTGGACCAAGCCATGACCCAGGAACTGTTCAACCTGGAGCTGTCTTGTCGGACAAGCGATTTCAAAGAGGGACTGGAGGCGTTTCGGCAACGGCGTGCGCCAAAGTTCCGTGGTCGATGACCTCCTAGGAAGGGAACACGAATGCCCGCTGACTCGTTCGACACCATCAAATATGAGGTCGACGGGCATACCGCCACCATCACGTTGAACCGGCCGGAGGCCCTCAACGCCCTCAGCCCGCACATGATCACCGAGTTGCGCGCCGCCTACGACGAGGCCGAGAACGACGACAACGTTTGGCTGCTCGTCGTCACCGGCACCGGCCGCGCCTTCTGCACCGGCGCCGACGTGAAGGCCATTCCCGGCGACGGCAAGGTGATCTACGAACGGCCCTACCTGTCCACGTACGAACAATGGGAGGCTCCCCAGGAGGGCACTCCCCCGTTTCGCCGGATGGCCAAGCCCATGGTGACCGCCGTCAACGGCCTGTGCTGTGGGGCGGGCCTGGACTGGGTCACCACGTCGGACATCGTCATCGCCTCCGACCGCGCCACCTTCTTCGATCCGCATGTCAGCATCGGGCTGGTCGCCGGGCGCGAGCTGGTGCGGCTGGCCCGGGTGCTGCCCCGATCGGTCGCGCTGCGGATGGCGTTGATGGGCAAACACGAGCGGATGGGCGTGGAGCGGGCTCTCGAACTCGGCCTGATCAGCGAAATCGTCTCGCACGACCGGCTTCTCGAGCGTGCCCACGAGATCGCCGGCATCGTCAACTCCAACGCGCCGCTCGCCGTGCGCGGGACCCGGTTGGCGATCCTCAAGGGCCTGGACCTGCCGCTGCACGAGGCCGAGATCCTCGCCGAAACCTTCCGCGAGCGCGTGTTGCGGACCGAGGACGCCCTGGAGGGCCCCAAGGCGTTCGTCGAGAAGCGGGCGCCGGATTGGCAGTGCCGATGAGTCAGTTCGAAACCATCCTTCTCGACGTCGACGCGGCCGACCACGTCGCCACCATCACGCTGAATCGGCCCGAGCGACTGAACGCGTTCGACCGCGCCATGTGCGAGGAGATGGCGCGCGCCTGGCACGCGGTGAAGCTCGACGAGTCGGTGCACGCTGTGGTGCTGCGGGCGGCCGGCGAGCGGGCCTTCAGCGCCGGTCTGGACATCAAGACGCCCTACGGCCAGCCCGACAACGTGTGGAACCACGAAGATCCGGGCGAGGCGCTCAGCCCCAAGTGGCAGAAGGTGTGGAAGCCGGTGGTGTGCGCGGTCCAGGGCATGTGCACCGCGGGCGCGTTCTACTTCGTCAACGAATCCGACGTGGTGATCTGCTCCGACGACGCAACGTTTTTCGACTCCCACGTGTCGGCAGGATTGGTGTCCGCGCTGGAGCCGATCGGGCTGATGCGGCGCATCGGTCTCGGCGAGACACTGCGCATCGCGCTGATGGGCAACGACGAGCGGGTGAGCGCCGCGACCGCGCTGCGCATCGGATTGGTGACGGAGGTGGTCCCCGCCGACCGGTTGTGGAGCCGCGCGCACGAGATCGCGGCGACGATCGCGGCCAAGCCGCCGGCGGCGACCCAGGGCAGCGTGAAGGCGATTTGGGAGTCGCTGGACAAGCCGTACCGCACCGCCATGGAGCAGGGGCTCATCTACACCCGGCTGGGCAACCCGATCGGTACCGCCGAACTGGCCGCCCGGCAGGGCGAGGTCGGTGCACGCGAGCCGAAGATTCGCTGATGCCCGCCCACCCGCTCACCCGGCGCATCGCCGACGTCCTGGACCTGCAGCCGGACTCGAACGCGATCGAGTATGCGGGCCAATGGAACTCGTGGCGGCAGGTGGGCGACGCGGCTCGCGGCATCGCGCCGCTGGCCACCGAACACGAACGGGTCGGGATGCTGCTGCGCAACCGGCCCGGGCAGGTGGCGACCTTCCTTGGGGTGCTGCTGGGTGGCGGGACCGTCGTCGTCATCAACCCCGCGCGCGGCGACGAGCGCACCCGGGCCGACATCGCCGCGCTGGAGCTGCCGCTGGTCGTCGGCGAGGCCGAGGACGTCGCGGCGCTGGTGCCGCCGGGGACCGCGACGTTGACGATCCGCTCCCGGTTGAACACCGCCGGCGGGCCGTCGCGGCACGCGGCCCCGCCCGACGCGCGGAGCGGCGTCGCGGTGCGGATGCTGACCAGCGGAACGACCGGGCCACCCAAACGCATCGACCTCGGCTACGACATGCTGGCGCGCAGCGTGATGGGCATCGACTTCGAGGGCGCGCCGGCGCCCACGCGGCTGCGCCACGGCGTCGCGATCGTCAACTCGCCGCTGGTGCACATCGGCGGCGTGTTCCGGGTGTTGCAGTGCATCGCCGAGGCCAGACCCTTTGTGCTGCTGGAACGATTCGAGCTCGAGGCGTGGGCCGAGGCGGTACGCGCGCACCGCCCCCGCACGGTGTCGCTGGTGCCGGCCGCGCTGCGGACGGTCCTGCACTCGGGCCTCACGCGGGCCGACCTGGAAAGCATCCGCGCCGTCACGTGCGGCACCGCACCGCTGTCGGCCGCCGACGCCGACGCCTTCACGGAAAAGTTCGGCATACCGGTGCTGACCTCCTACGCCGCAACCGAATTCGGCGGCGGCGTCGCCGGGTGGACCCTGCCCGACTACGAAAAGCACTGGCGCGCCAAGCGCGGCAGCGTCGGGCGGGCCAACCCGGGCGCACAGCTTCGGGTGGTCGACGACGAGGGCGCGGTCCTCGGGTCCGACCGCGTCGGCCTGCTGGAGGTCAAGCCGGGGCAGCTGGGGCCGTCGGCGGCGTGGCTGCGGACCACCGACCTCGCCCGCATCGACGCCGACGGTTTCCTCTGGATCGTCGGGCGCGCCGACCAAGCGATCATTCGCGGCGGGTTCAAGGTGATGCCCGACGACGTGCGCGTCGCGCTGGAGGCCCACCCCGCGGTGGCGGGTGCGGCGGTGGTCGGGCGCTCCGATGGGCGACTCGGCGAGACGCCGGTCGCCATGGTGGAGTTGCGCGAGACCGCGTCCGCCGACGCCGGCGCGCTGGTGCAGCACCTGCGAACGCGGCTGGCCCGCTACGAAATTCCCACCGAGATCGCGATCGTCGAAGCGATCCCCCGCACGCCCTCGGGCAAGCCCGACCTCACGGCGGTGCGGCTCTTCTTCAGCGATACCGCCCAGCGCGACCATGCCCGGTGACGCCCGCACCGTCGCCGAAGTCCTGCGACACCAGGCTCGTTCGCGCGCCGAGCACCCGCTGCTCGTCTGCGATGCCGACCGCATCAGCTATGCGGAGGCCGATCGCCGCGCCGCGACGCTGGCCCGCGGGCTGATCGCGCTCGGGGCCGGGAAGGGCACCCACGTCGGGCTGCTCTACCCGAACGGGACCGAGTTCGTCGTCGGGATGCTCGCGGCGGCACGGATCGGCGCGGTGGTGATCCCCTTCTCCACCTTTGCCACCGCCCGCGAGCTGCGCGAGCAGCTCGTCGACAGCGATACCGAAATCCTGTTGGCCGCGCGGTCGTTTCGCCACCACGACTATGTCGAGCGGCTGGCCGAGGCCCTTCCGGGTGCCGACCTGGATTCCGGCGCCCCGTTGTTCTGCACCGCCGCGCCGCAACTGCGCCACGTCGCCCTAGACCCCGCGCGGGTGCGCCGGCTGGCCGATGCGTCCGGGGTCGGTGAGCCCGCGCTGCTGGCGGCGATGGAATCCGACGTCGACGGCTGCGACCCCCTGGCCATCGTCTACACGTCGGGCTCCACCGCCGCCCCGAAGGGCGTGGTGCACACCCACACCGGCCTGCTCGAACACCAGCGCAACCTCAACGACATCCGCGGCCTGACGTCCGAGGACCGCCTGTTCTGCAATTCGCCGTTCTTCTGGATCGGCGGGTTCGCGTTCGGCCTGCTCGCCACCATGGTCGCCGGCTCGACGCTGGTGTGCTCCAACGCCATCGACCCCGGCCGGACCCTCGACCTGCTGGAGGCCGAAAAGCCCACGATCACCAATGGTTTCGCCGCCGGGATCGCCCACCTCGCCGATCATCCGAGCTTTCCCGGGCGCGACCTGTCCTCGATGCGGCGCGGCAACCTCTACCCGATCATGGCGCCCGAGGCCCGCCCGGCCGACCCGCAGTTGCGGCACAACATGCTGGGGCTGACCGAGGCCGGCAGCGTGGTCCTGATCAGCGGTGACGAATCCGACCAACCGGAAGGCCGCCGTGGATCGTTCGGCAAGCCCGCGCCGGGATTCGAGACGTCGATCCTCGACCCCGACGCCTCCGGGGTCGGCGAACTGTGCATCCGGGGGCCGTACGTGATGCAGGGCTACCACAAGCGCAGCCGCGAGGAATCCTTCGACGCCGACGGCTGGTTCCACACGGGCGATCTGGTACGCACCGACGCCGACGGATTCTTCTACTACGTCGGCAGGCTCGGCGCGATGATCAAGACGGCGGGCGCCAACGTCTCGGCGGCCGAGGTGGAGCGGGCCATCGCCAGGGTCACGGGCGCGCAGGCTCACGTGGTGGGCATCCCCGACGCCCGACGCGGCGAGCTGGTGGCCGCGGTGGTGGTCCAGCCGGACCTCGACGAGGCCTCGCTGCGGGCGCGGCTCAAAGCGGAGCTGTCGTCATACAAGATCCCCAAGCGCTTTCTCGCCTTGTCCCGCAGCGAGATACCGCTGCTGCCCAGCGGCAAGGTCGATCTGCGGCAACTGCGGAAGCTGTTCGATGCCTGACACGATCGACCACCTGGTGCGGTCGCGCGCCCCCGAGCAGGGCACGAAGCCGATGGTGATCGACCCGTCGTCCCGCATCACCTACCGCGAACTCGACGCCACGACGAGCGAGTTGGCCGCGGCCTTCGTCCAGGCCGGCGTCGGCAAGGGCACCCGGGTCGGGCTGATCATGCCGAACAGCGCCCGCTGGGTGCGGGTGGCGATCGCGCTCACTCGTATCGGCGCCGTGCTGGTTCCGCTGAGCACCCTGCTTCAGGCCCGCGAGCTGATCGCCCAGTTGCGGGCCGCCTCGGTGCAATTCCTGGTCAGCGTCGAGGAGTTCCGCGGCCACCGCTACCTCGACGACGTTGGTTCGGTGCCGCGGCCCGAACTTCCCGCCCTGCGCACCATTTGGCCGGCCGACCGGCTCACCGACGCCACCGCCGGGGAAGGCGCTCGCGGGATCGTCGACGCGATGACCGCGACCGTCAGCCCCGCCGACCCGCTGGTCGTCATGTTCACCTCGGGCAGCAGCGGAGCGCCAAAGGGAGTCGTGCACTCCCACGGCAACGCGTTGGCCGCGGTGCGCTCGGGCCTGGCGGCACGCTGCATCATGCCCGATACCCGGCTGTATCTGCCGATGCCGTTTTTCTGGGTGGGGGGTTTCGGCAGCGGAATCCTGTCCGCGCTGCTGGCCGGCGCCACGCTGGTGACCGAGGAAATACCGCGACCGGAAACCACCCTGCGGCTGCTGGAAACCGAGCGGGTCAACCTGTTTCGCGGATGGCCCGACCAGGCCGAAGCGCTGGCCCGGCACGCCGGCGCGATCGGCGCGGATCTGTCGGCCCTGCGGCCCGGCAGCCTGGAGGCCTTGCTGCCGCCCGGGTTGCGGTCGCAGCCCGGGGCGCGCGCCACGCTGTTCGGCATGACCGAAGCGTTCGGGCCGTACTGCGGCTACGCGGCCGACACCGACATGCCGCCGACCGCATGGGGCAGCTGCGGGAAGCCCTTCGCCGGCATGGAGGTTCGCGTCGTCGATGCCGAAAGCGGCGAGCCGCTTCCCGCGGGAACCGTTGGCGTGATCCAGATCCGGGGACCGCACACCCTGCGCGGCATCTGCCGGCGCGGCCGGGAGGAGCTGTTCACCGCCGACGGCTTCTACCCGACCGGCGACCTCGGCCGGCTCGACGGGGACGGGTTCCTGTTCTACCACGGCCGCTCCGACGACATGTTCAAGGTCAGCGGCGCGACCGTCTACCCCAGCGAGGTGGAGCGGGCGCTGCGTTCGATCGACCGGGTGCAAAACGCCTACGTCACCAACGTTCCCGGCGCCGCGGGCGACCGCGTGGGCGCGGCGGTGGTGTGCGGGGCCGCGCTGACCGCCGAGGAGCTGACGCAGTCGGCCCGAAAGCTGCTGAGCGCCTTCAAGGTTCCGACGGTGTGGCGCTTGTTGGCCTCCGACGACGACGTCCCCCGCGGCGCCACCGGCAAGCCCGACGTCCACCGCCTGCGCGCCATGCTGAATGAGGCCGCCACCCGCGCTGCTACCTGATCCGGGGCAGCGGAACGCGGTCACCGGCCTCGCCGTTGGCGTCGCGCAGTGCCGGGCTGGCCAATCCCTCCCGGAGCAACCAGCGGGCCGCCGTCGGGCCGCGTCCGCGCGGAACTTGTGCGCCTCGCCGAACGAGCTCGTGACCCAGACGGTCTCGGCTGATCGCGCCCCGTTTCGGTAGTCAGCACCGGGTTCCGGAGACCGCGGACGCCGGCAGCCGGCCCGCGCGCGAGTGGCCGGTCAGCGAATCCCCGTCGACAACGACGTCGAAGGCCAGGTTGAGCCGCATCGGCTTGGTGACCGACTGCCGCCAGGCCAACCGCGTGCCGCCGGCGGTCGGGGCGCTCGTCAAGCCGCGCAACGGAACCGTCTCGCCCTTGTAGGTCGCCGTGCCGGCCAGGCCCCCCGCCGTTTCGGCGAACGCATACCGGACCGCGAGGGTGCCGATCGGGGTCTTGATCCTGACGTCCCAGTCTCCGTCGATGCCCACCTACGCCTCCACCGGTTCTCGTCCCGCCGGGCGCCACACGGTGCCCCGGCGTTCGTATTCGAAGAGCCGCTCGACGGCGTGCGCGATCCGTGGCCCGTACCACCGGTCCAGCAGGTAGAGACCCAGATCCAGCCCCGAGGTCACACCGCCCGCGGTGATCAGGTCCCCGTCGTCGACGACCCGCGCCGCCACCGCGTGCACCCCGGCCGCGTCGAGCAACTCCAGGCCCAGATGATGAGTCACCGCGTGGCGCCCCTCGATCAGGCCGGACATCGCCATCACCACCGATCCGCCGCACACCGCGGCGACGGTAACCTCGGGGTTGTCAAAGGCCTTGCGCAGCAGCGGCGTCAGCGCGCTCTGCGCCGCCCGGGCCAGCAGCACCGGGATGGTCTCGACGCCGTCGTCGGGGTCGCCGGCGATCGGACCGCTGGCGCCGGGCACGATCACGCAGCCCCGTTCGGACGGCTCGAGCGCCGCGGTGGCGTCCAGCGCCAAACCCCGGGTGCCGCCGGTCACGGTGCGCGGCCCCTCCGCCGACACCAGCGTCACCGTCAGGTCGCCGCCGACGCTGTCGCTCCCCGCCGCGAGCACTTCGAACGGCGCGATGACGTCGAGCGGGTCGAATCCGTCGTACAAGACGATCTGCGCGTGCATCACGTCATCGTCGCGCCGCCCGCCGGCCCAGGCCAGTGGCTGGATTGACAATATGCGCCGGTATATTGCCAACCCATGCACACCGTCGCGGTCCTGGCTGAGCCGGACGTCATCGCGTTCGACCTCGCCATGCCGATCGAGGTTTTCGGCCGCGTCCGCCTCGCCGGCGGCGCCCCGGGCTACCGGGTCCGGGTGTGCGGCTGCGATCCGGTTGTGCCGGCGGGACCGGTCCGGATCGCCACCGACTTCGGCCTGGATGAACTCGACGGCACCGACACCATCGTCGTACCCGGGCGACATGACGCCACGACGCCCGTGCGCGAAGACGTCGCCGTCGCCTTGAAGTCCGCTTACGACAAGGGAATTCGAATAGCCTCCATCTGTACCGGCGCCTTCACCGTCGCCGGGGCCGGAATTCTGGGGGGCAAACGCGCGACCACGCACTGGCTGGCTGCCGATTTGTTTTCCGCCGCCTACCCCGACGTCCGCCTCGACGCCGATGCGCTCTACGTCGACGAGGGCCAGGTCCTCACCTCGGCCGGCGCGTCGGCGGGACTGGACTTGTGCCTGCACATGGTCGCCAAGGACTACGGCTCCGCCGTGGCCGCCGACGCCGCCCGCCTCGCGGTCACCCCGTTACACCGCACCGGTGGCCAAGCCCAGTTCATCGTCCGCAACCGCCGCCGGTCCGGCACCGAACTCGACAACTTGCTGGCCTGGATCGACAGGAACGCGCACCTGCCGCTGACCCTCGGCGACGTCGCCCGGCGGGCGTCCATCAGCGAACGGACCCTGAACCGGCGATTCAAATGCGAGACCGGGCAGACGCCCATGCAGTGGATCAACGGCGTCCGGATCAAGCACGCGCAAGAGTTACTGGAGCGCACGTCCGAAAGCGTCGAAAACATCGGCCGCCAAGTGGGTTTCGCCTCGACGGCGCATTTCCGTGAGCAGTTTCGCCGGTTGGCCGGAGTCGCACCGCAGGGCTACCGCAACGCGTTTCGCGACGAGGCCACTAGGGGACCCGCGTCCACGGCTGACAGTTCTGCGACTCGAAGGCCTTGACCGCCGAGTTGATGTTCGCGAACATCGGACCGATCGAGGTATTCGTCTGGAGCACGTGCTCCTTGTTGGCATCGGGCGTGCTGTAGGTGAACCAGGAGCACATCGAGTCCTGGGTCGGCACATTGTTGATCCACACACCGAAGGTCGAACCCGACCCACCCGTGTGATAGAGGCCCGGCGCGATGTCACGGCCCACCACAAACACACCGTTGCCGGGGATTTCGTCGGGCGGATCGGCGACGGCCGGCGGCGCGAGCCCGATGACTACCGCGCACGCGGCGAATGCGGCGGGTGCGCGAAGCGGATGTAACATCTCGTCTCCATGTTGTCGCCCCCCAGGTCAGCGTAGGCCCGGCATGCGTGTGCGACAACGGGTAACGCTTCGCTCAGGGACGATTCCTATCCACCACCACGCCCCGCGCGGTGAGGTGTTCGATCAACGGAATCGCCCCGGCGGCGAGGTGTTCGGACATCGCGGCGCGGGCGAGCTCCTCGTCGTGCTTTTTCAGCGCGGACAGGATCCGCCGGTGGTCCTTCATCGACTGGCCGGGCCAGCCCGCGATCGTGGGGAACACCGATTCCGGTGCGTAGCGGGTGATCTGCGACATCAGCTGGGCGAGCTTGGGCGAGTCCGCGGCGACGTTGATGGCCCGGTGGAACTCGTGGTTGAGCCGCACGGTCCGCTCGTTGTCGTCGCCGGCGTAGGCGTCCTCGAGCTCGGCCTGGATCTGCTTGAGCTCGCGCAGCTGGTCGTCGGTGATGTTGGCCGCGGCCCGCGCCGCCAGTTCCCCGCCGACGTGGGCCTGCACGTTGGCGACGTCGGCGACGTCACGTCCGGTCACCGGCAACACCTGAAAGCCGCGATGGGGCTGCTGGGCGATCAGACCCTCGGCGCGCAACGCGAACAGCGCCTCGCGCACCGGGGTGACACTGATTCCCAGCTCTGCGGCGAGCTGATCCAGCCGAACATAGGATCCCGCGGCGTAGGTGCCGTCGAAGATCCTCGTGCGGATCAGGCGCGCGACGTCGTCGGAAAGCTGAGTGCGCGCGCCGAAATCCGGGATACTCATCGCCTCACACCTGATACTCGGCCAGTAGCCGCTTGCTGATGATGTTCTTCTGGATCTCGCTGGTGCCCTCGCCGATGAGCAGGAACGGCGCGTCGCGCATCAGCCGTTCGATCTCGTACTCCTTGGAGTAGCCGTAGCCGCCGTGGATGCGGAAGCTCTGCTGGGTGACCTCCGAACAGTATTCGCTGGCAAGGTATTTGGCCATGCCGGCGGCGACGTCGTTGCGCTCGCCGGAGTCCTTCAACCGGGCCGCGTTGACCATCATCAGGTGCGCCGCTTCGACTTTGGTCGCCATCTCGGCCAACTGGAACGCGATGGCCTGGTGCTCGGCGATCGGCTTGCCGAAGGTGTGACGCTGCTGGGCGTACCGCACCGCGAGCTCGAAGGCCCGGATGCCGACGCCGCACGCCCGCGCCGAGACGTTGACCCGGCCGACCTCGATGCCGTCCATCATCTGGAAGAAGCCCTGCCCCGGGGCGCCGCCGAGGACGTCGTCGGCGCTGGCCTCATAACCGTCGAAGACGAGCTCGGTGGTGTCGATCCCCTTGTAGCCGAGCTTGTCGATCTTGCCGGGGATCACCAGCCCCGGAACGACCTCGCCGAAGCCGGTCGGCTTTTCGACGAGGAACGCGGTGAGGTTGCGGTGCGGCTTGTCCGCGCCTTCGTCCGTGCGCACCAGCACGGCGATCAGCGTCGAGCTGGCGCCGTTGGTCAGCCACATCTTCTGCCCGTTGATGGTGTAGCCGCCGTCCGGATTGCGTTGCGCCCGAGTGCGGATCGCAGCCACGTCGGAACCGAGCTCGGGCTCGGACATGGAAAACGCGCCGCGGGATTCGCCGGTCGCCATGCGCGGCAGGAAGCGCTGTTTCTGCGCCTCGGTGCCGTGCTGGCGCAGCATGTACGCGACGATGAAATGGGTGTTGAGCACTCCGGAGACGCTCATCCAGCCGCGCGCGAGCTCCTCGACGCACAGCGCGTAGGTCAGCAGCGACTCCCCCAGCCCGCCGTACTGCTGCGGGATCATCAGCCCGAACAGCCCCATCTCCCGCATCTGGTCGACGATGTGTTGCGGGTAGGTGTCGCCGCGCTCCAGTTCTGGCGCGCTGGGGATGACCTCCTTCTCGACGAATTGCCGTACGGTGGCGATGATCTCGGTCTGGAATTCGGTCAGGCCGAGAGTCTGGGCGAGTCTGGTCATGCGCTGTCTTTCCTATTCGTGGTGGCGCGGTTGTGTTGGCACTATCGTGTTGGCGCGCGTCAAACGCTCGATGTCGTCGGCCGTCAGGCCCAGGCGCTCGGTGAGGACGTCGGCGGTGTCCCGCCCCAGGGCGGGGGCGGGCGCGGCGGCTGGATGGGCGCCGTCGAACGCGGCGGGCAGGCCGGGGGCGAAATAGTCGCCCACGCCGGGCTGGTGCAGCCGGCTGAACAGCGCATTGGCCGTCACCTTCGGGCCGGCGGCGACCTCGGCGAAGGTGCGGTACCGCTCGAACAGCACGGTCGTGCCGGACAGCCCGGCGGTGACCTCGTCGGCCGCGTGGTCGGCGAACCAGGTGGCGAACAGCCCCGACAGCGCGTCACGGTAGCGGTAGCGGTCGCCCTCCGACGCGAAGTCCACGCCCAGCGCCTCCTCGAGCGCCGAGACCGCGGCGCCCGTGCCGGTCACGTCGACGAGGTCGCGAAAGTGCCTGCGCGTCAGGGTGACAACCATGAACGAGACCCCGTCGCGGCTGGTGAAGTCCTGGCCGTACTGGCCGTAGATGGCGTTGCCCAGCCGCTCGCGCTGCGTCCCGACGACCTGCGGCTCGGTCAGCAGGCCGAGGTTTCCCGCCGTGGCCAGCGCGACGTCCTCCAGCGCGAGGCTGACGCGTGCGCCCCGCCCGGTCCGGTCCCGGTCGCGGACGGCGGCGACGACGGCCAGCGCCGCGTACAGACCGCAGCACACGTCCCACGCCGGCAGCACGTGGTTGATTGGGCCGGCGTGCGCGGCCGGCCCGGTGACGAGGGGGTAGCCGAGCCCCGCGTTGACGGTGTAGTCGACCCCGGTCGAGCCGTCGCCGCGCCCGAGCAGCTGGACGTGGATGACGTCGGAACGCTTGGCGGCCAACAGGTCATGGCCGAGCCAGGGCAGGACGGCGTTGGTGACGACGACGCCGTCGCCCTCGACGATCAGCCGCTGGACCAGCCCCTGACCCTCGGGCGAGCGCAGGTCGATGGTGGCCGAACGCTTGCCCTTGTTCAGTCCCGTCCAGTAGATCGACGTACCGCCGGCCGCCAGCGGCCACCGCTGCACGTCGGAGGCGCCGCCGATCGGGTCGACCCGGATCACCTGCGCGCCAAGCTGTCCCAGCGTCATCCCGCACAGCGGCGCGGCGACGAAGCTGGACACCTCGACGACCGTGAGGCCGCTCAGGGGGCCGGTCATCTCAGGCGACCCGCTCGAACACCGCGGCGAGCCCCTGCCCGCCGCCGATGCACATCGTCTCCAGCCCGTAGCGGGCCTGGCGGCGGTGGAGCTCGCGCGCCAGGGTGGCCAGCATCCGCCCGCCGGTCGCCCCGACCGGGTGGCCCAGCGATATCCCCGACCCGTGCGCGTTGGTCCGGTCGTGGTCGGCCGCGCCGAAGTTCCATTCCCGCATCACCGCGAGCGCCTGCGCGGCGAAGGCCTCGTTGAGTTCGATGAGGTCGATGTCGGCCAGGCGCAGGCCCGCCTTGGCGAGCGCGACCTCGGTGGCGGGCACCGGCCCGATGCCCATGACGTCGGGTGCCACACCCGCCGACCCCCACGACACCAGCCGCACCAACGGCGTCAGCCCCAATTCCGACGCCTTCTCGGGCGTGGTCACCACGCACATCGAGGCCGCGTCGTTCTGCCCGCTGGCGTTGCCGGCGGTGACGGTCGCGTCCGGATCCTGATCTTGCAGAACGGGTTTGAGTTTGCCCAGCGACTCCACCGACGTATCGGCGCGGGGGTGCTCGTCGGTGTCGATCAGCTCCTCGCCCTGGCGGGTGCGCACCGCGACGGGGATGATCTCCTCGGCGAGGATGCCGTTCTTCCGCGCCGCCACCGCCCGCTGGTGCGAACGAACCGCGAGCTCGTCCTGCTCCCGCCGGGAGATTCCGTACTGACGGCGCAGATTTTCGGCGGTCTCCAGCATCCCGCCCGGCACCGGGTAGTGCCGGCCGCCGGCGGTGGTGCGCCCCCGGGCCAGGCCGTCGTGCACCCGCACGCCGCCGCGGGCGCCGCCCCAGCGCATGTCGGTCGAGTAGAAGACGACGTTGCTCATGCTTTCGCAGCCGCCGGCGATCACGAGGTCGTGGTCGCCGTTGCCCACCTGCAGGCACGCCTGGATCACCGCCTGCAGGCCCGACCCGCAGCGCCGGTCGACCTGCATGCCCGGAACCGTCACGGGCAGACCGGAATCCAGCGCCACCACCCGCCCGATGGCCGGCGCATCGCTGCTGGGATAGCAGTGCCCGAGGATGACGTCCTGCACCGCCTCGGGCGGGATCCCGGTGCGCGCTAAGAGCCCTTTGAGGGCGGCGACCCCGAGGTCGACGGCGGTCTGCGACTTGAACATTCCGCCGTAGCGGCCGATCGGCGTGCGGACGGGCTCACAGACGACGGTCTCACGCATTTCCATTGCTCCCCTCGTGGCGCCGGGCGTCGGTACTCATATGTGGCGGCCGCCGGTGACCTCCATGACGGTGCCGGTCATGTAGGAGGACAGGTCGGAGGCCAGGAACAGTGCCACCCCGGCGACCTCGCTGGGCTCGCCGGCGCGGCCCATCGGGATCTCGGCCACCTTCTGGTCCCAAATGCGTTGCGGCATGGCCTCCGTCATGGCCGAGCGGATCAGGCCGGGGGCTATCGCGTTCACCCGGACGCCCAGGTACGCAAGCTCTTTGGCCGCCGCCTTCGTCATGCCCACGATCCCGGCCTTGGCCGCCGAGTAGTTCGTCTGCCCGACCATGCCGACCTTGCCCGACACCGACGACATGTTGACGATCGCGCCGCGCTTGTTCTCCCGCATGATCGCCGCCGCCGCCCGCAGGCCGTTCCACGTTCCCTTCAGGTGCACGTCGATGACCTGGTCGAACTGCTCCTCGGTCATCTTGCGCATCGTCGCGTCGCGGGTGATCCCGGCGTTGTTGACCATGATGTCCAGCCCGCCGAAACGCTCGACGGCGGTCGCGACCAGGGCCTCGACGTCGGCGGCCTTCGTGACGTCGCAGCGCACCGCCACCGCGACGTCGCCGCCGCCCAACTCCTTCGCCGCGAGCTCGGTGCCCTCCTGGTTCAGGTCACCGAGCACGACCCGCGCGCCCTCGGCGACGAATCTCTGCGCAATGGCAAAGCCCAGCCCCTGCGCGGCACCGGTGACGACCGCGGTCTGACCGTTCAGCAACGACACGTGAATCACGCCTCCTCGATGTGCTTCGTCCCGGGGGTCACCACTGGACCGCCCAACGGGGCAAGATCATATTTCATATAGGATCTGGCGCGGTGCCCGGTCCCACTTGGGCCCCGCCTGAGTCGCACCTGAATCCCAAAATGAGGAGCATCCGCGAGATGACCACCGCCGAAGTCCAGGAAGTGTCCGACGACGACTTCCGGGAGATCCTGGCCCAGACGCGCCAGTTCGTTCGCAGCGCCGTGGTCCCGCGCGAGCAGGAGATCCTGGCCGACGATCGGGTGCCCGACGACCTGCGCGACCAGGCCAAGAAGATGGGCCTGTTCGGGTACGCGATCCCGCAGCAATGGGGCGGCCTCGGCCTCAACCTCGTCCAAGACATCGAGCTGGCAATGGAATTGGGCTACACGTCGCTGGCCCTGCGGTCGATGTTCGGCACCAACAACGGCATCGCCGGGCAGGTGCTCGTGGGTTTCGGCACCGACGAGCAGAAGGGCCGCTGGCTGGAGTCGATGGCGTCCGGCGACGTGGTCGCCTCGTTCGCGTTGACGGAGCCCGGCGCGGGGTCGAACCCGGCTGGCCTGCGCACCAAGGCCGTTCGCGACGACAGTGATTGGGTGATCTCCGGCGACAAGCGCTTCATCACCAACGCGCCCGTCGCCAACCTTTTCGTGGTGTTCGCGCGTACCCGCCCGGCCGACGACCAGGGCCCGGGAATCGCGGTCTTTCTGGTTCCCGCGGACGCGCCGGGAGTCCAGGTGGCCGCCAAGGACGCGAAGATGGGCCAGGAGGGCGCGTGGACGGCCGACGTCGGCTTCGACGACGTCCGCGTCGGCAGCGACGCGCTGATCGGCGGCAGCGAGGACATCGGGTACCGGGCGGCGATGACCTCGCTGGCGCGCGGCCGGGTCCACATCGCCGCCCTGGCGGTGGGTGCCGCCCAGCGCGCGCTCGACGAGTCCGTGTCGTATGCCGCCACCGCGACGCAGGGCGGGACACCGATCGGCAGCTTTCAACTGGTGCAGGCGATGATCGCCGACCAGCAGACCGAGGTGTTGGCCGGCCGCGCGCTGGCGCGCGAGGCCGCGCGGCTGTGGGTCACCAACGAGGACCGCCGGGTCGCGCCGTCGGCGGCCAAGCTGTTCTGCACCGAAATGGCCGGCAGGGTGGCAGATCTCGCGGTGCAGGTGCACGGGGGCAGCGGCTACATGCGCGGCGTTCCCGTCGAACGCATCTACCGCGACGTGCGCCTGCTGCGGCTCTACGAGGGCACCAGCGAGATTCAGCGCCTGATCATCGGGTCGAACGTCGTCAGGGCCGCACAGCGATGAGCGGGCGGGAATAGCGCCCTCGGGTCGGCGTTTTTAGTCGCTATGCGAAGTTTTAGCGAAACCGAAAGCCAGGAATTCCTCGCCGGCAAGCACGTCGCCGTGCTGTCCGTCGCCGCCGCCGACGGCCGCCCGCCGGCCAGCGTCCCGATCTGGTACGACTACACCCCCGGCGGGAACATCCGGATCATGACCGGGCCGTCCAGCCGCAAGGCGCGGCTCATCGAACGCGCCGGTGCGGTGACGCTGGTGGTCCAGCAGGAGGAGTTGCCCTACAAGTACGTGGTGGTGGAGGGCACCGTCGTCGAGACGACCCGCCCCGCCCCCGTCTCTT
>NZ_MVHD01000069.1 GCF_002086635.1 Mycobacterium alsense | reverse complement strand
TGCCCCCGTCGTCGCCCGCGGCCCCGCCGGCCCCACCGGTGCCACCGGCGGCGAACAGCCCGCCTGCTCCGCCGGCTCCGCCGTTTCCGCCGGAGATGCCCACCCCACCGTGTCCGCCGGCGCCGCCGACGCCGAACAGCCCGCCGGCGCCACCGGCGCCGCCCACGCCGCCGGCCCCGGCATCGTCGCCTGCTATTCCGCCGTACCCGCCGACACCGCCGCCCCCCCACAGCAGGCCGCCGCGGCCGCCGGCCCCGCCGGCCGCACCGTTGCCCGTGGTCGTGATGGCGGCGCCGCCCACTCCACCGGGCCCGCCGGTGCCGAACAGCCCCGCGGGCCCGCCGGGGCCGCCGGGCTGGCCGGGCCCGCCGGACCCGCCGGCGCCACCGTTGCCGATCAACAGCCCGCCGGCCTGGCCGGCCGCCCCGCTGCCCGACGGCGCGTTGGCCCCGTTGCCGATCAGCGGGCGCCCCAGCAGGAGCTCGGTGGGCGTGTTTATCGCGCCGAGCAGTTGCTGCTCAACGGCCTGCAGCGGCGTCACGTTGGCGGCCTCGGTGGCGGCGTAGGACGCCCCGCCCGCGCTCAGCGCCGCCACGAACTGCGAATGGAAGGCCTCCACCTGGGCGCTGATTGCCTGGTACTCCTGGGCGTGCGAGGAAAACAGCGCGGCGATGCTCACGGACACCTCGTCGGCGGCCGCGGCCACCACGCCGGTCGTCGGAGCCGCCGCGCTCGTGGTCGCCGTGCTGATTGTCGAGCCGATACTGGCTAAATTCGATGCCGCCGCCGAAACAGTTTCAGGGATCGCGAATACGAATGACATCCGTCGCCTCCAGCAGCAAATTCAGTTGCCGATGGTGACCGGGCTGCGATCACCATCGGTATCGATTAGGCAGCGAATCATAGCGCGACGCGAGCCCATGTAAATAGATTACAAGGGAAATTGTTATCTAATTTCGCGAACTTATGGATGCTCCCTATTCGGGTTCGAACCACAACGCCGAGGTAGGCGGCAGGACCATTACCGCCGAGGCGGGCCGGCCGTGCCACGGGTCTTCGGTGGCGTCGACGCCGCCCAAGTTGCCGATTCCCGCGCCGTTGTAGGCCGTCGCATCGGTGTTGAGCACCTCGCGCCAGCGCCCGGCGGCCGGCAGGCCCAGCCGGTAGCCGCTGTGCTCGGAGCCCGCGAAATTGAATACGCAGGCCATTACCGATCCGTCTTTGCCGTATCGCAGGAAGCTCAGCACGTTGTTGGCGGAGTCGTTGGCGTCGATCCAGGAATAGCCGTCAGGAATGGTGTCCTGGCTCCACAGCGCGGGGCGGCTCCGGTAGATCTGATTGATGTCGTGCACGAGGCGCAGAACACCGTTGGAAAAACCCTGTTCGTCGAGCTGCCACCAATCCAGGCCACGTTCCTCGGACCACTCGGCGCGCTGGCCGAATTCCTGGCCCATGAATAACAATTGCTTGCCCGGATGCGCCCATTGATAGGCGAGCAGGCTGCGCAGGCCGGCGGCTTTGACATGGTTGTTGCCCGGCATCCGCCCCCACAGCGTGCCCTTGCCGTGCACCACCTCGTCGTGGCTGAGCGGCAGCACGTAATTCTCGCTGAACGCGTACAGCATCGAGAAGGTCATCTCGTGGTGGTGGAAGCTGCGGTAGATCGGGTCGCGGCTGAGGTAGTCGAGGGTGTCGTGCATCCAGCCCATGTTCCACTTCATCGAGAACCCAAGGCCGCCGAGGTTGGTCGGCCGCGTGACGCCGGGCCACGACGTGGACTCCTCGGCGATGGTGACGATCCCGGGCGCGGCTTTGTGGGCCGTGGCGTTCATCTCCTGCAGGAACTGCACCGCCTCCAGGTTCTCCCGCCCGCCGTAGATGTTCGGCGTCCAGCCGCCCTCGGAACGCGAGTAGTCCAGGTAGAGCATCGACGCGACGGCGTCCACCCGCAGGCCGTCGACGTGGTACTCCTCGAGCCAGTACAACGCGTTGGCCACCAGGAAGTTGCGCACTTCGGCGCGGCCGAAATCGAACACGTAAGTGCCCCAATCGAGTTGCTCGCCGCGCGTGGGGTCGGCGTGCTCGTAGAGCGGGGTGCCGTCGAAGCGGCCCAGCGCCCAGGCGTCCTTCGGGAAGTGCGCCGGCACCCAGTCCACGATGACGCCGATCCCGGCCCGGTGCAGCGCGTCGACCAGCGCCCGAAAGTCGTCCGGCGTGCCGAACCGCGAGGTCGGGGCGTAGTACGAGGTGACCTGGTATCCCCACGACCCGGCGAACGGGTGCTCGGCGACCGGCAGCAGCTCGACATGGGTAAACCCGTGCTCCACGACGTAGTCGGTCAGTTCGCGGGCGAGTTGGCGGTAGCTGAGCCCCGGGCGCCACGACCCCAGGTGGACCTCGTAGGTGGACATCGGCTCGAACACCGGGTTGCGCTGCGCGCGACGCGCCATCCAGTCGGCGTCCTCCCAGGTGTAGTCGCTGTGTGTCACCCGCGATGCGGTGTGTGGCGGCACCTCGGTGGCGAAGGCGAACGGGTCGGCCCGCTCGGTCAGCACACCGTCGGCGCCGTGCACGCGAAACTTGTACAGCCCGCCGATCGGGAAACCGGGCCAGAACAGCTCCCACACCCCGGAGGAGCCGAGCACCCGCATGGGCGCCTCGCTGCCGGTCCAGCCGTTGAACTCGCCGATCAGGCTGACGCCCTTGGCGTTGGGAGCCCAGACGGCGAACGACACCCCGTTTACGACGCCGTCGGCGGTGGTGAACGAGCGGGGATGGGCGCCGAGGACCTCCCAGAGTCGCTCGTGGCGGCCCTCGTTGAACAGATGGAGGTCGACGTCGCCCAGGGTGGGCAGGAAGCGGTAGGCGTCGGCCACGACGAAGGGCTCGGAACCCTCGTAGGTCACCTCCAGGCGGTAATCGATCAGGTTGACGAACGGCAGCGCGACGGCGAACAGACCGGAGTCGATGTGCCGCAACGGGAACCGGTCGGACCCGACGAGCGCGACCACCTCGCGCGCGTGCGGGCGGAACGCCCGGATGACGGTGTGGTCGCCGTACTCATGGGCGCCCAGGATGCCGTGCGGGTTGTAGTGCGCGCCGGCCACCAGGCGCGCCACGTCGGCCGGGTCGGGCGCCAGGTCTAACCCAGCGAGTTCGTCGGTTCGGCTCACAGCCGGTCACCTCCTACGCAGCAGCGTGATCCGGGATTCGTACGGTACGAGCGGCATGTTGATGATGTGCGCGACCGCCTGCGCCGGGTCGAGGCGAATGTAATTCGATTGCCCCCATTGGAATTCCTGTCCGGTGATCTCGTCGCGAACCCAAAACCTCTCATAGGGCTCCATACCCAATGCCTCCACGTCCAACCACAGCGTCGCCTCCTCGGCACCGAACGCGTTGAGCGTCACCACCACCAACACGCAGTCGCCGGTGGCGGGGTCGAACTTGCTGTAGGCCAGCAGCGCGTCGTTGTCCACACCGTGGAAGTGGATCGTACGCAGCTGCTGCAGGGCGGGATGCAGGCGGCGAATCGTGTTGAGCTGCTTGATGAACGGTTCGAGCGATCGGCCCTCGGCGAGGGCCGCCGCGAAGTCACGCGGACGCAGTTCGTACTTTTCGGAGTTCAGGTACTCCTCGCTGCCCTCGCGCACCGGGCGGTGCTCGAACAGCTCGTAGCCCGAGTAGACCCCCCAGGCCGGACCCATCGTCGCCGCCAGCACCGCGCGGATGGCGAACATGCCCGGGCCGTTGTGCTGCAGCACCGCGTGCAGGATGTCGGGGGTATTGACGAACAGGTTAGGCCGGCGAAAGTCCGCCAGGGCGGCGATGTCATCGCCGAATTCGGTCAGTTCCCACTTGGCCGTCCGCCACGTGAAGTAGGTGTAGGACTGGGTGAAGCCGAGCTTGGCCAGCCCGTACTGGCGGACCGGCGGAGTGAAGGCCTCGGACAGGAACAGCACGTCGGGGTCGACGGCTTTGACCTGGCCGATCAGCCAGGCCCAGAAGTCGGGCGGCTTGGTGTGTGGGTTGTCGACGCGAAAGAACTTGACGCCGTGGTCCATCCAGTGCCGGACCACCCGCAGCACCTCGTCGTAGAGGCCGGCGGGGTCGTTGTCGAAGTTGATCGGGTAGATGTCCTGATATTTCTTCGGCGGGTTTTCGGCGTAGGCGATGGTGCCGTCCGGCAACTCGGTGAACCACTCGCGGTGTTCACGGACCCATGGATGGTCCGGGGTGCATTGCAGCGCCAGGTCCAGCGCCACCTCGAGACCCAAATCGCGTGCGGCGGAAACGAAGTCGTCGAAGTCGTCGATCGTGCCCAGCGCGGGGTGGACAGCATCGTGGCCGCCCTCGTCGCTGCCGATCGCCCACGGCGATCCGACGTCTCCGGGGGCGGCGGACGGGGAGTTGTTGCGCCCCTTGCGGTGCACCCTGCCGATCGGGTGGATCGGCGGCAGGTAGACGACGTCGAAGCCCATGTCCGCGATCCGCGGCAGTTGCGCGGCCGCCGTGGCGAAGGTGCCGTGCACCGGCTTGCCGTTCGCGTCCCACCCGCCCGTCGAGCGGGGGAACATTTCGTACCACGCGCCGAAGCGGGCCAGCGGTCGGTCGACCCACACCCCGAACTGTTCGCCGCGGGTGACCAGGTCGCGCAGCGGATGTTCGGCCAGGATCTCCTCGATCTGGGGAGCCAGCGCAAGCGCGGTGCGGGTGACCGGGTCGCCGGGGGTGCGCAGCGCCTCGGCCGCCACCAGCAGCGGTTCGCGCCGCGCCCGCGGCACCCCTGCCGCGGCGCGCTCGAACAGCGCGGCCCCGACCAAAAGGTCGTTGGACAGCTCCGTCTCGCCCTGGCCGGCGTCCAGCTTGGCGACCAGCCCGTGGCGCCAGGATGCGATGGGGTCGCCCCACCCGTCGACGCGAAAGGTCCACAGCCCGACGCGATCGGGGGTGAACACCCCGTGGAACACGTACGGTTCCAAACCCTCCGTCATCGGAAGCAGCTGGGGCTTGGCGCGCGCCTCGGCGGCCTTGCCGTCCAGCGCGGGCGAGGGGCGCGCTGGCGCCTGCACGGCCCTGATGCGCCGTGCCTCCGTCACCTGCGGATAGCGCGGTCCCTGGTAGCGCACCACGAGGGTCGCGGCGACCGCCTCGTGGCCCTCTCGCCACACCGCGGCGCTGACCGGAACCATCTCACCGACGACGGCCTTGGCCGGATACGCGCCGCAGGAGACGACGGGCTGGACGTTGTCGATCTCGATACGACCGGGCACAACCACTCCTCCTCGGCCCGCTCCGCGGACCGCATCGTCACCGTCGGTTTCGATGTCTCCGATTGTGTGCGGCCAAACCGCGGAGTGCTGCGTTGCGGAATGCCTCTCGTCTCAGAAACTTCCTGTCGTGGGGACTTCCTGACTGGGGCGCATCGGTGGGCCCCAATTACTGACCGATACCCACCCTAGTGTCCGGTCACACACCGCCGCTGGCCGAAAGCGACGCTCACATCGCCATGCGCGCGTCGGAATCCTCAGTAAGGTAGAGACGCGTGAAAGCCCTCCGCCGGTTTACGGTCCGAGCTCATCTGCCCGAGCGTCTCGCCGCGCTGGACCAGCTGTCGAACAACCTGCGGTGGTCATGGGACAAGCCGACCCAGGATCTGTTCGAGACCATCGAGCCCGCCCTGTGGGAGCGGTGCAGCCGCGATCCGGTCGCCCTGCTGGGCGCGGTGAAACCGGCCCGGCTCGACGAGCTGGCGCTCGACGAAGGGTTCCTGGGCCGCCTCGATGAACTGGCGGCCGACCTCAACGACTACTTGACCCGTCCGCTGTGGTACCAGCAGCGCCAGCAGGCGGGTGTGCCGGTGCCCACCTCGATCGCGTACTTCTCGATGGAGTTCGGCGTCGCCGAGGTGCTGCCCAACTATTCGGGCGGCCTGGGCATCCTCGCGGGCGACCACCTGAAATCCGCCTCGGATCTGGGGGTGCCGCTCATCGCGGTGGGGCTGTATTACCGCTCCGGGTATTTCCGGCAGTCGCTGACCGCCGAGGGGTGGCAGCACGAGACCTACCCGTCGCTGGACCCGCAGGGGCTGCCGCTGCGGCTGCTCACCGACGCGACCGGCGAGCCGGCCCTCGTCGAGCTGAACCTGCCCGACTCCGCGCAGCTGCGGGCGCGGATCTGGGTCGCGCAGGTCGGCCGGGTTCCGCTGCTCCTGCTGGATTCCGACGTCCCCGAGAACGAGCACGACCTGCGCGGCGTCACCGACCGCCTCTACGGCGGCGACCAGGAACACCGGATGCGCCAGGAGCTGCTGGCCGGCATCGGCGGGGTAAGGGCGATCCGCGCGTTCACCGCCATCGAGGGGCTGCCCGCGCCCGAGGTGTGGCACATGAACGAGGGGCATGCCGGCTTCCTCGGCGCCGAACGCATCCGCGAGCTGATCACCGAATCCGGGCTGGACTTCGACGCCGCGCTGACCGTCGTGCGGTCGTCGACCGTGTTCACCACCCATACCCCGGTGGCCGCGGGCATCGACCGCTTCCCGGTGGGCATGGTGCGGCTCTACTTCGACGGCGCCGTCGATGACGACAGCGACGCGGACCGGGACGTCGAGGGCGGGCCGGTCCTGCTCCCGGGCGTGCCGACGGACCGGATCCTGGCCCTCGGCGCCGAGGACGACCCGACCAAGTTCAACATGGCTCACATGGGCCTCCGGCTGGCGCAACGGGCCAACGGCGTCTCGCTGCTGCACGGCCGGGTCAGCCGGGCCATGTTCAACGAGCTGTGGCGGGGATTCAACGCCGACGAGGTGCCGATCGGCTCGATCACCAACGGGGTTCACGCTCGCACCTGGGCGGCCCCGCAGTGGTTGCAGCTGGGCCGCGAACTGGCCGGGTCGGACTCGTTCGGCGATCCGGGTGTGTGGCTGCGCCTGAAGGAGGTCGACGCGGGCCACCTGTGGTGGATCCGCTCGCAACTGCGGGCGCTGCTGGTCGAGGACGTCCGGGTGCGGTTGCGCCGATCGTGGTTGGAGCGTGGCGCGTCGGATGCCGAATTGGGTTGGATCGCAACGGCTTTCGATCCCAATGTGCTGACGGTCGGGTTCGCCCGGCGGGTGCCGACCTACAAGCGCCTGACGCTGATGCTGCGCGATCCCGCCCGGCTCGAACAGCTCCTGCTCAACGAGGAAAGGCCGATCCAGCTCATCGTCGCCGGAAAGTCGCACCCCGCCGACGACGGAGGCAAGGCGCTGATCCAGCAGGTGGTGCGGTACGCCGACCGGCCCGAGGTGCGCCACCGCATCGCGTTTCTGCCCGACTACGACATGTCCATGGCCCGGTTGCTGTATTGGGGCTGCGACGTCTGGCTGAACAACCCGCTGCGGCCGCTGGAGGCCTGCGGCACCTCGGGGATGAAGAGCGCGCTCAACGGCGGGCTGAACCTGTCCATCCGCGACGGCTGGTGGGACGAATGTTATGACGGCGAAAACGGTTGGGAGATACCGTCCGCCGACGGTCTGTCCGACGAGGGCCGCCGCGACGACCTGGAAGCCGGCAAGCTCTACGACCTGCTGGAAGAGGCGGTGGCGCCGAAGTTCTACGAGCGCGACGAGCACGGGGTGCCCCCGCGCTGGATCGAGATGGTGCGCCACACCCTGCAGACGCTGGGCCCCAAGGTGCTGGCGTCGCGGATGGTGCGTGACTACGTCGAGGACTACTACACGTCGGCGGCCCAGTCGCTGCGCAGCACCGTCTCGGCGCCCGAGGGCGGAGCTGAGTTCGATGCCGCGCGCGAACTGGCCGCCTATCGGGCGCGCGCCGAGCGGGCCTGGCCGAAGATCGACATCACCGACGTCGACAGCACCGGCCTGCCCGACACCCCGGTGCTGGGGTCGAAGCTCACCCTGACCGCGACGGTGCAACTGGGCGGGCTGGCGCCCGACGAGGTCACGGTCCAAGCGGTGGTGGGCCGGGTGGACGCCGGCGACGCGCTGCTCGAACCGCTCACCGTCGACATGTCGTACACCGGCACCGCCGAGGGCGGCAATCAGGTTTTTTCGACGACGATGTCCCTGCCGTTGGCGGGCACGGTCGGGTACACGGTGCGCGTGCTGCCGCGCCACCCGATGCTTGCCGACGCCAACGAGCTGGGCCTGGTCACGCTGGCCTGATCGTTCCGCCCGTCGTCCCGCGACACATCGACCACGCACAAGACGCGCCGCACTGGTGTGCCCTGATTCATGTCCGGCGCAAACAAGGCGATTCAGGCGCGCAGCCGCCGCAGCGCCGCGCGGACCTGTTCGCCGTCGGTGGTCTGCCAATACGGCGGCAGCGACGCGCGCAGGTAGCTTCCGTAGCGCGCCGTCACCATCCGGGAGTCCAGCACCGCGACGACGCCGCGGTCGTCGATGCGGCGCAGCAACCGACCCGATCCCTGCGCGAGCAGCAGCGCGGCGTGGCTTGCGGCGACGGCCATGAAGCCGTTGCCGCCGCGCGCGGCCACCGCGCGTTGCCGCGCGCCCAGCAGCGGGTCGTCGGGCCGGGGGAACGGGATGCGGTCGATGAGCACCAGCGACAGCGACGGCCCCGGCACGTCGACGCCCTGCCACAGCGACAGGGTGCCGAACAACGAGGTCTCCTCGTCGGCGCTGAACTGCTCGACCAGCGCCGACGTGCTGTCGTCGCCCTGACACAGCACCGGCGTCGTCAGCCGCCCGCGCATCGCCTCTGCGGCGGCCCGCGCGGCCCGCATCGACGAGAACAGCCCCAGCGTGCGCCCGCCGGCGGCGGTGACGAGCTCGGCGATCTCGGTGAGCTGCTCGGCCGAGCCGGTGCCATCGCGGCCCGGCGGCGGCAAATGCGCCGCCACGTAGAGGATTCCGGCCTTGGCGTGCTGGAACGGCGACCCGACGTCGAGCCCGCGCCAGGGTTGCCCGTCGGCGGAGCCGGCCAGGCCCCAGGCCGCGGCCATCGCGTCGAACGACCCGCCGATCGAAAGCGTCGCCGAGGTCAGCACCGTCGTCGAACGCGAGAACACCTCCTCGCGCAGCAGGTCGGCGACCGACAGCGGCGCCACCCGCAACACCGGCCGCACCGAGCCCCGGTTGTCCTCGTGATCGAGCCACACCACGTCGGTGCGGTCCGGGATGGCCGGGCCGAACGAGGCCAGGATCCGCGACGCGGTCTCCGAGATTTCACTCAGCGCCGCAACGGCTTCGGCGCGCGCCGCGGCCGCCTTCGTGTCGCTGGTGGTATCGATCGCCGACCGCGCGGCGCCGGCCACGTCGCGTAGCGCGGTCAGGTAGGTGGCCATCTCCTCGTCGAGGCGGTCGATGCGGCCGGGCCGGGCGTCGTGGATGGCCGCGGCGAAGTTGGCCGTCGTCGCCTCCAGCCGCTGGGTCAGCTCGGGATCAACCAGCCGGGTGATGCGCCGAGCCACGACGCCGAGCGCGGCCGATGTCAGCTCCGCGGTGGCCACCGACGTCACCCGGTCCACCAACTCGTGTGCCTCGTCGACCACCAGCAGCCCGTGCTCGGGCAGCACCGCCGATTCGGCGACGGCGTCGATGGCCAGCAGCGCGTGGTTGGTGACGACGACATCGGCGGCGCCGGCCAGGCCGCGGGCCCGTTCGGAGAAGCACTCGGAGCCGAACGGGCAGCGCGCCACGCCCAGGCATTCCCGCGCCGAGACGCTCACCTGCGACCAGGACCGGTCCGGCACGCCGGGCTTCAGGTCGTCGCGATCGCCGGTGTCGGTCGTCGACGCCCAGGCGGTGAGCCGCTGCACGTCGCGGCCCAGCGCGGTGGCCGCCACCGGGTCGAAGAGCTCCTCCTGCGGCCCCTCGTCGTCCGGACCATCATCGGCGTCCCCACCCGCGGTGTTACCGTGAATCTTGTTCAGGCACAGGTAATTTCGCCGCCCCTTCAGCAGCGCGAAGCGCGGCCGCCGGGGCAGCGCGCCGACCAGCGAGTCGGCCAGCCGGGGCAGGTCGCGATCGACGAGCTGCCGCTGCAGCGCGATCGTCGCCGTCGACACGACGACGGGCGATTCGTCGGCGAGCGCGCGGACGACGGCGGGGACCAGATAGGCCAGCGACTTGCCGGTGCCGGTGCCCGCCTGCACGACGAGGTGCTCCCCGGTGTCGAAGGCCCGCTCGACCGCACCGGCCATCTCCACCTGGCCGGGGCGCTCGTTGCCGCCGAGCGCGGCCACCGCGGTGGCCAGCAGCTCATCCACGGACAAAGACGCGGATTCGGGCACGTCGTAGACCGTAGCGAAAATCACCGCCGGACTTGTGTCGTCGGGATCGCGGGCTCGCCGTTCGACAAGTTCAGGCCCTCCCACGGCAGGCTGCGCAGCCCCGCCGCCGCCAGATCGCGCGCCGCCGCCAGGTCCGCGCAAGACACCACCTCGCCGCCGCGCACCAGCGGCGTCGTCAGCACCCGGCACGGTTCGGTGGTCTGCGGTGCGCGGCCCGCCGGGTGGACAACCTCCTCGGTGATCGTGCCGGTCGGGCGCGCCAGGCGCAGCGCCTCCTTGCGACCGCCGCGGGATTCCTTGTGGCTGCTGCGCTTTTGCACCGGCATGCCGTCGACTTCGACCAGCTTGTAGACCATGTTCGCGGTCGGGGCGCCGGATCCGGTCACCAGTGACGTGCCGACGCCGTAGCTGTCCACCGGCTCGGCGCGCAGCGCGGCGATGCCGAACTCGTCGAGGTCGCCGGACACCACGATGCGGGTCTGCGTGGCTCCCAGCCCGTCGAGTTGCTCGCGCACCTGACGGGCGAGCACGCCGAGCTCGCCGGAGTCGATGCGCACGGCGCCCAGCGCGGTGCCGCCGGCGGCCACCGCGTTGGCCACGCCGGCGGTCACGTCGTAGGTGTCGACCAGCAGCGTGGTGCCGGTGCCCAGCGCGTCGACCTGGGCGCGGAACGCCGCCAGCTCCGACGCTTCCGCGGGGGAGTCGGGCCGGGCGTGCAGCATGGTGAACGCGTGCGCGGCCGTGCCCTCCGCAGGTATCCCGTATCGGCGCTGGGCCTCCAGGTTGGACGAGGCGGCGAAGCCGGCGATATAGGCGGCGCGGGCGGCCGCGACCGCCGCCCGTTCGTGGGTTCGGCGCGAGCCCATCTCGATCAGCGGGCGTTCCCCTGCCGCGCTGACCATGCGCGCCGCCGCCGACGCGATCGCCGTGTCGTGGTTGAAGATGGACAACGCCAGGGTTTCGATCACGATACATTCGGCGAAGCTGCCCGTCACCGACAGCACCGGCGACCCGGGGAAGTACAGCTCGCCCTCGGCGTAGCCGTCGATGTCGCCGCAGAACCGGTACTCGCGCAGATAGTCGACGGTCTCGGGGTCGAGAAATCCGGCCAGCAATTCGCACGCGTCGTCGTCGAACCTGAACTGCGGCAACGCTTCCAGGAGCCGGCCGGTCCCCGCGACCACGCCGTAGCGGCGGCCGTCGGGGAGCCGGCGGGCGAACAGTTCGAACGTGGTGCGCCGGCCCGCGGTGCCGTCCCGCAGCGCCGCCGCAAGCATGGTCAGCTCGTACTTGTCGGTCAGCAGCCCGGCCAGGACCGGCTCGTTCATTCCGCAACGGTAACGGCCGGCTGCGGCGGCCACGAGCCTCGGTATCCTGGAGGCCATGGTTGTTGCGTCAGCGCCCACCAAACCGGGCACGACCGGGCAACGCGAGTCGGCTCCCGTGGAGGTCACGGCAAGCCCGTGGGTCACCATCGTCTGGGACGACCCGGTCAACCTGATGACTTATGTGACGTATGTCTTTCAGAAGCTGTTCGGCTACAGCGAGCCGCACGCGACCAAACTGATGCTCCAGGTGCACAACGAAGGTAAGGCCGTGGTCTCGGCGGGCAGCCGGGAATCCATGGAAGTCGACGTGTCCAAGCTGCACGCCGCCGGTTTGTGGGCAACGATGCAGCAGGACCGTTGAGGTTCGAGGCCGTTCGGGATTTTTTGTGCGCAAATGGAAGCGCGTCGAGACCGCCAACGGTCCCCGTTTTCGGTCCGGCTTGGCCGCGCATGAGGCCGCGCTGCTGCAGAACCTCGTCGGCGCGATGATCGGCCTGCTCGACGAGCGCGAATCGTCCGCGCCGGCAGACGAACTCCACGACATCACCGGCATCAAGACCGGACACAGCGAACCGCCGCGCGATCCGACGCTGCGCCGGCTGCTACCGGATTTCCACCAGGCCGACGACCCCGAGTCGGACGACGACGGCGCGGACAGGCTCAACGCCGCGCTGCGCAGTCTGCGCGAGCCGGAGATCATCGACGCCAAACGCGCTGCGGCGAAACAACTTCTGGATACCGTTCCGCAGGGCGGCGGCCGCTTCGAGCTGACCGAGGAGGAGGCGAACGCCTGGATCGCGGCGGTCAACGACATCCGGTTGACGCTGGGGGTCATGCTCGACATCGGCCCACAGGGCCCGGAACGCCTGCCGGCCGACCATCCGCTGGCGGTGCACCTCGACGTTTACCAGTGGCTGACCGTGTTGCAGGAATACCTGGTCCTGGCGCTGATGCGGAAGCCGGCCGAATGAACTCCATCACCGACGTCGGGGGCATCCGCGTCGGGCACTGCCACAAACTCGACCCCGACGCGTCGTTGGGCGCCGGCTGGGCGTGCGGCGTCACCGTGGTGCTCACCCCGCCCGGGACCGTCGGCGCCGTCGACTGTCGCGGCGGGGCGCCCGGCACCCGCGAGACCGACCTGCTCGACCCCGCCAACACCGTGCGGTTCGTCGACGCCGTGCTGATCGCCGGCGGCAGCGCCTTCGGCCTGGCCGCCGCGGACGGCGTCATGCGCTGGCTGGAGCAGCGGGAACGCGGGGTGGGCACCGACGGCGGCGTGGTGCCCATCGTGCCGGGCGCGGTGATCTTCGACCTGCCCGTCGGCGGCTGGGACCGCCGCCCGACCGCCGATTTCGGTTACCAGGCCTGCGAGGCCGCGAGCGCCGACGGCGCGGCCGCGGTCGGCACCGTCGGCGCGGGCGTGGGGGCGCGCGCCGGGGCGCTCAAGGGCGGTCTCGGGACCGCGTCCGTGACTTTGACGACGCCGGCCGCTCCCGGTGTCACCGTCGGCGCGATCGTCGCGGTGAACTGCGCCGGCGACGTCGCCGACCGCGCCACCGGCCTGCCGTGGATGGCCGACCTGATCACCGAGTTCGACCTCACGGCGCCCCCGGCCGACCAGGTCGACGCGTTCGCGCGGCTGCCCTCGGCGCTGAATCCGCTGGACAGCCCGCTGAACACGACGGTCGCGGTGGTCGCCACCGACGCCGCGCTGACCCCGGCCGCGTGCCGGCGGGTGGCGATCGCCGCCCACGACGGGCTGGCCCGCACCATCCGCCCGGCACACACGCCGCTGGACGGCGACGCGGTGTTCGCGCTCGCCACCGGCGCCGTCGAGGTGGCGCCGCCGGCGGGCGCGCAACCGGCGCCCGCCGCGTTCTCACCCGAGACCGGGCTGGTCACGGAGATCGGCGCGGCGGCCGCGGATTGCCTGGCCCGCGCGGTGCTGGCCGGGGTGTTCGCCGCGGAATCGGTGGCCGGAATACCCACCTACCGCGACGTGTTGCCCGGGGCATTCCGGAAAAGGGGGTAGCGGCCGACGTGCTGGTGATCCGCGCCGACCTCGTCGAGGCGATCGTCGCCCACGCGCGCCGCGACCATCCCGACGAGGCGTGCGGGGTGCTGGCCGGCCCGGAGGGCTCCGACCGACCCGAGCGGCACATCCCGATGACCAACGCCGAACGCTCGCCGACGTTCTACCGCTTCGACTCCCACGAGCAGCTCAAGGTGTGGCGGGGGATGGAAAACGCCGACGAGGCGCCCGTCGTCGTCTATCACTCGCACACCGCGACCGAGGCCTACCCGAGCCGCACCGACGTGAACCTGGCCTCCGAACCGGACGCCCACTACGTGCTGGTGTCCACCCGCGACCCGGCCCGCCACGAGCTGCGCAGCTACCGCATCGTCGACGGAGCCGTCACCGAAGAACCCGTCCACATCGTCGAGGAGTACTCGTGAGCGTCACCGTGTCCATCCCGACCATCCTGCGGCCCCACACCGGCGGCGAGAAGCGCGTCTCGGCCAGCGGCGACACGCTCGGCGCGGTCATCGACGACCTGGAGGCCAACTACTCCGGGATCTCCGAGCGCCTGCTCGATGGCGGCACGCTGCACCGCTTCGTCAACATCTACGTCAACGACGAGGACGTGCGGTTCTCCGGCGGCCTGGACACCACGGTCGCCGACGGCGACTCGGTCACCATCCTGCCCGCCGTGGCGGGCGGGTGAATGAGCCGACACGCGTCACTGCTGCAGGCCCTCGGCAACACCCCGCTGGTCGGCCTGCCACGGCTGTCGCCGCGGTGGGATGACGGCCGCGACGGGCCGCACGTGCGGTTGTGGGCCAAGCTCGAGGACCGCAACCCGACGGGCTCGATCAAGGACCGGCCGGCGCTGCGGATGATCGAACGGGCCGAGCAGGACGGGCTGCTGTCGCCCGGCGCGACGATCCTCGAGCCGACCAGCGGAAACACTGGGATCTCGCTGGCGATGGCCGCCCGGCTCAAGGGCTACCGCCTGATCTGCGTGATGCCCGAGAACACGTCGGTGGAACGCCGCCAGCTGCTGGAGCTCTACGGCGCGCAGATCATCTTCTCCCCGGCCGAGGGCGGCTCCAACACGGCCGTGGCCACGGCCAAGGAGCTGGCGTCGGCCAACCCGTCGTGGGTGCTGCTGTACCAGTACGGCAACCCCGCCAACACCGACGCGCACTACCGCGGCACCGGCCCCGAGCTGCTCGCCGACCTGCCGGAGATCACCCACTTTGTCGCCGGCCTCGGCACCACCGGCACCCTGATGGGCACCGGGCGGTTCCTGCGCGAGCGCGTCCCCGATGTCAAGATCGTGGCCGCCGAGCCCCGCTACGGCGAGGGCGTGTACGCGCTGCGCAACATCGACGAGGGCTTCGTGCCGGAGCTGTACGACCCGGACGTGCTGGCCGCCCGATACTCCGTCGGCGCGGCCGACGCCGTGCGCCGCACTCGCGAGCTGGTGGACGCCGAGGGGATCTTCGCGGGCATCTCGACCGGCGCCGTGCTGCACGCCGCGCTGGGTCTGGGCCAGAAGGCGCTGACGTCCGGTGAGCGCGCCGACATCGCCTTCGTGGTCGCCGACGCCGGCTGGAAGTACCTGTCCACCGGGGCCTATGCCGGTAGCCTGGACGAGGCCGAAACGGCTCTGGAAGGGCAACTATGGGCATGAGCGCGCCGACGAGGTCGAAGAAGCGACCCGAATGGATGGTCGGCGGGGCGACCATCCTCACGTTCGTGGCGTTGCTGTACGTCATCGAGCTCGTCGACCAGCTCCTGCACCACTCGCTGGACCGCAATGGCATCAGGCCGCTGGAGGCCGACGGGCTGTGGGGCATCATCTGGGCGCCCTTCCTGCACGGGAGCTGGACGCACCTGTTCGCCAACACGGTGCCCGCCCTGGTGCTTGGCTTCCTGATGACGCTGGCCGGCATGTCACGGTTCGTCTGGGCGACCGCGATCGTGTGGATCGTCGGCGGCTTCGGCACCTGGCTCATCGGCAACTGGGACACCTGCCGCTTCGAGTCCGACCACATCGGCGCTTCGGGCCTGATTTTCGGCTGGCTGACATTCCTGATCGTCTTCGGGATATTCGTGCGCCGGTTCTGGGACATCGTCACCGGCCTGGTGGTGCTGTTCGCCTACGGCGGCATCCTGGTCAGCGCCGTCCCGGTCCTCGACAGGTGCGGCGGTGTGTCCTGGCAGGGGCACCTGTGCGGCGCGCTGGCCGGCGTGCTGGCGGCGTACGTGCTGTCGGGCCCGGAGCGCAAGGCCCGCGCGACGAAGAAGGCCGGCGCGCGGCGGACCAAGGCATGAGTTCGCCGTTGGCGCCCGTCGGGGTCTTCGACTCCGGCGTCGGGGGACTGACCGTCGCGCGCGCGATCATCGACCAGCTGCCCGACGAGGACATCGTCTACGTCGGTGACACCGCCAACGGCCCGTACGGTCCGCTCAGCATTCCCGAGGTCCGCGCGCACGCGCTGGCCATCGGCGACGACCTCGTCGCCCGCGGCGTCAAGGCGCTGGTGATCGCCTGCAACACGGCGTCGGCGGCCTGCCTGCGCGACGCCCGGGAGCGCTACGACGTGCCCGTCGTCGAGGTGATCCTGCCGGCGGTGCGCCGCGCCGTCGTCACGACCCGCAACGGGCGCATCGGCGTCATCGGCACGCGGGCGACCATCGACTCCCACGCCTACCAGGACGCGTTCGCCGCCGCCCGCGACACCGAGATCACCGCGGTGGCCTGCCCGCGCTTCGTCGACTTCGTCGAGCGCGGGGTGACCAGCGGGCGTCAGGTGCTCGGGCTGGCCGAGGGCTACCTCGAGCCGCTGCAGCGCGCGCAGGTCGACACCCTTGTGCTCGGCTGCACGCACTACCCGCTGCTGTCCGGGCTGATCCAGCTGGCGATGGGCGAGGACGTCACGCTGGTGTCGAGCGCGGAGGAAACCGCCAAGGAGGTGCTGCGCGTGCTCACCGAGCGGGACCTGCTGCGCCCGCACCCCGACGATCCGGGTGCCGCCCCGCCCTCGCGCGTGTTCGAGGCCACCGGCGACCCGGACGCGTTCACCAAACTGGCGGCGCGATTCCTGGGTCCGGCGGTCACCGGCGTCCAACCCGTGCAGCACTCCCGCGTGCGATGACCGCGCGGGGGCCATTCCGATCGCACCAAAGCGGCCATGTTTTCTCCATCGTTGCATCGGGCATGGCACAGTAGTGTCCGTGCGAATAACCGTGCTCGGCTGCTCGGGCAGCGTGGTCGGTCCGGATTCGCCGGCATCGGGTTATCTACTTCGGGCGCCTGATACCCCGCCTCTGGTACTCGACTTCGGTGGCGGCGTGCTCGGCGCGTTGCAGCGCTTCGCCGACCCCGGTTCGGTGCACATTTTGCTGTCGCATCTGCACGCCGACCATTGCCTGGATCTGCCGGGCCTGTTCGTGTGGCGCCGCTACCACCCGTCGCGCCCGCTGGGCAAGGCGTTGTTGTACGGCCCCAGCGACACCTGGTCCCGGCTGGGCGCCGCGTCGTCGCCCTACGGCGGCGAGATCGACGACTGCTCCGACATCTTCGACATCCGTCACTGGGTCGACGGCGAGCCGGTGACGTTCGGTGCGCTCACGGTGGTGCCGCGGGTGGTGGCGCACCCCACCGAGTCGTATGGCCTGCGGATCACCGACCCCAGCGGCGCCTCGTTCGTCTACAGCGGCGACACCGGGCCGTGCGATCAGCTCGTCGAGCTGGCCCGCGGCGCCGACGTGTTTCTCTGCGAGGCATCCTGGACCCACGCGCCGGACCGCCCATCCGCGCTGCATTTGTCCGGGACGCAGGCCGGCCAGGCCGCCGCTGAGGCCGGCGTCCACGAGCTGCTGCTGACCCACATCCCCCCGTGGACCTCGCGCGAGGACGTGATCAGCGAGGCCAAGGCCGAGTTCGACGGCCCGGTGCACGCGGTGGTGTGCGGGGAGACGTTCGACGTCCGCCGCTCCGAAAGGGTCTGAGCGCGCGGCGCTAGGGTTGCGTCGTGTCCAAACGAGAAGACGGCCGCCTTGACGACGAGCTCCGCCCCGTGGTCATCACCCGCGGATTCACGGAGCACCCGGCCGGTTCGGTACTGGTCGAATTCGGTCACACCAAGGTCATGTGCACCGCCAGCGTCACCGAGGGGGTGCCGCGCTGGCGCAAGGGATCGGGCCTGGGGTGGCTGACCGCGGAATACGCCATGCTGCCGTCGGCCACCCACACGCGCTCCGACCGCGAATCGGTGAAGGGCCGGCTGAGCGGGCGCACGCAGGAGATCAGCCGCCTGATCGGCCGGTCGCTGCGGGCGTGCATCGACCTCGCGGCGTTGGGGGAGAACACGATCGCCGTCGACTGCGACGTGCTGCAGGCCGACGGCGGCACCCGCACCGCGGCCATCACCGGCGCCTACGTCGCGCTGGCCGACGCGGTGACCTACCTCTCGGCCGCGGGCAAGCTCTCGGACCCGCGGCCGCTGTCGTGTGCGATCGCGGCGGTCAGTGTCGGCGTCGTCGACGGGCGCATCAGGGTCGATCTGCCCTACGAGGAGGATGCGCGCGCCGAGGTCGACATGAACGTCGTCGCCACCGACACCGGGACGCTGGTCGAGGTCCAGGGCACGGGCGAGGGCGCGACGTTTCCGCGCTCGACGCTGGACAAGCTGCTCGACGCCGCGCTGGCCGCCTGCGATCAGTTGTTCGCCGCCCAGCGTGCGGCGCTGGAGCTGCCGTACCCCGGGGTGCTGCCCGAGCGGCCGGCGCCGTCGAAGGCGTTCGGCAGCTGACCCGCCTGCTGGTCGCCAGCCGCAACACGAAAAAGCTGGCCGAGCTGCGCCGGGTGCTCGACGGTGCCGGCCTGTCGCGGGTGACGCTGGTGTCGCTCGACGACCTGCCGCCGTTCGAGGAGGCGCCCGAGGCGGGCCCGACCTTCGAGGACAACGCGCTGGCCAAGGCGCGGGACGCGTTCGCCGCGACGGGGCTGGCCGCGGTGGCCGACGACTCGGGCCTGGAGGTGGCCGCCTTGAACGGCATGCCGGGCGTGCTGTCGGCGCGCTGGTCCGGCAACCACGGCGACGACGCCGCCAACACCGCGCTGCTGCTGGCGCAGTTGCGCGACGTGCCCGACGCGCGGCGCGGCGCCGCGTTCGTGTCGGCCTGCGCGCTGGTCTGGGGGCCGGGCGAGGCGGACGAGACGGTCGTCCGCGGCGAGTGGCCCGGGACGATCGCGCGGGAGCCGCGCGGCGAGGGCGGGTTCGGCTACGACCCGGTGTTCGTCCCGTCCGGAAGCGACCGCACCGCGGCGCAGCTGAGCCCGGCGGAAAAGGACGCGGTGTCCCATCGCGGCCGCGCGCTGGCGCTGCTGGTGCCGGCGCTGCGGGAGCTCGGGTGAGCCTTCGACGGCACCAGCCACACCGGTCACACCAGTCCCGGCCGCCGAACGTGTGACCTCTTGCCCACCTCAGAGCGACACCTGCTGTGCGACGCCAGTTGTCGCTCAGAGGCGGGCAAACAGAGTGCCGCCGGCGACGCACGTGGCGGTGTGACCGCAGGCGCCTGGTCGACCGCTACAGCCCGAAGCGCGCCTTGACGTCTCTGCTCTGGAAGTGCTCGACGATGATGCCCAGCAGCGGGATGGTGCCGGACAGCAGCACGCCGATGGTCTTGGCGATCGGCCAGCGCACCTTGATCGCCAGATTGAACGCCGCGAGCACGTAGACGAAATAGACCCAGCCGTGCACCACCTCGATCCAGCGGATCTCGTGGTGGAAGGCCACGTGCGAGACGATCTCGTAGCACAGCGCGATCAGCCAGATGCCCGTCGTCCACGCCATGACCCGGTAGGCGAGCAATGCGGTGCGGATCTTCTCGGCGGGAACGACCGGTGCCGGTGTCTCGGGTGGGGTCATGCGGTTGTCCTGTTCTCCTTCTCGGCATCTTTCTTGGCGAGCTCGGCGAGGTAGGCGTTGTACTCCCGCAGCGCGGGATCGTCGGGTGGCGGCTGTATCGGCTGGGGCCGCTCCGGAAGCAGCCCGGCGGGTATCTCGGTCATCTCGCCGGTGTTGCGCGGCGGTGGTGGCTCCTCTTCGTAGCGCACGAACTTGCGGTACGCGTAAACGCAGAACCAGGCGAACAGCGGCCACTGCAGCGCGTAGCCCAGGTTCTGGAAGGTGCCCGAGGCCGACTGGAACCGCGTCCACTGCCACCAGCCCAGCGCCAGGCAGCCGCACGCCGCGACGATCACCAAGGCGACCAGCGCGGGCCTGCGACGACGGCCGCGGGAAGGCTCAGTGGGCACCCCTCGAACCTACCGCCACCGACCGCTCCTGCGGCATCGTGAGCGGTACGATCGGCACGCTGCGGGCGTGGTGAAATTGGCAGACACGCCGGTTTTAGGTGCCGGTGCTCGTGAGAGCTTGAGGGTTCGAGTCCCTCCGCCCGCACCGATGCCCCGCCCGGGTGCTAGTTGCCGCCGGTGCCGCCCTCGCCGCCGGTGGCGGTGCCGTCGCCAGCACTGATGACCACGGCACCGCCGCCGCCGCCACCACCGCCTGCGCCCGGGATATTTTGCACAAAGCCGCCGCCGTTGCCGCCGGTGCCGCCGCCGCTTTCGGCGCCGTTGTTACCGGCAAAGGCCTGGCCGAAGATGCTGCCGCCGGCGCCACCGGCGCCGCCGGCGATCGTGGTGGCAGCGCCCCCGGTGCCGCCGGTGCCGCCGCGGCTGAGCAGGCCAGTGCCGCCGCCGCCACCGCCGCCACCGGCGGCGTCGACGGCGGAGGCGGCGGTCCCGGCGACGGCGCCGCCCGTGCCGCCGACGCCGCCGGTGTTGGGGGCGCCAAGCACGCTTGCGCCTGTGCCGCCGGTGCCGCCGGTGATCGCGGTGGCGCCGACGTTGACGGCGGCACCGCCGCCACCACCGCCACCGTCACCGCCTAACGCCACCGAGTAGGGGCCGCCGCCCTGACCGCCGCCGCCGCCGGTGCTGGTGACGTCGAGGCCGGCGCTCGGATCGATTATTTCGGCGCCGCCTCCCTTACCGCCGGTGCCGCCGCTGCCGCCCTGGACGCCTCCGCCCCCGGCGCCACCGCCGCCGCCCCCACCACCGGCAATGGCGCCGCTGGTGGTGGTGGTGAGGACTCCGTCGCCGCCGTCGCCGCCGTTGCCGCCATTGCCGCCGTGGAAGGCGGCGCCGCCGGTGCCGCCGTTGCCGCCCGTGCCGCCGACGGCGCCGGTGAAGCTGGCGGCGCCGCCGTCGCCGCCGTCCCCGCCGTTGCCGCCGGTGCAGGAGAAATTGTTGGTGCCGCCGTTGCCGCCGTCGCCGCCGTTGCCGCCGTTGCCGTTGAGGGCACCGGCGATGCCGGCGGCGCCGCCGTTGCCGCCCTTGCCGCCGTCGCCGCCGTGAACGCCGTAGCCACCCGCACCACCGTTCCCCCCGTCGCCGGCGAGGGCGCCGGTGACGCTGGTGGTGCCGCCGTCGCCGCCAGTGCCGCCGGTGCCGCCGTCGCCGCTGGCGCCCGTGCTGCCGCCGAGCGAGCCGGCGCCGTTACCGCCTGCCCCGCCGTTACCGCCCTGACCACCGCCACCGCCGTTGCCGCCGGTGCAGGAGAAATTGTTGGTGCCGC
>NZ_MVHD01000068.1 GCF_002086635.1 Mycobacterium alsense | reverse complement strand
CCGCGGCGCGATCCCGAGGAGGTCGCACTCGAGCTGCTGCAGAACGAGCTGGGCGCGCGCCGAATCGACGGAGGCTGACGGCCGGCCTAAGGAGTCCACCATGGCCGCAGCGGCAGGCGGTCGTCGCCGCTGGCGTCCACCTTCGCCGCCAGCACGTGATGCAGCTGCAGGTTATTCCGCTCGAAGGCCACCCGCGAGGCCGCCATGTACAGGCCCCACACCTTGGCCGTGGCCAAGCCGACCTCGGCGACCGCCTCGTCCCAGTGTTCGACCAGGTTGCGGCACCAGTCGCGCAGCGTCATCGCGTAGTGGTGGCGGAAGTTCTCGGTGTGCAGCACCTCGAAGCCGGCGTCCTGGATGTCGCTGACGATGCGGCCCGAGCCGGTCAGCTCCCCGTCCGGGAAGACGTAGCGGTCGGTGAAGCCGCCGGCGAAGGGGCTCGAGCGGTTGTCGTGGCGGGTGATGCAGTGATTGAGCAGCAGCCCGCCGGTGCGCAGCTTGGACTTCAGGAAGCCGAAGTAATCCGGGTAATTCTTGACCCCGATGTGCTCGGTCAGGCCGATCGAGGAGACGGCGTCGAAGGCGGTCTCGGCGATGTCCCGGTAGTCGGAATGCCGGACCTCGGCAAGGGCCGTCAACCCGTCGTTCTCGATCGCCCGTTGCGCCCAGGCCGCCTGCTCGGCCGACAGGGTGGCGCCGATCGCGCGGACCCCGCGCCGCGCCGCGTAACGCACCATGCCGCCCCAGCCGCAGCCGACGTCGAGCAGCCGGTCGCCCGGCTGCAGCCGCAGCTTGTCGAAGACCAACCGGTACTTGTACTCCTGGGCCTGCTCCAGCGTCGCGTCGGCGTCGGGATAGACCGCGCAGGTGTAGGTCATCGACGGGCCCAGCACCCATTCGTAAAAGGTGTTCGAGACGTCGTAGTGGTGGTGGATGGCCTCGGCGTCGCGGGTCTTGCTGTGCACGACGCCGGCGGCGACGCGCCGCCACCGCGGCGGTGCCTCCTCGGGGGGCGGGGCGACGGGCAACAGGTGCTCGACGCCGATGGAACGGACGACGTTGGCCAGCACCCGCGCCGAGGGCCGCCTGAATTCGACCCGGTCGGTCAGGGTCTTGAGCAACGGGTACGGGTCGCCGGGGTGGACACCGTACGTCTGCAGTTCACCGGACACGTACGCGCGGGCGAGCCCGAGTTCGCCCGGGGCCGTCGCCAGGTAGGTGGCGCCCCGGGGACTGCGCAGGTCCAGACCCAGCTCGGCGTCCTCGCTACCGGCACAGCTGCCGTCGTACGCGGTGAACTTCAGGGGGTGGCGCCCGGTTGCGGCGAAGACCTCCAGGATCTCCGCCATGCTCAGCTTGCCGCCGGGGCGCGCACTGGTGTGATGGGGTTGCCGCGTGGTCGTCATCGTCGTTGCACCGCCTTCGCGTAGAGGTCGAGGAGACGAGAATCCGGATCGTAGGTCTTCTTGACGGTTTTGTAAGCCTCCCCGCCGTAGAGCTCGTCAAACTCCTCGCGGGTATAGAACGAATCGGAGTACAGCGACTTGTGCCCGTCGAGCTCGCTCACCTTCGCCTCGATCAGCCGGTTCGTGCCGCCCGGTGTCGCGCCCGCGGGCACCGAGGACCAGAAGCCGATATTGACGTAGGTGTGATCCGGGCGCATCGGATACAGCGGCCATCCGTCGCGGTCGCGCAGCCGCAACGGGCACAACCAGATCGGCGTGATGGGCACGTTTTCCAGGAACCACTCCAGGAATGCGCGGGTCCGTTGGATCGGCACCTCGATGTCCTGCACCACGCGCTCGCGGGGCGGGCGGCCCCGGCGCGTCTCGATCCGGTCGGCGATGCCGAAACGCTGGTCCAGCGCGACGAGTTTCCAGTAGACGCTGCTGCGCCGGTAGCGGCGCGGCCACCAACGCCGCACGCGCGGGTTCTGCGCGCCGAACGCGCGCGAGCACCAAAACCAGTCGGTGTCCCAGCGCCAGAAGTAGTCGTGGATGGTCAGCCGATCGTCCTTGGTGGCTTCCGTGGCTTTCGGCCCGGCGGCGTCGTGCCGAATGGATTGGTAGTAAATGTTTTTGCCGGTGTAGTCGCTGACCGGGCCGGGGGTGGTGGTCCGCCGGCCCACGCACAGGTAGCTTTCGTCGGCGCTGAACACCACGCCGTCCAGGTAGTCCACCGGGGCGCCGCCCAGTCCACCGGTATCGATGATGCGTTCGGCCGCCGCGACCAGGTCGGCCAGCGAACGGAATCGGATGTGCCGCAGCGCCACAAACGGTGCGACGGGCTCCAGCTCGATCCGAAGCCGCGTCGAATACCCCAGGGTCCCATACGAATTGGGAAACGCGCGGAACAGGTCGGGGTGCCGGGTGCGCGATGTGGTGAGCAGTTCCCCCGCACCGGTGAGGATATCCATCTCCAGCACCGATTCGTGGGGCAGGCCGTTGCGGAACGACGCCGACTCGATGCCCAGCCCGCTGACCGCACCGCCGAGCGTGATGGTCTTCAGCTGCGGGACCACCAGCGGCGACAGGCTGTAGGGCAGGGTCGCGGCGACCAGGTCCTCGTAGGTGCACATGCCGGCCACGTCGGCGGTGCGCGCCTCGGGGTCGACCGAGAGAACGCCGGTCAGTCCGGAGGTATCCAGCCCCCGGGCATCGTGTTTGGTGCGGGCGCGGAACAGATTTGAGGTGGGCTTGGTGAGACGGACGGCGGACGTTGCCGGGATGGATCGATAGCTCGCCATCAACCGGTCGACGCCCGCTGCGTGCGCGGACAGTGCGGATCCAGGGACAGGCACCACATATACCCTAGTCTCCGGACACCACCCGTGCACCCGCGCGCGGGCGCCGGCACAAGAACATCGGAAGACATCCAAGCGAGGGAGACGCGCGCGATGGGCCAGGTGAGCGCAGCCAGCACGATCTTGATCAATGCGGAGCCCGAGGCCACCCTCGCCGCGGTCGCGGACTATCAGACGGTGCGCCCGAAGATCCTGTCCCCGCACTCCAGCGAGTACCAGGTGGTGCAGGGCGGGCAGGGGGCCGGCACGGTCGCCAGGTGGAAGCTGCAGGCCACCAAGTCACGGGTGCGCGACGTGCAGGTCGACGTCGACGTCGCCGGCCACACCGTCATCGAGAAGGACGCGAACTCGTCCATGGTCACCAACTGGACGGTGGCGCCGGCCGGACCTGGCTCCAGCGTCACGGTGAAGACAACGTGGACCGGCGCGGGCGGCGTCAAGGGCTTCTTCGAAAAGACCTTTGCGCCCTTGGGGCTGAAGAGGATTCAGTCCGAGGTGTTGGCCAACCTGAAGAACGAACTGGAGGGCCAGCCCGGCTAGCGCGCCTGGCCCTGGGTGGCCAGGAAGCCCGCGACGCCGCGGACGAGCGCGTCGGCGTATTTCTGTCGGCCCTCGGGCGATTCCATCAGCGCCGAGTCCACGGGATTCTTCATGTTGCCGCACTCGACGAGGACCGATGGGTACTGCGCCAGGTTCAGGCCGGCCAGGTCCGACCGCCCATACAGGCCGTCCTGGCCGATGTAGTTGGCCGGCGGAATGCCCGACGCCCGCATCTGGTCACGCATGATCCGGGCGTACTGCACCGAGGGCCCGGCCTGCGCCTGGTTGAGGGGCGGCGCCGAGTAGTTGACGTGAAATCCCCGACCCGACGGCGGGCCGCCGTCGGCGTGGATGGAAAGGATCGCGTTGGGGCGCATCGCGTTGGCGGCGTTGGCGCGCGCGTCGACGCACGGCCCCAGCCCGGTGTCGTTGCCGCGCGACAGGGCGGTGCGCACGCCCAGGGCGTTCAGCTCGGCGCGCACCCGCAGCGCGGTGTCCCAGGTGAACGTGTGCTCGGAGTATCCGCTGTTGGTGGCCGTCCCGCTGGCCTGGCAGTCCTTGGTGCCGCCGCGCCCGGTGGGCACCTGGCGGTTGATGGAGGCGTCGTTCGCGCCGTTGTGGCCGGGGTCGATGAAGACGACCATGCCGGCGATATTGGACGGCACCGCGTTCGCCACCGGCATGATTGCCGCGGCGGCGGCGACCAGCACGCCGACCACCGATTTGATTCCGACACGCGTGCTCACTCGTAGGTCCACGGCGCAAAGGTAACGTCGCGCGTCTACGCTGGGGGTTTCGAATCGCCCGGCACCCGCAGGCGAAACCAACTCGAGACCGAGATGCAAGGGGATTGTCATGCAACCCGGAGGCGACATGTCGGCCCTGCTCGCCCAGGCGCAGCAGATGCAGCAAAAGCTCCTCGAGGCCCAGCGCCAGCTCGCCAACGCCGAGGTTCGCGGCCAGGCGGGCGGCGGCCTGGTCGAGGTCGTCGTCAAGGGCAGCGGCGAGGTGGTCGCGGTGAAGCTCGACCCCAAGGTCGTCGACCCCGGGGACATCGAGACGCTGCAGGACTTGATCGTCGGCGCCATGGGCGACGCGTCGTCACAGGTCACCAAGATGGCGCAGGAGCAGCTGGGTGCCCTGGCCGGCGGGATGGGCGCCCCACCCGCCCAGCCGCCCGCGCCGCCCACTCAGATGCCGGGGCTGTAGACCTCACTGCGACATGTTCGAGGGACCCGTCCAGGATTTGATCGACGAGCTCGGCAAGCTGCCGGGCATCGGACCCAAGAGCGCGCAGCGCATCGCGTTTCACCTGTTGTCGGTCGAACCGCCGGAGATCGACCGGCTGACCGCGGTGCTGTCGAAGGTCCGCGACGGCGTGCGGTTCTGCGCGGTGTGCGGCAACGTCTCCGACGACGAGCGGTGCCGCATCTGCGCGGATCCGCGCCGGGACGGGTCCCTGGTGTGCGTCGTCGAGGAGCCCAAGGACGTCCAGGCCGTCGAGCGCACCCGCGAATTCCGCGGGCGCTACCACGTGCTGGGCGGTGCGCTCGATCCGCTGTCCGGCGTGGGTCCCGAACAGCTGCGCATCCGCGAGCTGCTGAGCCGCATCGGTGAGCGCGTCGACGACGTCGACATCACCGAGGTCATCATCGCCACCGATCCCAACACCGAGGGCGAGGCGACGGCCACCTACCTGGTTCGGATGCTGCGCGACATCCCCGGCCTGACCGTGACCCGGATCGCGTCCGGGCTGCCGATGGGCGGCGACCTGGAGTTCGCCGACGAGCTGACGCTGGGCCGCGCGCTGACCGGCCGCCGGGCGATGGTCTGACGGCTAGCGAGCCGATAGCCGCTCGCGGCGCAGCAGGTCAACCTCGGGCAGCTCCAGCGGCGCCAGCTCACCGGCCACCTTGGTCAGCAGCAGGTCGGCCAGCTCCGGGTTGCGGGCCAGGCACGGCCCGTGCATGTAGGTCGCGACCACACTGCCCTGCACCACGCCGTCGAAGCCGTCCCCGGCCCGGTTGCCCGCGCCCGTGACCACCGCGCCCAACGGCGCCGCCGCGTCCCCCAAAACCGTGCCGCCCCGGTGGTTTTCGAAGCCGGTGAGCCGCTGGGTCAGCCCGGCCGGCAACGGCTTGCTGACCAGCTCCCCGATGGTGCGCGCGTCCTGCGGCGACGTCGTCGCGTCCAGCATGCCGACGCCGTCGACGCGTTCGCCCGACGACGTCTCGTACCAGTGCCCCAGCACCTGGACGGCCGCGCAGATCGCGAGCACGGGCGCGCCCCGGTCGGCGGCGCGCTGCAGGCCGGGGTAGCGGATCAGGTGCCGGGTGGCCAGCCGCTGCGCGTAGTCCTCGGCCCCGCCCAGCGTGTACAGGTCCAGCGATTCGGGCACCGGGTCGGCCAGGGTGATCTCGACGATCTCGGCCGCGATGCCCCGCAGGCGCAGCCGCTGGCGCAGCACGACGGCGTTGCCGCCGTCGCCGTAGGTGCCCATCACGTCGGGCAGCACCAGCCCGATCCGCACCGTCGAATCAGCCATGGCGCGCCAGCCTGCGCTGCAGCTGAAGGAACGCGGTGTAGTTGGCGACCACCTCCACCCGCCCGGGCGGGCACGACGCGATGGCCGCCGCGGCGTCGTGCACCAGGGTGTGCTCGACGCCCGCGTATCCGAGCCGCACCGCCAAGTCGGTGCCGCGTTCGCCGGCGGCGACGACGGGGGTGGTTTTGAAGGCCTCCGCGAAGTGCTCGAAGCGCACGTCCCACAGCCAGGACAGGTCCTCGCCGTCGGGCACCTGTCCGTTCACCGCGATGACCACCCCGGCGGCGTGCTGGTCCACCATCGACAGCGCCTCCTGCCAGCCGGCGGGGTTCTTGGCCAACAGGATTCGCGCCTCGTGCTCGCCCACCCGCACGCTGCGATAGCGGCCGGCGACCTCGTCGATGCCCGACACCGCCGCCACGGCCTTCGCGGGGTCCGCGCCGAGGGCGACGGCGGCGGCCACGGCCTGGGCGGCGTTGCCGCGGTTCACCGCGCCCGGCAGCGCCAACCGCATCGGCAGGGCCAGGCCGTCGGGCCCATAGAGGGTGTGGTCGTCGAACCACCACTGCGGGCTGGGTCGCTTGAAATCGGCGCCGGTGGAGTACCAGTGCCCCCGGTCGCGGACGATGACCTCGCCGCTGCGCGGGCAGCTGACCGAGTCGTTGGCCCAGGCGCCGCCCGCGGCCACCCACACCACGTGGGGGCTGTCGTAGGCCGCGGAGGTCATGAGGACGTCGTCGCAGTTGGCGACGACGACCGCCGCGGGATGCCGGGCCAAGCCGGTCCGCAGCGTGCGCTCGATGACGTTGATCTCGCCCACCCGGTCCAGCTGGTCCCGTGACAGGTTGAGCAGGACCACGACGCTGGGGTCGGTGGCGTCGGCCACGTGCGGCACGTGCATCTCGTCGACCTCCAGGACCGCCAGCGAAGCGTCCCGGTCGGCGGCCAGGGCGGCCACCAGCCCGGCGTCCATGTTGGCGCCCTCGGCGTTGGTGGCCACGGGCATGCCGGGGCCCAGCGTGCCGACCGCGGCCGCCGCCATCCGGGTGGTCGTCGACTTGCCGTTGGTGCCCGTGACCAGGACGGTGCGCCGCCCCGCCCCGAGCTGGCGCAGCACCGAGCGGTCCAGCGTCATCGCCACCAGGCCGCCGATCATGGCCCCGGCTCCGCGCCCGGTGACCCGCGAGGCCCACCGCGCGGCCGCCCCCGCGGCGAGGGCCAGGCGCGCTCGGGTGGTAACCACCCGGGCAGTTTATGTGCTGAGTGCCGACACGACGCCGGAGCGACGGGGCGATGTCGGTGCGACGTGCCATCCTCAGCGTATGAACGCGGTGTCCTGGGGTCGTCCGGCCACCGAGCCGGGTACGGGTTGGGCCGTCATCGACGTCGAGACCTCGGGCTTTCGCCCAGGTCAGGCCCGGATCATCAGCATTGCGGCGCTCGGCCTCGACGCCGGCGGCCGGGTCGAGCGGTCCGTCGTCAGCCTGCTCAATCCCGGCGTCGACCCCGGCCCCACCCACGTGCACGGCCTGACCGCCGCCATGCTCGAGGACCAGCCGCAGTTCGCCGACATCGTCGACGACCTGGCCGAGGTGCTGCGCGGCCGTACGCTGGTGGCCCACAACGTCGCCTTCGACTATGCGTTCCTGGCCGCGGAGGCCGAGCTCGCCGAGGCCGAGCTGCCCATCGACGACGTCATGTGCACCGTCGAGCTGGCGCGGCGGCTGGACCTCGGGGTCGACAACCTGCGGCTCGAGACGCTCGCCGCGCACTGGGGCGTGGTCCAGGAGCGGCCGCACGACGCCTTCGACGACGCGCTGGTGCTCACCGGGGTGCTGGAGTCGGCGCTGGTTCGGGCGCGCGAACGCGACATCTGGCTGCCGGTGCATCCGGTGACGCGCCGCCAGTGGCCGAACGGGCGGGTGACCCACGACGAGCTGCGCCCCCTGAAGGTGCTGGCGTCGCGGATGCCGTGCCCCTACCTCAACCCGGGGCCCTACGTCCGCGGCCGGCCGCTGGTCCAGGGCATGCGGGTGGCGCTGGCCTCCGAGGTCAGGCGCACCCACGAGGAACTCGTCGAGCGGATCCTGCACGCGGGGCTGGCCTACAGCGACGTCGTAGACGGCGAGACGTCGCTGGTGGTCTGCAACGACGCCGCGCCCGAGCAGGGCAAGGGCTATCACGCCCTGCGGCTGGGGGTGCCCGTGCTGTCCGACGTGCAGTTCATGGACGGCGTCGGCGCGGTCGCCGGGGGCACCAGCATGGAGGAATTCACCGACCTCACCGCGGCGGACGAGCAGCTCGCCCTGTTCTGAGGGCCCTTGTCATCACTACATGCGTAGTGGTACCGTGGGTGGCATGAGTACCACTACATATGTAGTAGCCAAGCGATCCCGGTGGGACGCCTACCGCCGGCACGGCTACTTCTTCCGCCCGGCGGCGATGCTCACCATTTCGCTCGGCGTCGCCATGCACCTCTACCGGGCCATCTTCGGGGACGCCCGCACCCTGCAACACGTCATGAACGTGACGAACGACCGGATCCTGCTGATCCCGATGACCTATGCGGGCATCACCGGCATCCTCGTGTGGCGGCGTGTGCAGTTCGCCAACAAGCCGCACCGGGCGCTGTTCACCGGATCGGTTGTCTACATCGCGGGCAGCGTGCCACTGCACGTCTACTGCTCCTACATCGCCATGGACACCTCGGTCGTCACCTGGTTCCCGATGTGGTTCAGCTACTTCCTGCTGGTCCTGGTCTACCCGGGGTTCCTGACGATGTTCTGGCGGCTGCGCTACAAAGACGCCTGATGCCCCCCAACGCCGGACGTCGCGTCCAGATCCTCGACGCCGCGATCGGCATCCTCGCCGACACCGGCCTCGGGGGTCTGACGCACCGCCGCGTCGACGACGTCGCCAAGCTGCCGTCCGGCACCACGTCGAACTACTTCCGCACGCGCCAGGCCCTGCTCGAAGCCACGGCGGCCCGCACCGTCGATTTGCATTGGCAGCGCGTCGAGGCGCTGCGGACGGCGATCGGGTCGCTCACCAAGGATGGGCTCAAAGCCCTGATGACGCGGATGCTCTCCGACCCCGACGAGCAGTTTCGCCGTTACACGCTGGCTCGCTTCGAGTTGTTCCTCGAGGGCACGCGCCGGCCCGGGCTGCAGCCGTTCCTGCTCGAGCTACAGGCCGCCGCGGTGAAGTCCGCCACCGTCATCTTCGAGGCGGCGGGCCTGGCCCCGACGGCCCAACAGATGGACGAGCTGAGCCGCCTGCTCAACGGCTACGTGTTCAGCAAGCTCACGATGCCGACCGATGCGGACCCGGCGGGGCTGGTCGACAGGCTATGGAGCGCTTACTTCGACGCCTAGGCCCGGTGGTGCCGCGCCTGCGATCGGCTAGCGTACTGCCCGGTTGATCGCCGAGACCACGGCCCGCAGCGAAGCGGCGGTGATCGACGGCGCAATGCCGACGCCCCACACGGTCCTACCGGACACCGACCTAGATGGGTGCCGACCCGCTTCGCCCGGCTGCGCCGCGCTCGCGATCGACACCGGGCCCGATGGGTGCCGACCCGCTTCGCCCGGCTGCGCCGCGCTCGCGATCGACACCGGGCCCGATGGGTGCCGACCCGCTTCGCCCGGCTGCGCCGCGCTCGCGATCGACACCGGGCCCGATGGGTGCCGACCCGCTTCGCCCGGCTGCGCCGCGCTCGCGATCGACACCGGGCCCGATGGGTGCCGACCCGCTTCGCCCGGCTGCGCCGCGCTCGCGATCGACACCGAAGCCTCCACGTAGGCCGCGGCCTGCGCGTCGTCGCCCGCGCTCATCGCGTGTTCGGAGTAATCCAGGACGGCCACCTCGAACCCGACGTGCCCCAGCGCGTCGACGAACGCGGCGAGCGGGCCGTTGCCGGCGCCGCTGACCTCGGTCTCCACCCCGTCGATCTTGACGGTCGCGGTGATGGTGGTCGTCCCGGTGTCGTCCTCCGACGCGTCGACGCGCTGCCTGATGCGCTCCAGCGGCCGCGTGGGGGCCAGGTACTCCTCGTAGAACGCGTCCCACATCTCCTTGGGCGAGACCTCGCCGCCCTCGCCGTCGGTGCCCTCGGCGATCTTCTGGATCACCTGGGAGAACTCGATCTGCAGCCGGCGCGGCAGTGCGAGGCCGTGGTCGGTCTTCATGATGTAGGCCACCCCGCCCTTGCCGGACTGTGAGTTGACCCGGATCACGGCCTCGTAGGTGCGGCCGACGTCCTTGGGGTCGATCGGCAGGTACGGCACCTGCCAGAGCATGTCCTCGACATCGGTGTCGGCGGCGTCGGCGTCGAACTTCATCGCGTCCAGGCCCTTGTTGATCGCGTCCTGGTGGCTGCCGGAGAACGCCGTGTAGACCAGGTCCCCGCCGTAGGGGTGCCGCTCGGGCACCGGCAGCTGGTTGCAGTACTCCACGGTGCGCCGGATCTCGTCGATGTTGGAGAAGTCGATTTGGGGGTCCACGCCGCGCGAGAACAGGTTGAGCCCCAGCGTCACCAGGCACACGTTGCCGGTGCGCTCCCCGTTGCCGAACAGGCAGCCCTCGATCCGGTCGGCGCCGGCCTGGTAGCCCAATTCGGCTGCGGCAACGGCGGTTCCGCGGGCGTTGTGCGGGGGCAGGCTCAGGATCACCGAATCCCGGTTGGCCAGGTTGCGGCTCATCCACTCGATGGAATCGGCGTAGACGTTTGGCGTGGCCATCTCCACCGTGGCGGGCAGGTTGAAGATGATCGGGTCGTCCGGCGTGGGCCGGATGATCTCGCCGACGGCGTCGCACACCTGCTTGGCGTATTCGAGTTCGGTGCCGGTGTAGGACTCCGGCGAGTACTCGAAGCGCCAGTGCGTGCCGGGGCGCTTCGCGGCCTCCTCGACGCACTTGCGCGCGCCCTCGGTGGCGATGGCCTGCACCTCGGCCCGGTCGGCGCGGAACACCACGCGGCGCTGCAGGATCGACGTCGAGTTGTAGAAGTGCACGATGGCCCGCGGCGCGCCGTCGCACGCCTCGAAGGTGCGCTCGATGAGTTCGGGTCGGCACTGGGTCAGCACCTGGATGGTGACGTCGTCGGGAATGGCGCCGTCGGCGATGATCGCGCGGACGAAGTCGAAGTCGGTCTGGCTGGCCGAGGGGAACCCGACCTCGATCTCCTTGTAACCCATGCGGACCAGCAGGTCGAACATGCGGCGCTTGCGGGCCGGGCTCATCGGGTCGATCAGCGCCTGGTTGCCGTCCCGCAGGTCCACCGCGCACCACAGCGGGGCGCGGGTGATGACCCGGTCGGGCCAGGTGCGGTCGGCGACCCGGATGGGCTCGACTTCCTCGGCGAAGGGCCGGTACCGGTGCACGGGCAGCGACGACCCGCGCTGCGGGTTCCACGAGGGCTGGCCGGGGCCCGGCGGGCCGGCGGGTTTGACGATGGTGCGCGCCTTGAAGGACTCGGTGTAGGCGTCGGGGCCGAAAGACTCAGGAATGCTGTTCACGGTAGTTGCTCCGGGGGTTGGGAAGGAACCTCAGACCGGCGCATCGCGACTCCCGCGACGGGAGGCCGGTCTGGATCAGGCCCCGTCGCGGCGTCCGAGGAGGAGCACCCACTGCACGGCCTGAACTCTACCGCGATTGACGCCGCCAGGGAAAATTGCGCGAAAGTTCGGCCGGGAATTCCGGGGTGCATCGCGTGTGCGGGAGGGCGCGGCCGCGGTGGCGCCCGGAAAATCGAGATGCGCGGGCACGTATCCTGTGGTGGACTCACCGCGCAATTGGCGCTGCCGATCCGAGACAGAAAAGAGCAACAGACAGTGGCGCTCGTCGTGCAGAAGTACGGCGGATCATCCGTGGCAGACGCCGACCGCATCCGCCGGGTGGCGGAGCGCATCGTCGCGACCAAGAAGCAGGGCCACGATGTCGTCGTGGTCGTGTCCGCGATGGGCGACACCACCGACGACCTGCTGGATCTGGCCCAGCAGGTCTGCCCGGCACCGCCGCCGCGGGAACTCGACATGCTGCTGACGGCCGGCGAACGCATCTCCAATGCCTTGGTGGCCATGGCGATCGAATCGCTTGGCGCACAGGCGCGCTCGTTCACCGGTTCGCAGGCCGGCGTGATCACCACCGGCACGCACGGCAACGCCAAGATCATCGAGGTCACGCCGGGACGGCTCAAGGACGCGCTGCACGAGGGGCGCATCGTGCTGGTCGCCGGGTTCCAGGGGGTCAGCCAGGACACCCGCGACGTCACCACGCTCGGTCGCGGCGGCTCGGACACCACCGCGGTCGCCCTGGCGGCGGCGCTTGGCGCCGACGTCTGCGAGATCTACACCGACGTCGACGGCATCTTCAGCGCGGACCCGAGGATCGTGCACAACGCGCGCCGGCTGGACACCGTCACGTTCGAGGAGATGCTCGAGATGGCGGCCTGCGGCGCAAAGGTGCTGATGCTGCGCTGTGTCGAATACGCTCGCCGCTACAACATGCCGGTGCACGTCCGGTCGTCGTACTCGGACAATCCAGGCACCGTCGTCAAGGGATCGATCAAGGACATGCCCATGGAAGACCCCATCCTCACCGGCGTCGCACACGACCGCAGCGAGGCCAAGGTGACCGTCGTCGGGATCCCCGACATCCCCGGCTACGCGGCGAAGGTCTTCCGGGCCATCGCCGAGGCCGACGTGAACATCGACATGGTGCTGCAGAACGTGTCCAAGGTCGAGGACGGCAAGACCGACATCACCTTCACCTGCTCGCGCGACAGCGGACCCACCGCGGTGGCCACGCTGGACGCGCTGCAGGAGGAGATCGGCTTCACCCAACTGCTCTACGACGACCACATCGGCAAGGTGTCGCTGATCGGGGCGGGCATGCGCAGCCACCCCGGCGTCACCGCCACCTTCTGTGAGGCGCTGGCGCAGGTCGGCGTCAACATCGAACTCATCTCCACCTCCGAGATCCGCATCTCGGTGCTGTGCCGGGACACCGAACTAGACAAGGCGGTCGTGGCGTTGCACGAGGCGTTCGGGCTCGGCGGGGACGAGTCGGCGACGGTGTATGCGGGGACGGGCAGATAGATGGTTGCGTTAGGTGTAGTGGGCGCCACCGGCCAGGTGGGCCGGGTGATGCGCGCGCTGCTCGAGGAGCGGGACTTTCCCGCCGCCGGTGGTGAGTTGAAGGTGCGGTTCTTCGCCTCCGCGCGCTCGCAGGGCCGCAAGCTGACCTTCCGCGGTCAGGAGATCGAGGTCGAAGACGCCGCGACGGCGGACCCGACCGGGCTGGACATCGCGGTGTTCTCGGCCGGCAGGACGATGTCGCTGGTGCAGGCGCCGCGCTTCGCCGCCGCCGGGGTGACCGTGATCGACAACTCCTCGGCCTGGCGCAAGGACCCCGACGTGCCGCTCGTGGTGTCCGAGGTGAACTTCCCCGACGCGCGCAACCGGCCGAAGGGCATCATCGCCAACCCGAACTGCACCACCATGGCCGCCATGCCGGTGCTCAAGGTGCTGCACGACGAGGCGCAACTGGTGCGCCTGGTGGTCTCGAGCTACCAGGCGGTGTCCGGCAGCGGCCTCGCCGGGGTCGAGGAGCTGGCCGGCCAGACGCGTGCCGTCGTGGACGGCGCCGAGCGACTGGTGTACGACGGCGGCGCGTGCGAGTTCCCCGAGCCCAAGACCTATCTGGCGCCGATCGCGTTCAACGTGGTGCCGGTGGCGGGCTCGCTGGTGGACGACGGCTCCGGGGAGACCGACGAGGACCAGAAGCTGCGGTTTGAGAGCCGCAAGATCCTCGGCATCCCCGACCTCCTGGTGAGCGGCACCTGCGTGCGGGTCCCGGTGTTCACCGGGCACTCGCTGTCGATCAACGCCGAGTTCGCGCGGCCGTTGTCGCCGCGGCGCGCCCGGGAGCTCCTCGACGGCGCCCCGGGCGTCAAGGTGGTCGACGTGCCGACACCCCTGGCCGCCGCCGGCGTCGACGAATCGCTGGTCGGCCGGATCCGCCAGGACCCGGGCGTGCCGGGCGGACGCGGCCTGGCGCTGTTCGTCTCGGGGGACAACCTGCGCAAGGGCGCGGCGCTGAACACCATCCAGATCGCCGAGCTGCTCGCGCCTGAATTGTGATCCCGCGGGTCCGCTCCGCCCGCTTGTTGTACACCGCACTGGTGGCGTGTTCCCTTGTGCCACAGTCTGTTTGGCTTGCGCACGCCGACCCGCCCGCGCCGGTCCCCGAACCCGTCCTGCAGCCGTTGGCGCCGGGTCAGGTGCTGCGGATCGGGCCCACGGCCGGCACCGGGACCCCCACCCGCGACTACGGCATCGGGGCGACCGACCTGTGCGAGTTCGTCGAGTTCCCCACCGAGCTGCTGCAGGTGTGCGGCGACAGCTTCGCCGGCCAGGGCGTTGGCTTCGGCGGCTGGTACTCGCCGGTCGCCCTGCACGTCGACACCGCGTCGGTCGACGACCCCGCCGGGGTGCGCTACACCGGCGTCACCGGGATCGGCAAGCCGCTGCTGGCCGACCCCACGCCGCCGGGAGACTCGCAGCTGCCGGCCGGGGTGGTGCAGATCAACCGGCGCAACTACCTGATGGTGACCACCACCCACAACCTGGAGCCGCTGAGCTCGCGGCTCGTCACCCCCGAGGCGGCACACGGCAGCTGGCAGACCGTGCCCGGGTCCCGGCGCGACGCGTCCTATCAGGGGGGCTCGCAGACCCAGATCAGCGGGTACTACGACCCGATCCCCACGCCCGACTCGCCGACCGGCTGGGTGTACGTCGTGGCCAACAGCTTCACGCGGCGGAATTCGGTGCTGCTCTACCGCGCGACGCCGCAGGCCTTCACCGACCGGTCCCGCTGGCAGGGCTGGGCGTCGGGCCCCGACGGCGGGTGGAACAAGCCGCCGACACCGCTGTGGCCCGACCAGGTCGGCGAGATGTGCATCAGGCAGATCGACGGCAAGGCCGTGCTGTCGTACTTCAACGCCAGCACGGGCAACATGGAGGTCCGGGTGGCCGACGACCCGACGTCGCTGGGCACCGCGCCCGTGACGACCGTGGTCCAGCACGACGAATGGCCCGACCCGGCGGAGAGCCTGCCGCCGCCCTACGACAACCGGCTCGCCCAGCCGTACGGGGGCTACATCTCGCCCGGTTCCACCCTCGATGAGCTGCGGATTTTCGTCAGCCAGTGGGACACCCGGACCCGGGCGACCGCCCCCTACCGGGTGATCCAGTTCGCGGTCAACCCGTTCAAGCCCTGATCAGAGGCCATATTTCAGCCTTCCGTCCGCAGTGCGTCCGCAGCAGGTCCAAGCGCCTGGTCGACCAGTCCCGCGGCGGCGTTGCGGGTGCGGTCGTTCGCGTCCGGCCAGAGGTGGCTGTACGTGTCCAACGTGACTGATGCCGACGAGTGCCCGAGGGCGCGCTGCACCGTCACCACGTCGCACCCGGCAGCGATCAGACCCGAGGCGTAGAAGTGCCGGAGATCGTGAAGCCGGTACTCAATGCCGATCTTCTCGCGGACCTTGCGCCACCACCGCGCCACCGTCGCCGCGTGCGCCGGCAACAGCTCGTTGCGGGCGCCCTCGAACAACCACCTGTCCGGGTCATCACCGGGCCGGTACAGGCGCACGTGCTCGGCCAGAATCTTCACCAGGCCATCAGGGACGTACACCGTGCGCTCGGACCCGTACTTGGGCCCGCGGATCTCCATCCGTCCGTCATCGGTCCACTGCACCTGCCGCTGGACCCGGATCTCCCCGCGCAGGAACTCGACATCAGAGACCTTCAACGCGGAGGCTTCCCCCCGGCGCAGGCCGGCGAACGCGCAAACCGCGATGAACGCCGCATACCAAGGCTCAATGTCATCGGTAGCGCGGATCGCCGCGCCGACCTCCTGGGCGGTCGGAATGCTCATTGCAGCCGAGGCTTTCCGCACTCGTGGCAGGCGTATCCCGGTGGTGATGTCTCGGGCCATGAAGCGGTCCCGGACGGCGGCGCGGAACACATTGCGCACATTCGCGAACCGGGTGCGGATCGTCGTCGGCTCGAGCTCGTTGTCCTGCATCGCCTTCACCCACGACTCGACGTGTGAAGGCCGGATATCGCCCAAGCCGATGTTGCCGAACGTCACCGAGTTCGCGGCCAGGTCCATCGAATGCGCCGTTCCAGAAACCCACACCTGCCGCGACGACCAATCGTTGTAATACGACGCGAACGTGACCTTCCCCAGCTTCGGGTCAACATAGGTGCCGGTCGCGAACTTCGTCGTGATCTCGGTATCCAGCCACGACTGCGCATCAGACTTGCGGGCAAAGCCCTTCGCGTGCTCGCGGCCATCTTCATCGACATACCTTGCCCGCCAACGCTTTCCCTTGCCGGAGGCGGCGCTAGGCACAGTCTCGATCGTGCCATCGGGAAGGCGGACCGTCTTCGACCAACGATCCTCCACACCGGCGCGGCGATTACGGATTTGCGTCATAGCTAATGTCCCTCCTGAAGTTTTCGTCGGAGAGAGCCAAGTTGAATGTCTTGTGTGAGCTTGGACCACATCGCCAGTCCGTCACGGCCTTTCACGAGTGCCTCTTGAATCTCTGACGGCGGATTGGCCTCAACCTTTAACAGCGCGACCTCGTCAGCTTCAAGACGGGCTAGGTCCACGCGCGCCAATTCGGCTGCGAGGATTTTGCGCAGGTTTTCCAGCATCGATAACGAATGAAGCGCCGAATCTCTTTGTCCAGCAAGGTCGCGTCGATATCCGCGGAGCTCGGCTGCGTCGTGGTCCGATTCTGTCATCGCCTCGACGTCTGTCCCAAAGATGCGCGCAAGTTCGATGGCCTCGGCCAACTGGATCTGGCGTTCCCCGTTCTCAACCTTGTACACAGTCGCGGGATGCCACCGAAATCCCCCGCGGCGCATCCGTTCGGCTAGTTCTGCCTGTGTCATGTGCGCGATATCTCGATGCTTCTTTAGTGACTCAACGAATGCGGCTTCGCTGGGCGGGCGGTCGGACACTTGCCAACTGTATCCAACTTAGAGTGCGGAAACCAACCAAATCAGTGTTACTCTGATCTGGATATAACAGCCCAACCAGATTGGAGCATCGAAATATGGCAGGTGACGAGCTGCTGACCACGAAGCAGGTGGTCAAGCGATATCCGTTCTTGAACGCTGGGACGTTGCGCTTCTGGCGAAGTACCAACCAGGGACCGGCGAGCTTCACGGTCGGACCACGCGGCCGTGTCGTGTACCGGCGGTCGGAGATCGAGCGGTGGCTCGCCGAGCAGGAAACCGCAACCCGCCGCGGCGGCGGCGCTGCCTGATGGCCGCCACCAACAAGAAAGCGGCCCCCGTAGGTCCCGGTGCGCGAACACCGGGCGGGGACCGCCCCAACCCATCCATGACAGAACAGGAGACACACATCATGACACAGGCCAACAACGTCCCGCTTCCTCCAGGCGCATCACCGTGCCCGGACGGCTGGGAGGCATGGGACAACGAGTACCGGATCATTTACGGACAGGAGCGCAAAACAGACCAGGTTCGGGTCCAGGTTTCTGCTGTCCAGCTCCCCAACGGCAGCCTGGATACCGCCGAGGGGCCTTCACGGTCAGGTCCTGGTATCCACGTCGAATCGAGCTGGTATGACATCCTGTCCAGCTCCCAAGCGCGCGAGGTCGCGGCCACGATGATAGCCGCCGCCGACGAGCTCGACACCTGGACGCGTGAGCGCCGCCATTGCCCGTTCGCGTGGTGCACCACCAGCTCAACCGACGTGAACGCTGACGACCACTGGTCGGGTATCACCTATACCCCGGCGTCGCTCCGCCACGGCAACCCCTCCTATCTCAGTGAGGACAAATCGCCGCTCACGGTTGGTGCCGGGGTGGCCTACGTCGAAGGCAGCGTGCCCGCGGTCGTCGTACACCTCGATGGCGGCGAGTCCGACTACGACCACGACGCCTTCCTGAAAATTGCCGAGGCCTACCAACTTCGGCGCGCGCTCGATCAAGCGATTGACCACGCGACCGAGGCGTTCAACCACATGCGCGACGACATCCTCGGCAGCGCCCGCAGCATCCAGGGCGGTGCGAAGTGAGCAGCCAGTCGCGCCAGCGCCGCCCGCGGCTGCGTCGTTGTGACCGCTGTGGTCGCCGGGGCCGCAGCCTCGCGGCCATGGCCGACTGGAACGTGGTCGTCGAGTACGGGGTTGTCATGGGTCTGCTGTGCCCGGCGTGCCAAACCCCGGAAGAGAACGCCGAGGCCGCTGTCAACGAAGCCACCCTCGACTACTTCATGGTGGGCGACCGGATCGCCGGAACGCCCAAGGGGATCTGCTGATGGCCCAACACGACCTTGACTCCAGGTCGGTGGACTGGTTTTCGGTCAATGTGTTCGTGGTTCCGATGCTCAACCAGGCGGGGAGCTGGCCATTGGCCGGCTCCCCCGCCTGGCGGCAGCTCCCCGACGAGCATCCGGCCAAACTCGCGGCCGTACTGGATGGCGGCCGCCACCACGCGCTCCGGGTCGACACCGCCCAAGCGGCACTGGCTGAAGCCTCCCAGGCTATTTCGGCAGCCGCGGACTGGGCAGCCGTCGCGCGCGACATCCGCCGGCGCAACGCGGTCTTCATCCCGAGGAGGCCCGCGTGACCGACACCGAGGCATTCTTTCTCGATTCCGGCAGCGACCAGCTGGCCAAGATCTACCACTGGGCCCGTGCTCGGTATGCGGCGCCGTGGGCGGTGTTCTTCGCCGTGCTGCTGCGGGTGGCCGCGAGCGTCGGGCCGCACGTGCAACTGCCCGGCACTATCGGCGGCCGCGCCAGCCTTAACCTGTTGTGCGCCTTCGTCAGCGCCTCCGGCGGCGGAAAAGGCATCTCCGACAAGGTTGGTCGCCTCGCGTGGCCAACCCCGATCCTCGAGCTTCCCATCGGCAGCGGCGAAGGCATCGCCGCCACATTCAAGAAGCCAGATAAGCCCGACGCGGACAACGAGCCGATCACTGCGGCGATCTTCAGCATTCCCGAGATCGACACGCTGGCCGGCATCGCAGCCCGCCAGGGTTCGATCTTGTTGGCTCAGCTCAAGTCGATGGCGATGGGCGAACAACTGGGTCAGTCCAACGCCTCGAAGGCCACCAGTCGCGTCGTCGCGGCCCACTCCTATCGGTGCTGCCTATCGGTCGGCGCCCAACCCGGCCACACCGGGGTCATATTCAACGACACGACCGGCGGTACGCCGCAACGGTTTTTGTGGTCACCGACCACCGACCCCGGTATGCCGGCCACGGCATCGCCGGACCCCGACCCGCTGGATACCGCATTGCCGCTCTGGTGCCCGGGAGAAGACGGTGTCGTGGAGATTACCTACGGGGTACCGGAAATCGCGGAGGCGGTCATTGCCGCCCATATCGCGCGCCAGCGCGGGGAAGCTGATCCACTCGACGGACACTGGATGCTGACCCGTCTCAAGGTTGCCGCGCTCCTGGCGATCATGCACCACCGCAGCGTGGTCTCCCAAGCCGACTGGGAGATGTCCGCCGGCGTCATGGCCGTCTCCGACGCCACGCGCGAATGGATCGTCAACGAGGCCCGGAAGGCCGAGCGCGAGAAGGTCCGCGCCAGGGCCATCGCCAGGGCCGTCGGAGACGAGGTCTACGACCGCCGGCTACTCGACAGCGTCAAACGCAGCATCGTGCGAATGCTCGACCACGATGGCGAGCAAGCCGGGAACGAACTCCGTAGCCGACTGGGCAAGCGAGAGAAACGTGACCTCTTCGACCAGGCCGTCAGCGAGTTAGCTGCGGATGGGTACGTGGAGTCGTTGGCGGTTGATCGCGGCACGCGGTACCGGTTACTGCGAAGTGGTCAGGGTGACCAACCCGGTCAGGGTCGATATCCGCACGTCAGCGAGGGTGACCACATTGGTCAGGGTGACCAATCGAATAACATCACCGCTCTTGATTCCCGCAGGTCGCACCAATCCGAGCGCCCGAAGCTGTCGTGTCAGAAGTGGTTCAACAACCACATCGCCGAACTCCGCGCGGCCGGGCACACGACCGCGGAATCGTTTGCTGTGTACCGGGCCGGCAAGGCTGCGGGCTACAGCCAGAGCAGCCTATCGATGGCCGCATCGTCCAACCCCGACGTCGAGGTGATCGCCCGGACCAAACGCGGCGCCACATGGTCAATCACCGGCCAACAGCAAAGCACCTACACCTCAGCCCCGGACTTCTTCGCCCAATACCTCGACCGCCTGCCCGCCGGGACCGCGACGATCGATCAGGACGACTACCGGCGCGCGGCCAAGGCCGCCGGCTACGACGACGCGACAGCCTGCCGAGCCGCAACCAGACATCCCCGTATCGAGTCGATACCCGTCGATGGGCACCGCGCCGGCAGCCACGACCGGACCTGGCGAGTGCTTCCCGACGAGGAGGTGTCATGAAACGACCGATCTGGCAGGCATACGCCGATACCGGCGCGCTCGATATCAGCTGCCCGAACTGCGCGGCCGAACCAGGCCACTGGTGCACCAAGCCCGACGGCCGGGTCAGACGTGTTCCCTGTGTCCAGCGCGCAGCCGCCGGTGTCGACACTGGCGACGGAAGACCCTACGCGCCCCGCGACTTCAGCCAACCCATCCACGCAACCGATTGACAGGAACAAGCCGCATGAACGACTTCACCACTGAGCCCGCAGGGCCGCCACGAGAGCCCGTGACCGTCATTCCGCACCGCCTGGAGTACGTGTACGCCGGCCACCAAAACGGCGTCGACGCCATCGAACTGCGCGCCACCGACCGCGCCGGCGTCACCACTGTCCTGGTGCTGTCAGCGCCGGCCGCCCAGCACATCGCCGCGCACCTGGCCGGAATGCTGGCCGACCTCGACGAGCTACGCCGCCGCTACAACACCGACAACAACTAAGACACAAGGAGAATAGTGAAATGACCGAAGGACCAACCGAAGCCACCACGGAACCCGCCGGCCAGAGCGCCGGCGAGCTTAGCCCCGAACAGGTCCAGACTCTGGTCGCGGCAACCGCGCAGGCTGAATTCGAAGACTCGATGCGACCACCGAAACGACCTGCCGGCAACGACTCCGATGATGAATCAGTGGCAACAGCAGACCAGGAATCAGATGATGACGCCAACGCCAATCACGAGGCAGCCAAGTGGCGCACCAAGCTACGCGAATCCGAATCCCAAAACACCGCCATCGCAACGCGGCTCGAGAACATGCAACGCGCCGCCATCGACACCCACGTCACCGCGCTCGGCATGAAACCCGCCGCGCTATGGGCGTCCGGCGCCAAACTCGAGGACCTGCTCGACGACACCGGCGTCCCCGACGCCGCCAAGGTCGCGCAGGCCGCGCAGGCCGCCAAGGAAACACTCGGCATCGTCGCCGTCAAACCGAGCAAGCCCGTCGGCTCGCTACGTTCGGGCGCCAGCGCGCCCACACCCAAGGGCAACAAGTGGGTCGAGGCATTCGGCCCGCACGGCAGCGAATAACCACGGATTGTCAGTACCGCCTGTAACATTGGTGTCTATCCGCCAGGTGCGGAACGGCTAGCCGGCCAGGTGCCCAGCCGAAACCCCGTTGAATTTCACGCGCGGGTTTCCCCGTGCGCACCTGGAAAGGCAATCTGAAATGGCTGATTTAACCACCTCGACAACCGCGGCAGGCTGGGCAAGAGACGAATACACCTTCGCCCCGCTGGATGTTGTCGCCCCAGCGCTCATCAACCAATGCACGATGGTGTCCGGCGACATCGAAGGCGACGAGCCGAGCCTGCACGTCGCCTACGTCGTCGACCAGCTCGACGC
>NZ_MVHD01000067.1 GCF_002086635.1 Mycobacterium alsense | reverse complement strand
GGCTACTACGCCCCGCCGCCCGTGCCATACCCGGGCGGCGGGGCGTAGTAGCCCGGCGGGGCGCCGTACGCCGGCGGGGGATGACCGGCCGGCGCGCGCTCACCGGGCGGCCCGTCGTGCGTCATGGGGTCCATCCTGTCGGCGGGCCGGGCATTTCTCAATCTTGACGGGCGTCGCGGCGCGTAGCGTTTCAGGCATGGCGGAACTCAAATCCCGGCTGCGGGCCGACCTGACCCAGGCGATGAAGTCCCAGGACAAGCTGCGGACGGCGACCCTGCGGATGTTGCTCGCCGCGATCCAGACGGAGGAGGTTTCCGGTAAGCAGGCGCGCGAGCTCTCCGACGACGACGTCATCAAGGTGCTGGCCAGGGAGTCGCGCAAGCGCGGGGAGTCGGCCGAGATCTACACCCAGAACGGGCGCGGCGAGCTCGCCGCCACCGAGCACGCCGAGGCGCGGATCATCGACGAGTACCTGCCCACGCCGCTGACCGAGGCCGAGCTGGCCGACGTCGCCGACACCGCGATCGCCCAGGTCGCCGAGGACATCGGGGAGCGTCCGGGGATGAAACAGATGGGGCTGGTGATGAAGGCGGCCACGGCGATCGCCGCCGGGAAGGCCGACGGCTCCCGCCTGTCGGCGGCGGTCAAGGAGCGTCTGTAGCCCCGCGCGCCGCGTCGCAGCCACGTCCAAAGCCACGTCAAAAAGGTGAAACCGCCTGCCGGTTTGCGCCCCGGGCACCCGGGTAATCATGTCGGCATGACGAATTTTGGCTACACTCTGATGACCGAGCAGAGTGGACCCAAAGAGCTTGTGCGGCACGCGATTTCGGCCGAAGAGCGTGGGTTCGACTTCGAGGTGTGCAGCGACCATTTCTCCCCGTGGCTGGCTTCGCAGGGGCATGCGCCCAACGCGTGGGCGGTGTTGGGCGCGGTCGCGCACGCCACCGAACGGGTGGACCTGTACACCTACGTGACCTGCCCGACGATGCGCTATCACCCCGCGATCGTGGCCCAGCAGGCCGCCACGGTGCAGATCCTGTCCGATGGCCGGTTCACCCTCGGCCTGGGCAGCGGCGAGAACCTCAACGAACACGTCGTCGGCAGGGGGTGGCCGGCCGTCGAACGCCGGCAGGACATGCTGCGTGAGGCGATCAAGATCATCCGCGAGCTGTTCGGCGGCCAGCTGGTGAGCTGGCGCGGCGAGTACTTTCAGGTCGACTCCGCGCGGTTGTGGGACGTGCCCGACATCCCCGTCGGTATCGCGGTGGCGATGTCCGGCCCCCAGGGCATCGACAAGCTGGCCAAGCTGGCCGACCACTTCGTCGCCGTGGAGCCCGACGGCGACCTCGTCGATGCCTGGCACGCCGCCCGCCAGGCCGCCAACCTCGCCGGAGGCGGACGGGTGGTTGGCCAGATACCGGTGTCCTGGGATCCCGACCGCGACACCGCCATAAAGCGCGCGCACGACCAATTTCGCTGGTTCGCCGGCGGCTGGAAGGTCAACGCCGACCTGCCCACCCCGGCGGGTTTCGCCGGCGCGACCCAATTCGTCCGACCCGAAGACGTCGCCGGTTCGATCCCGTGCGGCCCGGACCTCGACGCGATCGTCGACGGCGTCCGCCCGTACTGGGAAGCGGGGTTCACCGACATCGCGCTGGTCCAGATCGGAGGTGAGGCGCAGGACCTGTTCCTCAAGGAAGCCGCCCAGCCTTTGCTGGAGGCCCTGCGCGACGCTTCGAGCTGATGGCACGTTTGGACGGTGCTTGCCGGGGTACCCGAATGCCACTATGGGGGCCGGTCCGGCCCGTCGAAACGCGGGATCGGTTGCCTGCACGCGGAACTACCTGTGCGACAACGGAATTGTAAGTAAGCGCTTTGGCGTGGCAAGGGAGTCGACGTTGAGTGATCGATCCGGCAGCACCGCCGCGCCCGTGGTGAAGGCACTCGCGGGCGCCAGCTTCGGGTTGGGATTGACCGAGCTGCTCGCGCCCGGCAAGGTAGCTGCGATCGCGGGCGTGGACGACACGCGCCCGGCGCGCCGAATCATCCGGGCGCTCGGCGCCCGCGAATGCGGCCACGGAGCCGCGCTGTTGGCGGGTCCCGACAAGTTGGTCTGGACCAGGGTGGCGGGTGACGTCCTGGACGTGACGCTGCTGCTGACCGGCTTCGCCGCCCGTGGCCGCGGACGCCGGCGTCGGGGCATGATCTCGGCCGCAGCCCTCGGCGGGATCGGCGCGGTCGACCTCTATGCGGCGTTACGCGCCACTCGGGACGGCGGATCGTCGAACCCAACCGTAAATACCCAGTGAAGGGGGTAGCCGCGATGTCAAATGAGTTGCAAGGCATGAAAGTTGCGATCCTGGCCGCCGACGGCGTCGAGAAGGTCGAACTCGAGCAGCCGCGGGCCGCCCTTGAGCAAGCCGGAGCCCATGTCGAGGTGTTGTCGCTGAAAGCCGGTGAGATCCAGGCACGTAACCACGATCTCGAGCCGGCCGGAACTTTCGACGTGGACCGCGCGGTATCGGAAGCCGCGGTAGGCGAATTCGCGGGCCTGGTCCTTCCCGGCGGCACGGTCAACCCGGACAAGCTGCGGCTCGACGGCGCTGCCGTCTCGTTCGTGCGCGATTTCGTGGTGTCGGGAAAGCCCGTCGCGGCAATCTGTCACGGGCCCTGGACGCTGGTGGAGGCCGGGGTGGTCGTGGGGCGAACGGTGACCTCCTACCCCAGCATCCGCACCGATCTCCGCAACGCGGGCGCACACGTCGTGGACGAAGAGGTGGTGGTGGACGGCAATTTGATCACCAGTCGCTCGCCCAGGGACCTGCCTGCTTTTTGCGAAACGGTCGTCAAGCAATTCGCGCACGCGCCCACGGGATAGTCGATCCCGCCGTTGAACCGTTTCAACCCCCGAGTTTGCGGGCATATACACGGCGAAGCCGTGACCGCCACGGCGATCCGTTTTGGATCTGGTGAAAGGCCCACCTTGACAACCACCTACCCCGAACCCGTCATCTCGGTTGCGGACAACGTGTACCAGCCGCAGGAAGATTCCCGATTGCTGGTGGACGTGATGCACGAGACCGCGCTCATCCCGGGGCGACGGGTGCTCGACCTCTGTACGGGTAGCGGATTCGTCGCGATCGCCGCGGCCGAGATGGGTTGCGCCGCCATCACCGCCTTCGATGTCTGCCCCCGCGCGGTGCGCTGCTCGCGCGACAACGCCGCCCTGGCGGGCCTGGACATCGACGTCCGCGAGGGATCGTGGATCGACGCCGTCGACTGTGCCCCGTTCGACGTGGTGGTGGCGAACCCGCCGTACGTCCCGGCCCCTCCCCGTGACGATTCCGATCAGATCTGCTCGAGCGCCGGCCCGTCGTGGGCCTGGAACGCCGGCCGCGATGGCCGGATGGTGCTCGATCCGCTGTGCGAATCGGCGCCGAAACTGCTGTGCGACGGCGGTTCACTGCTGCTCGTGCACTCGGCGATAGCCGGTGCCCAGCAGTCGCTGGACCGCCTAAAATGGGCCGGCATGGACGCCGAAATCGTTGCCTCGAAGTGGATTCCGTTCGGCCCCGTGATGACGGCGCGAGCGAAGTGGCTGGAGGAGACCGGCCGGATCCCGCGGGGCCGGCGGGAAGAAGAACTCGTCGTGATCCGCGCGGACAAGCGATGAGCACCACGCGGGTCCGGGTGGTCGCGGGCGGGCCCGTGCTGGTGTCCGGGCCGGTACGCATCGAGATGCCCGACGGCGGCGTCGTCGAGTCCGACCGGTTCATGGTGGCAATCTGCACCTGCCGGCGCAGCGACGATTATCCGTTGTGCGACACCAGCCACCGACGCTGCCGGGGCGCCAAGAAGCAGCTCGGCAAGGCTAGTCGAGCGGCCTCCGCAACGACGTCCGACCCTGCTTCCACGACTCCATAATCCGATCCGCCAACCGTTTTTCGACCGCGGCGTGCGCGCGTATCCCGAAGATGACGTCGGCGTCGAGGTGGGGTTCGCGGGCGACGAGATCGCCGACGACGTCGATTCGCACGACCTGTTCGTGCACCGCGTCGGCCTCGACGTGCTCGCTGTAGAACCCGATGCATGCCTGCGGCGCAGCCATCCTCCGCAGGGCCTGGACCATTCGCCGCGAACCGGGGGGTGAGGTGATCTCCGTCGCCGCGAAGTGCCCTATCGCGGCGCCACGCCACGAGCGATGCAGCCCGAACAGCGACATGAGATTTACCACCGCCAACGCCTCGGCGGGCACGGCGTCTAGGTAGGCGAGGTAGGTGGGGTCCAGGCCCGCCGCCGCCAGCAGATCGGCGAAGAGCTGCTGGTGCAGCCGCGGGCCCTGGCCGGCGCCGTACTCGTCGAACTCGACGGCAACGAACGCCGCCTTGGCGGTGCCCGTCAACCGCGGGATCGCAAAGGCGTGCGGATCGGCCTCTTTGAGGTGGTAAATCGAACGATGCGCGAAGTATTCACGCATCTGCTCCCAGGTTCCCGTGTCGCGCAGGTAATACGACGGGCCGGTGCCGTCGGCCGGCTCGACGGAGATCGCCTCCATTTCGGCCGCGGCGGTGTGTTCGGGATCGATGGGGCCGACGTCGCGCCGCACGCCCGCCAAAAAAGCGCGCTCCAAATCGGCGCGCAGTTGCAGCAGGGCGGGATTCCATTCCCAGCCGGGATCGACGCCCGCGAACCCGCGGTAGTGCAGCTCGTAGCACATGCTCAACGCCAGTTGCAGGTCCAGGCCGTACGGATCGGAGTCCCGGACGGGTGCACCGATGCGGGTCAGCGAGTCGTACGACGGCGGGCCGGCCAGTGCGCGACGGACGGCGGTCGACAGCGGTCCGTGCGCCGCCGGCAGGGCGGGTTCGACGGTGATTGATGCGCGGGTCACGCCGATGTCTACCCTCGAATCGGCCCGGGCAAACGGGCGCCGCTCATTCGCACGCTCACCTGGCCTCCGCCGGAAGACGGAAATTGATGTCGACCGTGGTGCCCGCCGTGGTGCTGTGGATGTCCATCTCGTCGCTGAGCGCCCTCATCAACACCAGGCCGCGTCCGCCGTGGCCCGGGTCGGCCGCGGGGGGCTTCCAGGAACCGGCGTCGCTTATCCGCGTGCGGATCTGGCCGTCGGCGACATCGGCTTCGAGCAGCATCGTTCCTGTCGCGTGCCCGCGATAGGCGTGCTCGACGCAGTTCGTGCACGCCTCGTTGACCACCAGCACGATGTCGCCCACCAACCCGTCGGGAACGCCGGCGCTCCGCAGCCAGGCCGCCAGGCGGCGCCGGACCGCCGCCAATTGCCCTGCCACTGCTTCGCTTTCGACACGCAGCTGCGCCAGTCGGTGGCGGTACACCACCATCGCGACATCGTCGTCGTACCCCGACGGCGGAGCCAGCGCACGAACCAGTGTCTCCGGGACCTCCTCCAGGGGTGACTCCATTGCCTTCGCCAGAATGCTTGCGGCGCGGGCGATTCCGTCGTCGATCGACTCGTGCTTGCGCTCCACCAGCCCGTCGGTGAACACCATCAGCGTCGAGCCCGGGGGGAGCACCCGGGCGGCCTGCGGACGCGGTGCTTCGCGGCGGACCGCCAGCGGCACCGACGTGGCATCCGTCAACACGGTTGTCTGTCCGGCCTCGGGACCGGCCAGCACCGCCGGCATGTGGCCGGCATTGCTGTATTCCAGCACCCCGGTCTCGGTGTCCAGAACCGCCAAGAAGACCGTGGTGCAGTACGCATTCGGAATGAGCGAGGCCGCCGAGTCGAGCTGCTCGAGCAACAGCGCCGGCTGGGCGCCGTTGATCAGCAGCGCCCTCGCCGAGCTGCGCAGCTGGCCCATGATCGCGGCCGCCGGCAGGCCACGGCCCACGCAGTCGCCGACGACGATGCCGATCCGGTTTTCGCCGATCGGCAGCACGTCATACCAGTCGCCGCCGATCTCCAGCGGCGGGATCGCGGGCTCGTAGCACACCGCGAAGCCGGGGGGTGGCTCTAGCGGAGGCAACATCGTGCGCTGCAGCGTCAGCGATGTCTCGCGGGCGCTCTCGAACTGGCGCACGTGCTGCATGGCCAGGCTGAGGTGCCCGATGAGGACGGTGACCAAGAGCCGATCCTCGGCGCTGACCCAGCGCGGGGTACGCAGCTCCAGCCACAACGCGAGGTCGCCGGTGTTGGACAGCACCGCCACCAATCCCTGTGCCTTGCCGGGATTGTCAGGACTGTCGACGGTTTTGGCCGTCAGTGGCAGCTGATTGCGCGCGTCCTGGAACGTGTGCCGCAGCCACGGGTCCAGCCTGCGCCAGGTCGTTTCGACGGGATCACCGGCAACCTGGACGGTCGGTTCGCCCTCACCGCTGGGCCACGAAACGGCGATCACGCGCTTGACGTCGATCGCCGCCCGGCACTCGTCGAGGGTGATCGACAACAGCTCGGCGACGCTCTTGGCCACGGCCACCGCCGTGGCCAGGCGCAGGACCGCGCTTTCCCGGGCGGCGAACGCGCGCTCCACGGTGATATCGCGGATGGTCCCCACGTAGACATCGCGGTCGCTGCCGGTCTCCTGGACCACGTTGATGCTCACCATCACCCACGCGAGATGGCCGTCCCGGTGCCGAATCGGGGTCTCGTACTCGGCGCTGCCGTTGTTGCGGACCACGGCGATCTGTTCGCGCGCGGTCTTCTTGTCGACCAGCCACGGGTGGGGCCATCGGTAGGGCAGGCCCGAGGTCGGATAGCCGAGGATGTCGATGAAGGCGTTGTTCACCTCGATCACCGAGCCCTCGTGGTCGGCGACGAAGAAGCCCTCCTGCAGCGAATTCACCAGGGCGGTGCGGAATTTGTCACGGTCGGCCAGGCCCTCGGCGCGGGCGCGCTCTTCCGCGTAACGGCGGGTGCCGTCGAGGAATCCGCGGGTCGCGACGTCCAGCGGGGCCAGCGTCTGTAACAAGAATTCGATAGCGGCGGCCCGGTCGACCGGAAACGCCTCGGCAAGCTCCTGCACGAACCGGAAATGGTGCTCGATGATTTCGAGCATGCTGAGCTGTGCTTCCAGGGCGCGACGCCCGAGCTCGTGGGCCACCGACAGGGCATTCTCGTCGCCCTCGGTCAGGTGGCGTTTGAGCGCGTCGGCGTAGCGGGCGTGAAAGCCGGCCGCGAAGATGCGATCGCTCATGTCTTGCTCATGTCATGCTCATGGTCTTGCTCACGTCGATGTTCCCCGATGGCGCGCGGCCAGCACCATCGCGTCGTCGGTTTCCTTGCTGTGCTTGGTCAGAATGTGGTCGGCGATGACCGTGGCGGGGGCGGCGAAGTCGATGTGGTCCACGCAATCCGCGGTGATGCCGTCGGTAGCGATCACGATCAGGTCGCCCGTGCGAACCGAAACCACCTGTGCCGGCCTGATTTCCGATATGCGATAGCCGACGATGCCGGAAATGAGGCGCGCGCTGGCCCGGACCTGGGTGCCGGTCGCCGCTTTGGCGACTACGTTGGCGGCGACGTTGCCGACCCCGGTCCAGGAGACAAGGTTGGCCCCGAAGTCCACCCGCGCCAGCGTCATTGCCGCCCCCCGAGTGTTTTCCAGCACGCGGTGGCAGAGCTGAATCAGCACCTCGAGCCGCTCGGTGCATGCGTTCGTGAGCGTGTCGACCGCGCGCAGTGCGGCCACCGCGGCGGCCGGACCGTGCCCGAGCCCGTCGATCACGCCGAACAGCGCGGCATCGTCGTCGATGCCGATCGCGATCCGCTGGTCGCCGGAGACATGCTCGCCGGGCAGTGGGCGGCCGGCGGCCGCCCACTCGATCGGGCCGAACCGGCCGTTGTCATGCATGGTCAGGCATGGGCGGGAACCCATTTCCACATCTCGATGATGGTCCCGCGGCCGGGCGTCGAGTCCACCACCAGCCGGTCCATCAGGCGGCGGGCGCCGGGCAGGCCCATCCCCAGCCCACGGCCGGTCGAGTACCCGTCCTCCATCGCCCGCTCGATGTCGACGATGCCGGGTCCCTCGTCCTCCGCGCGCACCACCAGGGCCCGGCGGCCCTCGCGGTCGGCGACGGTGACCTGGACGGCGCCGCGCCCCGCGTAGCTGGTGATGTTGCGGGCGATCTCGGAGATGGCCGTGGCGATCATGGTGACGTCGGTCAGCGAGAATCCGAGATCGAGGGCTAGCTGGTGTCCGGCTTTGCGGGCGGCGACGATGTCGTCGGGCTTGTGGATGTCGACGACGAAATCACCCGCCACCGTCGCGCCCGATCGTCGATTTCCCCACTCCACCTTGGCGATTCAGCAGCGCAAGGCCCTCTTCGAGATCTAGTGCGGTGTTCATGTCGTCGAATGCCAGACCCAGTTGCACCATCGCGAAGGCCACCTCGGGCTGCAGGCCCACGATCACCGTGTCCGCGCCGCGCAGCCGGGTCATGTGTGCGATGGTGCGCAGCGACCGGGCCGCGAACGAATCCATCACGTCGATGGCGGTGAGGTCGACGATGATGCCCTGCGCGCGGAACTGGCTGACCCGATCCATGAGGTCGTGCCGGAGCCGTTCGGCGTCCGAGTCGGACAGCGCGGCCTGCACGGACGCGATGAGGATCGATCCCTGCTTCAGGATGGGTACTGGCATGAGGCGCTCGCGTCGATGGTGCTTATCCGGTCTGTTCGCCGGTGCGGGTGACTTCGTAGCCGAGCAGGCGCTCGGCTTCCTCGATGCCGCCCTGCAGGTCGCCGACGGCGTTCATCTTCGACAGGTCCAGCCCGATCGTCACCAGCGTCAGCGCGATTTCCGAGGACAGGCCGGTGATGATCACGCTGGCGCCCATCAGGCCCGACGCGTCGACGGTCTGCACCAGGTGGTTGGCCACCGTGGAGTCGATCGTCGGCACACCGGTGATGTCGATGACGACGACCTTGGCGCGGTTCGCCCGGATGGCCCTCAGCAGCTGCTCGGTGAGCTGGCGGGCGCGCTGGCTGTCGAGCACACCGATGATCGGCAAGATCAACAGCTGCTCGCGCACCTGCAGCACCGGCGTCGACAGCTCGCGGATCGCCTCCTGCTGCTGACGGATGATGCGCTCGCGTTCCTGCACGAAGCTCACGCCCACGGTGTTGGCGATGCGGTTGGCCGCCGGCTCGTAGGCGTCCAGCACCCGGTTGAGCATTTCGAACTCGGTCTGGTACTTCTCGAACAGCGACCGCGCGAGCACGTCGCGCAGCAACAGCACGATGCCCAGCACCTCGTCGGTTTCCACGCCCCGGGGGATGATGCGTTCGGACAGGTCGCGCGCGTAGGCCTGCAGCGCCTCGACGCTACCGGTCTCGAGCACCTCGACGTAGTTGTCGTAGACCGCGGTCGCCTCGGAGAACAGCTCCTCGGGCGTCATCGCGGTCAGCAATTCGGCCTCGGTGATCCGGCGTGCCCACTCCTCGCGCAAAACGGTGCGGTTCTGCCGCAGGTGCTGGACCAGCTGCGGCAGCAGGCCCTCGCTGACCGTCTGCGCGGCGATGCTGGTAGTCCCGAAATCCGACGGCGAATCTGACATATAGCCTCCCCTGCCGCGTCGCGCCCGCAGTGCGCACTGTTTATGGAGACTAGCCTGGGCTATCGCGGCGCAGGCGTCGAGGGCATATTCTTCTCGCAGTTCGCGCGGCAGGTTAGGCTTGCACCACACTTACGACCCTGGACAAAGGATCGCCATTGTCAGCTCCCGACTCGATTACCACGTTGGTTGAGGACCACGACGGTGTGTCCGTGGTCAGCGTCAGCGGCGAAATCGATCTGGTCACGGCGCCGGCGCTCGAACAGGCCATCGGCTCGGTGATCGCCGAAGGGCCGACGGCCCTGGTCATCGACCTTTCCGCGGTGGAGTTCCTCGGCTCGGTCGGGCTGAAGATCCTGGCCGCGACGTACGAAAAACTGGGTAAGTCCACCGAGTTTGGTGTGGTTGCGCGCGGCCCGGCGACCAGGAGACCGATTCACCTGACCGGTTTGGACAAGACGTTCCCCCTGTACCCCACCCTGGATGACGCGTTGACCGCTGTGCGGGACGGCAACCTCAACCGCTGACCGGCCGCTATCGCATCAGCGCAACATTTCGCCAGAAGGTCACCAAGCTCTCGGTGCCACCGAAGAGCGTCGTGAAGTTTGTGGAGTCAACCAACACGATGTCGCCGGCGCGTAGCCCGGCGGGCGGCATCCAGATGAGCGCATTGAACTCGGTGTTGCCGGCCTCCGTGAAGGGGTGCGGCCGCGTCGGATCGATCCGTTGCCGCCCCAGCACGCGCAGCGCGTCGCTTTCCGGGGCGGTCAATTCGTAGTGCGGCAGGTGGGGGTGGAAGTTGAAGGTGGTGACGTTGTCGAGCAGCCGCGGCGTGTCCAGGTCTCCGAAGCGCGTCAGCGGGGCGATCCGGTTGCTGCCCTCGGGGGCGACGGCCGGCCGGAGCCCCCAGGTGTTGTGGACGGGAACGTCGAGCGCCCGCATCAGGGAGCGCGTGTACTGGCTGAAGCGCTGTTGGCGGGGCACCAGCGGGTCACCGTGGTGCAGGTACTCGACCTGGCGTTGCCTCGCGTCGTCGGTGAAGCCGACGTCGTGGTGCGGGGCCAGCAGCAGGCAGGTGCCTTCCCGCCGCAACCAGGCGCGGATGGCGTCGACCTCGTCGGGTCGTGCCTCCGCTTGTTCGAGCACATGATCGAGTCCGAAGATCATGAGGGTGTCGGTGTCGGCGAGTATCCGCTCGTCGATCGGCAGCGCGTAGCCGGCCTGGTCGATGCGCTGAAAAACCGCGACAGGGTGGCCGGTCACCTCGCCGGCCAATTTTTGGAAGTGCAGCGTCGAGCGGTGGAACAACTCCAGGGTGCCTGCGATGCCCTGCAGGAAGTGCGCCCCGTCCCATTCCGGGGCCTCGTAGTCGGGCCAGGCCGCCCTACGGACCTCGGTCATCGTGGAGAACCGATTGTCCAATTCGGCCGGATCGCGCTGAGCCTCCCACGGGTAGCTCCAGGTCCAATAGATGCTGATGCGCCGACGGCCCGGTGTGTGTTTGCGGGGGATGTGCGCCTGGTTGTAGGTGCGTGCGGGCGCGCTCACTGGACCCTCGCAAGGTACTTGAGGCCGTTGATACCGGGTAGAAAGAAATAGGCCCCGCCGGTCAGGGTGGTGAAGGCGGGCAAGCCTTTCAGAGTTTTGCGGACGGGACGTTTGGGAATCTTGTACTCCATTGTGCCGTCCTGTGTTCCGCAGAATGGATCGCGTTCGTTGCCCAGCTCGTGAAAGTTGCGGTCGTTGATCCACACGTTTTGCGCGAACTCGAATTGGCGGACGAGGCTGGCGCAGATGATGAACGCGGCGATTCCCCGATCCGCGCCGTCGTCGTCGGCGCCCTCCGGAAGCGCTGCGCCGTAGGTCGCGCCGCGCCGGATCATTCGGCGCCGGTTCATGTTGACGGCCGTGTCACGCGGATTCAGCCGGCGGATGTGGGATCCCAGTGGCACGGCGTAGCCAAACCGGTCCATCTCCTTGTAATTGAAGTCGTTGTTGCGCATCGGATCCGCGCCGAGCCCCGGGTCGTCGCGCTCGGGTGCCAGGGTCAGCGGCGCGCCGCTTCGCCACCGGCCCATCAGCTTTGCGGCGAGAAGGTCCCGCCCGTCGGGGGTTGCCGCCTGCTCCTCGAGGTAGCTCCGAAACAAACTGACGTGCTCACGCAGCCGCCGGTAGGCCATGAAACTACCGTTGCGTGACAGTGCTTCGGGCTGAGGGAATTTCGGGACGACACCTTCCTCGTCGGGGTAGCCGAGGATGAACTCGCCCGGCTGCAGCGCACCCCCGGAGCCGGGCGTCGGCTCCTCGCCGGTTCCGGCGATCACCGGTTGCGACAGCCGGTCCCGGAATCCGAAGTGATCGTGGGCATAGTCGAATGGTGGCGTCGCATTCAGATCGAGGAAGGACAGCACCCGCACGCCGGGGCACCGCGCGACCAGATCGGCGTGGACGACGGTGCAGCGGCGCCGTTCGGCGTCGTTGCGCGCGAATAGGATGGCGATCGCGTGCAGGTCGCCGCCGGCCAGCCCGCCCGCCCAGTTGTCGGGGTGATTTGCTCCGGTGTCGCCCAGGATGTCGGCGCGCGCGGCCATGCCCTCGCGAAACTCGTCCGGGAAGGTGGCCAGCGAATCCTCGGGAACGCCGAGCGCCCGAAGGCCGTTCCAGGTGAACGCGAGTGTGACCCACCGGTCTTGGCTGTCCATCGTTTTGCGGGCATCCGCCGCCGACTGGACCTTGTCGACGAGTTCACCCAGCCACGCGCGACCTCCCACCGGATCGCCGAAAGACAGGAACTCGTAGCGACCCGTCATGGCCGGCGTGCGGGTCACCAGGATGTGCTGGATGTTGTCGAGATCGAGCATCACTGCATCTGGTCCAGCATGTCGGAGAACGCGGCCTTGAGCCGAAGCGCCTTCTTGATCTCGTCCGCGGTGACGTAGGGATACTCCCCGTACTCCAGGAAGCTGGGGAACTGATGCTCGCGCACGAACCTGATGAACGCCTCCGGGTTGGTTTGCCAGTCGTCCGGGAAGCCTTCGAGATTGGTGAACACGGTCGTGACGCCCGACAGTGAGAAGAGCTTGATGGCGTCCTCGGTGTACTTGTCGAAGTCGGTGTCGAAGATGCCCTGGTATTGGAAATGCAGCCCGGAGCCGACGTCGAACAACACCCAACGCAAGTAGTGCAGGCGCAGCGGGGCGAGCAGATCGGGCTGTGCCTCTATTGCCGCCTGGATCGTAGTGCCGTACTCGCGAATCGCATCTTCGCGGCCCGGCTTCACCTTGGCGATGATCGAGAAACCGTAGCCCGCGGGCGTCCGGGGAAAGACCGGGCCGTACCTGCCGCGCTGGAGCTCGAAGTAGCCCTCCGCCGGAATCGCCATGGCGGCGGGCTTGCTCCATTCGTGATCGATCGCGGGCATCGTTCCTCCATTCGTCGCCGGTTATGCCATGGCCCGGGCCAAAGCCATATGCCCTTGGAAGCCAAGCGATTTCGCCATCGCCCGGTACCGGTCCCGATAGTCGCGGTATGACCCCGCGTCCCCGTGTGCTTGCGCCAGGAGCGCCCGAAGCCGCAGCAGGGCAATGTCATTCACGACGTATCCGGGGTCGGTCGGCGCGCCCGCCAGGCGGTCGATAGCGACTTTGGCATCGTCGAGATCCTGATCGGCGCCCCGCTTCACCAGGGCTTCCACGAGCGCCGTGACGGCCAGCGGGAGCCAGACGCATCTCTTGGCGGTGGCCATGTCCGCGAAGGCCGTACGGGCCAATTCGATGGCGCCATCGACATCTCCGCGGCTGGCCCAGTCGCGCGCGATGTAGCTGTTGACGAACGGGGGAATGACCAGGGTGAACTGCAACTCCAGCGCGCGCTCGCGGGCGCGCACCAGCAGCTCGATCCCGGCCGCGCGGTCGGCGCCGCCCCGGCTGGCCAGGACGACGCCGTGGACCGTTTCGGACAGGGACTCGGCGATGTCCTCACCCGCTTGCCTGGCGAGCTCGTAGTTGCCGGCGGAGTGGGCGAGCACGGTCTCGTCGGGCAGGACCAGCCCGAACGTGAGCGCGGACATGTAGGTGTAGTAAACCGAGCTGGCGCGGCTCATCGCGTCGGCGTGGCGAGCGGCCGCCATAGCCCGCTGGAAGTCCTCCCGCCACCCCGTCAGGCCCAGGCACGCCCGGGCGACCCCCCGCATCGGAAGGCAGTACGTCAACGGTGATCCGAACACCAGATTGCCCTTGGTGAAGTCGTCGTCGGCGAGGTCGATCACGTGCTGCGAAAGCCGGAGGATCTCGGCCATCTCGGCCGTCTCGTGTTTGACGAGCAGCGCCATCGAAAGTAGGCCCAGCGTCAGGGTGGGATCACCGATCGACTCGAGCAGCCGGACTTGCTCATCCGCCAGCCGCGATGCCTCTTCACGACGCACGTTCATCAGGCTGTCCGTCATCGGCCCAACCATGCCGACGGCCAGCGACCGCTGATCGCCGGCCGCGTTGCACAGTTGTCGTAACTCATCGAATCCGGTCTCGGCGCTCCGGCCGCCCTGCCGGGACGCGGTGGCACACAGGAACATTCGCGGCGCGATGCGCATCGACATCCGGTCGGGGTGGTCCTCCGGCAACCGGTCGGCGACCCGCCGCGCTCTGCGCCAGCTGGAGTGCGCGGCGGCGATGTCTCGATAGTTCGTCCAGGCTCCGGCGCGCATGTGCCAGGCAAAGGCGCCGGGCAGATCCCCGGCGCCTTCCATGTGTTCGGCGATGAGTGCGGCGTTCTCGTCGACGGATCCGCGCGCCTCGATGGCGGCGGCCAGGCGGCGGTGCAGCTTGGCTCGATCCGCTTTCAGCTGTGATTCGTACGCGACCGCGTGAATCAGGGGGTGGCGGAACGCGTACTGGGTCTTCGGCGTGAAGCGGACTTGGTCGATCAGTTCGGCGTCGATCAAGGCGGCCGGGTCGGCATCCTCCGCGAGTTCGTCGAGTAAGTCGACATCGAAACGCGACCCGATGACCGCGGCGGCGTTGAGGGTGCGCTTGGCGGTCGGGCTGAGCCGGTCGATGCGGGCCCCGATGGTGGCCTGAAGGGTCGCGGGCACGGCGACTTCGTCGGGCCGCTCGAGCACGCTGTCGGCCAGTCGGTAATCGCCGGTATCCCCTTGCAGCACATCGCGCTCGGACAGGTCACGCACGATCTCCTCGGCGAAGAAGGGGTTCCCGGCCGCGCGGGTGGCGATGAGTTGGGCCAACGCGCGCGTGGACGGGTCGTTCCCGAGCAGCTCCGCGGTGAGCGCCGACGTGTGGGCGTCGGTCAGTGGCCGCAGCGCGAGCGACTGCACCCCCGACAGCCGCGTCAGCCGGCCCTGGTACTCGGGCCGGTAGGTGAGCAGCACCAGCGTCGGAGTCTGCGGGATGATCGCGAGGAAACCGGCGAGCATTGATTCGCTCGCCTCGTCGATCCAGTGCACGTCCTCGATCACGTACACACCCGGCTCCTGACGTTCCAGGGCCGCGCCGTTGATCAACGACGTCACCCGCCGCCGCCGCGCATCAGGGGCGACGTCGGGCAGCGGGGCCTCGCGAACGCCGAGCAGGTCGTGTAATAGCACGAGGTCTTCCGCGTCGGCTTCGGCGAACAGCTCGCCCACCTGCCTGCGGGCCTTGTCCGCATCCAGGTCCTCGATGCCGATTGCGGCCCGCAGCAACCCCGCCACGGCGTGGAAAGGGACGTCACTTGCGTGCGACTCGCAGTGGGCGTTGAAGACAGGGACTCCACGGTCGACCGCGACGGCGGCGGCCTCGCGGACCATCCGGCTCTTGCCGATGCCGGGTGGGCCCACGAAGCTGACAACACAGCCCGAGCCGCCGATGGCTTCGTCCAGGATCGCGGCGACCGTGTTGAGTTCCCACGCGCGTCCAACCAATTTGGATTCCCCGCGGCGCCTGGCATGGCGATCATCGACCGCAATCAAACGCCACGTGGGCACCGGCCGGTCGGTGCCCTTGACCTGTGCCTCCTGCGGCTCGCCCAGCACGGCGACGTGCCCGATCAACCGGGCCGTCGATTCGCTGACCATCACCGCCCCCGGGGCGGCCACCGACTCCATCCGCTGTGCCATCCCCACCTGTTCCCCGATCGCGGTGTAACTGCCTGCACCCGAACCGATTTCGCCGGCGATCACCTGGCCCGAATTGAGGCCTACCCGCAGTTGCAGGGTGATGCCGTCGCGGGCCCGCACCTCCTCGGAGAGGGTGGCCGCCGCCGCCTGGATGCCCAACGCGGCCAGGCAGGCCCGAATGGCGTGATCCTCCAGCGCGGCCGGTGCCCCGAAGACCGCCATGAGTCCGTCGCCGGTGAATTTGTCCACGGTGCCGCCGTAGCGCCGCACCACCGCCGTCGAGCGCTCGACGAGGTCGGTCATGATCTCGCGCAGCCGCTCCGCGCCGACCCGCGTGGCAATGTCCATCGACCGAACGACATCGGCGAACAGCACCGTCACCTGCTTGTACTCCGCGGATCGGGCGGCCTCGGCGCGCGGCGCCCCGCACTCGCTGCAGAATTTGGCCTTCGCGGCCAGCCCCGTGCCGCACGACGCGCAGGACAGTCCGGGTGTCAGCGCACCGGGAGTGTCGTCCACGTCAGTATCGTCGCACCGCCCGCAGGACTGCGGGGTGGAATGATCACGGCATGGACGTCGATCACCCGGAAGCCGACCAGCGCTGGGATCGTGATCAGCGCGGCGAGACCGAGATCGAACGGCTGGACCGAAATTGGAACAGCCTGCTGCAGGAGTTGCGGGTGGTGCAGACCGGGGTGCAGCTGCTCACCGGTTTTTTGCTGACGCTGCCGTTCCAGCAGCGCTTCGACCTCCTCACCGAACAGATGCGCATCGTCTATCTGGTGACGGTGGGTTGTTCGGTGGGTGCGACGGTGCTGCTGATCGCCCCGGTCGGGATTCATCGGCTGCTGTTCCGGCGGCATCGCCTACAGGTGTTGGTGTCGGCGGCGCACCGGTGCGCCTACGCGGGGCTGGCGCTGCTCGGCTCGGCGCTCACCGGGGTGACCGTCATCATCTTCGTCGCGGTGGCCGGGGCGACGGCGGGGTTCATCGCGGGAGCCTGCGCGCTCGCGCTGTTCGCCTTCTTCTGGTGGGCGCTGCCACTCATGCTGCGCACCCACGGGATGTAGTCAGCCGGCGCGCGCCAGCTCGGCTATTGGGGTGGAGTCCAGCCGCTCGAGGAGATCCTGCGGATCCGCGAAGATCGGGGCGGCGCCGGCCGCCCGCAGTTCGTCGCGGGAGATGCCGCCGCTCAACACTCCGATGCATGGCAGGCCCGCGGCCGCGGCGGCCTGGGCGTCCCACACGGCGTCGCCGACGAAAACGGCGCGCCGCGCGTCCACCCCGGCCCGGTCCATCGCGACCTCCACGATGCCGGGTTCGGGCTTGGCGGTGTCCACGTCGCGCGACGATGTGGTTGCGGCGATGAAGTCATCGCAGTCGAGCGCCTTGAGCAGGGCCTGCAGCTCGTCCTCGGGCGCCGAACTGGCCAGCACGACCTGCAGCCCGAGCTCGGCGACGCGACGCAGCAGCGCGCGGGCGCCGGGCAGCGGCGCCAGCAGCGGGGTGGTGTCCCGGTAGTAGCGGCTGTGCCCGTCGCTGAGCCGCTCCCGCACGTCCTCGGGTGCGTCACCGGACAACGTGCGCACCAACCGGGAGCCGTCCATGCCGATGCAGCGGTGGATCTTCCAGGCCCCGACCTCCATGCGCTCATCGTGGAAGGCGCGCTGCCAGGCACAGACGTGCAGATAGTTGGAGTCGACCAAGGTCCCATCGACGTCGAACAGGACTGCGGGCGCGGCACGGCCGGTCATCTGGCCCGCATACCCACGCCGGCGCCGACCGACACAGCGTGGTCCGGTCCCCGCGCCGATGGCGCCGTGATCGTAGCCGAGCTGCGCTGGGAAGCAACGAGTTCCGAGGGGACCGCGCCGTTGCGGTCCGGTCGACCGCCGGGCCGCCCGCAACCGGGCCCGGCGGGCGCCGAGAGCGTCAATTTTCACCGGCAATTTCCCGTCGGACGCATCAAAACAGGGTTAACCCGCAGCCGAACGGGGTACCGACTCTGCCACGGGTGAGTACAAGCAAGTGCGTCAGCCCGGCATACATGGAGGAGGAACACCATGGCGACCGCAAGCGACTACGACGCACGCCGCACACCGGACGTCGAGCCCCAGGACGCCGCCGCGCTGCGCGAGCTCGCGCCCGCGGCCTCGGCGACCGCGGTTGTCGACGAGGACCCCAACGACGTCCTTTTCTACGAGCTGCCAGGCGCGGACCTGTCCAGCGAAGAGCTGTCCGTGACGGTGGTGCCCCAGCGAGCCGACGAGTTCACGTGCTCGAGCTGCTTCTTGGTGCAGCACCGCAGCAGGTTGCGGACGACGAGCTCGGGGCTCCCGGTCTGCGCCGACTGCGCGTAACGGCGGGACCCGGCGGCCGCGCGCCGCCGCCTTGACCAACCGGGACGGCCGTGTTTCTGTCGTCAGCGTGAGCCGTCCGCCCGGCCTGCCCGCACCGCGCCCGTTGCGTTCGGCTTTCGCCGCGGCGTATGCGCTCGCGTATCTGGTCGGCGGCGAGCGGCGGATGCTGCGGTTGATCCGCCGGTACGGGCCCATCATGACGATGCCCATCCTCAGCCTGGGCGACGTGGCGATCGTGTCCGACCCGGAGCTGGCCAAGGAGGTCTTCACCGCGCCGCCGGACGTGCTGCTCGGCGGCGAGGGTGTGGGCCCCGCGGCCGCCATTTACGGGGCCGGGTCGATGTTCGTGCAGGAGGAGCCGGAGCACCTGCGGCGGCGCAAGCTCCTCACCCCCCCGCTGCACGGTGCCGCGCTGGCCGGCTACGTGCCGATCATGGAGGAGTCCGCCCGCGCGGCGATGCTCGGCTGGCCGGTCGACCGGCCGTTCCCGATGCTGACGGCGGCGCGGGCGCTGACCCTGGACGTGATCGTCAGGGTCATCTTCGGCGTCGACGACCCCGACGAAGTCCGGCGGCTGGGCCGGCCGTTCGAACGCCTGTTGAACCTGGGCGTTTCCGAGCAGTTGACGGTGCGCTACGCGCTGCGGCACCTGGGCGCGCTGCGCGTGTGGCCACAGCGAACCCGCGCCAACCAGGAAATCGACGACGTGGTCATGCCGCTCATCGCGCGGCGGCGCGACGACCCGCGGCTGGGCGAGCACCCCGACATCCTGGCGTTGCTGATGCGCGCTCGCGGTGATGACGGAGAACGACTGTCCGACAGCGAGATTCGTGACGACCTGATCACGCTGATGTTGGCGGGCCACGAGACCACCGCGACCACGTTGGCCTGGGTCTTCGACCTCCTGCTGCATCATCCCGACGCGTTGCGCCGCGTGCAGGCCGAGGCTTGCGGCGGGGAGGAGGCCTTCACGACCGCGGTGATCCACGAGACCCTGCGGGTGCGCCCGCCGGCGCCGCTGACGTCCCGCGTTGCGGCGCAACCGTTTCCGATCGGCGGCTACCTCGTCGAGCCCGGCACGCGCATCGTGGTGCACATCGTCGCCATCAACCGCAATCCGCACACCTACGAGCACCCGAACGAATTTCGCCCCGAGCGATTCCTCGGCCACCGGCCCGAGACCTACGCCTGGGTCCCGTTCGGGGGCGGGGTCAAACGCTGTCTGGGCGCGGCCTTCTCGATGCGGGAACTGATCACCGTGCTACACACGCTGCTGCGCGAGGGGGAGTTCAGCGCGGCCGACGACGCGCCGGAGCGGATCGTTCGCCGCTCCATCATGCTCGCGCCGCGCCACGGCACCCGGGTTCGGTTCCGCCTGCGCTGAATTGTCGTACCCGTCGGCTAGTTTCATCCGACGATGGACAAGGTATTCGGGTCGCTGCTCGTGGTCGGGTTCGCCCTCCCTTGGTATTTCACCCAGCGGGCGACCGGCACCGTCGTTGTCGGATTCTGCGCCGGGCTGGGCGGGCTGGTCCTCACGGTGGCCGCCCTGCTGTGGCTGGGCGCGCAACGCGACCGCTACCGCGCCGGCCGGCAGCGGCGGCGGGACCTTCGCCACGTGGCTTCGAGCCTGGCGGCGATCGATGAGATGTCGGGAGTCGAGTTCGAGGAATTCGTTGCGGCGCAACTGCGCGCCGTGGGGTTCGGTGTCGCCCCCACCGCCAGCACCGGGGACTACGGGGTGGACCTGATCGCCGAAAAAGACGGCATCTCCATGGCGGTCCAGTGCAAGCGGCAGGCCAAGGCCGTCGGCGTGGCCGCCGTGCAGCAGGTGGTGGCCGGTGCCCTGCATCACCGCTGCGATCGGACGGTGGTGGTGACGAATCAGTCGTTCACGAAGGCGGCCCGCCAGTTGGCGACGACCCACGGTTGCCGGCTGGTCGGTCGCGACCAGTTGCGGATCTGGGCGCGGGTGGAAAGCCGGCGGGCCCAGCGGCGCCGGCTGCAACCCGAATCGGGAGCGTAGGCGGCCTCATTCGCGAATTGGCGGACGTTTACCACGCCGCTGGACATCAGGTAGTGTCCTCTCCGCAGCTGGTTTGCTGGGGCCGCAGCTGTGTCCCCGGCATCGAATGGCGAACGCTTCTAGAGGTTTGTCATGAGAGGGAACCCGGTGAGATTCCGGGACTGTCCCGCAGCGGTATGCAGGAACGACCGCCGTCATCGGCACTGGCCTACAGCAGATGTCTGGGGCTGGGAAGCGACGGCCACTAGGAGCACCGCGACAGGTGCGTGCCTGCGAGTCCGAAGACCTGCCAGCCGTGCCGGGCGCGCCGCGTCCGGCTGCGCGTCGCCTCGAGGATTGGGCGGACGGCCGTTGGCAGAAGTTGTGGTGCCGGTCTGTCGGTGTGCTGACCGGGTCTGGCGGCCAAACGTCCCTAGGGCGACGAGCATCCCGTCGCATCCAAGGACGTCCGATGACACCTCCGCCGTTCACCACGACCACCGTATTGACGGATTTTGGCCTGTTGCCGCCGGAAATCAACTCTGGCCGTTTGTATTCCGGCGCGGGTTCCGCGCCGCTCATGGCCGCCGCCGCGGCCTGGGAGGCGCTGGCCGCGGAGCTGCGGTCGATGGCGCTCGCCCATGGCGCGGTGATCTCGGAACTCACTGCCCGGTGGCACGGCTCGTCCGCGGCGTCGATGGCCGCCGCGGCCGCTCCCTACGCGGGCTGGGTGAGCGCCACGGCGGCCCGGGCGGAGGAGGCGGCCGCGCAGGCGCGGGCGGCGGCGGCCTCCTATGAGACCGCGTTGGCGGCGACGGTCCCCCCGCTGGTGATCGCGGCCAACCGGGTCCGGTTGATGTCGTTGGTCGCGGCCAACGTCTTGGGCCAGAACACCGCCGCGATCGCGGCCACCGAAGCCGGCTACGCGGAAATGTGGGCGCAGGATGCCGTCGCCATGTACGGCTACGCCACCGAATCGGCGGCGGCCGCGCTGGTGACCCCGTTCACGCCGCCCCCGCGGATCGCCGATCCGGCCGCGTACGCGCTTCAGGCCCTGGCGAGCGGGGAGGCCCCGGGTCCCTCCGCGGCGACGACCACGGAAACGGGGCTGTCGCAGCTGCTGTCCGCGGTGCCGGCCGCGCTGCAAGGCCTCGCCTCGCCCACCGGGCCCGCGGCGGCGGTGATGGCCGAAGCCGGACTGGACGGGGCGGACTTCTCGACCCCGGCGGGGATCTTGAACTTCTTGGCCGGAACGGACGGGTCGCCCCTGAGCGCGTTCCTGAACGACAACCTCCTGAACACAATGTTTTCGTCCGGGTTCTACATGCCGGGCAACTTTCTGGGAACCATGACCGATTTCGTCGGCCTGGGCGGCGGTGACGCGGCCGCGGCCGCCGATGCCGGCGGCGGCGTTGCTCAGGCTGCGGCGGTCGGCGCGGCGGGGTCAGCCGGGTTCGGGGGTGCGGTGTCGGCCGGCGTGGGTCAGGCGTCCTCGGTCGGGGCGCTGTCGGTGCCGTATGGCTGGACCACCGCCGCCCCGGAGATCAGGCTCGCCGCCGAAGCGCTGCCCAGCGTCGGCGTCGCCCCCGCCGTCGGGAGCGAGGGAAGCCTGCTCGGCGAGATGGCACTGGCGAGCATGGCGGCACGCTCCATGAGCGGCGTGGGTGCCGGTCCGTCCCCGATGGGCGTCACCGCCTCCGAGAACCGCCCGCTGCCCATCGTGATCGTGAGACCGCCCCAATCGACCATCGACCACAGCGGTTGAGCCGCCGCGACCGTTCGAAAGTCGTTGGAGTCGTTGAGTCGGGGTGGCGGGATTTGAACCCACGGCCTCTTCGTCCCGAACTCTACGTCCTGGGCGTTTGCGCAGGCTGGTGTAGTTGTGAGTGTTGAGAAGATGCACGTCAGGCCGTTGTCAGCGTTGGGGAGTAATAGTAATGGTTGGCACTACTGCGGACGCACTGCGGACGGAAGGTGAAAGTGATGGCGAAGCACACATGCCCGCGATGCGGTTTCGAGTCGGCTAGGGACCGCTGGTACGACCGGCATCCGTTCGCCGCAGTGCTGTTCGCGCTGCCCGCCGGCTACACGGTCGTCGGGGTGATCCTGGCCTACCCGTGGTTCTTCGTGCCGCTGGTCGTAGTCGCCGCGGTGGTGTGGCTCGACCGCCGGCAGCGTCGGCGCGCGGCGATCGCGGCGCGGGCCGAGTGGGAGTATCGGGAGAGTATCGCGCGTGCGGTCTTCGGGCCGCCTCCGTCACCGCTTCGACCGGTGCGCCGGCGCGGCGCAGATCACTGGTCGCCCACGCAGCCGGTACGCGAAGTCAAGCTGTCCTGAGTACCCGTTTGACGTTCGACGGATCCCGCTAGATTCAGGGCCATGCTGCTGGCCTACCTCGATGAGTCGTACGACAAAGTCGAATACTGGCTCACAGCCCTTGTCGTTCCCGCGGAGGCCGCACTCCAGCTGCAGAATTCGCTCGACGCAGTCGTACACGAGGCCATGACGAAGTACGGCGTGGCCTACGACGCGGAATTGCACGGCCATGCGCTTGTGCACGGCAAAGACGACTGGGCCCCCATGGCGCCGATGATCCGCGCTCGCATCAAGGTCTATTCGGACGCACTTGAGGCGATCGCATCATGCGACGGTGTGGAGCTGGCCCTCCGCGGCATCGATATTCCGGCGCTGAACCGACGCTATACCAACCCATGGCATCCGCATCGTGTCGCCATCGACTTCATGGCGCAGACACTCAACGGCATGGCGAGGGGCAGGGAGACACACTTTCTCGCGATCGCAGACGAGATCGACCAAGCTGACACTCTCCGGGCAAGCTATTGGCAGTTCCAGCGGATTGGCACCCTGAGCCTTTACTCAGGCAAGGCAGATCGGGCAGTCGATGCCCTTCACTTCGCCCCCTCCAAGCACAGCCGCCTCCTCCAAGCTGCCGATCTGGTCTCATACCTGCATTTCCGGCGACGGAGGTCGGGCGTCACAGATGCTCGCGCCGTCAAGGCCAACGACGACCTCTGGGACGTCGTGAAGGACCAGCTGTACGCGTGGCACTTGTGGTAATCCTGCCCCAGATGCACGCCAGCCCCGCACGAGGCGGGGCTGCGGCTAACAGGATCCCTTTCGGGAGTCCCGATGCCAATGTACAACACGCCGGCGACACGCCGTATTTCCTGGCGGGGACTGTCAGAACAACGGTGGATCTGATCTTGGTCTGACACGCCGAGCGTGAGCTTGGCGGGAAGGACTGACGAT
>NZ_MVHD01000066.1 GCF_002086635.1 Mycobacterium alsense | reverse complement strand
CCCCTCGCCGGCGCCCGCGACCGGCCAGCCGCCGGCCAATCAGCCCCCGCCGCCGCCCGGACCGCCGGACCCGCGCAAGGATCTCGCCGAGCGCATCCAGGCGATGAAGGAATTCCGGCAGAGCACCAACCCGTACATCCAGATGGTCGCCATGCGGTGGGTGGCCGTGCATTGCGGCGAGGACGACATCCTGTCCGGCAACGACGACCCGGCCCAACCGCTGGTGACCTGCTCGACCGACCGCAAGGTCGCCTACCTGCTGGCCCCGTCGATCATCAGCGGCGACCAGATCGCCAACGCCACGTCGGGCATGAACCAGCACGGCATCGGTTACGTCGTCGACCTGCAGTTCAGGCCGGGGGCGGCCAACACGTGGGCCGACTTCACCGCCGCCCACGTCGGCACCCAGACCGCGTTCACCCTTGACTCGCAGGTGGTCAGCGCCCCGATGATCCAGGAGGCCATCCCCGGCGGCCGGACCCAGATCACCGGTGGCGACCCGCCGTTCACCGCGTCGTCCGCGCGCCAGCTCGCCAACGTCCTCAAGTACGGGTCGCTGCCGCTGTCCTTCGAATCGTCGGAGGCCCAAACCGTCTCGGCGACACTGGGATTGACCTCGTTGCGGGCCGGCCTGCTGGCCGGCGCGATCGGCCTGGTGTTGGTATTGGTGTACTCGTTGCTCTACTACCGGGTGCTGGGGCTGCTGACGGCCTTGTCGTTGGCCGCTTCGGGCGCAATGGTTTTCGCGATCCTGGTGCTGTTGGGACGCTATATCAACTACACGCTGGACCTGGCGGGCATCGCGGGTCTGATCATCGGAATCGGCACCACCGCGGACTCGTTCGTGGTGTTCTTCGAACGCATCAAAGACGAGATCCGCGAAGGCCGTTCGTTCCGGTCGGCGGTGCCGCGAGGCTGGGTGCGCGCCCGCAAGACGATCGTGTCGGGCAACGCCGTGACGTTTCTGGCGGCGGCCGTGCTGTACTTCCTGGCGGTCGGCCAGGTGAAGGGGTTCGCCTTCACCCTGGGCCTCACCACGATCCTCGACCTGGTGGTGGTGTTCCTGGTGACCTGGCCGCTGGTGTACCTGGCGTCGAAGTCGCCGACGCTGGCCAAGCCGGCCTACAACGGCCTGGGCGCCGTGCAGCGGGTCGCCCGCGAACGCCGGGCCGCCGATGTGAAGACGGGACGGGGATAGCGCATGGCCGACTCCACCGACGCCCAAGCCACCGAAATCACCCAGGCCAGCATGGAGGCACCCGCGCTGACCGACGGCAGCCGACTGCCGCACCACAACTTCTTCTCCCGGCTCTACACGGGCACGGGCGCGTTCGAGGTGGTCGGGCGGCGCCGGCTGTGGTACGGCATCAGCGGCGTGATCGTCGCGATCGCGATCGTCAGCATCGTGTTGCGGGGCTTCACCTTTGGGATCGACTTCAAGGGCGGCACGACGGTCTCATTACCGCGCGGTGACGCAACGGTGGCCGCGGTGTCCGACGTCTTCAGGAAGACCCTGGGCGTCGATCCCGATGCGGTGGTGGTCGTTGGCAGCGGCTCGGCGGCGACGATCCAGATCCGCTCGGAACCGCTGGACAACACCCAGACCAGCAAGCTGCGCGACGCCCTGTTCGACGCGTTCCAGCCCAAGGGCAACGACGGTAAGCCCAGCAAGCAGGCGATCAGCGACTCGGCGGTGTCGGAAACCTGGGGGGGCCAGATCACCGACAAGGCGCTGATCGCGCTGGCGGTGTTCGTGGCGCTGGTCAGCCTGTACATCACCGTGCGCTACGAGCGCTACATGGCGATCTCGGCGCTGACGACGATGTGTTTCGACTTGGCCGTCACCGCCGGCATTTACTCCCTGGTGGGCTTCGAGGTCACGCCGGCCACCATCATCGGCTGGCTGACGATCCTCGGCTTCTCGCTCTACGACACCGTGATCGTGTTCGACAAGGTCGAGGAGAACACCCACGGGTTCCAGCACACCGCCCGGCGCACCTTCGCCGAGCAGGCCAACCTGGCCATCAACCAGACGTTCATGCGCTCGATCAACACCAGCCTGATCAGTGTGCTGCCCGTGCTGGCGCTGATGGTGGTGGCGGTCTGGCTGCTCGGCGTCGGCACCCTGAAGGACCTGGCGTTGGTGCAGCTGGTCGGCATCCTGGTCGGCACCTACTCGTCGATCTTCTTCGCCACCCCGCTGCTGGTCACCCTGCGCGAACGCACGGAGCTGGTGCGGACCCACACCCGCCGGGTCATCAAGCGGCGCAGGCCGGGCGCGCAGTCCGAGGAGCCGGCGGCGCCCGCAGAGGGCGCGGGGGCAGCCGAGGAGGACAAGGGCGCCGAGGCCGCCGACGCCCCGGCGGGGGCCGCCACGCCCGCCAAGCCCGCCAAGCCCGCTCCCAACAAACCGGCGCCGGGAGCACGACCGGTGCGCCCCACCGGGACCCGCCGCCCGACCGGCAAGCGAAACGCCGGCCGGAGGTAGCCACATGGCCAGCTGGTGTCGGCTTGGGATGGCCGGGCTGCTGGTGGCCGCGTTCGCATCGACCCTCAGCGGGTGCTCGGGCAGCGCCGCCGCGCGGATCGACTATGTCGTCGACGGACCGCTGAGCACCTACAACACCAACACGACCGTCGGCGCCGCCTCGGCGGGCGCTCAGGCGTTCGCGCGCACCCTCACCGGGTTCGGCTACCACGGCCCCGACGGGCAGGTCGTCGCCGACCGCGACTTCGGCACCGTCTCCGTGGTGGGCGGTTCGCCGCTGGTCCTCGACTACCAGATCGCCGACAACGCCGTCTACAGCGACGGCAAGCCCGTGACCTGCGACGACCTCGTGTTGACCTGGGCGGCGCAGTCCGGCCGGTTCCCCGGCTTCGAAGCCGCCACCCAGGCCGGGTACATCGACATCGCCAACGTCGAGTGCATCCCCGGCCAGAAGAAGGCGCGGGTGTCCTTCGTCCCGGACCGCGGCGTCGTCGACTACAACCAGCTGTTCACCGCGACCTCGCTGCTGCCGTCGCACGTCATCGCCGACCAGCTGAACGTCGACGTGACCGCGGCGCTGTTGAGCAACAACGGGCGGGTGGTGGAGCAGATCGCCAGGCTGTGGAACACCACGTGGGACCTCAAACCCGGGCTGGATCTGAAGCGCTTCCCGTCGTCGGGCCCGTACCGGATCGAATCCGTCCTCGACGGCGGCGCGGTGGTGCTCGTCGCCAACGACCGCTGGTGGGGCCCCAAGCCGATCACCAAGCGGATCACCGTGTGGCCGCAGGGGCCCGACATCCAGGACCGGGTCAACAACCGCAGCGTCGACGTCGTCGACGTCGCGACCGGGTCGTCCGGGGCGCTGCCCACGCCGGACAACTACGAGCGCAGCGAGGCGCCGTCGGGCGGCATCGAGCAGCTGATCTTCGCGCCCCAGGGCCCGATGGCGCAGCCGAAGGCGCGGCGGGCGTTCGCGCTGTGCACGCCGCGCGACACCATCGCCCACGACGCCGGGGTGCCGATCGCCAACTCCCGCCTCCAGCCCGCCACCGATGACGCCGTCTCCGCCGGGGAGGGGGCCGCCGAGGCCGGCCCGTTCGGCAGGGCGGACCCCGCCGCCGCCCGCGAGGCGCTGGGCGGCGCGCCCCAGCCGGTGCGGATCGGGTATCGCGGACCCAACGCGCGGCTGGCGGTGACCGTCGGCGCAATCACCAAGTCCTGCGCCGCGGCCGGCATCACGGTCGAAAACGTCACGCTGGACACCCCCGGGCCGCAGGCGCTGCGCGACGGCAAGATCGATGTGCTGCTGGCCAGCACCGGCGGGGCGACCGGCAGCGGGTCGACCGGCTCGTCGGCGATGGACGCCTACGCGCTGCACACCGGCAACGGCAACAACCTGTCCGGCTATTCGAATCCCCAGGTCGACAGCGCGATCGGCGCGCTGGCGGTGTCGGCCGACCCCGCCGAGCGGGTCAGGCTGCTCGGGCAGGCGGCCCCGATACTGTGGGGCGACATGCCGACCCTGCCGCTGTACCGGCAGCAGCGCACGCTGCTGGTGTCGAAGAAGATGTACGCCGTGGGCACGAATCCGACCCGGTGGGGAGCGGGCTGGAACATGGACCGGTGGGCCCTGGTCGAGTGAGGCTCGAGTGACGAGCGAGAGTAAGCCGGTGGCCGAACTGATCTTGTCGTTGACTCGGCAGGTGGCCGACTTTCCCCGGCCCGGCGTCCAGTTCAAGGACCTCACCCCGGTGTTCGCCGACGGGCACGCGATGACGGCGGTCGTCGACGCGCTGGCCGCGTTCGCGTTCGGAGCCGACCTGGTGGCCGGCATCGATTCCCGCGGCTTTTTGGTGGCCGCGGCCGTCGCCGCGCGGCTGGGCACCGGCGTGCTGGCCATCCGCAAGGCGGGCAAGCTGCCGCCGCCGGTGCTGGCCGAGCGCTACGAGCTGGAGTACGGCAGCGCCACCCTGGAGATCCCCGCCGACGGCATCGACCTGCGTGGCCGCGCCGTGGTGATCATCGACGACGTGCTCGCCACCGGCGGCACCCTGGGCGCGGCGGCGCGGCTGCTGGAACGCGCCGGGGCGCGCGTCGTCGGGGCCGCGGTGGTGATGGAACTCGAAGGGCTGGGCGGGCGTGGCGCGGTCGCGACCCTCCCGGTGCACAGCCTGAGCCGGGCCTGATTCACATCGTCGCGCGATATCCTCGAGGTCGGAGGTGACCGACGTGGCTGACGACAAGAGCGCGGCGCAGGCTCTCGACGCGCCCGCCCCGGTCAGCGAGTCGCCGTCGGTCACCGAGCCGATCGAGACCCTGAAGACCTCCAGCAGCGCCTCGCGCCGGGTCCGGGCCCGGCTGGCCCGCCGGATGACCGCCCAGCGCAGCGCGCTGAACCCCGTGCTCGAGCCGCTGGTGGCGGTGCACCGCGAGATCTATCCCAAGGCGAACCTGTCGATGCTGCAGCGGGCCTTCGAGGTCGCCGATCAGCGCCACGCGACCCAGTTGCGCCATTCCGGCGACCCGTACATCACCCACCCGCTGGCCGTCGCCAACATCCTGGCCGAATTGGGCATGGACACCACCACGTTGGTGGCGGCGCTGCTGCACGACACGGTCGAGGACACCGGCTACACGCTCGAGGCGCTGAGCGAGGAGTTCGGCGAGGAGGTGGGCCACCTCGTCGACGGCGTGACCAAGCTGGACCGGGTGGTGCTGGGCAGCGCCGCCGAGGGCGAGACCATCCGCAAGATGATCACCGCGATGGCCCGCGACCCGCGGGTGCTGGTGATCAAAGTCGCCGACCGGCTGCACAACATGCGCACCATGCGCTTCCTGCCGCCCGAGAAGCAGGCCCGCAAGGCGCGTGAGACGCTGGAAGTCATTGCACCCCTTGCGCATCGGCTGGGTATGGCCAGCGTCAAGTGGGAGCTGGAGGACCTCTCGTTCGCGATCCTGCACCCCAAGAAGTACGAGGAGATCGTGCGGCTGGTCGCCGGCCGCGCGCCGTCGCGGGACACCTACCTGGCCAAGGTCCGCACCGAGATCGTCAACACCCTGAACGCGTCGAAGATCAAGGCGACGGTGGAGGGCCGGCCCAAGCACTACTGGTCGATCTATCAGAAGATGATCGTCAAGGGCCGCGACTTCGACGACATCCACGACCTGGTCGGCATCCGCATCCTGTGCGACGAGATCCGGGACTGCTATGCCGCTGTGGGCGTGGTGCATTCGCTGTGGCAGCCGATGGCGGGCCGGTTCAAGGACTACATCGCACAGCCGCGCTACGGCGTGTACCAGTCGCTGCACACCACCGTCGTCGGGCCGGAGGGCAAGCCGCTGGAGGTGCAGATCCGCACCCGCGACATGCACCGCACCGCCGAGTACGGGATCGCCGCGCACTGGCGCTACAAGGAGGCCAAGGGCCGCAACGGCGTTCCGCACCCGCACGCCGCCGCCGAGATCGACGACATGGCGTGGATGCGTCAGCTGCTCGACTGGCAGCGGGAGGCCGCGGACCCCGGTGAGTTCCTCGAGTCGCTGCGCTACGACCTTGCGGTGCAAGAGATCTTCGTCTTCACCCCCAAGGGCGACGTGATCACCCTGCCGACCGGGTCGACGCCCATCGACTTCGCCTACGCGGTGCACACCGAGGTCGGCCACCGCTGCATCGGCGCGCGGGTCAACGGCCGGCTGGTGGCACTGGAGCGCAAGCTCGAAAACGGGGAAGTCGTCGAGGTCTTCACGTCCAAGGCGCCCAACGCCGGGCCGTCGCGGGACTGGCAGCAGTTCGTGGTATCGCCGCGCGCCAAGACCAAGATCCGCCAGTGGTTCGCCAAGGAGCGCCGCGAGGAGGCGCTGGAGGCCGGCAAGGAGGCGATGGCGCGCGAGGTGCGTCGCGGGGGACTTCCGTTGCAGCGCTTGGTCAATGGCGAGTCGATGGCGGCGGTGGCCCGCGAGCTGCATTACGTCGACGTGTCGGCGCTCTACACCGCGATCGGTGAGGGCCACGTCTCCGCCAAGCATGCCGTGCAACGCCTGCTGGCCGAGCTCGGCGGCATCGACCAGGCCGAGGAGGAACTCGCCGAGCGGTCCACGCCGACCACGATGCTCCGCCGCCCGCGCAGCAGCGACGACGTCGGCGTCTCGGTTCCCGGCGCGCCGGGCGTGCTGACCAAGCTGGCCAAATGCTGCACGCCGGTGCCCGGCGACCAGATCATGGGGTTCGTCACCCGCGGCGGCGGCGTGAGCGTGCACCGCACCGACTGCACGAACGCGGCGTCCCTGCAACAACAGTCGGAGCGCATCATCGAGGTGCTATGGGCGCCGTCGGCGTCGTCGGTGTTCTTGGTGGCCATTCAGGTCGAGGCGCTGGACCGGCACCGGCTGCTGTCGGACATCACGCGGGTGCTCGCCGACGAGAAGGTCAACATCCTCTCGGCGTCGGTCACCACCTCGGGCGACCGGGTGGCGATCAGCCGGTTCACCTTCGAGATGGGCGACCCCAAGCACCTCGGGCACCTGCTCAACGTGGTGCGCAACGTCGAGGGCGTGTACGACGTCTACCGGGTGACGTCTGCTGCTTAAGGCGGCCTGACTTTCAGCGTGCGGTGTGGCGGTCGGCGGGACCGTTGTGGGTTTGCTATGAGTCGCGTGTGAGGCTGGCCCGCTGGGGTTCAACAGGACGTGAGGCGGGTGTCATGTCGAATGAAACGACCTTGATCATTTTTGCCACGATCGGATAACCAGGTCCAGTACGGTTCCGCTTCGCCCACTGTTGATTCCTTGGTCGGCGCCAGCTTTCCCCACCGATGGGAGCTCCGATGTCGTCTTTTGTGCTCGTTTTGCCGGACGCGGCGGCGGCGGCCGCCCACGATTTGACGGATATCGGGTTGACGCTTCAGTCGGCCACCGCGGCGGCGGCGGATTCAACGACGTCCGTGGCGGTGGCGGCGCAGGATGAGGTGTCAGCGGCGATCGCGGGCAGAGCGCGCTCTAAAGCCGAAAACACCACGGCCGCATGGACATCACCGTTGCGCCCCGAGCATATGGCGGCATCGGCGGCTTGAGGTTCTAGTCCAGCCGCACCGAGGTGATGGTCACCGTGCTGGCCGGCAGGCCGCGGCTGCGGTGGCCGGCCACGCCCGCCTGGGCGATCTTGTCCAGCGTCAGCAGGCCGGCCTGGTCGACCGTGCCTAACACCGTGGAGGTGGGCTCGACCTCGGTGTCGCGGTACACCATGAAGAACTGGCTCTCGTTGGTGTTGGGCCCGGAGGTCGTCATCGCGACGGTTCCGCGCGGGTAGATCACCGTCTCCTTGAGCGCGGGGTCGCCGGCGGGGTACTGGTTGGTGGGGTATTCGTCGGCGTACTGGTAGCCGGGGCCGCCGGAGCCCTCGGTGTCGGGGCCGCCGCACAACAGCGTCCCGCCCTCGGGCTCGTCGATCAGCCGGCCGCATTCGGTGTTGTCGAAGAACCGTTGCTGCGCCAGGCTGACGAAACTGTTGACGGTGCAGGGGGATTCGGCGTTGGCCAGCTGGATGCCGATGTCACCGAAGTTGGTGGCGAGGGTGGCGTGGATCTGTGGCGGATCGGTGGACACCCGTCCCGACGGCGGCGGCGCGACGGGCCTGCTGGCCGGATCCGGCGCGGGCGGGTACTGGCAGTTGGCGCCGACGTCGGGCGGCGGCGCGAACGCCGGCAGCGGGGGCACGGTCTGGCCCGTCGCCCCGGGGTCCGTGCCCGGCCTCGCCGCCCCCCTGGCGCGGGTCGGGGAGGAGGACGCCGCGCTGTCGGTGTGGTCGTGACTCTGGGCCACCAGCGAAATGACCAACGCCACCACCGCCGCCAACGCGACGATCGACGCGCCGACGATGCCCAGCGCCAGGCGCCGGTGAAACGTTTTCGCCGCCGGGTGCGCGGGGCTCGCCGACGGGTGCGCCGGCGGCGGGACGGCGGCGAACGGGGCGCCCGCACCGCCCAGCGCCGCCCGGGCGGCCTCGGCGAGCTCCACCGCCGACTGGTAGCGGGATTCGACGTCCTTGGCCATCCCCTTGGCGATCACCGCGTCGAAGGCCGGCGGGACGCCGGGGGCGATGATGGACGCCCGCGGCGGGGGCGTGTTGACGTGCGCGTTGAGCTGTTCCTCGAGGCTGTCGCCGGGGTAGGGGCGGCTGCCGGTCAGGCACTCGTAGAGCACGCAGGCCAGCGAGTACACGTCGGCGCGGTGATCCGTCGACCCCCGGAAGCGCTCGGGCGCCAGGTATGCCACGGTGCCCATCGTGGCGCCGGTGCCGGTGAGCTGGGTGTCGGCCTCCGCGCGCGCGAGACCGAAGTCGATCAGGTAGACGAAGTTGCGCGCCTTGGTGACCAGGATGTTCTTCGGCTTGATGTCGCGGTGGATCAGGCCCGCGCCGTGGGCGGTATCCAGCGCCGCCGCGACCTGTTCGATCACCGCGACCGTGCGCTCCGGGCTGAGCCGCCCCCCGCTTTCGGCGATGTACTCCGACAGGTCGCGGCCTTCGATCAGCCGCATGTCGACGTACAGCTGGCCGTCGATCTCGCCGTAGCCGTGGATCGGCACCACGTGCGGGTCGTTGAGGCTGGCGGCTATGCGCGCCTCGCGGCGGAAGCGGTGCTGGAAGGCCTGATCCTCGGCCAGATGCGGCGGGAGCACCTTGAGCGCCACCACCCGGTCGGTGGTGGCGTCGTAGGCGCGGTACACCCGGCCCATGCCACCGCGGCCCAACAGCTCCTGGATTTGGTAATGACCGAATGTCTCCGGATCAATACTCACCCAACGCACCTTAAATGCTTCGGCGTGCGAGTCTGGCCATTCTCACCAACACGCGACCGGCGTTGTGCCACTTCGGCGTTTAGTCCAGCAGCACCGATTTGATGGTGACCTCGGACGCCGGTGGCCCGTCCTCGCCGCCCCCGGCGACGCCGGCCTTGGCGATCTTGTCCAGGGTCGCCAGCCCGTCGGGCTGAATCGTGCCGAAGACGGTGTATTGCGGCGGCAGCTGGGAGTCCCGGTAGACCATGAAGAACTGGCTGCCGTTGGTGCCGGCCCCGGCGTTGGCCATCGCCAGGGTGCCGCGCGGGTAGACCACCGGCTGCTGGGCCTTCGGGTCATTCGGCGGGTACTGGTCGGTGGGGTACTCGTTGGCGAATTGGTAGCCGGGGCCGCCGGTGCCGTCGCCCTTGGGGTCGCCGCATTGCAGGACGCCCAGCGACGGCGAGGTGGTCAGCCGGTGGCATTTGGTGCCGTCGAAGTATTTCTGGCCGATCAGGTTCGCGAAACTGTTGACCGTGCACGGTGATTCGTTGTTGGCCAGCATCAGCCCGACGTTGCCCTGACTGGTCACCATGCTCGCGCTCACCTGGGCCGGGTCGGTGGGGATCTTGCCGGTGCGCGGCGGCTTGACCGGCTTGGCGGCCGGCTCCTGTGGGGTCGCCGGGTACTGGCAGTTGGCGCCCAGGTCGGCCGACGGCTTGAACGCCGGCAGCGGCGGGACGGGCGGCGTCGGACCGGGGGGCGTGGTGGATTCCGGGGACCCGCTGGGGGCGGTGCTGCTGGCCGGCGCCGCGGTGTTGGCCTTGTGCTCGTGCCGGTTGGTGACGATCGCGATCACCACCGCGGCGACGACGGCCACCGCCACGATCGCGCCGGCGGCGATCACCAAGATGCGGCGTCTCTTGGCCTGCTTCTGACGCCGCTCCAGTTGCCGTTCGAGTTTGCGCTTGGCTGTGGCACGTCGCTGTTCGTTGGTCGGCACGGCCGATACGCCTCCATGCTTGGTGAGTCGGGCCCCCGGGTGGCCAGCCCAGGCTAATGTGGGCGCCGTGACCGGTGTCAACCGGGTTCCGTGGGAAACTGGGAACCGTGTTGATCACCGGATTTCCCGCCGGCATGTTGGCGTGCAACTGCTATGTGCTGGCCGACCGGCCCGGAACGGACGCCGTCATCGTCGATCCCGGCCAGCGTGCGATGGGCCCGCTGCGGCGGATTCTCGACGACAACCGGCTGACCCCCGCCGCGGTGCTGTTGACCCATGGGCACGTCGACCACATGTGGTCGGCCCAGAAGGTCTCCGATTTCTACGGCTGCCCCACCTACATCCACCCCGAGGACCGCTTCATGCTGACCGACCCGATCTACGGCCTCGGCCCGCGGCTGGCGCAGCTGGTCGCGGGCGCGTTTTTCCGCGAGCCAAAACAGGTGGTGGAGCTGGACCGCGACGGCGACAAGCTCGACCTGGGCAGCGTGACCGTCAACGTCGACCACACGCCCGGGCACACCCGCGGGTCGGTGGTCTTCCGGGTTGCGTCGGCGACCGACGGGAAGGACGTCGTCTTCACCGGTGACACGCTGTTCGAGCGCTCGGTGGGGCGCACGGACCTGTTCGGCGGCAGCGGTCGCGACCTGCTGACCTCGATCCTCGACAAGCTGTTCGTCCTCGACGACGACACCGTCCTGTTGCCGGGGCACGGCAACGCCACCACCATCGGCGCGGAGCGGCGGTTCAACCCGTTCCTCGAGGGCCTGGGCACGTGACGGAATTCGCCTCGTTCTCAGCCCCCAAGGGCGTCCCCGACTACGTCCCGCCCGATTCGGCGCAGTTCGTCGCCGTGCGCGACGGGTTGCTGGGCGCGGCGCGCCGCGCCGGCTACGGCCACATCGAACTGCCCATCTTCGAGGAAACGGCGCTGTTCGCCCGCGGCGTGGGCGAATCCACCGACGTGGTGTCCAAGGAGATGTACACGTTCGCCGACCGCGGCGACCGCTCGGTGACCCTGCGGCCCGAGGGGACCGCGGGGGTGGTGCGCGCGGTGATCGAACACGGCCTCGACCGCGGCGCGCTGCCGGTCAAACTCTGTTACGCCGGGCCGTTTTTCCGCTACGAGCGCCCCCAGGCCGGGCGCTATCGCCAGCTCCAGCAGGTCGGGGTGGAGGCGATCGGCGTCGACGATCCGGCGCTGGACGCCGAGGTGATCGCCGTCGCCGACGCCGGCTTCCGCGCGCTGGGCCTCGACGGCTTCCGGCTCGAGATCACCTCGCTGGGCGACGAGAGCTGCCGCCCGCAATACCGGGAACTGTTGCAGGAGTTCCTGTTCGGGCTCCCCCTCGACGAGGAGACGCGGCGGCGCGCCGAGATCAACCCGCTGCGCGTCCTCGACGACAAACGGCCCGAGGTGCGGGCCATGACGGCCGACGCCCCGGTGCTGCTCGACCACCTGTCCGACGCCGCCAAGCAGCACTTCGACACGGTGCTGGCGCATCTGGACGCGCTGGGGATCCCGTACGTGATCAACCCGCGGATGGTGCGCGGGCTGGACTACTACACCAAGACCACCTTCGAGTTCGTCCACGACGGGTTGGGCGCGCAGTCGGGCATCGGCGGCGGCGGCCGCTACGACGGCCTGATGCGCGAGCTCGGCGGACGGGACCTGTCGGGCATCGGATTTGGCCTCGGGGTGGACCGGACGCTGCTGGCGCTGCGCGCCGAGGGCAAGGCCGTGGGGGAGACCACCCGCTGCGACGTGTACGGGGTGCCGCTGAGCGAGCAAGCCAAGCTGCGGCTGGCGGTGCTGGGCGCGCGGCTGCGCGCTTCCGGCGTCCGCGTCGACATGGCCTACGGGGACCGCGGGCTCAAGGGCGCGATGCGCGCGGCCGACCGCTCCGGCGCCCGCATCGCGCTGGTGCTGGGCGACCGCGACATCGAGGCCGGGACGGTCGGGGTGAAGGACCTGTCGAGCGGCGACCAGGTGCCGGTGCCGGCGGACTCCGTCGTCGCCGACGTGCTGGGGCGGCTCGGCCGGCCGCGCGCGTAACCCCACTGCGAGGTCTCGCGCGATATTCCGCGGTGCCGTTACGCTCGCGGTGAGACGGGAGGCGACATGAGGCAGTGCATCGTCACGGGACTGGCCGTTTTGCTGATGGCGGCCGGGCTGGTCGCCGCGGCGCCGCCGGCCGCCGCCGGCTGCCTGTACGGGGGGCCCGTGCTCAGCAAGTGCGACGGGCCCCTCCAGCCCGACGGCAGCTGGGAGCGCTGCGTGGCGGTCACAAATTTGGTGCTCCACGGCGCCAGTTCCTACCTGGTGCCCGAGAAGCACTGCGGTGTGATGGGCCCCGGGCAGAACCTCGGCGGCGTCGACGCCGACCCGCCCACGCACATCGACGGCTGAGCCCCGCTTGACTTAGTATCGAACTATTGTTCGAATAGGGTATGCGCTGGGCTCACCAGGCCGTCACCCTGGACGACGGGGCGCTGCCGGGACTGCAGCGCATCGGTCTGGTCCGCAGCGTGCGTACGCCGCAATTCGAGGGCATCACGTTTCACGAGGTGCTGTGCAAGTCGGCGCTCAACAAGGTGCCCAACGCGGCGGCGCTGCCGTTTCGGTGGACGGTCAACGGGTACCGCGGCTGCTCGCACGCCTGCCGCTACTGCTTCGCGCGCCCCACGCACGAATACCTGGACTTCGACTGCGGCACCGACTTCGACACCCAGGTGGTGGTCAAGACCAACGTCGCCGACGTCCTCGGTCGCGAACTGCGCCGCCCGTCGTGGCAGCGGGAGACGGTGGCGCTGGGCACCAACACCGATCCCTACCAGCGCGCCGAGGGGCGCTACGCGCTGATGCCGGGCATCATCGGCGCCCTCGCCGGATCCGGTACCCCGCTGTCGATCCTGACCAAGGGCACCCTGCTGCGGCGCGACCTGCCGCTGATCGCCGATGCGGCCCAACACGTTTCGGTCTCGGTCGCGGTGTCGCTGGCGGTCGGCGACCCGGACCTGCACCGTGACGTCGAGCCCGGCACCCCGACACCGCAGGCGCGGCTGGGGCTGATCACCGCGATCCGCGACGCCGGCCTGGGCTGTCACGTCATGGTGGCCCCGGTGCTGCCCCACCTCACCGACTCGGCCGAGCACCTCGACGGGCTGCTCGGCCAGATCGCGAAGGCCGGCGCGACCGGCGTGACGGTGTTCGGCCTGCACCTGCGCGGCTCGACGCGCGGCTGGTTCATGGCCTGGCTGGCGCGCTCGCACCCCGAACTGGTGGGCCGCTATCGCGAGCTGTACTCCCGCGGCGCCTACCTGCCCCCGGCCTACCGCGAGATGTTGCGGCGGCGCGCGGCGCCGCTGATCGCCAAGTATCGGCTCGGCGGCGATCCCCGCCCCGTCCGCCGCGCACCGGAAGCGGCGAGCGAACCGCTTCAGCCGACGCTGTTTTGACTCATCCGCGCCGCGGCTTGGTCAGGGTGAACCGGTCCACGGCGGTGACCTCGCCGTCGGGTCCGCGCAGCGCGTAGTGCGTGGCCTCGATCGAGGTGTTGCCGCCGGGCCGGCCGGGGTCGACGTCGAAAGCCACGAAGCCGTAGGGGTTGTCGCGGTCGCGAAACGCCGACCACGGCGCGTCCTCCAGCACGTAGATCGGCGCCTTGCGGCCGATCCCGGGGTCGAACGCGCCGACGCCGCTCAGCACGCGGCTGCGCGGCTCGGGGAAGAAGAACCCGTTGCTCGGCGCCGACGTGCCCCCGCCGCCGATCACGACGTGCACCGTGCCCCGCGTCGAGTCGATGACGTCGCCGCGGGTGTCCACGGGGATCGGCGTGCGGGTGTCGGTGCCCAGCGCCCCGCGCAGCGGATGCGACCGCTCGTAGTGGTGTTCATGCCCGCACACCACCAGGTCGACCTGATACCGGTCGAACAGCGGCAGCCACTCCTCGCGGATTCCCAGGTCGGCGCCGTTGGACCTGTCGGTGGTGGAGATCGCGGTCTGATGCATGCACACGACGATCCAGTCCACGTCGGGATCGCGCCGCGCGTCGGCCAGTTCGGCGGTGAGCCAACGCTTTTGCTCCCCGCCGGAGTAGCCGTGCACGTAGGAGTTGCCGCCGTCCTGGTAGGCCACGTCGTCGTTGTTGAGGCTGATCACCCGCACCGAGCCGGCGGTGAACGAGTACCACAGCCCGCGGGTCTGTTCGCTCGACCCCGAATCGGGCAGCGCGAAATACGCCTGGTAGGCGCCGTAACCGATTGGCCCGTTGCCCAATTCGTTCTCGTGGTTGCCCGCCGCCGGCATCCACGGCCGATACCGCGCCGAGCGCGTGTTGTTCTCGAACCAGTTCGACCAGGTGCGGACCCGGTCGTGGGCCAGGTTGGCGTAGCACAGGTCGCCGTTGACGAGGTTGAACAGCGGGCCGAGTCGCTCGATGGCCAGCGTGGTGTCGGCGGCCGCCGGCGAACCGATGTTGTCGGTGGCGTACCTGCCGTCGGGCAGCTTGGCCAGCGCGGGGGTGGACTGGTCCCCGAAGCTGGTGAACCGCAGCGGCTTTCGCCCGGACGGCGCGGTCTTCACCGTCCCCTGGGCGGGTTCGGCGCCGTCGTGCAGCGCGGCGTACACGTAGTCGGTGTCCGGGGTCAGGCCGGTCAGGCGGGCGTGGTTGACGCGAACCTCGGTGTGGGACTTGGCGTCCCGGTAGGTGCGGGTTTCGGCCGCGACGGTGCGCCCGAACCCCGACGCCGGGGTGCCCAGCATGACGCGCGGGTTGCGGACGGCCTCGGTCGTGTGCCAGGACACCACCACCTCGGTGGCGGCGTTCCTGCCGAATTGCAGGTGCAAACCGGTCACCGGCGGTGCGCCGTTGCGGTCCGGCTGCGACCAGACGGCGGGCCCGTGGCGGTGCGACCACAGCAGCACCGCCCCACCCCCGATGGCGGCCGAGGCGGCGCCCGTCGTCAAGAACCTGCGGCGGGTGACCGCCGGATCGTCGCTCATGCTTGCTTCATACCTTGCCTCATCCCGAGCCTCATCCCGAGCCTCATCCCGAGCCTCGTGCCCTGCCTGATGCCGAGCCGGCGAACGCCCGGTCGCCGGTAACGAATCCGGTAGCGTTTCCGATATGACGAACGTGCGAAAAGTGAGCAGCGGGGTTGCCGTGGCAACGTTTGCGGCGGCCGCGGCCGTGGCCGCCGTGCCCGGCACCTCATCCGCGGATCCGGCCGGCCACCAGGTGACGTACACGGTGACGAGCCCGAACAATCTGACCGCCACGGTCAACTACGTGAATTCCGATCCGCCCAGCCAAGCCGCCTACAACGCCGACCCGACGAAGTTCATGACAAGCGTTCAGGCGCCGCTGAGCGGGGGAGCGCCGGTCACCTACACCGCCACCCTGGCGAACCCGACCCAGTGGGCGAGGATCACCGCCAGCGGCATGCTGCACTGGCCGGATTCGAGCAATGGCCCCGCGTCGTTCCACTGCGAGATCGCCGTGGATGGCCAGGTCGTCGCGCAGCAGGACGCGACGACCACCGTCACCTGCGCGACGCACCCCTGAATCGTTAGCCGGCATCACCGTTCGCGACGACGACGACCTCGGCCCGTTCGGCGCCCACCGCGCGCAGCTTGTGGCTGACCGTCGCGTCGAAGTAGGCGCTGTCGCCCGCACCCAGCGTGAGGGTCTGATCCCCGTACTCGAGTTCGACCCGCCCGGCGTGGACGAACACGAACTCCTGGCCGGCGTGCTCGGGATGGGGATCGTCGGCCGGGTTGCCCGTGGGGCGAACCACGAACGGTGACATGGACTTTCCCAGCAGCGACGACGCCAGCGCCCGGTAGCGTTCGCCGCCGCGCCCGCCCGGCGCCCGGTCCACGGTGATCTTCTCGGCGGCCGCGTCGTCGGAGAACAGCCGCCCGACGTCGACGTCGAGGGCCCGGGCCACCCGCAGGGCCACCGCGATCGACGGCGTGCACTGACGCCGCTCGATCTTCGACAGGTAGCTCTTGGTGAGCCCGCTCTGCTCGGCGAGTTGCTCGAGGGTCAGGCCGCGTTGCCGGCGCACCGCGCGCAGTAGTGCCGTCACTGGCCGGCCTCCCATGACACAAGGTTTCCTAACTGCTACCATTGTGTCATATGGCGACGTCGTTCAGCTCGTTCAGCGATTCGAAATCCGACCTGATGCGCCGGGCGGCCGAAGAGCTGTCCGCCTTCCAAGCCAAAGAAGACGCCGATTCGGGGCTGACCACCCGGCAGAAGCTGGCGCTGACCTGTCGCGCCCTGTTCGACGCAGGCCACGACTCCGGGCTGGCCGGGCAGATCACCGCCCGCGCCGAGTCCGAGGGGACCTACTACACCCAGCGGCTCGGCCTGGGATTCGACGAGATCACCGACGCCAACCTGCTGCTGGTGGACGAGGACCTCAATGTCCTCGACGGTGACGGAATCGCCAACCCCGCCAACCGTTTTCACAGCTGGATCTATCGCGCGCGACCCGACGTCCAATGCATCGTGCACACCCACGCCTTCCACGTGGCGGCGCTGTCGATGCTCGAGGTGCCGCTGATCGTCTCGCACATGGACACCACCCCGCTGTACGGCGACTGCGCGTTTTTGCCCGAGTGGCCGGGCGTGCCGGTCGGCAACGAGGAGGGGGAGATCATCAGCGCCGCCCTCGGCGACAAGAAGGCGGTGCTGCTGGCCCATCACGGCCACGTGATCGCCGGCGCCAGCGTCGAGGAGGCGTGCTCGCTGGGCATCCTGATCGAGCGCGCCGCCAAGCTGCAGCTGGCCGCGATGGCCGCCGGCCGGATCAAGGAGCTCCCCGAGCGGCTGGCCCGCGAGGCGCACGACTGGACGCTGTCACCGCAGCGCAGCCGCGCCAACTTCGCCTACTACGCCCGTCGGGCGCTGGCCCGCCACCCCGATGCAATCACGAGCTAAGGAGCCTTTCTTGCCCGAAGCGCCCGCAATCCACGGCATCATCGCCTACCCGGTGACCCCGTTCGACGACGATGGCGCGAACGGGGTTGCCACCGCCCGCCTGTCCGCGCTGGTCGAGAAGCTGGTCGGCGACGGGGTCCACGCGATCGCCCCGGCGGGCAGCACCGGCGAACTGGCCTACCTGGAGGAGCCGGAGTTCGACGCCGTCGTCGACGCCACGATCGCCGCGGCCGCCGGGCGGGTGCCGGTGGTGGTGGGCGTGTCGGATGTGACCACCGCCAAGACGATTCGGCGCGCCACCTACGCGCAGAAAGCCGGGGCCGACGCGGTGATGATCCTGCCGGTGTCCTATTGGAAGCTCACCGAGCGCGAGGTCGTTCAGCACTACCGCAGCGTCGGCGACGCCATCTCCATCCCGATCATGGCCTACAACAACCCGGCCACCAGCGGCGTCGACATGCGCCCCGAGCTGCTGGTCGAGATGTTCGAGACCATCGACAACGTCACCATGGTCAAGGAGTCCACCGGCGACCTGTCCCGGATGCAGCGCATCGCCGAGCTGTCCGGTGGCCGGCTGCCGTTCTACAACGGCAGCAACCCGTTGGTCCTCGACGCGCTGAAGGCCGGCGCGTCCGGCTGGTGCACGGCCGCACCGAATCTGCGGCCCCGGCCGTGCATCGACCTCTACGAGGCGGTGCGCGCCGGGGACCTCGACCAGGCCCAGGCCCTCTACGACGACCTCAAGCCGCTGCTGGAGTTCATCGTCGCGGGCGGCCTGCCCACCACCGTGAAGGCCGGCCTGGACCTGCTGGGCTTCCCGGCCGGCGAACCCCGCCGGCCGCTGCTGCCGCTCGACGAGCGGGGCCGCGCCGAATTGAAAGCGCTACTGGGCTAACGCACCCGCCGCCCGGCGCGACAGGGCTAGAGGTTCGTCGCCGAGAACGTGTCGCACTTGTTCGGGTCGCCGGTCTGGTAGCCGATGGTGAACCACTTCTGCCGTTGCGCCGACGAGCCGTGCGTCCACGACTCGGGGTTGACCCGCCCGGTCGCCTGCTTCTGGATGCGGTCGTCGCCCACCGACGCCGCGGCCGACAGCGCGTCGGCGATGTCCTTGTCGCTCAGCGGCTGCAGGTAGGGCACGCCGGTGCTCTCCTGCTTGACCGTCGATGCGTAGTGCGCCCAGATGCCGGCGTAGCAGTCGGCCTGCAGCTCGGTGCGCACCCCGTTGCCGGTCGCGCCCTGCGCGCCCTGCTGCGAGCGGCCCAGCACGTGCTGCAGGTTCTGCACGTGGTGGCCGTATTCGTGCGCCACCACGTACTCCTGCGCGAAAGGCCCGCCGCTGGAACCGAATCGGTGGACCAGCTCGTCGAAGAAGTCGGTGTCGAAATACGCCGTCTGGTCCGCCGGGCAGTAGAACGGCCCCACGGCGGTGGTGGCGGGCCCGCACCCGGTGTTGACCGAGCCGGTGAACAACCGCACGTTCGGGCGGGTGTAGCTCGGCATCAGCTGATGCCACACGGCGTCGACGGAATTGCCGGTCGCCACCACCCGGCACTGCACGTACTTGTTCGCGTCGGCCCCGGTCTTGCACTGGCTCAGGTCGAACCCGGGGGCCGAGTAGCCGCCGTAGTTCGACTGCTGGCCGACGACGCCGCCCGGGTCCACGCCGAAGAACAGCGCCGCGACCAGGACCAGCAGCCCGATGCCGCCGCCCCCGAGGGCCATCCCCATCCCGCCGCCGCCCGACGACGACGCGGTGCTGGTGTCGATTCGCATGCCCTCGTTGAAGGTCATCGCGCGCTCCTAGGTCTGTTGCGCGGCCGAGAACCGCGCGTCGGTGTAGCTGCGGAGGTTGCGCAGGAAACGGCGCAGGCCCAGGTTCAGCAGCGGCCCGGCGAGCGGCATCGCCCACCGCGACGGGCCGGCCGGCTGCTGCGCCATGGTCCACGTCAGCCGGCAGCCACCCGGGATGGCCTCGACGCGGTAGTCCTCGGCGAACGCCGCGACGGCCTGCGTGGAACATTCGTTGAACCGGAATGCCATGCGCGTGAAGGGTTCCCAGGCGAGAAACTCCTCGTTGCCGACGAGCCCGCCGCGCATCTCGACGGTGCGGGTGGTGCCGACGCCGCGCGGCTCGGGGCTGGTCCAGGTCACCTTGGTGATCACGCTTGCCCACCGCGGCCACGACTCGGCGTCGGCCAGCACCTCGAACAGCTGCTCGGGGGTGATGGCGAGATCGACGCTGTTTTGGAAGCGGAACGGCGCGTTGTCGACGAAGCTCAGGTCGACGCGCTCGCAAGGGAACATGGATCTAACTTAGCCCGGCCCGTCGCTGCTGGCGGCCAGCAGCGGCACCAGGACGTCGCTGATCGGCGCCGGGAGGCCGTGCGCGCGGGCCTTGCGGATGATCACGCCGTTGCGGATGTCCCACTCCTGCCGCCGGTGGTTCTCCCGGTCGGCCAGCATCGAGGTCCCCATGTCCTCGGGGGCGGCGCGAAACAGCCGCACCATCTCGTCGACCGTGTCGTCGGGCAGCCGCGCGCCCTCGGCCCGGGCGACGGCCAGGCATTCGGCGACGTAGCGGCGCGACAGCGCGGCGATGTCGTCGCGGCGGAACATCCCGGACCGCCGCCCGGTCAGCACCATGAGCCCTGCCAGCGCGTTGACCAGCAGCTTGCGCCACGCGGCCGTGATGAAGTCGGGGTCGCAGTCCACCTGGCAGCCGGCGTCGCGCAGCAGCGCGGCGACGCCTTCCGCCGAGGGTCCCGACGGCAGCACCAGCCGGGCTTCGGTGCGCAGGCGCACCCACCCCTCCGGGTGCGTTTCGGCGCCGTACCACACGATCCCCGGGACGACGGGCGACGACGGGCAGTGCGGCTGGACCTGCTCGACCTGCTCGACGCCGTTTTGCAGCACCAGGACGACGGTGTGCTCGGCGCACAGGCGCGCCAGCCAGCCGGCCACCTCGTCGTTCTGGGTGGCCTTGACCGCCAGCACCACGACGTCGACCGGGCCCGGAACCCGCCCCGGGTCGGTGTGCACGGGGCCGGGCACCACGATCGGATCGCCGCCGTCGGGCCGCAGCTCGACGGCGTCGCGGGCGGTGCGGCCGCACAACAGCACCGGATGCCCGGCCTTATGGAGCAACGCGGCGACCGTCGTGCCGACGGCGCCGGGGCCTACGAGTGCGATGGTGGTGGCAATAGGACAGAAGTTACCTCCTAGACTTGGCATTCGCTTTTCACGACCACAAGGGGAGTTTCGTGCTGCGCAGCCACGCCGCTGGTTCGCTTCGCAAGGGCGACGCCGGCCAGCAGGTGACGCTGGCGGGCTGGGTGGCCCGTCGCCGCGACCACGGCGGGGTCATCTTCATCGACCTGCGGGACGCCTCCGGCATCGCCCAGGTGGTGTTCCGCGCCTCCGACGTGCTGGCCCAGGCGCACCGGCTGCGCGCCGAGTTCTGCGTCGCGGTCACCGGGGTCGTCGAGGTCCGCCCGGAGGGCAACGCCAACCCCGAGATCGCGACCGGCGAGATCGAGGTCAACGCGACATCGCTGACGGTGCTGGGGGAGAGCGCGCCGCTGCCGTTCCAGCTGGACGAGCCCGCGGGCGAGGAGCTGCGCCTAAAATACCGCTACCTCGATCTGCGCCGCGATGGCCCGGCGGCGGCAATTCGATTGCGCTCCAAGGTCAATGCGGCCGCGCGCGCGGTGCTGGCGCGCCACGACTTCGTCGAGATCGAAACGCCGACGATCACCCGCTCGACGCCGGAGGGGGCGCGCGACTTCCTGGTGCCCGCCCGCCTGCACCCCGGCTCGTTCTACGCCCTGCCCCAGAGCCCGCAGCTGTTCAAGCAGCTGCTGATGGTGGCCGGGATGGAGCGCTACTACCAGATCGCGCGCTGCTACCGCGACGAGGATTTCCGCGCCGACCGCCAGCCCGAATTCACCCAACTCGACCTGGAGATGAGCTTCGTCGACGCCGAGGACGTCATCGCCGTCTCCGAGGAGATCCTCACCGCGCTGTGGGAGCTGATCGGCTACCGCATTCCCACGCCGATCCCGCGGATCAGCTACGCCGACGCCATGCGGCGGTTCGGCTCCGACAAGCCCGACATGCGGTTCGGGCTGGAGCTCGTCGAGTGCACGGAGTTCTTCTCCGACACCACGTTTCGCGTCTTTCAGGCCCCCTACGTCGGCGCGGTCGTCATGCCCGGCGGGGCCTCGCAACCGCGGCGCACCCTGGACGGCTGGCAGGAGTGGGCCAAGCAGCGCGGGCATCGGGGGCTGGCCTACGTGCTCGTCGGCGACGAGTCATCCGGTGGGGAGCTGGGCGGCCCGGTGGCCAAGAACCTCTCCGACGCCGAGCGCGCCGGCCTGGCCGCGCACGTCGGGGCCGAGCCGGGGGACTGCATCTTCTTCTCGGCGGGCCCGGCCAAGTCGTCGCGGGCGCTGCTGGGCGCGGCCCGCGGCGAAATCGCCAAGCGGCTCAACCTCATCGACCCCGGGGCGTGGTCGTTCGTCTGGGTCGTCGACCCGCCGCTGTTCGAGCCCGCCGAGGAGGCGACCGCCGCCGGTGACGTCGCCGTCGGCTCCGGGGCGTGGACCGCGGTGCACCACGCGTTCACCGCGCCCAAGCCGGAGTACGACGGCGCCATCGACAGCGATCCCGGCGGCGTGCTCGCCGACGCCTACGACATCGTCTGCAACGGCAACGAGATCGGCGGCGGCTCGATCCGTATCCACCGCCGCGACATCCAGGAACGGGTGTTCGCGGTCATGGGGCTGGACAAGGCCGAGGCCGAGGAGAAGTTCGGATTCCTGTTGGAGGCGTTCATGTTCGGCGCGCCCCCGCACGGCGGGATCGCGTTCGGCTGGGACCGGATCAACGCGCTGCTGTCGGGCGTGGACTCCATCCGGGACGTGATCGCGTTCCCGAAGACCGGCGGCGGTGTCGACCCGCTGACCGACGCGCCGGCGCCCATCACCGCCCAGCAACGCAGGGAGTCCGGAATAGACGCCAAACCGGAACGGGTTGAGCAGGCATGACCGACATGCCCGACAGCGGGACCATCAACGCGTTCAACGACGGCATCATCGAGGAGTTCCGCGCCAACGCCGGCAAGGTCGGCGGCCAGTTCGAGGGCGCGAACCTGCTGCTGCTGACCACCACGGGCGCCAAGTCCGGCAAGCCGCGGGTAAACCCGCTGGCGTACTTCCGCATCGACGGCAAGCTGATCGTCATCGGCTCGTTCGCCGGCGCGCCGATCAGCCCGGCCTGGGTGCACAACCTGCGGGCCAACCCCGCGGCACACGTGGAGGTCGGCTCGCCGTCGGGAATCGACGCGTTCGACGTGACCGCCCGCGAGCTGCCTCCCGCCGAGCGCGACGAGCTCTTCGACAAGGTCGCCGCCGCGGCCCCCGGGTTCGCCGAGTACCAGTCCAAGACCAGCAGGGTGATTCCGCTGTTCGAGCTGCAGCCGGGCTAGCTTGCGCGCCGGCGCCAAACGCCTCCGCGCGGTGTCGTTCAACCTCGTCCAGACGTCGGTCGCCGCGGGCCTGTCCTGGTACCTGACGCACGACGTGCTGGGCCACCCGCAGCCGTTCTTCGCGCCGATCGCCGCCGCGGTGTCGCTGTCGATCAGCAACGTGCTGCGCGCGCAACGCGCCATCCAGATGATGATCGGCGTCACCCTGGGCATCGGGATCGGCACCGCCGTGCAGGCGCTGATCGGGCCCGGCGCCGTGCCCATCACCGTCGCCGCACTGGTCGCCGCCTGCGTCGCGGTGTTCATCGGGGGCGGCTTCATCGGGCAGGGGATGATGTTCGCCAACCAGACGGTCATCTCGGCGATCCTGGTGCTGGCGCTGACCCGCACCGACATCAGTTTCGAACGCATCTACGACGCGCTGGTCGGCGGCGCCGTGGCGATCGTGTTCGCCGTCCTGCTGTTCCCGGCCGACCCGTTGGCGGTGCTGCGCGGCGCGCGCGTCGGCGTGCTCGGTGTGCTGCGGAGCGTCCTGACGCGCGCGGCGGATTTGGCCGACGGACGCGAGGAGGCTCCGGCCGACTGGCCGCTGTCGGCCGTCGATCGCGTGCACCAACAGCTCGGCGGGCTCATGGAGGCGCGCTCCACCGCCCGCCAGGTCGTCCGCTTCGCGCCGCGGCGCTGGGGCCTGCGCGACGCCGTCCGTGCCGCCGACCACCAGGCGGTCCACGTCGCGCTGCTCGCCGGCTCGGTGCTGGAGCTGGCCCGAGCCGTCGCGCCCGGCGCCCACGGCGGCGCCCGGCCCGCGCAGTCCGCGCACGGCGCGCTGGTGGTGCTTTCCGCCGCGACGGCCCTGGCCGACCCCGACCCGGCCGGGGCGTGCGCGTACGTCGCGTCCGCGCGCCATCACGCGGCGCAGCTGCGGCCGAGCGCCCTCGCCGAAGCCGTCCGGGCCTGCGTCGACGACCTGCAACGGGTCATCGACCTGCGGTCATAGCGAGTCGGCCAGGAACTCCTGGACGAGCTTTTTGGGCGCCTGCGTCGCCACGCCTCGGTGATCACCTCCGCGAGGTCGCGCACCGCGATCTCGCCCAGCCGGACCAGCACCGCCGGGTAGCCGTCGAAGTGCGGGGTGGTGAAGTAGACGCCCGGCTCGTCGGCGATCAACGCGAACTTGACACCCTCGTCGGACACCCGGACGCCGAGGATGTCGCCCTCGGGTATCTGCACGCCGTTCTCCGTCAGCGCCTCGCGGTCCGACGGGCGCAGGGGCCGCTCCCAGGCCAGCAACTTCTTGCCGACCCGCCATTCGTGCGGGGACGGCTCGGAGGTGAGTGCCAGCTCACCGACGATGTGGGCGACGTCGCTCCACGTGGCCACCCCCCAATTGTGCTCCCGCTACGGCACGATTGGTTCGCGATCGGCAAACGATCGGCAAACGCCGGGCCTAGCCGAACTGGGGCCCGGGCGGGGGTACGCCCGGCTGGCCCGGCTGCTCGAGCGGGGCGACCTGCGCGCCGCTGAGCTTGCGGTAGGTGTAGATCAGGACGAGCGCGGCGACCGGGCCGCCGACGACCACGCCCACCCCGCAGGCCAGCGCGCCCACGAGCACCGCGGCCACCTGGACCAGCCAGGACAGCAGGGCGTTGGCGAAGTTCGAGGACACCGTCGTGAAGCTGGACTTCAGCGCGTCCATGACGCCTTGCGACCGGTCGATGATGAACGGGATGACGAACTGCGCGAAGATGCCCACGACGAGGCCGGGAATGATGCAGAAGAACGAGCCGATCGACGTCAGAATGCCGACGATGATCGCCGCGACGATCACCGTGCCCAAGTTGCGCGGCTTGAAGAACGAACCGATGCTCACCGGCCGTCCGTCGGCGATCTCGAAGCATCCGGACAGGAACGCGGACTGGGCGAAGATCCCCACCGCGTAGACGAGCAGGTAGCCGACGACCATGACGGCCCACCCGGCGCCGCTGATGGTGCCCGTGGTGACGATGCGGCCGTCGGCGTCGGTGATGGTGGTCGTCGTGCCCATGTTCGTGCCCAGGGGGATCAGGGCGTAGCAGGCGCCGAAGACCACCCCGTAGATGAGGACGGACACGACGAGTGGCATGGCGTTCTGGGTGAACTTGCCCCACGCCCAGCTGAACGCCTCGCCGACGCTGAACGGCGGACGCTGCTGACCAAACGGGTCGCCGCCGTAGCCGGGCTGCGGCGGGTACCCGGGCGGCGGCGCGCCATAGCCCGGCGGCGGCGCGCCATAGCCGGGCGGCGGAGCGCCATAGCCCGGCGGCGGCGGAGGGGGAGGCGG
>NZ_MVHD01000065.1 GCF_002086635.1 Mycobacterium alsense | reverse complement strand
TGGCCGCTCCAGCCCGCACCGGCGATGTTCATCGACGACGCCCACATCTTGCGCGCCTCGTCCTCCACCGTCTGCGCATGGACCTCGAACCGGCCCGCCATCGCCCGCATCTCATGCGGGTCAGTCATAAAACGTGTTGCCATGTTTCCTTTCTCCTTGTCTCGAAGCGTCGCGACGCGGTGTGAGCCGCGTCACGCATAGATTACGGCCTGGCGGCCGATTGCTGAGCTTTTTGGCCTCCCTTTTTCCGCACCTCAGACGACGACTTGTTTGGGCATGACGATGGGCTTGAAGCCGTACCGCGGACCCGAGCCGTAGGCGCCGGCGCCCTTGGCCGCGGCCGCCATGCCACCGGGGGCCCCGATCAGCGGGGCGCCGGCGTTGGCCTCTTCGGCGGCGACGGCCCAGCCGCTGCCTTCGGCCGCGGTCGCGCCGACGGTGGTCGCCGGCGTGGCCGACGCCCAGCTGGCCGGCACCGAAAGGCCGCCGACCGCGGCCGATTCGCCCAGGGCCCCCGATACCGCCCCACCCGACACCGAATTCACGAAGGCGCCTTCCGCCCCGGCGACCGGAACCACCTCGGACGCGGCGGCCGCCGCCGGCGCCGCGGCCGCGGTGGCGGCCGTGTGCACGTACGACACCGCGGTGGGGATGGCCGCACCGACGAACCATGCCGCCGTGACACCAACCTGCTGGATGCCGTTGAAGATGAGACCCGTGCCGAAGTCGGCGTCGGCGGCCTGGATCAAGCCGGCCACCTCCGGGTACGAGGTGGACAGGGCCGCCCAGAGGTTGTCGCCGAAGGCCCCCGTTCCGAAGTCCCCGGCGAGCATCGAGAAGGCGTCCGCGGCCGGGTTCGCCGTTGCCGCAGCCGTAGTGGCCGCGGGCTGGATCAGACCGGCCGCGGGGTTGGTGGTCGGCGCCGCGGGCGTCAGCGGCTGCAGGACCGAGCTCGCCATCGCCGCCGCGGAGTAGGTGTACATCGTGACGGCGTCCTGGACCCACATTTCTGCGTACAGGGCCTCGGTGGCCATGATCGCCGGCGTGTTGATACCCAGGAAATTGGTCGCCACCAGCGCGGCCAACTGGGCCCGGTTGGCCGCGATCACCGGCGGGGGCACCGTGCCGGCGAACGCGGCCTCGTAAGCCGCCGCCGAGGCCGTGGCCTGCGCGGCCGCCTGCTCGGCGGCCGCCGCCGTGGTGGCCAGCCACTCTATGTAGGGTTGGGCCGCCGCCGCGGCCGATGCCGACCCCGCGCCCGTCCACTGCTCGCCGGTCAGGGTCGCGATGATGGACTCCCATTGGGTTGCGGTCGTGCTCAATTCCGCGGCCAAACCGTTCCAGCTCGCCGCGGCCGCCATCAGCGGACCGGAACCGGCGCCGGTGTACATCAGCGCGGAGTTGATTTCGGGGGGCAGCGCTGCAAAGTCGAAGACCATGTCTTATCCCTCTGACTCTTTCGTTTTGTTGTCGGCTTGAAGCGATCGCGGGGTATGCGGGGCCTACACGGCGGCGAGACCGAGTTTCTTCATGACGATCGGTTTGACGCCGTAGCGCGGCGCGCCGAAGCCGGAGCTGTTGCGCGCCCCCGAGGTCAGGCCGGGCATGCCCGGGATGATCCCCGGCGACCCGGACGATGTGGCCGACGTCAGGGTCGCGCCCGATAGCGCGCCGACGCCGGCGCCGGACACCGGCGTCGCCGACGCGGCCCAACTGGGCGGCACCGACAGGGCGCCGACCATCGTGGCCCCGCCGATCGCCCCACCCGGCAGCGGGGTAACACTGCTCACGCCGGCGCTGGCGCCGGCAGCACCGAGGCCGGCATCCGCCGCGGCCACGTCTCCGGCAACACCGGCGGCACCGCTCCACCAGTCCTCGGGCACCAGACCACCGCCGGCCATACCGATCAGGCAGGACATGGCCGAGGCCCAGTTGCCCCCCTCGAAGTTGACGAAGTTGGCGGCGTTACCCGACAGGGCAAACGGGCTGCCGTTGGTCGACGGCCCCATGAACACGGCCATGTCGTTGAGGAAGTCGGTGAGCGGGTTGGTGGCTTCGGCCGCGTTGGTGGCTTCGGCCGCCGAGTAGCTGTTGGAGCTCAGGCCCAGGGTCTGCACGAACTGCTGCTGGACCTGGTTGGCCTCGGCGGCGAACTGCTGGTAGACCGTGCCGTAGGCGCCGAAGATCCCGGCCTGCAGCTGGGACACCGGGTCCGCCGCCGCGGGTGCGATGGTGGTGGTCGGGGCTGCGGCCGCGGCGTTTTGTGCCGCCAGCGAAGTCCCGATCCCCTGCAACTGCGCGGCGGCGGCGAGCAACTCCTCGGGAATTGTCGTCAGGAATGACATCTGCTGCTCCTAATTGATGTTCGGAACGTGTCACTTCCACACGGCAGAACCTGTGTGTCGGCGTAACGGATCCTGTGCGTCGGCGTAAGGCTAACTAGCTACGAGTCCACATTCCCGACGGAAAAGGCCGTGGTCACGGGCGTTTACGGCTTCTTAACGATGGCGCGGCCAGTTTTAACAGGACCCCGTCGGGCGACATAACGCCGTCATACGAGCCGCACCGGAAAACCACGCGGAGGCGCGCGGCGCGCGGATCCTACGCCGGCCACGGCGTGGACGCATCTCGGCAAACTGGCTAATCCGGTGGGGATGCGATGTCCTGGAGCGCGGCGCCTCGCGCTAGATTCGCCGCCGGGCCCCCATAGCCCAATTGGCAGAGGCAGCGGACTTAAAATCCGCCCAGTCTGGGTTCGAGTCCCAGTGGGGGCACGGTGTCGACGACAAGCACGCCAGGCGGCACCGCGCCCACCCGCTGGCGCGTCGGACCTCAGGCCCGCGCATGCACCGAAACCCGGTCGTCGACACCCCACCACTGCACCGGCCGGCGGGAACCGACTTCGGTCCAGTCCCGGTCGAGTATCCGGTGCATCTCGGCATCGCCGGTGCCGCCGCCCGGACCCTCGCCGACGTAGATGACGCGTTTGCCGCTGTAGGCCAACAAGGTTCGCGCACCGACGTTTTGGCCATGCGGCGGCCAGGAAAGGAAAAGCGTCCTGTCGGGGTGCAGGGCCGCCGCCTCGGCGCAATCCTTCGCGAGGACCTCCGCATAGAGGTCCTCGCCGTGCCAGCCATTGGCGAGCAGTTCCCTGCCGGGGTTGAGGTCGTAGCAGGCGACATCCACTCCCAGCTGCCCGAGCAGGTAGGCCCAGTAGCCGGTGCCCGCGATCGGATCGACCAGGCCGCCCCGTGCGTGCCCGGCCACGAACGCCACCGTGTCCGGGTCGGGGATGGTCCAGCAGTACTTCCTGACCATCAGCTGCCGGTTCGGCGCGCGGGCCATGCTCTCCGCCACCGACCGGTCCAGCCTGAATTCACCGACCACCGGGTTACCCCGGAAGCTGTCGGCCTCGACGCAATCCTTGACGGCCTCCCAAAACGGATTGTCGATCGCGGTTTGCCGTCCTCCCCTCAAGCCGAGGTCCTCCTCTCAGCCGCTCGGGTCGCCTCGGTGAAGCTTCGCACGGCTGGCGAGCGGTGTCTCCCGGTCCCGGCTGGGCGGCCGCGGTGGGCGAGGCGTTGCCGCCGACGAAGCCGCGAAGCCCGACTCATACACTGACCCATCGTGGGCATGCTGGTGTGCTTGGCGCCGTGGATCGTCTACTGGGTGCTGGTCGGTCACGTCCCGTTCGCCGCCGCCGCGCTGGTGGCACTGGCGGTCGCCGTCGGAGCGTTCGCCGTCGACCGCGCCGGCGACAAGCTGTTCCAGACCGGTGCCGTCGCAACGTTTTTGGTGCTGACCCTCCTGACGTTCACGCTGGGCGACGGGTTCGGCCGGCGCTGGATGTTGCCGCTGAGCATCGCCGGCATCCTCCTGGTGGCCCTCGTCGGCGCGCTGACCAACAAGCCGTTCGTGCGGGGGGCCGTCGCCACCGAGCAGCCCGACGACGTCGTCAAGACGGAGCCGTTCGGCCGGCTGGTCGGCGTGTTGACCTGGGTGTGGGTCGCCGCGTTGGCCGGCATGACGGTGTCATCGGCGATCCCGCCCCTCCTGGACACCAGGGACCCGCTGTCCTACGCGTGCTCCTGGATCATCCCGTTCTCGCTGTTGGGCACGGCGACGCTGGCGTCGCGGATCCTGCCCGACCGAATGCTGGCCGGGATCGACGACGCCGTCCGGGAGACCTCGTTCGTCGCCTACGACGAAGCCACCATCGACGAGCTGTACTTCCTGGCCCAGGAACACGCCAACCGCGAGGTCGGCCCCGGCAAGGAGGCCTACCAGGTCAAGGTCGGCGGCATGGGGGTGCCGCTGACCGGAGACGAGTCGCGCAAGTCGTGGCCGTCGACCTACAAGGTGCGCGACAAGAAGCGCTAGACGCGCCAACCCAAGCAAGGAGCATCCCGATGAACGCGCCCAGTCCAGATGCCATCCGCGCGGAAACGATCACCATCACCGGCCACGGCGGCGACGAGATCGAGGCCTACCGCGCCACGCCCCTCGCCGAGGGATCGCGCGGTGGAATCGTGTGGATCCACCACATGCCCGGCTACGACCGGGAAACCAAGGAGTTCGTCCGCCGGCTCGCCGTCAGTGGCTACCACGCGATCGCCCCGAACCTCTACTCCCGCGAGGCGCCGGGCGCCGCCCCCGACGACGCCGCCGCGGCCGCGCGGGCGGCCGGGGGCGTGCCCGACGACCGTCTGGTAGGCGACGTCGCGGGCGCCGTCGAGCACCTGCGCTCCTTGCCGCGGGCGAACGGGAAGTTCGGCGTCATCGGGCACTGTTCGGGCGGGCGCCACGCGTTCCTGGCGGCGTGCTCGCTGCGGTTCGACGCCGCCGTGGATTGCTACGGCGCCTTCGTCGTCGAGGAGGCGCCCGAGGGCATGCCCAAGACCATGAAACCGATCCTGCAGCTGGCCCCGAACCTCAGCTGCCCGCTGCTGGGCCTGTTCGGCGGCGACGACATCTTCCCGGCGCCGTCCGGGGTGGCCACGCTGGACGCCGAGCTGACCCGCCTGGACAAGCCGCACGAGTTCCACTCCTACGACGGCGCGGGGCACTCGTTCTTCTCCGTCGACCGGCCCGCGTATCGGCCGGAAGCGGCGGTGGACGGGTGGCGCCGCATCGACGACTTCTTCGCCACGCACCTGAAAGGCTAGGCGCGACAACACATGTGCACTTATCTCACCGAGCACGTACAGATCGACGGCAGCGGCAAGGGCGCGACCGGATGGTTCGGCGCGACCCGCGCCACCGTGTACGTCGACCACCCCGTCCACGCCCCCTACGGCCACACCGTCAACATCGACGTGATCAACCCGGAGCTGGGGCCGTCGGCGCGGGTCGCGCTCGAACTCACCGAGGAGAGCGCCCTGGCTCTGGCCGACGCCATCCACCACGCGATCGCCCACGCGCCCGCCGGGCTGGCCTCCAAGGACCAGATATGAGCGCCGAACGCGACTACCCCCAGATGGCCGCCGCCCGCGGGCGCGTCGAGCCCGCCCCCCGCCGGGTCCGCGGCTACCTCGGCCACGAGCTGGTCTTCGACACCACCGCGGCCCGCTATGTGTGGGAATTGCCTTACTACCCAGCGTATTACGTGCCGTTGACGGATGTGCGCACCGAGTTCCTCCGCGACGAAAACCACCCGCAGAAGGTGCAGCTCGGCCCGTCGCGGCTGCACTCCCTCGTCGGCGGCGGGAAGACCTATCCCTCGGCGGCCCGGGTGTTCGACGATGGGGACGGCCCGGTGGCCGGCACCGTGCGGTTCGAATGGGATCCGCTGCGGTGGTTCGAGGAAGACGAGCCGATCTACGGGCATCCCCGCAATCCGTATTCGCGGGTCGACGCACTGCGCTCCCACCGACGCGTCCGCGTCGAGCTGGACGGAATCGTATTGGCCGACACCGCATCTCCGGTCCTGCTCTTCGAAACCGGTTTGCCCACAAGGTATTACATCGACCCAACCGATGTCGCGTTCGAGCACCTGGAACCCAGCGCCACCCAGACGCTGTGCCCCTACAAGGGAGTGACATCGGGCTACTGGTCGGTCCGGACCGGCGATGAAGTGCACCCGGACCTGGCGTGGACCTATCACTATCCGCTGCCCGCCGTCGGACAGATCGCCGGCCTGGTGGCCTTCTACAACGAGAAGCTCGACATCGTCGTCGACGGCGTGGCCCTGCCGCGCCCGCAGACGCAGTTCAGCTGAGCCGGCGCGCGGGAACGGGCAAATGTGACATTCGCCTCGTCTGGCCCGAAAACCCTAAGAATCCCTTAATTATTCGATTTGACGCGAAGAACGCCGGAGCTTCGCCCTGCGACGGATCGGGCTGGCAGGCGATGCGGCCGGGTTCGCTACCGCGCCGCACGCACACCCGTGAATAAGAGCACTTTAAGCATCGGCGCCGCCGTGGATGTGAGGTGTCCGGCAGCCGCGCAGTTGAATCCATTTTGTCCGAAATCGGCTCGGTAAAATTTCTCACAAGTAGCCATCGATGGATGGCGGAGCCCGATCCACGCAGGGCCGCCCGGTGTGTGTCGCACAGCCTTGTCTGCAGACCACACGGCGCCCCGGGCATACCACTTGAAGCAAAGGCGGTGCGGCATGCACGTTGTGAACCGGAACGACGATCAGGTCATCGAATTGGGTGCGGCACCGGGATTCCCCCTGGTGGTCCGGGTCGGCGTGGGTCAGGGCCCGATCAGCGACATCGTCGCCAGTCCCGACGGCAGCCGGCTGTTGGTGGCCAACTACGGCCTCGACAGCGTCTCGGTCGTCGACACCCACAGCTGTCGCGTCGTGGAGACCATTGCCGGACTCAACGAGGCCTACGCGTTAGCCATGGGTGGCCACGATGCCAACCGCGCCTATGTCAGCACGGTGTCGGCGGCGTACGACGCGATCGAGGTCGTCGACGTGCCGAGCAACACGGTGATCGCGTCGCACCCGCTGGCGCTCAACGTCAGCGACCTGGCGGCGAGCCCCGACGGAAACCACGTCTACGCCAGCCGAAACGGCGCCCGCGGCACCGACGTCGCCGTCCTGGACACCAGGACCGGTGACGTCGAGGCGATCGCGCTGCCCACCCGGCCGGGCACCACCACCCAATGCGTGCGGGCCAGCTCCGACGGGCGGCGCCTCTATGTCGCGGCGAACGGCCCGGCCGGCGGACAGCTCGTCGTGATCGACGTCGGCGGAACGCCGACGAGCTTGCGCGTCACCAGCACCGTCGAGATCGGCCTGCCGATCCGCGACGTCGCGCTCAGCCCCAACGGCGCGATCGCCTACGTGGCCAGCTGCGCACCCGAGCTGGGCGCGGTGATCGACGTCGTCGACACCCGCACCGCCAAGATCACCGGCACCCGCAAGCTCGGCGAGGTGGGCGGCTCTCTCAGCGGGGTCACCGGGCTGACGCTCAGCGGCGACGGCGACCGCGCCTACCTGGTCAGCCAGGACGGCATCACGGTGCTGTGCACGCTCACCCACGACGTCATCGGGACCATGGGGGTGGCCGACCAGCCGTCGTGCGTCGTCGAAAGCGCCGACGCCCGCTACCTGTACATCGCCGACTATGCCGGAACGCTCACCGTCGCGCCGGTCGCCTCGATCGTCGCGCTGAGCGTGGAGGTCGCCGAGACCTCGGCGCACGAAGACGACACCCCCGGCCAGTGGGTCGTGCCCGAGCTGCCGCAGTACGAGCCCGCCCTGGCCTGACGGCCAGGGTAAAACGCGTGTTGTCGGGGAACCCGTTTTCTCATGGCCAGGTGCGGCGATAGCATTCGCCCGACCGGATCCGAGGCGGTGCCGCGCCGAGACGCGTAAGGCGGTACATCGATGGACAGCACGATGCAGGACTTTCCGCTGACGATCACCGCGATCCTGCGGCACGGCTGCGGCGTCCACGGGGCGCGCACCGTCACCACCGCCACCGGCGACGGCTACCGGCGGACCACCTACCGCGAACTGGGACGGCAGGCCGCCCGACTGGCAAACGCGTTGCGTCGCCTCGGCATTAGCGGGGACCAGCGCGTCGCCACGTTCATGTGGAACAACGCCGAACACCTGGCGACCTACCTCGCGGTGCCGGCGATGGGGGCCGTCCTGCACACGCTCAACATCCGGCTGTTCCCGGAGCAGATCGCCTACGTGGCCAACGAGGCCGAGGACCAGGCCGTGCTCGTCGACGCGTCGCTGGCCAAACTGCTGGCGCCGGTCCTTCCCGAGCTGGAGACCGTGCACACGGTGATCGTGGTCGGGGAGGGCGACACCGGGGCCCTGCGCGAGTCCGGCAAGGCCGTGTTGGACTACGCCGAATTGATCGACGGCGAATCCGCCGACTTCGACTGGCCGCGGCTCGACGAGAACTCCGCCGCGGCGATGTGCTACACGAGCGGCACCACCGGCCACCCGAAAGGCGTTGTCTACAGCCATCGTTCGAGCTATCTGCACACCATGGCGGCGTGCACGGTCAACGGCATCGGGGTGGGGGCCGTCGACTGCATCCTGCCGGTCGTGCCGATGTTCCACGCCAACGCATGGGGGCTGCCGTACGCGGCGCTGATGGCGGGCGCCGACCTGGTGCTGCCCGATCGCCACCTCGACGCCCGCTCCCTGATCGACATGGTCGAAACGCTGCGGCCCACCGTGGCGGGCGCGGTCCCCACGATCTGGAACGACGTGCTGCACCGCCTCGAGGACGACCCCGACCACGACATGTCCTCGCTGCGCCTGGTGGTGTGCGGCGGCTCGGCCGTCCCGGTCTCGCTGATGCGCACCTTCGAGGAAAAGCACGGCGTCCAGATCCGTCAGCTGTGGGGCATGACGGAGACGTCACCGATGGCCACCATGGCCTGGCCGCCGCCGGACACCCCTGAGGACCAGCACTGGTCGTACCGCGCGACGCAGGGCCAGCCGGTGTGCGGGGTGGAGATGCGGATCGTCGACGACGACGGCGCGGTGCTGCCCAACGACGGCGAGGCCGTCGGCGAGGTGGAGGTCCGCGGCCCCTGGATCGCCGGCTCCTACTACCGGGGGCGCGACGCGTCCAGGTTCGACAAGGGCTGGCTGCGCACCGGCGACGTCGGGCGCATCGACGAGCGGGGCTTCGTCACCCTGACCGACCGCGCCAAGGACGTCATCAAGTCCGGTGGGGAATGGATCTCGTCGGTCGAGCTGGAGAACTGCCTGATCGCACACCCCCAGGTGCTCGAGGCGGCCGTCGTCGGGGTCCCCGACGAGCGGTGGCAGGAGCGGCCGCTCGCGGTCGTGGTGGCCAAGCAGTCGTCGGTGAGCGCCGACGAGCTGCGAACGTTTTTGGCGGACAAGGTCGCCCGGTGGTGGCTGCCCGAGCGGTGGACGTTCGTCGAGGAGATCCCGCGCACCAGCGTGGGCAAGTACGACAAGAAGGCGATCCGGGCGCGCTACGCCGAGCGCGGCTACTGGGTGGTCGAAACCCGCGACTGACGGCGACCCGCGAGCAGACGCAGAATCGCACAGTTTCGCCGCGAAATGTGCGATTCTGCGTCTGCTCGGCAGAGTGAGAGGGTGACGGCATGGGCTTGCGTGTCATTCAATGGGCGACCGGGGGCGTCGGGACGGCGGCGATCAAGGGGGTGCTGGAACACCCCGACCTCGAACTCGTTGGCTGCTGGGTGCATTCGGAGGCCAAGACCGGCAGGGACGTCGGCGACATCATCGGTGCAGCCCCGCTGGGCGTGATCGCGACCAACAGCCTCGACCAGGTGCTGGCAACCGACGCCGACGCGGTGATCTACGCCCCGCTGTTGCCCAACATCGAGGAGGTCGCGGCGCTGCTGCGCTCGGGCAAGAACGTGGTCACCCCGCTGGGGTGGTTCTACCCGAGCGAAAAGGAGGCCGCCCCATTGGAAATCGCGGCGCAGGCCGGCAACGCCACACTGCACGGCGCCGGTATCGGTCCGGGCGCGGCCACCGAGCTGTTCCCCCTGCTGCTGTCGGTCATGTCCACCGGCGTGACTTTCGTTCGCGCCGAGGAGTTTTCGGATCTGCGCACCTACGGCGCGCCGGACGTGCTGCGCTACGTGATGGGCTTCGGCGGCACGCCGGACAGCGCGCTGACCGGGCCGATGCAAAAGCTGCTCGACGGCGGCTTCGTCCAGTCCGTCCGGCTGTGTGTCGACCAACTGGGCTTCGCCGCCGACCCCCGGATCCGTTCGTCGCAGGAGGTGGCCGTCGCGACCGCGCCGATCGACTCGCCGATCGGGGTGATCGAGCCCGGCCAGGTCGCCGGCCGCCGCTTTTCCTGGGACGCGCTCGTCGGCGACGCGGTCGTCGTGCGGATCACCGTGAACTGGTTGATGGGGTCCGAAAACCTCGATCCCCCTTGGTCGTTCGGGCCCGCGGGGGAACGCTACGAGATCGAAGTGCGGGGCAACCCGGACACCTTCGTGACCGTGAAGGGGTGGCAGCCCGAAAGCGTGGAGGCGGGGCTGCACAGCAACCCCGGCATCGTGGCGACCGCCGCGCACTGCGTGAACGCGGTCCCCGCCACCTGCGCCGCCCCGGCGGGCATCCAAAGCTTCTTCGACCTGCCGCTGATCACCGGCCGCGCCGCCCCCGGGCTGGCGCGCTGACAGCGACGGGCGTCGCACCCGCTGCCGCGAGACCTGACCGCCCAACCTCCTTCGGTACCGTCGGCACCATGTGCCGACTCTTTGGCCTGCACGCCGGGACCCACGCGTGCACCGCCACGTTCTGGTTGCTGAACGCCCCCGACAGCCTGTCCGAACAAAGCCGCAAAAACCCCGACGGGACGGGCCTGGGCGTCTTCGACGGCCTCGGCCGGCCCCAGCTGCACAAGGAGCCGATCGCGGCCTGGCGGGACGCCTCGTTCGCGACCGAGGCACACGAACTGACCGGCACGACGTTCATCGCCCACGTCCGTTATGCGACAACGGGTTCGCTCGACGTGCGCAACACCCACCCGTTCCTGCAGGACGGCCGGATCTTCGCGCACAACGGCGTCGTCGACGGCCTGGGCGACATCGACGCGCGGCTGCGCGACCTCGGCACCGCCGACCTGGTCGGCGGCGACACCGACTCCGAACGGGTCTTCGCGCTCATCACCGCCTCGATCCGCGCCCGCGACGGCGACGAGACGGCCGGGCTGGTCGACGCCGCGCGCTGGCTGGCCGCCAACGTGCCCGTCTACGCGCTCAACGTGCTGCTGAGCACGGCAACCGACATGTGGGCGCTGCGCTACCCCGAGGCCCACGAGCTCTACGTTTTGGACCGCCGCGATGGCCACACCGCGCCCGCCCCGGAGTTCGACCTGCGCACGCACCGAATCCGTGCCCGCTCACAGCAGTTGTGCGCCCGCTCGTCGGTGGTGTTCGCCAGCGAACCGATGGACGACGATCCGCGCTGGAGCCCGCTCGAGTCGGGGGAACTCGTCCACGTGGACGCCGGGCTGCGGATCGCCCGCCGCGTGGTCCTGACCGACCCGCCCACGCACCCGCTGCACCGCTCCGACCTGAGCCCGACCGCCCAGCGGGCCCAGCACTGATGACCGGCGTGACACCGAAACGCGCGCTCGTGCTGGCCGGCGGTGGAATAGCCGGAATCGCCTGGGAGACAGGAGTTCTGCGGGGCATCGCGGACGAGTCGCCGGCGGCGGCGCGGCTGCTTTTGGATTCGGACGTGTTGGTGGGCACGTCGGCGGGTTCGGCGGTCGCCGCGCAGATCGGCAGCGGCACCCCGCTCGAGGCGCTGTTCGACCGGCAGGTCGCCGGGGCGTCGGCCGAGATCGATTCCGGCGTCGACGTCGACGACATCGCCGAAATCTTCCTGACCGCCCTCGGCCGGCCCTACGACGAGACACAGGACAAGACCCGGCAGCAACTGCAGCGCATCGGGGCGGTGGCCCTGGCGACCAAGACCGTTCCCGAGCCCGTGCGGCGCCGGGTGATCGCCCAGCGGCTGCCGTCGCACGATTGGCCGGAACGGGTGCTGCGGATCACCGCGATCGACGTCACCACCGGCGAATTGGTGGTCTTTGACCGCGGGTCCGGGGTCGGGCTCGTCGATGCGGTCGCGGCCAGTTGCGCGGTGCCCGGGGCGTGGCCGGCCGTGACGATCGACGGCCGGCGCTACATGGACGGCGGGGTCGCCAGCTCGGTCAACCTCGCGGTGGCCGGCGACTGCGACACGGCCGTCGTGCTGGTGCCCTCCGGCGCCGACGCGCCCGCGCCGTTCGGCGACGGGCCGGCCGCCGAGGTCGCGGCGTTCGCCGGCCCGACGTTCGCGACCTTCGCCGACGCCGCCTCGCTGGCGGCGTTCGGGCCCAACCCGCTGGATCCGCGCTGCCGCATCGATTCCGCGGTGGCCGGGCGCGAGCAGGGCCGGCGCGAAGCCGCGGCCGTGGCGCGGTTCCTCGGCGTCTGACCGCGCTCAGCCCTCGACCGCCGGCCGCTCCCGCGCGGCCGCCAGCGCGTCCAGCGCGTCGTTGGTCAGCGCCCGGCCCACCGCGATCACCTCCACCGCGCGATGGAACTCCAGGCCCCGGCACGTCGACCGCGGCACCTCGATCAGCAGGTCGGGCGGGTAGGTCGCCAGCGTGTGGCGCGCCAGCGCGGACTGCGCGATGTCGATGGTGCGGTTCATGACCTCGAAGCTGCCCAGTTTCGGCACCCCGGCGACCTCGGCCATGACCTCCGGATCCACCCCCTCGGGGTCGTCGGACCCGAACCGGCTCAGCACCGCCCGCGCGGTCGGCCGGTCCAGCAGCGACCGGGCCGCCGCGGTGTCCAGCAGCGCGGACGTGCTGCGCACCATGCGGTTCAGCCACTCGGCGGTGGCGCCCGGTTCCGCGTCACCGTCGCCGTCGACGCCACCGGCCTCGCTGCCGCTGAGGCTGACCGCGATCGTCAGGTCGGCGTTGACCGCCGCGATCGGGGCCATAGGCAGCGGATCGAGGATGCCGCCGTCGGCGAGCAGGCGCCCGTCGAGCGCGTGCGGGGCGATGACGCCCGGGATCGCGATGGACGCCCGGATCGCCTCGTCGAGGGGGCCGCGCTGAAACCACACCGACTTGCCGGTCAGCAGGTCGGTGGCGACCGCGGTGTAGGGGATGGGGAGCTGCTCGATGGACACCGGGCCCAGAATGTCGCGCACCGCGTCCAGGATCTTGCCCGCCCGCAGCACGCCGGACGCGCTGATGGACGGGTCCAGCAGCCGCAGGATGGTGCGCTGGGTCAAAGACTTGGCCCAGTCGGCGAACTCGTCGAGTCGCCCGGCCGCCTGCAGCCCGCCGACCATCGCGCCCATCGAGGAACCGGCGATCCCCACGATCTCGTAGCCGCGCGCCCGCAGCGCCTCGATCACCCCGATGTGGGCGTATCCGCGGGCGCCGCCGCTACCCAGCGCCAGCGCCACCCGGGTCGCCGCCGATCGACCCGCCACTTCGCCACGTCCGCCGGGCATGCGTTCATTCTGCGCGGCTCGGCGCGCCGGCAGCCGCCGAGAGGCACTTTTCCTACCCGTGATCCCAATTGCGCCGTCGGATCGCGCGCTACCCGCACTCGTCCTTGGCGGCGGCGCGCGCGGCGATGATCACGGCCGCCTGGCGGGCCGGCGTCAGGTCCGACCATCGGATGTTCCAGGTGCCGGCCGTCCCCGATGGCCACGCCTGGATCATGGCCAGGTATCGCTCCAACGCGGACCCACCCTGGCCGGACTCCGCCTCCATCCAGACCTTCGCGGCGTGACAGGCCTGGAAATACTCCTCTTCCGTCGAATCCGCGGGGACGTCGACCCGAGTCGTCACGCCGCCGGGGGAAACGCCGATGGCCCCCGGCGGGACCGAGGCCGCGCCGCGCGGGATGGCCGACGGTCGCGCCGACGACAACGTGGCCTGGCCACCGGGGGCGCCATCCGAGCAGCCCGGCGCCGCCACCAACACGGTCGCGACGGCCGCCACGGTCCCAACGAAGACCGCGCCCCGCCGCCGACGGCGATGTCCGCACCAGCGCACGCTCTCAATCTATGCAACACTGGCGGCCGTGACGGAGCGCTTCGGATTTTGCGAGTGTTGTCGGCCCTGACGCCGCCGCTCGCCCATCCGTTGACCCTGGAGCTCCCCGATGTCTGTCTCTGTTGCCACTGAACCGCCGCGCGCCGCGCGGCGCCCCCTGACCGTCTCGCCAAGCCGCTGGCCGTCGGCGGGACCCACCCGGCTGCGCGTGCCCGACCTGATGCACGCCACCGACCAGGCCGCCGACCACGTGCTCAGCGGGCGCTGCGACCACCTGCTGCCCAAGGACGGCATACCGGCGTCGACGCGCTGGTTCACCCGCATTCACGGCGACGAGGAACTCGACGTTTGGCTGATCAGCTGGGTTCCCGGCCGCGCCACCGAGCTGCACGACCACGGCGGGTCCCTGGGTGCGCTGACCGTCGTGTCCGGGTCGCTCGACGAATACCGTTGGGACGGGCGGGGTTTGCGGCGCCGCCGACTCGACGCCGGTGACCAGGCCGGGTTCCCGCTGGGCTGGGTGCACGACGTCGTGTGGGCGCCCGGGCCCCTCGCGGGCCCGGTCGCACCATCGGCCGGCCGTCCCACCCTGAGCGTGCACGCCTACTCGCCACCCCTGACGGCGATGTCGTACTACGAGGTGACCGACCGCAACGTGCTGCGCCGCCAGCGCACCGAACTGACCGACCAACCGGAAGGGCCGTGATGAGCCGCATCGACGTCGTCCTGCGATCGGCCCGGCGCCGGCTGCAGCGCCTCAGCCCCGCCGAGGTGCCCGGGGCGCTGCGGCGCGGGGCGGTGCTGGTCGACATCCGGCCGCAGGCCCAGCGCTTTCGCGAGGGCGCGCTGCCGGGCGCCCTGCTGATCGAACGCAACGTCCTGGAGTGGCGGTGCGACCCGACCAGCGACGCCCGGCTGCCGGAGGCCGTCGGCGACGACGTCGAATGGGTGATCGTGTGCTCGGAGGGCTACACCTCCAGCCTGGCGGCCGCCGCGCTGCTGGACATCGGCCTGCACCGCGCCACCGACGTCGTCGGCGGCTATCACGGGCTGTCCCGCGCGGGCGTGCTCGACCAGCTGGCCGCGGATCCGGGCCTAACCGCTGGCGTGCAGCAGCGGCCGTAGCCTGGCCGTCTTGTCCGGTGTCCACCCGGGCGGAGACAGCACCGCGGCCCAGGCGTCGGCGACGTCGGCGACGTAGTGGTGGCCGTGCCCGTCCGGCACGTTCTGGGCGACGGCCATGTCGGCGGAGACCTGCAGGAACGTCACCACCGGGATCCACTCGGTGTCGGGGAGGACGTCGTAGCCGCGTTTTTCCCGCAGCCAGTCCGGCCGGGCGAACAACAGGTTGCGGTTCCACCAGGCGATGGGGTCCGAGGCGTGCTGCAGGTAGACCACCCGCGGGTGGTCCCACGCGGCGGCCGGTCGTCCCAAATCGCTTGCGCGAGCGACGAAGCGGACGTTGCGGCCGTCGTTGTAGATCGGCAACCACTCCGGGCTGCCCGCATCGCGCGTGGCGGTCAGGTCGGTCCAGATGGTGTTGTTGAAGGTCGGGCCGCTGAACAGGGCGCCGTCGGTGCGAGCCAACACGTTGTTGAGGCTCATGAACGGCGCCTCGCCGCCGAACGAGCCCAGGCTCTCGCCGAACACGACGAGCTTGGGGCGTTCGGCCTCGGGCATCTGGCGCACCAGCCGGTCGACGGCCTCGAACAGCGCCTGGCCCGCGTGCCGGGCGTTCTCCCGGTCCACCAGGAAGGACAGCCAGCTCGGCAGGTACGAGTACTGCATGGTCACGATCGCCGTGTTGCCGTTGTACATGTACTCCAGCGCCGAGGCTTCGGCCTCGTTGATCCAACCCGTCCCGGTGGTCGTGGCGACCGCGACGACCGCGCGCCGCAGCCCGCCCTCGCGCTGCAGCTCCCGCGCCGCGAGTTCGGCGGTCGCGGTGATGCCGTCGGCGGACTCCAGCCCGGCGTAGGCGCGGATCGGCGCGGTGGCCGGCGCGCCGTTGAATGCCGTCAGCTGCTCCACCCGCGGGCCGCCGTTGACGAAGATGCGGCCCTGGTGGCCCAGCGACTCCCACGACACCAGCGACTCCGGGCCGCCGGACCGCAGCGAGGTTTTCGGCGGCGCGCTGTCGGGCGTCATCTCCTCGTTCACCGACGCGAACGTGTTGTTCATGGTGCGCATCGCGAACTTGAGCACCACGCCGTTGAGCAGCGTGATGGTCAGCACCACCAGCCCGATGATGACGATGGTCACCGAGAGCCGAAACGGCGCCACCCGGTCGAGCTCGCCAACCAGGAAGGTGACCAGCCAGCGGATGAACTGGCCAATCTCGACGAGCGTGAAAAGCACTACCAGCGACAGGATCCCGGCGATGGGGTAGTCGTACCACTTGAGGTGTTCGACGCCCATCAGGTCGCGCACGTTGTCCTGCCAGACGTGGAACCAGATCGCCATCAGCACCATGCCGATCGCCCCGAGCGGCACGAGCACCATCCACGCCCAGCGCGGCGCGGGCGGGCTGTGCTTCCGGGTGCGCATGAAGCGGACCAGCCAGACGGCGAAGACCCCGAAGCCGTAGCCGATCGCCCCGGCGATCCCGCTGACCAGACCCTGGAACAACGCGCCGCGCGGCAGCAGCGACGGCGTCAGCGAAAGGAGGATGAAAATGAGGCCGACGGCGGTGCCGGTGAAGGTGTAATGCCTTACCCACCAAGGATTCTTGGCCGGGCCCGGCTCGCGAGGCCGTTCGGCGGCTTCCCGCTCGGCGTCGCGGTCGGACTGGTCTTGTGCGACGGTCGTCGCGGGGCCCGGTTCGCTCATCGAGACGGCCTATCGGTGGGTGAAGTTGGGCGGCCGCTTTTCGATGAACGCCGCCATCCCCTCGGACTGGTCCTCGGTCGCGAAGGTCGAGTGGAACAGCCTGCGCTCGTAGAGAAGTCCCTCGGTCAGGGTGGACTCGAAGGCCCGGTTGACGGCCTCCTTGGCCATCCGCGCCGCGGACCGCGACATCTTCGAGATGGTGGTGGCGACGGCCTTGGCCTCGGTCAGCAGGTCGTCGGCCGGCACCACCCGCGAAACCAGGCCGCTGCGTTCGGCTTCCGCCGCGTCGATGGTGCGCCCGGTCAGGATGAGGTCCATGGCCTTGGCCTTGCCGATGGCGCGGGTGAGCCGCTGCGTACCGCCCATCCCCGGCAGCACGCCGAGCTTGATCTCGGGCTGGCCGAACTTCGCCGTGTCGGCGGCGATGATCACGTCGCACATCATCGCCAGCTCGCAGCCGCCGCCCAGCGCGTGCCCGGCCACCGCGGCGATCGTCGGGGTGCGGACGGCGGCCAGCTTGCCCCAGGTGGCGAAGAAGTCGGCGCCGAACGCGTCGGCGAACGTCAGGCCGGCCATCTCCTTGATGTCGGCTCCGGCGGCGAACGCCTTGGCCGAACCCGTGATGACGATCGCCCCGATGCCGGGATCGTCGTCGAGTTCGGTTGCCGCGCCGGTGACTTCGCGCATCACCTGGCTGTTGAGCGCGTTGAGGGCCTTCGGCCGGTTCAGCGTGATGATCCCGACTCGCTCATCGCGCTCGACGAGGATGGTTTCGTAATCATTTTCGGCCATGCCCTGCTCCTCCTAGAAGCTCAGGTCGTCGTCGACCGGCTCGAAATACGCCTCGACGTCGGCGGCGGTGATTTCGTCCAGCGTCGCCGGCGACCACTTGGGGTTGCGATCCTTGTCGATGATCTGCGCCCGGATGCCCTCCACCAGGTCGTGTGAGCGCGCCGACGCGCTCGACACCCGATAGTCCTGCACCAGAACGTCTTCGAGGGTCTCCAGCTTGGCGGCGCGGCGTACGGCTTCCAACGCCACCGACACGGCGATGGGGGAGCGGGTGGCGATCAGGTCGGCCGCCGCGGCGGCCGGCTGTGAGCCGTGCGCCCGCAGCGCGGCGACGATGTCCTGGGCGGTGTCACCCGAAAAGCACGCGTCGATCCAATCACGTTGTGCGGCAAGCTCACTCGGTGGCGGCTCGACAGCGTGACGGGCCAATGCGCCGTCCACGCCTTCGGCGATGATCGCCGCGGTGAACGCGCCGAGTTCGCTGTGCGGCACGTAGTGGTCGGCGAATCCCATCGCGATGGCGTCGGATCCGGAAAACGGGGCCCCGGTCAAGGCGGCGTACAGCCCCAGCGCGCCGGGCGCGCGGGACAGCAGGAACGCCCCGCCGACGTCGGGGATGAACCCGATGCCCACCTCGGGCATCGCGATCTTCGACGTGTCGGTGACCACCCTGGTGTTCCCGTGCGCGCTGACGCCGACACCGCCACCCATGACGATCCCGTCCATCAGCGACACGTAGGGCTTGCCGAACCGCCCGATCTGTCCGTTGAGCAGATACTCGTCGCGCCAGAACCGCCGCACCTCGACGCCGTCCTTGCGGGCGCTGCGATAGACGGCGACCACGTCCCCGCCGGCGCACAGCCCGCGCTCGCCGGCCCCCTCCAACACCACCGCGCGCACCGCGTCGTCGGTTTCCCAGCGGGTGAGCACGTCGCGCAGCGCGTCGACCATGTGCTGATTGAGCGAATTGATGGCCTTGGGGCGGTTGAGCGTGATCACGCCGACGCCGTTGGCCACCCGGGTCAGGACATCCTCGGTTGCCTCGGCCGCACCCGATTTCGTGGTCACGCGCCCGCTCCCTCCACGTCCGATGCCGCCCCGGTCTCGACCAGCAATCTAGATCGTCACGAGCGCAGCGGTGGCCGCGGGTAAGGTTTATGTTTGACCGGACGACAACAGCACAGGTCGAGCAGCAGGTCCGGGAACCCGGGTGGCCCGTTGGTCGTTGAGCAGTCATCCACAGTCATAGGGAAGGATCCGACAGTGCGGGAGACAAGTAACCCGGTATTTCGTTCTCTGCCGAGGCAGAGGGGCGGATACGCGCAATTCGGCACTGGCGCCGCCCAGGGCTATCACCAGGCGGACCCCTACGCGGCCGCCCCCTACCAGGAGGCACGCGAGGTCAGCGCCACCCGGCCGCTGACCATCGACGACGTCGTCACCAAGACCGGCATCACCCTGGCCGTGCTGACGGCCGCGGCGGTCGTCTCCTACTTCCTCGTGGCGTCCAACCTCGCGCTGGCCATGCCGCTGACCCTCATCGGCGCGCTCGGCGGCCTGGGGGTGGTGCTGATCGCGACGTTCGGCCGCAAGCAGGACAGCCCGCCGCTCGTGCTCACCTACGCCGTCCTCGAGGGTGTGGCGCTCGGCGCGATCTCGTTCGTCTTCGGCAACTTCGCGGTCTCCGGCGCCAACGCGGGCACGCTGATCGGGGAGGCCATCCTCGGCACCTTCGGGGTGTTCTTCGGGATGCTGGTCGTCTACAAGACCGGGGCCATCCGGGTCACGCCGAAGTTCACCCGGATGCTGGTCGCCGCGATGTTCGGCGTGCTGGCCCTGATGCTGGGCAACTTCGTGCTGGCGATGTTCAACGTCAACCACGGCGCGGGCCTGGGCCTGCGCAGCGGCGGCACGCTCGCGATCATCTTCTCGCTGGTGTGCATCGGCATCGCCGCGTTCAGCTTCCTGATCGACTTCGACGCGGCGGACCAGATGATCCGCGCCGGGGCGCCGGAGAAGGCGGCGTGGGGCATCGCGCTGGGCCTGACCGTGACGCTGGTCTGGCTGTACCTCGAGATCCTGCGCCTGCTCAGTTATCTACAAAACGACTAGCCGGCGAGCAGTCGCAAAAGCCCCCGCACGCTCGGCGTGGCGGGGGCTTTTTGCGTGCGGGCGCCCTTCCGTGCCGTTGACTCTGCGCTGGTGGCGGGCCCCACTCGCACTTTTGCGCCCTGGACGCAGAGTCAACGAAGAGTGTCGGTACGGGATGCCAGCATGCGCGCATGGAGTCCGCCCGCCAGCCGTTCATCGGCACCGAGGCGCTGGCCGCCGGCCGGGTGAGCCGGCACGAGCTGCGCACGCGCTACCGCGCGATCATGCCGAACGTCTACCTGGACAGACGCGCTGAAGCCTCTCTTCGACAGCGCGCCATGGCCGCCTGGCTGTGGTCGAGCCGGGAGGCGGTGGTGGCCGGAGTCGCGGCGTCGGCGTTGCACGGCGCCAGGTGGGTGGACGGCGATGCACCCGTCGAATTGATCTGGCGCAACGCGAGAGCGCCGGGGGGCGTCGTGACCCGCGCCGAGCTGCTGTTGAGCGACGAATTCCAGCGGCTCGATGGTCTGGCCGTGACGACACCCCAGCGCACCGCGTACGACATCGGCAGGCGTGGGACCGTCGGCCTCGCCGTCGCTCGCCTCGACGCGCTCGCGGCTGCCACCGATTTCAAGGTCAAAGATGTCGAGGAGCTCGCCGGCAACCACCGTCACGCGCGTGGCCTGCGCCAATTGCGGCGAGCGCTCGATCTCGTCGACGGCGGAGCCCAGTCGCCGAAGGAGACCTGGCTGCGGCTCCAGCTGATCACCGCGGGCTTCCCGAGACCGCGAACCCAGATCCCGGTACCGGGGCCGGACGGGTTTCCCCGCTACTTCCTCGACATGGGCTGGGAGGACATCAAGCTCGCGGTCGAGTATGACGGCGGACAGCATTGGACGGATCCGTCGCAGTTCGCCGCGGACGTCGACAGGGCCGAGTACATCGCCGCCCTCGGCTGGACCGTCGTGCGGGTGGTCTCGCGCCACCGGCGTTGTGACGTGATTCGCCGGGTGCGGCGGGCCTGGGACGCCCGGCCAAGGCGTTGACCCTGCGTTGGCGGCGGGCGTTACTCGCACTCCTGCGCCGTGGACGCGGAGTCGACGCGGTCCGGGCTAGGACAGCCGCTCGATCACCATCGCCATGCCCTGCCCGCCGCCGACGCACATGGTCTCCAGGCCCAGCGTCTTGTCGTGCGCCTGCAGGTTGTTGATCAGCGTGGTGGCGATGCGCGCGCCGGTCATGCCGAACGGGTGGCCCAGCGCGATCGCCCCGCCGGAGACGTTCAGCTTGTCCTCGTCCATGCCCAGCTCACGCGCCGAGCCCAGCACCTGCACGGCGAAGGCCTCGTTGATCTCGTACAGGTCGATGTCGTTGATCGACATGCCGGCCCGGGCCAAGGCCTGCTTGGACGCCTCGATCGGGCCCAGGCCCATGATCTCCGGGGACAGCGCGCTGACGCCGGTCGACACGATGCGGGCCAGCGGCGTCAGCCCCAGCTCCTTGGCCTTGGTGTCGCTGGTGATCACCAGAGCGGCCGCGCCGTCGTTGAGGGGGCACGCGTTGCCCGCCGTCACGGTGCCATTGGGGCGGAAGACCGGCTTGAGCTCGGCGACCTTCTCGTAGGTGGTACCGGGCCGCGGGCCATCGTCGGTGCTCACGGTGGTGCCGTCGGGCAGCGTCACCGGGGTGATCTCGCGCTCGAAGTGCCCGCTCTTGATCGCCTCCTCGGCGCGGTTCTGGCTGCGCACCCCCCAGCGGTCCTGGTCTTCGCGGCTGATGCCGGTCATGATGGCGACGTTCTCGGCGGTCTGACCCATCGCGATGTAGACGTCGGGCAGGTTCCCGTCGGCGCGGGGGTCGTGCCATTCGTCGGCGCCGGCGGCGGCCGCGGCCGAACGCTCCTGTGCCTCGTTGAACAGCGGGTTCTTGGTGTCTGGCCACGAGTCGGAGTTGCCCTTGCCGAACCGCGAGACGGTCTCCACCCCCGCGGAGATGAAGGCGTCGCCCTCGCCCGCCTTGATCGCGTGGAACGCCATCCGCGTGGTCTGCAGCGACGACGAGCAGTACCGGTTGACGGTGGTGCCCGGCAGGAAGTCGTAGCCGAGTTCGACGGCGACGACGCGCGCCATGTTGAAGCCGGACTCGCCGCCCGGCAGGCCGCAGCCCAGGATCAGGTCGTCGATCTGGTGCGGGTTGAGCGCGGGGACCTTGTCGAGCGCGGCGCGCACCATCTGGGCGGCCAGGTCGTCGGGCCGCATGTTCACCAGCGACCCCTTCATGGCGCGGCCAATCGGCGAGCGAGCGGCAGAGACGATGACGGCTTCAGGCATGACGGTTCACTCCCATGGGATGCGGGCTCGCCGGATAACCGGGTGGTGTGTCCACCCCGACGGCTAGAACAAATCTAGTCGGTGCCGGCCGGCTGCCGCGAAGACGGGGCAAGCGGCCCGGGCACCGGGCGCCGCCACAGCCGCGACATCACGCTGAGCCGCGTGTGGGCCTGGCCGAGGACCGGCGCGCCGGCGGGCGCCGGGCCCGCGGTCTGCGGGCCGTCGCCCTCGACGCCCAGCGCGTCGAGCGCGGCGCGCAGCAGGACCCCGGCGGCCAGCGCGTAGGCGGCCGCGGAGGGATGGTAGCCGTCGGCGGAGAACATCTGGTCTGGCGCGGCCCGGAACTGGGGCGCGAGCAGCTGCGCCATGGGGACCGGCACGCCGCCGGCCGCGCGGACGGCGACGGCCTGGGCCCGGGCCAGCTGCGTCGTGCGCGCGTGCGCCAGCGACCGCAGCGGCTGCGGGATGGCGCTGATGACCCCGAGGTCGGGGCAGGTGCCCACGACCACCACGGCCCCGCGGGCGCGCAGCCTGCGGACCGTCGAGCCCAGCCGCTCCGCCGACTGGCCGATCCCGTTGAGCGCCGTGACGTCGTTGGCGCCCAGCATCATCACCGCCACGTCCGGCGGCGGCCCGGCCACGAACATCGCGTCGACCTGGCCGGCAACGCCTTTCGAGGTGGCGCCGACGATGGCCTTGGTGCTCAGGCGGACCGCCCGGCCGGTCCGCTCGGCCAGGCCGCGCGCGATCAGGACGCCGGGCACCTCTTCGGCGCTGCGGCAGCCATAACCGGTGGCCGTCGAGTCGCCGAAGATCATCAGGTGCGTGTCGACGGGCATGCCGCGGTGCCACCGCTGGACCGGGCCGCCGCCGGGCGTGTAGACGCCGTCGGCGCGCGGTGGGGTTTCGCAGGCCTTGGGGATGACGGTGCGCGTGTGCGCCGCCTGGCCGACCAGCAGGTTGCGTGCGCCCAGCACGGCCGTGCCCGTCGAAGCGAGCGCCCCCGCTGTGGCCAGGGCGATCGTCGACCGACGCGGCACCCGGATGGTCACGGCATCAGTTTAGATCGGCTTGAGGGTTTGCGCGGGCGGCTTCTCAACAAAGTGGTCACGTTGTGAATCAAATGTGGTATCAAATCAGATTCTTCAAACGTTCTACTCAGTAATGCCTGTCAAGCTAAGTTCAAGAGGTTGGCTGAACGCCCTGGCGATCGGGCTGAACCAGACGCTCGCCTGCTTCGTCGCATGCTGTATCGGACTACAAAGGCGTAGGAAGAGGTGAGCATGACCGCACCGAGTGAGGTATCCGGTTCGCCCCGGACTGCCATTCGGCCACACGAAATCCTCAAACGACGTAGAGTTGAGGCACGCAGATTCGCCATCAGCGACGGTGCGCCGGTCGAGGTTCTCGAGTCCGGTCCCAGCGTTGCTGCGCGGGTCGCTAACCTGGCGTCACGGCTGACCATCCGACCCGTTCTGGCCGTCGGTAGCCACGTTCCCACGATGCCCTGGCCCTGGGGTCTCATCGACGCCGCGGCCCGGGTCCTCCTCCCGGTGTCGGCCACCGTCCGCGAGACCGTGAACTTGCCCAATGCCTCCGCGCAGCTCGTCCGCGCGCCCGGCGTGCTGCCCGCCGACGGCACCCGGCGGGTCGTCGTCTATCTGCACGGCGGCGCGTTTTTGACGTGTGGAGCAAACTCCCACGGCCGGCTCGTCGAGGCGTTGTCAAAGTTTGCTGACGCCCCGGTTCTTGTCGTCAATTACCGGCTTCTGCCCAAGCATTCCGTGGGGATGGCGCTCGACGACTGCCACGACGCCTACCGGTGGCTACGCGAGCGGGGCTTCGAGCCCGATCAGATCGTGCTGGCGGGCGACTCCGCCGGCGGGTATCTCGCGCTCGCCCTGGCGCAGCGGCTCCAGGAGGAAGGGCCCGAATCGGAGGTGCCCGCGGCGCTGGTGGCGATCTCGCCACTGCTGCAGCTAGCAAAGGAATGCAAACAGGCGCACCCCAACATCAAGTGCGACGCCATGTTCCCGGCGAAGGCCTTCGACGCGCTCGTCGAGTTGGTTGCTAGCGCCGCCAAAAAACGCATCGTCGACGGCAAACCCGAAGAGGTTTACGAGCCCCTGGAGCACATCAAGCCCGGCCTGCCGCGGACGCTGATCCACGTCTCGGGATCCGAGGTGCTGCTGCACGACGCGCAGCTCGCGGCGACCCGGCTGGCGGCGGTCGGGGTGCCGGCCGAGGTGCGGGTGTGGCCGGGCCAGGTCCACGACTTCCAGTTGGCCGCGCCGCTGGTGCCCGAGGCGATCCGTTCGCTGCGCCAGATCGGCGACTACATCCGCGAAGCCGCCGGCTGACCCGCCCGTCCGGCGGACCGGGGGTGTGCGCCTCCCGAAACCGCCTGAGACGATGAACGCATGCGGATCGCGCAGCACATCAGTGACCTCATCGGCGGGACGCCGCTGGTCCGGCTGAACTCCGTCGTGCCCGACGGCGCCGGCATCGTGGCGGCCAAGGTCGAGTACCTCAACCCGGGCGGCAGCTCCAAGGACCGGATCGCGGTGAAGATGATCGACGCCGCCGAGGCCAGCGGGCAGCTGAGGCCCGGCGGCACCATCGTCGAACCCACATCGGGCAACACCGGCGTCGGCCTGGCCCTGGTGGCGCAGCACCGCGGGTACAAGTGCGTGTTCGTCTGCCCCGACAAGGTCAGCGAGGACAAGCGCAACGTGCTGCTGGCGTACGGCGCCGAGGTCGTCGTGTGCCCGACGGCGGTGCCGCCCGAGCATCCGGACAGCTACTACAGCGTCTCCGACCGGCTGGTCACCGAGATCGAGGGCGCCTGGAAGCCCGACCAGTACGCCAACCCGGAGGGGCCGGCCAGCCACTACGCCACCACGGGGCCGGAGATCTGGGCCGACACCGACGGCAAGATCACCCACTTCGTCGCCGGCATCGGCACCGGCGGCACGATCACCGGCGCGGGCCGCTACCTCAAGGAGGTGTCCGGTGGCCGGGTCCGGATCGTCGGCGCCGACCCGGAGGGCTCGGTGTACTCGGGCGGCAGCGGGCGGCCCTACCTGGTCGAGGGCGTCGGCGAGGACTTCTGGCCACAGGCCTACGACCGCACGGTGCCCGACGAGATCGTCGCGGTGTCGGACTCCGACTCGTTCAACATGACCCGGCGGCTGGCGCGTGAGGAGGCGATGCTGGTCGGCGGCTCGTGCGGGATGGCCGTGGTCGCAGCGCTCAAAGTCGCCGAGGAAGCCGGGCCCGACGCGCTGGTGGTGGTGCTGCTGCCCGACGGCGGGCGCGGCTACATGTCCAAGATCTTCAACGACGCGTGGATGTCGTCGTACGGGTTCCTGCGCGCGCGCCTCGACGGGTCGACCGAGGAGGCCTCGGTCGGCGACGTGCTGCGCAGAAAATCGGGGGAGCTGCCCGACCTGGTGCACACCCATCCGTCCGAAACGGTGCGCGACGCCATCGGCATCCTGCGCGAGTACGGCGTGTCGCAGATGCCCGTCGTCGGTGCCGAGCCGCCGGTGATGGCCGGCGAGGTGGCCGGCAGCGTGTCCGAACGCGAGCTACTGTCCGCCGTCTTCGAGGGGCGGGCGAAACTGGCCGACGCCGTGGCGCTGCACATGAGCCCGCCGCTGCCCATGATCGGCGCCGGCGAGTTGGTCGGCGCGGCAGGCAAGGCGCTGCGTGACTGGGACGCATTGATGGTGGTGGAGCAGGGCAAGCCGGTCGGGGTCATCACCCGGTACGACTTGTTGGGCTTCCTGTCGGAGGGCCCGCGCGGGCTCAGCGGCCGGCGTTAGCGGGGCGCGGATCGGCGCGTCCTCAGGTACTGTAATGCGGCCTGGTTCAGCTAACTCAGTGGAGGGTTGCCCATGACCGATCAACCAACGCCCGGCGAGTCTTACCCCCCGCCCTCCGGGTACCAACCCC
>NZ_MVHD01000064.1 GCF_002086635.1 Mycobacterium alsense | reverse complement strand
GCCCGGGGTGGGGCCTTGGGCTCGGCGGCCTGCGTCGGCACCGAATTGAGCACCGGCCGGATGTACAGCCGCGCCGTCTGGCCCAGGTTGCGGGCCTCGTTGCCGTCGTTGCCGGGCACCGTGATCACCAGGTTGTCGCCGTCGACCACCACCTCCGAACCGGACACGCCCAGCCCGTTGACGCGCGCGCTGATGATCTGCTGCGCCTGGGCCAGGGCGTCGCGGCTCGGGCGTGAGCCGTCGGGGGTGCGGGCGGTCAGCGTGACGCGGGTGCCGCCCTGCAGGTCGATGCCGAGCTTGGGCGCCGCCCGCTTGTCGCCGGTGAGGAAGACCAGCAGGTAGCAGCCGATCAGCAGCAACAGGAAAACCGACAGGTAGCGGGCGGGGTGCACTGGCGCCGAAGACGATGCCACGTTTCTCGTCTCTCCTCGTATCCGCTCGTACGTCCCCTGGCAGGTCCCTGAGGGTCGGTTTCGTTGTCCCGACAGAGCCTAGTGTCGCCCCGGGTCGGCCAGCCCCTCGGATTCTCCTAAGTCGCCGGCGCCGTCTTGTTCACCTTCGTCGATCTCGTCGGCGTCGGTCTCGTCGGTGTCGATCTCGTCGTCGGGCAGGATCTTGTCGCGCACCGCAAGCTTCATCCACGTTGTCACCACGCCGGGCGCGATCTCCAGCTCGACGGTGTCGTCGCTGATCGCCACGATCGTGGCCTCCATTCCCGACGTGGTATGCACCCGGTCGCCCGGCCGCAGCGACTCCTGCAGGTCGATGGTCGCCTGCATCGCTCTCCGCTGGCGGCGCGACGCGAAGTACATGAAGCCGCCCATGATGAGCAGGAACGGCAAGAACAAGACCAGACTCTCCATAGCGGCCAGTCTGCCAGCACCGCGGGTTGGCCCCGACGCCCCCGCTCACCCGCCGCGGACCGGATAGGCTTTTCATCACGACGTGACCGGCGCGCCGTGGTGAGGAGGACATCGTGGCCAGCCTCGAGCAGAGTCGCCAGCTGGTCACCGAAATCCCCGGTCCCACATCGCTGGAGCTCAACAAGCGCCGCGCCGCCGCGGTGTCCGGTGGCGTCAACGTCTCGCTGCCCGTCTTCGTCGCGCGCGCCGGCGGCGGCATCGTCGAGGACGTCGACGGCAACCGGCTCATCGACCTGGGTTCGGGCATCGCGGTCACCACGATCGGCAATTCCTCGCCCCGCGTGGTCGACGCGGTGCGCGCCCAGGTCGACGACTTCACCCACACCTGCTTCATGGTGACGCCCTACGAGGAGTACATCGCCGTCGCCGAGGAGCTCAACCGGATCACCCCGGGCTCCGGCGAGAAGCGCTCGGTGCTGTTCAACTCCGGCGCCGAGGCGGTCGAGAACGCCGTCAAGGTCGCGCGCGCCTACACCCGCAAACCCGCCGTCGTGGCGTTCAACCACGCCTACCACGGGCGCACCAACCTGGCGATGGCGCTGACCGCCAAGTCGATGCCCTATAAGAGCGGCTTCGGCCCGTTCGCGCCGGAGGTCTACCGCGCGCCGCTGTCCTATCCCTATCGCGACGGCCTGATCGACAAGGAGCTGGCCACCGACGGCGAAAAGGCCGCCGCGCGGGCGATCAGGGTCATCGAGAGCCAGGTGGGCGCCGACAGCCTGGCCGCGGTCGTCATCGAGCCGATCCAGGGCGAGGGCGGGTTCATCGTTCCGGCCGAGGGGTTTTTGCCCGCACTGCTCGACTGGTGCCGCCGCAACGGCGTGGTGTTCGTCGCCGACGAGGTGCAAACCGGTTTCGCGCGCACCGGGGCGATGTTCGCCTGCGAGCATGAGGGCCCGAACGGGCTGGAGCCCGACCTGATCTGCACGGCCAAGGCCATCGCCGGCGGCCTGCCGCTGTCGGCGGTGACCGGCCGGGCCGAGATCATGGACGCCCCGCACGTCGGCGGCCTGGGCGGGACGTTCGGCGGCAACCCGCTGGCGTGCGCGGCGGCGCTGGCCACCATCGCCACCATCGAGGCGGACGGCCTGATCGAGCGGGCGCGCCAGATCGAGCGGCTGCTGACCGAGCGGCTGACGCGGCTGCAGGCGGCCGACGACCGGATCGGCGACGTTCGCGGCCGCGGCGCGATGATCGCCATCGAGCTGGTCAAGACCGGAACGGCCGACCCGGACGCCGAGCTCACCGAGGCGCTGTCCACCGCGGCGCATGCCGCCGGGGTCATCGTGCTGACATGCGGCATGTCCGGCAACATCATCCGGCTGCTGCCCCCGCTGACCATCACCGACGAGCTGCTCCTCGAGGGCGTCGACGTGCTGGCGGGGATCCTCGCCGGCCTGTGAGGGCTCCCGGTGGTCGATCTCACAATCGATTGCCGGCGCCGCGTCATTGAGGAATAACGTTAGTTTCGCTAACGTTCTAGGGGTCAGCGCAGCGTCGCGCAATCCGACCTTTCTCTTCGTCACCAAAGGCACTGTCATGTCGAATGCGAATGTTGACCCGCGGCTCGAGCGCCGCATCGAAGAACTCACCGCCACCGACCCACAGTTCGCCGCTGCCGCCCCGAACCCGACGGTCGTCGCGGCCCTCGATCAGCCCGGCCTGCGCCTGCCGCAGGTGATCCGGACCGTGCTCGAGGGTTACGCCGACCGGCCGGCTCTGGGCCAGCGCGCCGTGGAGTTCGTCCGGGACCCCCAGAGCGGGCGGAGGGCGCTCGAGCTGCTCCCCCGCTACGAGACCATCACCTACCGCGAGCTCGGCGATCGGGTCGACGCCGTGGCGCGCGCCCTGTCCGACGACTCGGTGCGGCCGGGCGACCGCGTGTGCGTGCTGGGCTTCAACAGCGTCGACTACACGACCGTCGACGTGGCGCTCGCGACGATGGGCGCCGTGTCGGTTCCGCTGCAGACCAGCGCGGCGGTCACCCAGCTGCAGCCCATCGTGGCCGAGACCGAGCCGCGCGTGGTCGCGGCCAGCATCAACCAGCTGCTCGACGCCGTCGAGCTGATCCTGACCGGGCAGACCGCCGGCACGATTTCGCAACTCCTGGTGTTCGACTTCCACCCCGAGGCCGACGACCAGCGCGAGGCCCTCGAGGCCGCCCGCGCCCGGCTGGCCGACACCCGGGTGGCGGTCGAGACGCTGGCCGACGTGATCGAGCGGGGCAGGGCCATCCCCGACGCGCCGGGGGTCGAAGACGACTCGGCGGATCCGCTGGCCTTGCTGATCTACACCTCCGGCAGCACCGGCGCGCCCAAGGGCGCGATGTACCCACAGAGCAACGTCGCCAAGATGTGGCGCCGGTCGGCCCGGAACTGGTTCGGCGAGAGCGCCGCGTCGATCACCCTCAACTTCATGCCGATGAGCCACGTCATGGGGCGCGGCATCCTGTTCGGCACCCTCGGCAACGGCGGCACCGCCTATTTCGCGGCCCGCAGCGACCTCTCGACGCTGCTCGAGGACCTGGAGCTGGTCCGCCCGACCGAACTGAACTTCGTGCCGCGGATCTGGGAGACGCTGTACGGCGAGTTCCAGCGCCAGGTGGACCGCCGCCTGGCGAATGACTCTAACGCCGCCGAGCGCCGGGCCGTGGAGGACGAGGTGCTGGCCGAGCAGCGGCAGTACCTGCTGGGCGGCCGGTTCATCTTCGCGATGACCGGCTCCGCGCCCACCTCCCCCGAGCTCAAGCAGTGGGTCGAATCCCTGCTCGGGATGCACCTGTTGGACGGCTACGGCTCCACCGAGGCGGGCATGGTCCTGTTCGACGGCGAGGTGCAGCGCCCGCCGGTCGTCGACTACAAGCTGGTCGACGTCCCGGACCTGGGCTACTTCTCCACCGACCGGCCCTACCCGCGCGGCGAGTTGCTGCTGAAGACCGAGAACATGTTCCCGGGCTACTACAAGCGGCCGGAGGTCACCGCGGGCGTCTTCGACCCCGACGGCTATTACCGGACCGGTGACGTCGTCGCCGAGGTCGCCCCCGACCGGCTGGTGTACGTCGACCGCCGAAACAACGTGCTCAAGCTCGCGCAGGGCGAGTTCGTCACCGTCGCCAAGCTGGAGGCGGTGTTCGGCAACAGCCCGCTGGTCCGCCAGATCTACATCTACGGCAACAGCGCTCACCCCTACCTGTTGGCCGTCATCGTGCCGACCGACGAGAACGCCTCGAAGCAGGCGATCGCCGACTCGCTGCAGACCGTCGCGAAGGAGGCCGGCCTGCAGTCGTACGAGGTGCCGCGCGACTTCATCATCGAGACCACGCCGTTCACCCTGGAGAACGGTCTGCTGACCGGCATCCGCAAGCTGGCGTGGCCGAAGCTGAAGCAGCACTACGGCGAGCGGCTGGAACAGCTCTACGCCGAGCTCGCCGAGGCCCAGGCCAACGAGCTTCGCACCCTGCGCCACGGCGGCGCCGACGCGCCGGTGCTGCAGACCGTCATCCGGGCCGCGGGCGCGCTGCTGGGCAGCGCCCAGCTCGTTGAAGCGGACCTTCCGTCCGACGCGCACTTCATGGACCTGGGCGGAGACTCGTTGTCCGCGTTGACATTCGGCAACCTGCTGCGCGAGATCTTCGACGTCGACGTGCCGGTGGGCGTCATCGTCAGCCCGGCCAACGACCTGACCGCCATCGCCGACTACATCGAGGGCGAGCGCGAGGGCTCCAGGCGGCCCAGCTTCGCCTCCGTGCACGGTCGCGATACCACCGAGGTGCGCGCGAGCGATCTCACGCTGGACAAGTTCCTCGAGGCGTCGACGCTGGCCGCCGCCCCCGACCTGCCGAAGCCCACGTCCGAGGTGCGGACCGTCCTGCTGACCGGCGCGACCGGCTTTTTGGGCCGCTACCTGGCGCTGGAGTGGCTCGAGCGGATGGACTTCGTCGACGGCAAGGTGATCGCGCTGGTGCGGGGTCGCTCCGACGAGGAGGCCCGAGCCCGGCTCGACAACACCTTCGGCGTCGGCTCTGCGGAAGCCGACCCGACGCTGCTGGCCCACTACGGGGAGCTGGCCGCCGACCACCTCGAGGTGCTCGCCGGCGACAAGGGCGAGGCGAACCTGGGCCTGGACCAGCAGACCTGGCAGCGGCTGGCCGACACCGTCGACCTGATCGTCGACCCGGCCGCCCTGGTCAACCACGTGCTGCCCTACAGCGAGCTGTTCGGGCCGAACGCGCTGGGCACCGCCGAGCTGATCCGGATCGCGCTCACCACGAAGCAGAAGCCCTACGTCTACGTCTCGACGATCGGCGTGGGCGACCAGATCAAGCCGGGCAAGTTCGTCGAGGACGCCGACATCCGCGAGATCAGCCCGACGCGCGCGATCAACGACAGCTACGCCAACGGCTACGGCAACAGCAAGTGGGCCGGCGAGGTGCTGCTGCGCGAGGCCCACGACCTGTGCGGCCTGCCCGTGGCGGTGTTCCGCTGCGACATGATCCTGGCCGACACCACCTACGCGGGACAGCTCAACCTGCCGGACATGTTCACCCGGCTGATGCTGAGCCTGGTGGCCACCGGCGTCGCGCCCGGTTCGTTCTACGAGCTCGACGACGAGGGCAACCGGCAGCGCGCGCACTACGACGGGCTTCCGGTCGAGTTCATCGCCGCGGCCATCTCCGCGCTGGGGGTCCAGCTGACCCAAAACTCGGAGGCCTTCGAGACGTACCACGTGATGAACCCGTACGACGACGGCATCGGCCTCGACGAGTACGTCGACTGGCTCGTGGACGCCGGTTACCCGATCCAGCGCATCGCCGACTACGGCGAGTGGTTGCGCAGGTTCGAGGCATCGATGCGGGCCCTGCCCGAGCGGCAGCGCCAGTACTCGCTACTTCCGCTGCTGCACAACTACCAGAAGCCCGAGCGGCCGATCCGCGGATCGATGGCGCCGACCGACCGCTTCCGCGCCGCGGTGCAGGAGGCGAAAATCGGTCCGGACAAAGACATTCCGCATGTCTCCGCGCCGGTCATCGTCAAGTACGTCACCGACCTGCGGCTGCTCGGATTGCTCTGACGGGCCAGCCCGCTCAGTCCTGAGGATGCGGCCAGCGCAGGTACGCCGCGCCCGAGGATCCGGCCGCCGCCTCACGGCGGCGGCGCCATCCTCGCTTGGGCTCGTACCGATCGACGCGCGGCTTGGTCAGCGCGCTCGATGACACGTCGGGCTCTGGTAGCCCCGACGCGTACACGGGTTCGCCGCCCGCCTCCGCGGGTTCCGCCGCCTCGGCGGGTTCGGCGTATCCGACGGCTTGCACGTCGCGCACGTCGCGCGCCAGCCGGACGGCGGTGCGCGCCAGCACCACGCCGCCCACGAACACGATCAGCGCGCCCAGGCCGGAGAAGTAGGAGACCTCGAGCGCGGCACGCTTGCGCTCGGTCGCGGCGATCGGGTCGCCGGCCGATCCGATGCCCAGCAGCGGGGCGACCTGGCCGCCTATCACGAACCACACCCCGGCCAGCACGGCCAGCCAGCCGCCCAGCATCGCCGCGATGCGGTTCCCGGCCAGGATCAGCAGCAGGCCACCGACGACGGTGGCGGCCCCCGGCAGCACCTCTAGCCAGCCGCGGGCCGTCGACCAGGCCCAGACCTTGTCGGGCGTGTAGGCGAAATTGAAACGCGGGCCGACGAACGGGATCAATGCGCCCCAGACCCCGAGAAGCACGAGGATCAATCCGCTGACCGCGCCGCGCGAACGTGGCATCGTCAACGCCCCCGGATGGTCCCTGTCTGCGTGTGACATGCGTCCCCCTTTTGGACCCCTTTTTCGAGCCCTGCTTGCGGGCCCCGTTTTCGAACACCGGCATTTCCGGCCCGGGGTGGGTACCCGAGCCCGCGCGGATGTAACCCGCGCGCCGCCAAAGCGCGCGATCCTTGTGACCGGTGGGGCTAGTGGTGCCTAGGTAGGCCGAGCGCCAGCAGCACGATGCCGATCAGCGGGACGGTGCCCTGGATCAGCGCCGCCCGCGCCTTGTCCGGCGCCGACAGCAACAGCACCGCCGCGGCGGCGACCATCGAACCCAGGCCCGCGAAGATCAGCGCGACCCCGACGGCGGTGTCCGCCATCGCGACCGCGGGAATGCCGAGGCCGGCGATGATCGCGAGGAACAGGTTGTAGAAGCCCTGGTTGAAGGCGAGCAGCTTGGTGGTCTCGGCCTCCTCGGCCGTCAGCCCGAACCTGGCTCGGGTGCGTTCCGAGGTCCAGGTGAACGACTCCATCGTGAAGATGTAGACGTGTAGCAACACCGCCAACGCCGTGACAACCAACCCTGCGGCGACGAGCATCGACCCTCCTCGCTAGTGGCCCGGCTGGCCCCGCGAGCAGAATACCGAGGATTTCTACACGCCGGCGTGGTGGTGGCGCCTGCGGAACAGACCGCCCCCGGCGCGCCGGTGGAACAACCCGCCGCGTTCGCGCTCGCGGGGCGCCGGCTCGGCGGACTCGTTGTAGAGGGGTGGCTCCGCGGCGGGGGCGCCGGCGGGCGCCACCGGAGCCGGCTCGGCCACGGCGACGTCGCGCGCGTGCCGGACGGCGACCCGCGCCAGGGCGGCCCCGCCCAGGAAGACGATCAGGGCGCCCAGGCCGGTGAAGTAGGTGACGTCGAGCAGGGCCCGCTTCAGGTCCGCCGAGGCCGCCGGCTGCCCGACGTCCCCGATGCCCAGCGGCGCCGCGAACGGGCGGCCGACCACGAACCAGGCTCCGGCCAGCACCGCAAGCCAGCCGCCGACCATGGCCTTGCTACGGGTGCCGGAGACGAGCAGGATCAGGCCGCCCACCGCGGCGACGACCCCGGGGAACACTTCCAGCCAGCCCTTCGCCGCGGTCCACGTCCATGCCGGGTCGTTGGCATATGCCCAGTCGATATTGGGCCCGAAGAACGGTACCAACGCGCCCCAAGCGCCCAGGAGGATCAGGATCAGCCCGATCACCGCGCCGCGGGTGCGGGGCATGTACCGGGCGCGAGGGTGTTCGTAACCGGGGGCCGTGTGCGTCATCAGAATCGCCTCCAACAGGTAGTCAGCTAACTGCGGGGATACCCGATCGGCGATGTTGTAACCGCCCGCCGGCGCAGTCTCGACGCGGTCAGCCTCGCCCGCTAGTCGAACAGGCCGGGTTGGCCCAGCCCCGTCGTCCCGGCCGGCGGCACCAGGCCCAGGTGCGTCCACGCCTGCGCGGTGGCCACCCGGCCGCGCGGGGTCCGCGCGACCATGCCGGCCCGCACCAGGAACGGCTCACAGACCTCCTCGACGGTGGCGGCCTCCTCGCCCACCGCAACCGCCAGCGTCGACACCCCGACCGGGCCGCCCCCGAAGCCGCGGGTCAGCGCCGACAGCACCGCCCGGTCCAGCCGGTCCAGGCCCAGCTCGTCGACGTCGTAGACCTCCAAGGCCTGCTTGGCGACGTCGCGGGTGATCACGCCGTCGGCGCGCACCTCGGCGAAGTCGCGGACCCGGCGCAGCAACCGGTTGGCGATCCGCGGCGTCCCGCGCGAGCGGCGCGCGATCTCCGCGCCGGCCTCGGCGCCCAGCTCGATGCCGAGGATCCCCGCCGAGCGCGCCAGCACCCGCTCCAGCTCGGCGGGCTCGTAGAAGTCCATGTGCGCGGTGAACCCGAACCGGTCGCGCAGCGGCCCGGTCAGCGCGCCGGACCGGGTGGTCGCGCCGACCAGGGTGAACGGCGCCACCTCCAGCGGAATCGACGTCGCCCCGGGCCCCTTGCCGACCACCACGTCGACCCGGAAGTCCTCCATCGCCAGGTAGAGCATCTCCTCGGCGGGCCGCGCGATGCGGTGGATCTCGTCGATGAACAACACGTCGTGCTCGACCAGGTTGGACAGCATCGCGGCCAGGTCCCCCGCGCGCTCCAGCGCCGGGCCGGACGTCACCCGCAACGACGAGCCCAGCTCGGCCGCGATGATCATCGCCAGCGACGTCTTGCCCAGCCCCGGCGGGCCCGACAGCAGGATGTGATCCGGTGTGCCGCCGCGGTTCTTGGCCCCCTCGATGACCAGCTGCAGCTGTTCGCGCACCCGCGGCTGGCCGATGAACTCGCGCAGCGACCGGGGCCGCAGGCTGACGTCGATGTCGCCCTCGCCCGACACCAGCGCCCCCGAAACCTCGCGCTCGGCGAAGTCGTCGTCGTTCATTTCTTACCCAACATCGACAGCGCGGCGCGCAGCGCGCCGGACCGGCTGGCCTCGGGCTCGTTCGCCAGCACCTTGTCGGTGGTCTCTTCGGCCTGTTTGGCGGCGAAACCGAGGCCAATGAGGGCCTCCACCACGGGATTTCGCACCGCGTGACCGTTGACGGCGGCCGGCGTTCCCGCGGCGGGCGCCGGCCCTACCTTGTCGCGCAACTCCAGCACCATCCGTTCGGCGCCGCGTTTGCCGATGCCGGGCACCCGCGTCAGCGCGGCGACGTCGCCGTCGTGCAGGGCCTGCCGCAGGGCCGCGGCGTCGTGGACGGCCAGCGTCGCCATCGCCAGCCGGGGCCCGACACCCGACACCGACATCAGCGTCAGGAACAGGTCGCGGGTTTCGTTGTCGGCGAACCCGTACAGCGTCATCGAGTCCTCGCGCACGATCATCGCGGTGACCAGCCTGGCCTCGCTCCCGGACCGCAGCGTGGCCAGCGTCGACGGCGTGGCGTTGACCCGGTAGCCGACGCCGGCCGCCTCGATGACCACGTGGTCGAGCGCCACCTCGAGCACCTCGCCGCGCACCGAGGCGATCATCGGGCGGCCTTCAGCCTGGCCTGCAACTTGGCCCGGTACGCGTGCCGCTGCTGGGCGGCGAGGGCTTCCGCGGCGGCCATCCGGGCGATCATAGGCGCCCGCCAGCAATGGCAGATGGCCAGAGCCAGCGCGTCGGCCGCGTCGGCCGGCGTCGGTTTGGCTTGCAGCCCAAGGATTCTGGTGACCATCGCGGTGACCTGCGCCTTGTCGGCGGCCCCGTTTCCGGTGACCGCGGCCTTCACCTCGCTGGGGGTGTGGAAGTGCACGTCGATGCCGCGCCTGGCCGCCGCCAGCGCGACCACCCCGCCGGCCTGCGCGGTGCCCATCACCGTCGTCACGTTGTGCTGGGAGAACACCCGCTCGATGGCGACCACGTCCGGTTCATGGGTCGCCAGCCAGTGCTCGACGGCGTCGCTGATGGCCAGCAGCCGCTCGGCCAGGCGCGCGTCGGAGGCGGTGCGCACCACGTCGACGTCGAGCGCGACGACGCTGCGGCCGTGCCCGCCCTCGACGACCGACAGCCCGCATCGCGTCAGCCCGGGATCGACGCCCATCACCCGCATATCGGCCCGCTCCTTCGTACGAACAGCTGTTCGATAGCCTAACGGGCGGCGCCGACACCTGCCGGTAGGACACGCGGCCCGACCCGGCGAAAGCTGTTAACTTATAGCCCAGCTCGAGCCCTGCGGCAACGAAAGGTGTGGCGTGGGAACGGTCCTGGTCCTCCTGGCAGTGGCGCTGTTCATCGCGTCGATCGTGGTCCTTTCGATCGCGTTGCGGCGGCCCAAGCAGCAGGCCAGGCCGGGCGCCCGCCAGGATCCGCTGTCCTTCAACGCGATGCCGCAGTTCGGGCCCCGCCAGCTCGGGCCGGGCGCCATCGTCAGCTATGGCGGGGTCGACTACGTGGTCCGCGGGTCGGTGACGTTTCGCGAGGGCCCGTTCGTGTGGTGGGAGCACCTTTTGGAGGGCGGCGACCAGCCGGTCTGGTTCAGCGTCGAGGAGGACGACGGCCGCCTGGAGCTGGCCATGTGGGTGACGCGCAAGGACGTCTCGCTGCAGCCGGGGGGCCCCTACGTGGTCGACGGGGTGACGTTTCACGAATCCGAGCGCGGCCGCGCCTCCTACACCACCGAAGGCACCACCGGGCTACCGGCGGGCGGCGAGATGGAATTCATCGACTGCGCGAACGCCGACGAGAGCGCCCTGCTCTCCTTCGAGCGCTGGGCCCCCGACATGCCGTGGGAGATCTCGACGGGCAAGCCCGTGCTGGCCGGCGAGCTCACCGTCTACCCCGCGCCCCCAGCGTCGTCCCCTTAGGCCCCGAGGATCGCCGCCGGTGCCCCTTCATCAGCTCGCCGTGACCCCGGCGGACGTGTCCGGCGAACGGCTGGGGCTCGCGCTCAACGCGCCCGCGCCCGCGCCGCTGGCCACCAGTTCCCTGCGCCACCCCCACGGGGGTGAGCTGCTGCTCGGCGTGCTGGGCGCCTCGCATGTCATCGCGGTAGAACACGCGAAAGGCCGCTTCTCCGAACAGGTTTCGTGTACGGCCCGCGGCTTCGGGATGGACCTGCCCGACCATACCGACGCGCCCGGCTACAGCCTGCGGTCGCGCACCGAAACCCGCGACGAGGCCAGCTTCCGCCGCCTGGCGGCTGAGCTGCGCGAGCGGTGCGCCCGTCGGCCGGGCTGGCTCGGCGGCACGTTTCCCGGCGACGACGCCGCGCTGACCGCCCTGGCCGCCGAACCCGACGGCGCGGGCTGGCGGTGGCAGACCTGGCACCTGTACCCGTCGGGCTCGGGCGGCGTGGTGGTGCACACGGCCAGCCGGTGGCGCCCGTGAGCCGCAACCGCCTGTTTGTGACCTCCGGCGCGTTGGCCGTCGCCGCCGTCGTGTCGCTGATCTCCGGATTGGTGTTGCTGCACAAGGACATTGGGTCCTACGTCGCGGGCCACTATCACGAGTACTCCCGCGACGCGAACGGGACGCGCTACGCCTGCACCGGACCGCCCGACCAGGTCGCCAACACGCTCGCCGCCTACGCGGCCCCCGAGGCGCGCGCCGCCAACGGCGCCAGCCAATACCTGCGCTACAGCAACGACATCGTCATCGTCGGGCCCGACGGCGACCACCCGTGCAGCATCCGCGTCGAACCGCTCAGCGCCGGCTACAGCCACGGCGCGTTCATCTTCCTCGGCCCCGGGTTCTTCCCCGGATCCCCGTCGGGCGGCGCCGGCGGCTCCTCCGGCGGCCCGGGCGGGACCAAGTGATGGCTTAGCGATTCGAGCAAAGGAGACAACCATGTACCTCGCAGTCGAAATCGGAACCGTCGACGTCAATCCGGTCCTGAAAGGCGCGCTCGCGACGATCCTGTACTTCGCGGTCGGCATGGCCGTGCTTCTCATCGGGTTCTACATGGTCGACTGGCTGACCCCGGGCAAGCTGCGCCAGCTGGTGTTCATCGATCGCCGGCCCAACGCCGTCGTCGTCGCGGGCGCCATGTACATCGCGCTCACCACCGTGATCATCAGTGCCATCACCAACAGCTACAGCCAGCTGGGTCAGGGCCTGCTGGGGGTGGCAGTGTACGGGTTGATGGGCGTGATCCTGCTGGGCGTAGCGATGCTGGCGATGCACCTGCTGATCCCGGGTAGCTTCCACGAACACATCGACGAGGCCGAGCTGCATCCGGGGTCGTTCGCGGTGGCACTGATACTGCTGGCCGTGGGAGGAGTGACGGCCGCGGCGCTGTCATGACGCCCCCGGGGCGCTGGCGCGCCGTGCTGCTGGCGGCGGTGGCGGCCTGTGCGGCCTGCGGCATCATCTACGAGCTGGCGCTGCTGACGCTGTCGGCCAGCCTCAACGGCGGCGGCATCGTCGCCACGTCGCTGATCGTGGCCGGTTATATCGCCGCGCTGGGCGCGGGCGCCCTGCTGGTCAAGCCGCTGCTGGCGCACGCGGCGATCGCCTTCATCGCCGTCGAGGCGTCCCTCGGCATCGTCGGCGGCCTGTCGGCGGCGGCGCTGTACGTGGTGTTCGCGTTCCTGGACGGCTCGGTCGGCTCGACGTGGGTGCTGGCGGCGGGCACGGCCCTGATCGGCGGCCTGGTCGGCGCCGAGGTGCCGCTGCTGATGACGCTGCTGCAACGCGGCCGCAGCGCCGGGCCCACCGACAGCGGGCGCACGCTGGCCAACCTCAACGCCGCCGACTACCTCGGCGCGCTGCTGGGCGGGCTGGTGTGGCCGTTCCTGCTGCTGCCGCACCTCGGGATGATCCGCGGCGCGGCGGCCACCGGCATCATCAACCTCGCCGCCGCCGCCGTCGTGGCGGTGTTCCTGCTGCGCCGCGTCGTTTCCCCGCGGCAGCTGGCGACCGCGCTGTGCGCGCTGACCGCGGCGCTCGGGCTGCTGGCCACCCTGCTGGTGCGGTCGGCCGACATCGAAACGACAAGCAGGCAACGGCTTTACGCCGATCCGATCATCGCCTACCGGCACACGCCCTACCAGGAGATCGTGGTCACCCGCCGCGGCAACGACATGCGCCTGTACCTCGACGGCGGCCTGCAGTTCTCCACCCGCGACGAATACCGCTACACCGAAAGCCTGGTCTACCCCGCGCTCGGGAACGGTGCGCGCTCGGTGCTGGTGCTCGGCGGCGGCGACGGCCTGGCGGCGCGCGAACTGCTGCGCCAGCCCGGCGTCGACAAGATCGTGCAGGTCGAGCTCGACCCCGCGGTGATCGAGTTGGCGCGCACCACCATGCGCGACGCCAACGGCGGCTCGCTGGACAATCCCCGCGTGAACGTCGTGATCGGCGACGCGATGAGGTGGTTGCGCGAAGCCGGCTCGGCACCCTTCGACGCGGTCATCGTCGACCTTCCCGACCCGGACACCCCCGTGCTGGGCCGGCTGTATTCGACCGAGTTCTACGCGCTGGCCGCCCGCGCGCTGGCCCCCGGCGGCCTGATGGTGGTGCAGGCGGGCAGCCCTTTTTCCACCCCGACCGCGTTCTGGCGCACGGTGTCGACGATCCGCGCCGCCGGCTACGCGGTGACGCCGTATCACGTGCACGTGCCGACGTTCGGCGACTGGGGCTTTGTTTTGGCCCGGCGCGGCGCGGTCCCGCCCGTCCCGAAGGTGCCGCCCGACGCGCCCCCGCTGCGCTTCCTCACCCAGCCGGTGCTGGACGCGGCCACCGTGTTCTCCGGTGACATCGGGCCCCGCCCGCTCGAGCCGTCGACCCTGGACAATCCGCGTGTCGTCGACGACATGCGGCACGGCTACGACTAGCCGGGGCGCACCCGCTATCGCATGCGCTATCGCATTGGAAAGCGCATCATGCCCCGGTTTTTTGTTATTCGAGTGACCTGTGTGATGAGGGCCGAGCTGGCACACCAGCCACATCGGTCACGTATGTCCCTGCGGGGCTTGGCACAACATCTTCTCCAAGTCGATGTCGCGGGCGCTATCACATGGGCTAGTCGGGCCGAGCGAGCTACAGCTCACTCCTCGATCTGCGCCAGGATCTCGTCGGGGATGTCGGCGTTGGTGTAGACGTCCTGGACGTCGTCGCTCTCCTCCAGCGCGTCGACGAGCCGCATCACCTTGACGGCACCGTCGGCGTCGAGGGGGACGGTCACCGACGGCTGGAACCCCGCCTCGGCGGAGTCGTAGTCGATGCCGGCGTCCTGCAGCGCGGTGCGCACCGCGACCAGGTCGCCCGGCTCGGTGATGATCTCGAAGCTGTCGCCGAGGTCGGTGACGTCCTCGGCCCCGGCCTCGAGCACCGCGGTCAGCACGTCGTCCTCGGTCAGGCCGTTCTTCTCCAGCGTGACGACGCCCTTGCGCGAGAACAGGTAGGACACCGAGCCGGGGTCGGCCATGGTCCCGCCGTTGCGCGTCATCGCCACCCGCACCTCGCTGGCGGCGCGGTTGCGGTTGTCGGTCAGGCACTCGATCAGCACCGCGACGCCGTTGGGCGCGTAGCCCTCGTAGGTGATGGTCTGCCAGTCGGCGCCGCCGGCCTCCTCGCCGGCGCCGCGCTTGCGGGCCTTCTCGATGTTGTCGTTGGGCACCGAGCTCTTCTTGGCCTTCTGGATGGCGTCGTAGAGCGTCGGGTTGCCCGCCGGGTCACCGCCGCCGACGCGCGCCGCGACCTCGATGTTCTTGATCAGCCGGGCGAACATCTTGCCGCGGCGGGCATCGATGACGGCCTTCTTGTGCTTGGTGGTGGCCCATTTGGAATGGCCGCTCATCGCGTACTACCTCTTTTTTGGTTTCTGTTACTCCGAAAGTTCGCCAGACGAGTCTACGTGTGTGGTGCGGTGACCCCCGCCGGGCGGGAAGAATCCCGGCACCCAGCGCTCGATCAGCGTGGCGTACGCCACATGCGCGTCGAGCTGCACGGCGACGCCGAGCAGACCACCGAGCGTGCGTAGCAACATCACGTAGCCGGGCGGCACGGTCAGCTGCCGGGCCAGTTTGAACCGGTCCGCGAACCCTTCGGCCAGGGGGTCGGCGGTGACCAGCGCCGAGTTCTGGAACCACTCGCGGGTGAAATGGAATTCGCCGGACCGCAGCGGGTCGATGTAGGCCCAGAGCGGCCCGAGGTAGTCCACCAGTTGCTCGGCGGTCAGGTCGTAGTCGCGCGGCATGAAGCCGAGCTTCTTGAGCAGCCGGATCGCCTCGTCCCACTGCTCGTCGCGCGCCCAGCACAGCATTTCGCCGAACTCGGCGGGCACACCGCCGGGGTGCTCGGCGACCGCGCCGAAATCGATGACCCCGAGGCGCCCGTCGGCCAGCACCATGAAGTTGCCGGGGTGGGGATCGGCGTGCACCAGCCCGACTCGCGCGGGCGAGCTCAGGGCGAATTCAAGGAGCAAGGCGCACACGGCATCTCGTTCGCCGCGGGCGCCCGCGGCGATGATCGCCGAAAGGCGCCGGCCCTCCATCCACTCCGAGACGATGACCTTCGGCGCGCTGGCGATGACCGCCGGGACGGCGAACTTCTGGTCTCCCGCAAAGGCTTTCGCGAAGGCACGCTGGTACTCGGCCTCCTGGCGGTAGTCCAGCTCCGCCTCGATGCGCTCGCTGACCTCGGAGACGAGCCGGTCCACCTCCGCTCGCGGCACGATCTGCTTTGCGACCCAGGAAAACCGTTGGATCAGCTTCAGATCCGCGCGCAGCGCCTCGTCCGCGCCGGGGTACTGGACCTTGACGGCGACCTCGCGCCCGTCCTTCCACGTGCCCTTGTGGACCTGCCCGATGCTCGCGGAGGCGACCGGGGTGTCGTCGAAGGACTCGAAGCGTTCGCGCCACCTGGTGCCGAGCTGCGCGTCGAGCACCCGGTGCACCTTGGCGGCCGGCAGCGGCGGGGCCTCGGTTTGCAGCTTGACCAGGGCGTCGCGGAACGGATCGGCAAATTGCGGCGGTATGGCGGCCTCCATCACCGACAGCGCCTGGCCGACCTTCATCGCGCCGCCCTTGAGCTCGCCCAGCACCTGGAACAGCTCGTCGGCGGCTTTTTCCAGGAGTTCCGCGTTGACCTCTTCCCTGGATTTGCCGGTCATCCGCTTGCCGACGCCCAGCGCGGCACGCCCGGCCACCCCCGCCGGGAGGCTCGCCAGCTTCGCGACGCGCCCCAACCCGCCCCGCACGATGTCGGCCATCAGCTCATCATGCCCGGTCTCGACCACCTCGGGACTGCGCACAGCGCCGCGCGGACTTCGCGCGCTGGTGCGCAGTCCCGGCGGCCGTGACCGGTGTCCGGGCAGCTACGCCTCGCCGGTGACGATGTCGACGAACATGTGGTGGATGCGGCGGTCGCCCGTCACCTCGGGGTGGAACGCCGTCGCCAGCATCGGGCCCTGGCGCACCGCGACGACGTGTCCCGCCGCCCGCGCCAGCACCCGCACCCCGTCGCCGGTCCGCTCGACCCACGGGGCGCGGATGAACACCGCGCGCACCGGCTCGTCGAGACCCGCGAAGCCGATGTCGCCCTCGAACGAGTCGACCTGCCGCCCGAAGGCGTTGCGCCGCACCGTCATATCGATCGCGCGCAGGGGCAGCGCCTGCCGCCCGCGGGCGCCGGCGTCCAGGATCTCGCTGGCCAGCAGGATCATGCCGGCGCACGCGCCGTAGGCCGGAAGCCCGTCGGCGAGCCGCCGGCGCAGGGGCTCGAGCAGGTCCAGATCGACCAGCAGATGGCTGATCGTGGTCGACTCGCCGCCGGGAATGACCAGGCCGTCCACCGCGTCCAGCTCGGCGCGGCGGCGCACCGGCATCGCCTCGGCCCCGGCCTCGCGCAGCGCCGCCAGGTGCTCACGGGTGTCGCCCTGCAGCGCCAGGACCCCGATCCTCGGGGCGCTCACCGCCGGTATCCCCGCTTGAAGCGGGTCAGCCCCTCCTGCATGACCGCCGCCACCATCTCGCCCGACTGCGTGAAGATCTTGCCCTGGCACAGGGAGCGGCCGCCGCTGGCCGACGGCGAGGACTGGTCGTAGAGCAGCCACTCGTCGGCCCGGAACGCCCGCATGAACCACATCGCGTGGTCCAGCGACGCGACCTGCAGGTGCTCGCGCACGTCGAGGTGGTTGACCTGGGCCGATCCCAGCAGCGTCAGGTCGCTCATGTAGGCCAGCGCACAGATGTGCAGCACCGGGTCGTCGGGCAGCGGGTCGCGGTGGCGGAACCACACCTGCTGCTGGGAGGCCTTGCCCGGCGAAAGCGTCAGCTGCTCGCGCGGCACGATGCGGATGTCCCACTCCTCGAACTGCTTGAACCCGGCGTCGTCGAACACCTTCATCGAGTCCAGGCCGGGCAGGCCGTCGGGCGGCGGCGCGGCCGGCATGTCGTCCTGGTGGTGGATGCCCTCCTGGTCGGTCTGGAAGGACGCCCCCATGCTGAAGATGATTTCGCCGTGCTGGATGGCGTTGACGCGCCGCGTGGTGAACGACCCGCCGTCGCGGGTGCGCTCGACGATGAAAACGGTGCGCTCCAACGCGTCGCCGGGCCGCAGGAAGTAACCGTGCAGCGAGTGCACCTGGTAACGCGGGTCGACGGTGCGCACCGCCGACACCAGCGACTGGCCGGCGACGTGGCCGCCGAATGTGCGCTGCAGGAAACCCGATTCCGGGCTGAACACGCTGCCGCGGTAGATGTTGACCTCGAGTTGCTCGAGATCAAGGATCTCTTCGATCGCCACGGGCCGTTTTTACCAGCCGCGTTCGGCCAGCCGGTGGGGCTGCGCGATCTGCTCGACGTTGATGCCCACCATCGGCTCGCCCAGGTTGCGCGACACCTTGGCAAGCACGTCGGGATCGTCGTAAAAGGTAGTGGCCTTGACGATCGCTGCGGCGCGGTGCTCCGGGGCGCCGGACTTGAAGATGCCCGACCCGACGAACACTCCCTCGGCCCCGAGCTGCATCATCATCGCCGCGTCGGCGGGGGTGGCGATGCCGCCGGCGGTGAACAGCGTCACCGGCAGCTTGCCCGCCCGCGCCACCTCGCGGACCAACTCGTAGGGCGCCTGCAATTCCTTTGCCGCCACGTACAATTCGTCCTCGGACAGCGATGTCAGTCGGCGGATCTCACCGCTGATCGCGCGCATGTGGGTGGTGGCGTTGGAGACGTCGCCGGTGCCGGCCTCGCCCTTGGAGCGGATCATGGCCGCGCCCTCGCTGATGCGCCGCAGCGCCTCGCCGAGGTTGGTCGCGCCGCACACGAACGGCACGGTGAACTTCCACTTGTCGATGTGGTGGGTGTAGTCGGCGGGGGTCAGCACCTCCGACTCGTCGATGTAGTCGACGCCGAGGCTCTGCAGGATCTGCGCCTCGACGAAATGCCCGATGCGCACCTTGGCCATGACCGGGATCGTCACCGCGGCGATGATGCCCTCGATCATGTCGGGGTCGCTCATCCGCGACACCCCACCCTGGGCGCGGATGTCGGCCGGCACCCGCTCCAGCGCCATCACCGCTACCGCGCCGGCACCCTCGGCGATGCGGGCCTGCTCGGGGGTGACGACGTCCATGATGACGCCGCCCTTGAGCATCTCGGCCATGCCGCGCTTGACCCGCGCGGTTCCCGTCTGGCTTCCCTCGCTCGAGTTCACTGGCTTCTTCTCTTCCTCAGACATTGCGCTTCCACTCTAATCGTGAGCGACAAGCGAGTTTTCTCGCGATCAGCGGATCGACTCGAGCGCGCCCGCGTTGCGGGCGTCGTCGGCCAGGCGGTTGGCCACCGGCAGCAGTTCGCCCAGCTGCCGGGGGTACACCTGCTCGCCCGACGCGGTCAGCGCGGCGATGTCTTTCGCGTCACACCAGCGGGCGCCGTGGATGTAGCTGCGCTCCAGCTCGGTGCGGCCGCCGAGCGACGGCTCGAACCGGCGGGTGCGGTGGACCAGGTAGAACTCCTCGCTCTCGATCAGCGAGCCGTTGAACTCGAACACCTCGTCGCGCCGCCAGACCGGCCCGACCAGCTCTGCCGGGTCGACACGCAGCCCGGTCTCCTCGGCGAGCTCCCGCGCGGCGGCCTCGGCCAGCCGCTCGCCGTTGCCCACCTCGCCGCCCACGGTGAACCACCACCTGGGCGCGACGCCCTCGGTGATCGCCGGGTCCGATCCGCACAGCAGCAGCACCGCCCCGGTCTCGTCGAGCAGCACCACGCGTGCCGACGTCCGGTGATTGGGTACGCCGCGCTCGTGCGCCAACGCCTGCGGCCGCTCGACGATCTCGAAATAGCTTGGCAACGCGGCGGTTCCGCCGAGCCGAAAGGCGCGCACCAGGCGCCGTTCGGCCAGCGCCAGGGTGTCCCGGACGGCATCGTTGTGGAACCGGCGGGCCAGCACCACCCGGGCCTCGGCGTCCGCCAACTCGGCGATCAGCCCCGCCGGCAGCGACGCCGGGTCGACCGTCGCCAGGGCGGCCGACAGCTCGTTCTCGCACGACTCCCGCGCGGGCCGGGGCGCGCGTTCGGCGGCGTCGGCCAGCGCCGTCAGCCGGCGGCCCTCGGGAGAGCTCCCGTACCCGTCGATCGCGACGGCGCGGGCCACCACCGCGCGCCGCGCCAGTGCCCCGTCGAGCGCCTGCCACGACAGGTCGTAGCGGACGTGCAGCCGGTCCAGCCGGTGGGCCGTGCGGTACGCCCAGCCCGCGGCCGCGATGACCAGCGCCACCAACACCAGGACTGCGGCGACGACCAGCCAGACCATCAGCCGGCCACCTGAACCTTGGCGCCCGACGCGGCGACCGTCTCGTACACCCGCGTGATCTGGTTGGCCACGACCGACCAGTCGTATCGGTGCACGGCCGCCGAGGCCGCCGCGGCGTAGCGCCGCCGCAGCGCCTTGTCGCCCAGCACCTCGATCAGCGCGTCGGCCAGCGCCCCCCCGTCATCCACCGGCACCAGCCGCCCGCACTCGCCGCCGCACAACACGCGCCGGAACGCGTCGAGATCGCTGGCCACCACCGGGGTGCCGGCGGCCATCGCCTCGACCAACACGATCCCGAAGCTCTCCCCGCCGGTGTTGGGCGCGCAATAGACGTCGGCGCTGCGCATCGCCGACGCCTTGCCGGCGTCGTCCACCTGACCCAGAAAGCGGACGTGCTTCACCAATTCGCCTGCCTGGCTGGATAATTCGTCCTCGTCGCCACGCCCGACGATCAGCAGCTGCAGATCGGGATAGCGCTCGACCACCCGCGGCAGCGCCTCGAGCAGCACGGCCATGCCCTTGCGGGATTCGTCGTAGCGGCCCAAGAACAGCACCGTTTTGCCCTCCCGCGGGTACCCGTCCAGCCGCGGTGCGCGGGCGAACGAATCGACGTCGACGCCGTTGGGGATTTCCACCGCGTCGGTTCCCAGCGCCTCCATCTGCCAGCGCCGGGCCAGGTCGGACACCGCGATGCGGCCGACGATCTTCTCGTGCATCGGGCGCAGGATGCCCTGGAAGACGGTCAGCGTCAGCGACTTGGTGGTCGACGTGTGAAACGTCGCCACGATCGGTCCCTCGGCGATGTTCAGGGCCAGCATCGACAGGCTCGGCGCGTTGGGTTCGTGCAGGTGCAGGACATCAAATTCGCCTTCGGCGAGCCACTTTTTGACCTTGCGGTGGGTGGCCGGGCCGAACCGCAGCCGGGCCACCGACCCGTTGTAGGGAATCGGGACGGCCTTGCCGGCGGAGACGACGTAGTCGGGCAGGGCGGTGTGCGGCGACACCGGCGCGAGCACGCTCACCTGATGGCCGCGGCCGTGCATCACCCCGGCCAGCTGCAGGACGTGCGACTGCACCCCGCCCGGCACGTCGAATGAGTAGGGACAGACCATCCCGATCCGCATCAGGTTTGCCTCAGCCTCGCGCGCCGCTCGGCGGGCAGGTCGGCCAGCCACTGCGGCTGCATCATGTGCCAGTCCTCGGGGTGGGCGGCGATGTTTTTGGCGAACTGGTCGGCCAGCGCCTGCGTGATCGCCTGCACGTCCCCGGAGGTGCAGTCCAGTGCCGGATGGATTTCTTGCTTCCAGCCTGGGCCGTCATGGTCTTCGAACCAGCAGTGCGTGGGCAGCAGCGCGGCCCCGGTCGCGATGGCCAGCTTCGCGGGCCCGGCCGGCAGCCGGGTCGCCTCGCCGAAGAACTCGACCTCGACACCGGTGCGGCTGAGGTCGCGTTCGGCCATCAGGCACACCACCCGGTTGGCGCGCAGCCGTTCGCAGAGCACCTCGAACGGCGGCCGGAAGTCGCCCCGATCACCGCCCGAGAGCGGCAGCACCTCGAAGCCGAGGCTTTCGCGGTATTCGATGAATCTCCGGTACAGCGACTCGGGTTTGAGTCGCTCCGCGACCGTGGTGAACCTGCCGTGGGTCTGCGCCAGCCACACCCCGGCCATGTCCCAGTTGCCGCTGTGCGGCAGGGCGACCACCGCGCCGCGCCCGGCGGCCAGCGCGGCGTCCAGGTGGTTCTGCCCGAGGACCGAGTCGTGCAGCCGGCGGGCCAGCGCGGGCAGGTCCATGGTCGGCAGGCGGAAGGCCTCCCGCCAGTAGCGGGCGTAGGAGGCCAGCGAGGCCCGCATCAGCGCGCCGGGCACCTCGTCGGGCGCGACGCCGATGACGCGGGCGAGGTTCTTGCGCAGCTGATCGGGTCCGCCGCGGCGGGCCGCGTAGCGCGCCCCGGCGCCGAACGCGGTGCGCGCGGCGAATTCCGGCATCGTCCGCACGGCCATCCAGCCCGCCGCGTACGTCCAGTCGGTGGCGTGCGCCCCCATCGCGTTCAGACCGGGGATCATGGTTCGCCGGTTCCCGTCATGGGGTCCCCGGCGCCGGGCGATGTCCGCACCGTGCGCAATCGCTGCCAGCAGGTGATGAGGCTGGCCGCCGCCAGCAGCCACATCGCCACCGGCAGCGCGGGCGGCCAGGCCACCACCGGGAAGTCCGACACCCCGGCCCCCACCAGGACGATGATCAGCCGCTCGGGCCGCTCGATCAGGCCCCCGTCGCCGCGCAGCCCGCTGGCCTCCGCGCGCGCCTTGATGTAGGAGATCACCTGCGAGGTGACCAGGCAGATCAGGGTCGCGGCCACAAGCGGTTTGTCGCGCAGGCCGAAGGCGGCCCACCACAGCAGCCCGCAGAACACCGCGCCGTCGCTGACGCGGTCGCACGTGGCGTCGAGCACGGCGCCGAAGCGGGTGCCGCCACCCTTCTCCCGGGCCATCGCGCCGTCGAGCATGTCGAAGAGCACGAAAAACCAGACCACCAGCGTGCCGGCGAACAGCTTGCCCATCGGGAACAGCGTCAGCGCCCCCGCGACCGCCACGATGGTGCCCAGGACGGTGACGGCGTCGGGCGTCAGCCCCACCCGCAGGCAGGCGCGGGCGGTCGGAGTGGTGAGCCGCGCGAACGCCGCCCGGGACAGGAACGGCACTCGGCTCATGCTTGTTTCGTCCACTCCGTGGCCAGCAGCTGGCGCGTTTCGCGCAACAACTGCGGGATCACCTTGGATCCACCGATGATCGTGATGAAGTTCGCGTCGCCGCCCCAGCGGGGCACCACATGCACGTGCAGATGCTCGGCCAGCGAGCCCCCCGCCGACGTGCCCAGGTTCAGCCCGACGTTGAAGCCGTGCGGCCGCGACACGTTCTTGATGACCCGAATCGCCTTCTGGGTGAACGCCATCAGCTCGGCGCTCTCCGCCTCGGTCAGGTCCTCGAGCTCGGAGACCCGCCGGTAGGGCACCACCATCAGGTGGCCCGGGTTGTAGGGGTAGAGGTTGAGCACGGCATACACCAGCTCGCCGCGGGCGACCACCAGGCCGGCCTCGTCGGACAGCCGGGGGATCTCGCTGAACGGCTGGTCGAACTTGCCGTTATCGCGCTTGAGCGGCGCCTCGGCCAGGTAGTTCATCCGGTACGGGGTCCACAACCGCTGCAGGTGGTCCTCCTCGCCGACGCCCGTGTCCAGGATGGTGTCGTCGGCGCGATCCGAGGCCTTCTCCCGATCAGCCACCGTCGACCACCTTGACCAATTCGGCTGTGGGAGCCACATTTTCGTGGTCCGCGATCCACTTGACGATGGCGTCGACCGCGCTGTCACGCGGCACACCGTTGATCTGGCTGCGGTCACCGAAGCGGAAGCTGACCGCCTCGGCCTGCACGTCGCGGTCGCCGGCCAGCAGCAGGAACGGCACCTTCTGGCCGGTGTGGTGCACGATCTTCTTGGCCATCCTATCGTCGCTCGCGTCCACCTCGACCCGCACGCCGTGTGACTTCAATTGTGCGGCAACGCGTTCCAGGTACGCGACGTGTTCGTCGGCGACCGGGATGCCGACCACCTGCACCGGCGCCAGCCACGCCGGGAACGCGCCCGCGTAGTGCTCGGTGAGCACGCCGAAGAACCGCTCGATCGACCCGAACAGCGCGCGATGGATCAACACCGGGCGCTGCCTCGTGCCGTCGCTGGCCGTGTACTCGAGGTCGAACCGCTCCGGCATGTTGAAGTCCAGCTGGATGGTCGACATCTGCCAGTTGCGGCCGAGCGCGTCACGGACCTGCACCGAGATCTTGGGGCCATAGAACGCCGCGCCCCCGGGGTCGGGGACCAGATGCAGGCCCGAGGCCTCGCCGACCTCGCGCAGCACCTCGGTGGCCTCGTCCCACATCTCGTCGGGGCCGACGGACTTTTCCGGGTCCTTGGTGGACAGCTCCAGGTAGAACTCGTCCAGCCCGTAATCGGCGAGCAGGTCGAGGACGAAGCGCAGCAGCGAGGCCAGCTCGTCGCGCATCTGCTCGCGGGTGCAGTAGATGTGCGCGTCGTCCTGGGTCATGCCCCGCACCCGGGTCAGGCCGTGCACCACGCCGGACTTCTCGTAGCGGTAGACGCTGCCGAATTCGAAGAGCCGCAGGGGCAGTTCGCGATACGAGCGCCCGCGCGAGCGGTAGATCAGGTGGTGCATCGGGCAGTTCATCGGCTTGAGGTAGTAGTCCTGACCGGGCTTGCGCACCGTGCCGTCGTCGTTGTACTCCGCGTCGATGTGCATCGGCGGGAACATGCCGTCGGCGTACCACTCGAGGTGGCCGGACGTGACGTAGAGCTGCTCCTTGGTGATGTGCGGGGTGTTGACGAAATCGTAGCCGGCCTCGAGGTGCTTGCGCCGCGAATACTCCTCGAGTTCGGCGCGCACGATCCCGCCCTTCGGGTGGAAAACCACTAGGCCCGAACCGATTTCGTCGGGGAAGCTGAACAGGTCCAGCTCGGCGCCGAGCTTGCGGTGGTCGCGGCGCTGGGCCTCCTCGATGAGCTCCAGGTGGGCCTCCAGCGCCTCCTGCGACTCCCACGCCGTCCCGTAAATGCGTTGCAGGCTGGCATTTTCCTGGTCGCCCCGCCAGTAGGCGGCCGAGCTTCGGGTCAGCTTGAACGCCGGGATGTGCTTGGTGGTGGGGATGTGCGGTCCCCGGCACAGGTCGCTCCAGACCCGTTCGCGGGAACGGGGATTGAGGTTGTCGTAGGCGGTGAGCTCGTCGCCTCCGACCTCCATGACCGCCGGGTCCCCGGACTTGTCGTCGACGAGTTCGAGCTTGTACGGCTCGTCGGCCAGCTCGGCGCGCGCCTGGTCCTTGGACTCATAGACCCGCCGGTCGAACAGCTGGCCTTCCTTGACGATCTGGCGCATCCGCTTTTCCAGCGCCGCCAGATCCTCCGGCGTGAACGGCTCGGCCACGTCGAAGTCGTAGTAGAACCCGTCCGCGATCGGCGGCCCGATGCCCAATTTGGCCTGGGGGAACAGGTCCTGAACGGCCTGGGCCAACACGTGCGCGGTCGAATGCCGGATGACGCTGCGGCCCTCGTCGGTGTTGGCCGGCACCGGGATCACCTCGGCGTCGGCGTCGGGCACCCAGCTCAGGTCGCGGAGCTTGCCCGCGGCGTCGCGCACCACCACGATCGCATCGGGCGCGCCGCGCCTCGGCAGCCCGGCCTCGGCCACCGCCGCCGCCGCGGTGGTCCCCGCGGGCACCCGGATCGGGGCTGGCCAGGCGGGGTGTGCGGCGGTCATCGCGGTGTTCTCCAAGGCTCGGTGGGTCGACGACCATGCTATCCGGGCGCTCGCAGGACAAGCAGGGCCGTCGGCCGGCCGCGGCTGACCACACCCCGTTGCGCTTCGGCACAATTGGGGCCATGGGGGCGCAGACCGTCTTGATCTTGCTGCTCGGTGCCGTCGGAGTCATCGTGGCGGTGAACTGGGTCAGCGAGCGGATCGGGCTGCCCAGCGCGGCGCTGCTCACCCTCGTCGGCATTGGCTACGCGCTGCTTCCGGGCCCGAACATCGCCCTGCACCCGGATGTCGTGATGACCTGGATCCTGCCGCCGCTGCTGTTCAACGCCGCGCTGGAGTCGTCGCTTGTGGGGATACGCCGCAACTTGCGCACGGTCATCAGCCTCTCGGTGGTTCTCGTCCTGGTGACGGCGGCGTCGGTCGGTGTCGCGTTCGGCCTGCTGGTCGGCGGCGCGACGGTCGCGGCGGGCATCGCGATGGGCGCGGCGGTGGCGCCCACCGACCCGGTGGCCGCGCTGGCCGTTGCCCGCAGAGTTGGTCTGCCGCTGAACATCGCGACGCTGATCGAAGGCGAGGGACTGCTCAACGACGCCACCGCCCTGACAACGTTTTCGGTTGCCGTCGCCGTGGCGAGCGGCGCCGGATTCTCGGTGCCGTCGGTCATCGGCGAGTTCGTCCTCGCGGCCGCGGGTGGTCTGGCCGTGGGCCTGGCCCTCGCATTCTGCCGGCGCGTGCTGCGACGCTTTACGCACGATGTGCTGACGGCCAACGCGGTCTCGCTGGCCACCCCGTTTGTGGCCTACCTCGCCGCCGAGGCGCTCCACGCCTCCGGCGTGTTGGCGGTGGTGGTTTGCGGGCTGATCGTCGGGCACGACTCGCCGCGCTGGGAATCGAGTGCGAACCGACTGCAGACCCGAGCCGTCTGGCAACTCGCGAACTTTCTGCTTGAAGGCCTGGTGTTCTTGCTGATCGGTGAGCAGTTTCCGGGCATCGTCGACGATCTCGGCGGCTATGAGCTGTCGACCATCATCCTGGCGGTCGCGGTTACGGTGGCGACGGTGCTCCTGGTGCGCCCGTTGTGGCTGTCGCTCACGCAGTTGCTGCCACGCCAGCTGCACACCCGGCTCGGAAACGTCTCCGACGGCGCCACGACGACGGACGACGGCGACGGGCCGCGGCGGCGCAGCTCGGAACGGCTCAGTAGCCGTGAGGTTTTCGTGCTGAGCTGGGCCGGCGCTCGCGGTGTGGTAAGCCTCGCCGCGATTTTCGCGGTCCCGTTTGTCACCGACAGCGGTGCGCCGTTTCCCGACCGGGACCTGTTGCTGTTCTGCGTCTTTGCGGTCGTGCTGGTGACCCTGGTCGGGCAGGGCAGCACGTTCGGTCCGGTGGTGCGCGCCCTCGGATTGCGCGCCGACGCCGTCGACGAACTGCGTCTTCGCAATCGGGCTCGCGCGGCCGCGCTTCAGGCCGCACTCGACAGGCTCGAGGAGCTGAGGCAACAGGGCGGTGATGACGGCGGCGTGGGCGGCGGTGGCGTCGATGTCGCGGCCATCGAATCGGTGCGCGAGCTGTTGTCCGCCCGCCTCGAGCGTTTTCGGCGTCGCCTCGATCTCCTCTCGGATGTCGATGAGGTACCGACGTCATCTCGCTACGAGGCCGTCGTCGCAATACGCAGGGCGGCCATCGACGCGCAGCGCGACGAACTGTTGCGTTGGCGCGACGCCGGCATGCTGCCCGACCGGAGCCTTCGCGCGATCCAACGCGAACTCGACCACGAAGAGGGCACGCTGCCGATGAGTGTCCCGGCGGCACACCGGCCCAGCCGCTGAACCCACCAAGCGCGAATCCCGCGACCATTGGGAGGAGAGCGAAAGGCGTTGTGGCTCAAGGCTGTCCGGGCTTGAGCCGCACGAACAGCGCCTCGGCCTCGGTCAGCAGCGTGTCGCCGTCGCGCAACGAGCCCGAGACGAAGATCTTGCGCCCGTCGACCCGGTCGACGCCCGCATCGAACTGCAGTTCCTTCTCGATCGGCACGCTGTGGCGGTAGTCGATCTTGAGGTAGGCGGTGCGCTGGTAGGGGCCGCCGGTCAGCACCGAGGACGTCAGGCCTAGCACGCTGTCGAACAGCATGCCCAGCGCCCCGCCGTGCACGGCGCCGTTGCGCCCCAGGTGAAACCGGGCGAAGCGGGCCCAACCGTGGATGCGGTCGTCGTCGCCCTTGCTCGCCTTCATCGGGATGCTCAGGATGTTGCCGCGCATGGGCAGGTCCATCCGGCGCCCCGACGGCGACTCCCACTCGTCGGCGTCGTACGGGGTCAGCAGCGCGGACACCTTGTCCAACAGGTCGGCGGCCTCGGTGATCACCTCGTCGGGCGCGTCGACGGCGCGGGCGTGGTCCTGTAGTTTGCGCACCGCGTCGACGAAGCGGCCGTAGTCGGGGCCGCCCTTGGTCGTCGGTTCGGGCGGGTTGAAACCCCCGCCGGGGTGTCGTCGATGGTCGCCGGCCACCAGCACACCGTAGCGGTGGTCCTAGGGCTAGGGGCCGCCACCGTTACCGCCTCGGCCGCCAGTAGCTACATCTGGGGAGTTGCCATTGGCAACGGCGGCTCCGCCGCCGCCGCCGCCGCCGACGCTGGCTATGCCGCCGGCACCGCCAGTGGCTGTGGCATTGCCGGCGCCGGCGGTCTGGCCGGTTTTACCGTCAGCGCCGGCGCCCCCGAGGGTTTGGCCGGTGCCGCCCGGGCCTCCCTGGCCACCGGCGTAGATGTCGGCGCTGCCGCCTTGGCCGCCGCCCGCGCCGGGGCTGCCGGCGACCCCAGCGCCGCCACCACCACCGCCACCGGCGCTGAACGCGCCGGAGGTGCTGCTGACAAAGCCGCCGTGACCACCGCTACCAGTGGCGCTAAAGCCGCCGGCAGCGAAGGCGCCGCCGATGCCGTCACCGCCGATGGCAAATGCGCTGCTGCCGACCCCGGCAGCTCCGCCGCCGCCACCACCACCGCCGGGACCTCCAGACATGGCCTGGGCGCCGCCGCCGCCGAAACCGCCGCCACCGGTGGCGACGTCCCCGAGGAAGACGCCGGCGGTGGCGTTGCCGCCCTTGCCGCCGGTGCCGCCCGTGCTGCCGCTGCCGCCGGCCGTGCTGAGTCCGCCGGCACCGCCACCACCGCCCCCACCGCCAGCAGCGCTGGCGCCACCGAAGAGGTTGTTGTTCTGGGTGCCGCCATTGCCGCCATTGCCGCCGTTGCCGCCGTGGCCGCCGGTGACGCCGGTGCCGCCGTTGCCGCCGTTGCCGCCGTTGCCGCCGGTACCCGAAACGGCGGTGGCACTGGCGGTGAAGGTTCTGTCGCCGCCGTTGCCGCCGAGGCCGCCCTGACCGCCGACGCCGCCGGCGCTGTTACCGCCGTTGCCGCCGTGGCCGCCGTCGCCGGGGGTACCAAAGGCGGTGGTTGTCGCGCCGCCGCCGTTGCCGCCGGTTCCGCCGGTACCCCCGGTGCCCGCGCCGCCCGCACTGGCGCCGGCGCCGCCCGCGCCGCCACCCGAGCCGGCGGCCCCGCCGTTGCCGCCGTTGCCGCCGTGGCCGGCACCGGAACCCGTGTCGGCGGCGCCGAGACCGCCCTGGCCGCCCTGGCCGCCGTTGCCGCCCTGCCCGCCATCGCCGTTGGCGCCCGCATGGCCGAGCAGGACCGAGCCCTGGCCACCCGCACCGCCCTGGCCGCCGCCGCCGCCCGGACCGCCGTCGGTGCCGTTGCCGCCGTTGCCGATGCCGCCGGCACCGGCCCCGCCGATCCCGCCGGTCCCGCCCACACCGCCGATGCCTCCGGCACCGCCATCGCCGTGCAGCAGCCCGCCGTTGCCCCCGGCCCCGCCGTTACCGCCGAACCCGCCGACGCCGCCCTTCGTGGCCGTGCCGGCATTGCCC
>NZ_MVHD01000063.1 GCF_002086635.1 Mycobacterium alsense | reverse complement strand
ACCTCGCGCACCATCAATGCGCATCAAAAGGAGTTGGATCAGGCGTTGTTGTCGGCGGCGGGGTTCGGCAACACCGGCGCGGACATCTTCGAGCGCGGCGGGCCGTATCTGGCGCGCGGCGCCAAGGACCTGGTGCCCACGGCCCAACTGCTGGACACCTACAGCCCCGAGCTGTTCTGCACCGTGCGCAACTATCACGACATCGAACCCAAGGCCGCGACGTTCCTCGCGGGCAACGGCTACTCGCTGAACACCGAGACCGAGGCGCTGTCGGGGGCGGGGCTCCTGCTGAACCCGGTGTCGGCCGTCGTCGCGATCGCCTCGCAGGCCGGGGCGCTCGCCGGGCTGGTGGGCGGGGCGCCCAATCCCTACATGTGGCCGGAGAATCTGCCGCGCACCAACGCTCGCGGCGGGCCGGGCGGTGCGCCGGGATGCTGGCAGGCCATCACCCACGACCTGTGGCCGGCGCCCGAGCTGGTGATGGACACCGGCAACAGCATCGCGCCCTACAACCACATCGACACCGGTTCGCCCTACGCGATCGAGTACGTGTGGGGCCGTCAGGTAGGGGATAACACGATCAACCCATGAAAATCACCGGTACCATCGTCCGACTCAGCATCTTCTCCCTGGTGCTGCTGGTCTTCACTGTGATGATCGTCGTCGTGTTCGGCCAGATGCGCTTCGGCCGCACCTATGGTTACTCGGCGGAATTCACCAGCATCAGCGGGCTGCGGCAGGGCCAATTCGTCCGCGCATCCGGGGTGGAGATCGGCAAGGTCAGCTCGGTGCACCTGGTCGACGGCGGCCGGCGCGCGCGGGTCGACTTCAGCGTCGACCGCGCGATACCGCTCTACCAGTCGACGACCGCGCAGATCCGCTACCTCGACCTGATCGGCAACCGCTACCTCGAGCTCAAGCGCGGAGAGGGTCAGGGCTTCGACCAAGTCCTGCCGCCCGGTGGTTTCATCCCGGTGTCGCGGACGTCGCCGGCGCTCGACCTCGACGCACTGATCGGCGGTTTCAAGCCGCTGTTCCGGGCCTTGGACCCGGAGAAGGTCAACACCATCGCGACCGCGCTCGTCACCGTATTCCAGGGCCAGGGCGGCACGATCAACGACATCCTCGACCAGACCGCGCAACTGACCAACCAGCTCGGCTCGCGTGACCAGGCGATCGGCGAGGTCATCAAGAACCTGAATACCGTGCTGGACACCACGGTTCGCCACCGCCAGCAATTCGACCAGACCGTCAACAACCTCGAGGTGCTGATCACCGGTCTGAAGAACCACGGCGATCAACTGGCGGGCGGGACGGCGCACATCAGCAACGGCGCGGGGACGGTGGCCGACCTGCTGGCCGAGGACCGCGGCCTGCTGCACAGCAGCCTCAACTATTTGGACGCGGTCCAGCAGCCGCTCATCGATCAGCGCGAACAGCTCAACGACTTCATCCACAAAGTGCCGAACGCGCTCAACCTGATCGGGCGCGGCATCGGTTCCTACGGGGACTTCGTCAACTTCTACGCCTGCGACATCACCCTGAAGATCAACGGGTTGCAGGCGGGCGGCCCGGTCCGCACGGTCCGGTTGTTCCAGCAGCCGACGGGAAGGTGCACCCCGCAATGAGAACGCTGGAACCCCCCAATCGGCTGCGCATCGGGATCATGGGCATCCTGGTGACGCTGCTTGTCATCGGCGTGGGCCAGAGCTTCACGAGCGTGCCCATGCTGATGGCCAGGCCGCACTACTACGGGCAGTTCACCGACACCGGCGGCCTCAGCAAGGGTGACAAGGTGCGCATCGCCGGCATGGACGTCGGGAAGGTGGAGAGCCTCGAGATCGAGGGCGACCACGTCAAGATCAAATTCAACCTCGGCGGCGAGCGCATCGGCACCGAGAGCCGGCTCGCGATCAAGACCGACACCATCCTGGGCAAGAAGGTCCTCGAGATCGAGAACCGGGGCAACCAGACGCTGCGGCCCAATGCCGCCTTGCCGCTGGGGCAAAGCACCACGCCCTACCAGATCTACGACGCGTTCTTCGACGTCACCAAGGCCGCCTCCGGCTGGAACATCGACACCGTCAAAGAGTCGCTGCATGTGCTTTCGCAGACCATCGATCAGACCTACCCGCACCTGAGCGCCGCGCTCGACGGCGTCGCCAAGTTCTCCGATACGATCGGCAAGCGCGACGAGGAGGTCAAGCACCTGCTCGCCCAGGCCAACCAGGTTGCCAGCGTGCTGGGTGACCGCAGCGAGCAGGTCGACCGGTTGCTGGTCAACGCCAAGACGCTGCTGGCCGCGTTCAACGAACGCGGCCAGGCCATCAACGCGTTGCTGGCGAACGTCGCCGCGTTCTCCGAGCAGGTCAAGGGACTGATCAACGACAACCCGAACATCAATCACGTGCTGGAGCAGCTGCGCATTGTCAGCGACATCCTGGTCGAACGCAAAGACGACCTGGCGACCGGCTTCATGGAGGTCGGCAAGTTCCTCCCGTCGCTGAACGAGGCCATCGCGTCCGGCCCGTTCTTCAAAGTGGTGCTGCACAACCTGGCCCTGTACCAGATCATCCAGCCGTGGGTGGATGCGGCGTTCAAGAAGCGCGGCATCGATCCCGAGAACTTCTGGCGCAGCGCCGGGCTGCCCGAGTTCCGCTGGCCCGACCCCAACGGCACCCGATTCCCGAACGGCGCGCCGCCGCCGGCGCCGCCGGTGCTCGAGGGCACGCCCGACCACCCGGGCCCGGCCGTCCCGCCCGGGTCGCCGTGCTCGTACACGCCGGCGAATCCCGGCGGCAACGTCACCGTCGGGGACGAGGGGCTGCCGCGGCCGTGGAACCCCCTGCCCTGCGCCGGCGCGGCGATGGGCCCGTTCGGCGGTCCCGGCTTCCCCGCGCCGATCGACGTCGAGACATCGCCGCCCAACCCTGGCGGCCTGCCGCCCACGCCGGGCATCCCGATCGCGGGCCGGCCCGGTGACCCGCCGCCCAACGTTGTCGGCACGCCGGTGCCGCTGCCGACGCAGGCGCCGCCGGGTGCCCGCACCGAGAACCTGGCACCGGCCGGACCGACGCCGCCGCCGTCGACGTTTGCGCCGGCCCTGCCGCCCGGCCCCCCCGCGCCACCCGGACCCGGCAACCAGCTGCCGGCGCCGTTCATCAACCCCGGCGGGGCCGGCGGGAGCGGAGTGACGGGAGGTAGCCAGAATTGAGCACCATCTTTGATCCCCGGAACATCCGGCTGCCGAAGATGACACGGACGACGGTGATCGTCGGAATTTTCGTGATCGTGCTGGCCCTGACCGTCGGGTACGTCGGCTGGCGGCTCTACCAAAAGCTCACCAACAACACCGTCGTCGCCTACTTCCCGGCGGCCAACGCGCTGTATCCCGGGGACAAGGTCCAGATCATGGGCCTGCGCGTCGGCGCGATCGACAAGATCGAGCCGGTCGGCAACAAGATGAAGGTGACCTTCCACTACCAGAACAAGTACAAGGTCCCCGCCAACGCCTCGGCCGTCATCCTCAACCCGACGCTGGTCGCGTCCCGGGCGATCCAGTTGGAGCCCACCTACAAGGGCGGCCCGGTGCTCGCGGACAACGCGGTGATCCCCGAAGAGCGCACCCAGGTCCCGGTGGAATGGGACGAGCTGCGCAACAGCATCACGAACATCATCTCCAAGCTCGGCCCCACCAAGGAGCAGCCGACCGGGCCGTTCGGTGAGGTCATCTCCGCCTACGCCGACGGGCTGGCCGGCAAGGGCAAGCAGATCAACAACACGCTGAACAGCCTGTCGCAGGCGCTGACCGCGCTCAACGAGGGCCGCGGCGACTTCTTCGCGGTGGTGCGCAGCCTGGCGCTGTTCGTCAACGCGCTGCACCAGGACGACCGGCAGTTCGTGGCGCTGAACCAGAACCTGGCGGACGTCACGACGCGGCTCGCCCACAACGACACCGACCTCGCCAACGCGGTGCAGCAGTTCGACAGCCTGCTGTCCACGGTGCGGCCGTTCCTGGACAAGAACCGTGAGGTGCTGACCCACGACGTCAACAACCTGGCCACCGCGACCAACACGCTGCTGCAGCCGGATTCGCTGAACGGGCTGGAGACCGCGCTGCACGTGCTGCCGACGGCCGCGGCGAACATCAACCAGATCTACCACCCGTCGCACGGCGCCGTGGTCGCCATTCCGGCGATCACCAACTTCGCCAACCCCATGCAGTTCATCTGCAGCTCGATCCAGGCCGGCAGCCGGCTGGGGTATCAGGAGTCGGCGGAACTGTGCGCGCAGTACCTGGCCCCGATACTGGACGCGATCAAGTTCAACTACCTGCCGTTCGGGGCGAACCTGTTCAGCACCGCCGAGACGCTGCCCAAGGAGGTCGCCTACTCCGAGCCGCGCCTGCAGCCGCCGCCCGGGTACAAGGACACGACCGTTCCGGGCATCTGGGTGCCGGATACGCCGCTGTCGCACCGCAACACCCAGCACGGCTGGATCGTCGCGCCGGGCATGCAGGGCCAGCAGGTCGGGCCGGTCACCGCGGGCCTGCTGACGCCCGAGTCGCTGGCCGAGCTGATGGGCGGTCCCGATATCGAGCCCGTTCAGTCCACGCTGCAGACCCCGCCGGGACCGCCGAACTCCTACGACGAGAACCCGATCCTGCCGCCCATGGGCCTCAACGCTCCGGTGCCCATCCCGCCGCCCCCGCCGGGGCCGGAGGTGATCCCGGGCCCGGTCGCGCCGACGCCCGCGCCGGTGGGCGCGCCCGCACCCAACGCGGGTGGACCGGTGGCGCCGGCTGACTTTGGAGGTGGCCAGTGAGGCGCGCGACGAGCGCGGGACGCGCGAGAAGCAAGCCGAACCGACCGGCCCTGAGCGCGTTGCGCGTCATTCGTCACCGGGCGTGGCAGGGGCTGGTGTTGCTGGTGGCCGCGCTGGTGCTGAGCTCGTGTGGCTGGAAGGGCATCTCCAACGTGGCGATCCCGGGCGGCCCGGGCAGCGGCTCGGATTCCATGACCATCTACGTGCAGATGCCGGACACGCTCGCCATCAACGGCAACAGCAAGGTGATGGTCGCGGACGTGTACGTCGGCTCCATCAAGGAGATCAAGCTGGCGACGCCCAAGACCGCCTCCGGTGCCCGCGACTGGGTGGCGACCCTGAAGCTGGGTGTCAACAAGAGCGTCAAGCTTCCGAAGAACGCCACCGCCAAGATCGGCCAGACGTCCCTGCTGGGTTCGCAGCACGTCGAGCTGGCGTCCCCGCCCAACCCGGTGGGCCAGCTCAAGGACGGCGACACCATTCCGCTGAAGAACTCGTCGGCGTTCCCCACCACCGAGCAGACCCTGGCCAGCCTGTCGCTGATCCTGCGCGGCGGCGGCATCCCGAACCTGGAGGTCCTGCAGAACGAGGTCTACAACATCTTCAACGGTCGGGGACCCCAGATCCGGGCGTTCCTGGGCAAGCTGGACACCTTCACCAACCAGCTGAATCAGCAGCGCGATGACATCACCCACGCCATCGACTCCACCAACCGGCTGCTGACCTACGTGGGCGGCCGGGCCGACGTGCTGGACCGGGTGCTGACCGACATCCCGCCGCTGATCAAGCATTTCGCCGACACCAAGCAGCTGCTGATCAACGCGGTCGATTCGGTGGGACGGCTCAGCCAGGCCGCCGATCAGTACCTGTCGGAGGCCCGCGGCCCGCTGCACCAGGACCTCCAGTCGCTGCAATGCCCGCTGAAGGAGCTCGGCCGGGCGTCGCCGTATCTGATCGGCGCGCTGAAGCTGATCCTCACGCAGCCGTTCGACATCGACACCGTTCCGAAGATGTTCCGGGGCGACTACGTCAACGTGTCCCTGACGCTCGACGTGACCTACAGCGCGGTGGACAACGCGTTCCTCACCGGCACCGGGTTGTCGGGCGCGCTGCGCGCGCTCGAGCAGTCGTTCGGGCGCGACCCCGAGACGATGATCCCCGACGTCCGGTACACGCCGAACCCCAATGACGCTCCCGGCGGGCCACTGGTGGAAAGGGCGGATCGGAATTGCTGACCACCTTCGTCCGGCGCCAGCTGATCGCCTTCGGGATCCTCACGGTGATCTCGTTGCTGGTGCTCGGCATCTACTACCTGCAGATCCCGACGCTGCTCCCGGATTCGATAAACCCCGTGCGGTACACGCTCAAGGCCGATCTGCCCGCGTCGGGCGGCCTGTATCCGACGGCCAACGTGACCTATCGCGGCATCACCATCGGCAAGGTCACCGACGTGGAGCCCACCAAAACGGGCGCGCGGGCGACGATGAGCATCGACAGCCGCTACAAGGTCCCGTTCGATGCGGTCCCGAACGTGCACTCGGTGTCGGCGGTCGGTGAGCAGTACCTGGACCTGGTCTCGAGCGGGAAGCCGGGCAAATACCTGTCAGACGGCGAGACAATGCCCGCCATGGGCACGGTGCCGGCCGAGATCGGGCCGGCGCTGGACACCGCGAACCGGGGGCTGGCGGTGTTGCCCAAGGACAAGATCGGCAAGCTGCTCGACGAGACGGCGCAATCCGTCGGCGGGTTGGGCCCGGCCCTGCAACGGCTGGTCGACTCCACCCAGGCGATCGTCGGTGACTTCAAGACCCAGATCACCGACGTCAACGACATCATCCAGAATTCCGGCCCGATCCTCGACAGCCAGGTCGAATCCAACACTGCGATCGAGCGCTGGGCGCGCAACCTGAACAGGCTGGCGGCGCAGAGTGCCGCCAACGACCAGCACGTGAAAAGCATTCTGGCCCAGGCCGCCCCGACCGCCGACCAGGTCAACGAGGTCTTCAGCGACGTCCGCGACTCGCTGCCGCAGACGCTGGCCAACCTCGAGGTCGTGTTCGACCTGCTCAAGCGCTACCACAGTGGCGTCGAGCAGGTGCTGGTGTTCCTGCCGCAGGGAGCGTCGATCGCCCAGACCGTGGCCGCGCCCTACCCGAACCAGGCGGCGCTGGACCTCGCGCTGTCGATCAACCAGCCGCCGCCGTGCCTGACCGGCTTCATTCCGGCGTCGGAGTGGCGCTCGCCCGCGGACACCAGCGTCCAGCCGCTGCCGTCGGGCACGTACTGCAAGATTCCGATGGAAACCCCGGCCAACAGCGTCCGCGGCTCGCGCAACATCCCGTGTGCGGACGTCCCCGGCAAGCGGGCGGCCACGCCGCGCGAATGCCGCGACCCCAGGCCGTACGTGCCGGCGGGCACCAACCCCTGGTATGGCGACCCCAACCAGATCCTGACCTGCCCGGCGCCCGCGGCGCGCTGCGACCAGTCGGTGCGGCCCGGCATGGTGATTCCTGCGCCCTCGGTCAACAACGGCCTGAACCCGGCGCCGTCGGACCGGGTGTCCGGGACGCCCCCGCCGACGAGCGATCCCCTGACGCGGCCGGGGACCGGCACCGTGCAGTGCAACGGCCAACAGCCCAACCCGTGTGTCTACACTCCGAGCGGGCCCCCCTCGGCGATCTACAGTCCGCAGAGCGGTGAACTGGTGGGGCCCGACGGGGTGAAGTACTCCGTCGAGAACTCGACCAATACAGGAGACGACGGATGGAAGGAGATGCTGGCGCCGGCCGGCTGAACCCCCCACCCATGCCGAGGTTTCGTCGACTGCGCAGGCCTTTCCGGAAACCGCGTCCGAAGATCGACGAGCCGGCGGCTGCTGCCGAGGAGACCGCCGCGGAGCTGACGGTCGAGGAGGCCGAGGAGCCGAAGGAATCCGAGGTCGAGGCCGGAAACGACGGCGAGGGCGAGGTCGAAGAGACGATCCCGGCCGAGACGTCCGAGGAGCCGGCGGGACCCGAGGTCGCGGCCGCCACCGAGGACGCGGAGGCCGCACGCCGGCCGTCGCGGCTGGGCCGCGGATGGCTCTCCGGCATTGCCGCCGCGCTCGTGCTGCTGGCCGGCGGCCTCGGGGCCGGCGGCTACCTCGCGCTGCGGTACCACCACCAGAGTCAGGTCATCGCGCGCAACAACGAAGCGGCGCTCAAGGCGGCGGTGGACTGTGTTTCGGCGACCCAGGCCCCCGACACCCAGGCGATGGCGGCCAGCGAACAGAAGATCATCGACTGCGGCACGGACGCGTTCCGCTCCCAGGCGCTGCTGTACACCAGCATGCTGGTTCAGGCCTATCAGGCCTCCAACATCCACGTCCAGGTGTCCGACGTGCGGGCGGCCGTGGAGCGCAACAACGACGACGGGTCGATCGACGTGCTCGTCGCCATGCGCGTCAAGGTGGCCAGCGACCAGCAGCAGAACGAGACCGGTTACCGGCTGCGGGTAAAGATGGCATACGCCGAGGGCCAATACCGGATCTCCAAGCTCGACCAGGTGACGAAGTGACGGCGGTGGTCCCCGCGACGGACGCCGAGACCGTAAGCCACGCTTCTTCCGACGCGGCCGTCCCCGCGTCGCTGCGGCATGCCTTGGCGCCTTGGCACTTTCGGGCCGGCGCCTTCGCCGTCGACGTCGTGGTGGGTGCCGCCGTGGTCGCAACGCTGGCATTGGTGTCGTTCACCCTGCCGGGCAGCGGCGTGTGGTGGTGGGTGTCGGTTTCCATCCTCGGGGCGGCCATCCTGCTGATGTTGGTCAACCGGTTGCTGCTGCCGCCGGTCGCGGGCCGAAGCCTGGGCCGCGGGCTGTTCGGGATCGCGGTGGTGCGCCGCGACGGCCAGGCACCCGGGCCGTGGCGGCTGCTGGTGCGGGACCTGGCCCACCTGCTGGACACCGCTTCGGTGGTGGGATGGCTTTGGCCGCTGTGGGATTCGCGGCGCCGAACGTTCGCCGACCTGCTGCTGCGCACCGAGGTGCGGCGCGTCGAGTCCGAGGAGCGACCCGCCGCCATACGAAAGTGGGCCGCGACGACGGTGCTGACCGCGGCGGCGGTGTGCCTTGCGGGTGTGGCCGTGAGCTACCTGGTGGTGTACTCCCGCGACCGGGCGAGCGACCAGACGCGCGCACAGGTCGAGGCGCAGGGGCCGAAGATGGTCGCGCAGATGCTGACCTATGACCCAAAGTCGTTGGACGACGACTTCGCTCGCGCGCGGTCGTTGGCGACCGACAAGTATCGGGGCAAGCTGGCGGCGGAGCAGGACAAGGCCCGGAAGCGAACCCCGGTCATCAACGAGTATTGGCCGAGGGACTGGTCGGTCCAGTCGGCCACCCCGGACCGGGCGACCATGCTGTTGTTCCTGCAGGGCCGGCGGGGCGTGGCGCCCGACGAACGATACATCAGCGCGACCGTCCGGGTGAATTTCGCCAAGGGCGGGGACCACCGTTGGCGCGTTGACGACCTGACCCCATTGCCCGGGAACGGAAAATGAGCCCCCGCCGCAGGTTTGAGCCCGGCGCGGGGGTGCTGCTCGTCGAGCGCCCGGTGCCGCCGGGCCGCCCGTGGGGGCTGCCGGTGGCCAGCGCGGTGGCCGCGGTGCTGATGGTGGCGGCGATCGCGGCGTGCACGCTGATGCTGATCTCGCATGAGTCCCACACCAGCGACTCGAAGAAAGAACAGCAAGTGGTCAGCTACGTGGAGTGGTTCATGGCGCAGTTCACCTCCATCGACCCGTACCACGCCAACGACTATGTGGAGCGGGTATTGGCCCAAGCCACCGGCGAATTCGCCAAGCAGTACCACGACAAGGCCAACGAGATCCTGCTCCAGGTTGCCCGGGCCGAGCCGGCGGCCGGCACCGTTTTGGCCGCGGGCCTGGAGCGCTGGAACGACGACGGCAGCGCCACGGTGATGGTGGCCACCGAGGTCACGTCGAAGTCGCCGGACGAAAAACAGGTGTTCGAGAACACCAACCGTTGGGCGGCAACCGTCACGCAGGAAGGGAATCAGTGGAAGATCAGCAACCTGCTGCAGGTGATCTGACCGCCGACGCGGAGGAAAGCGCCGATACCCCAACCAAATCCGACGCCGAGGCGGACGAGGAAGCCGAGGCGACCACGGTCACTGAGGCGACTGACGAGGCCGAGGAGGCCGGGGAAACCGAGGTGAGCGGCACCGAGAGCGCGGTGGGCGACAAGGGCAAGCGCCCCCGGCGCAAGCTGCTGGCCGGCAAGCGGCTCGCGATCGTCATCGCGCTGGCGGCGGCGATGTTCGTGGGTTCCGCGGCGTTCGCCGGCGCGATGGTCCAGCCGTACCTCACCGACCGGGCCGCCGCCGCAACGAAACTCAAGGTCGCCCGGACCGCGGCCAACGCCGTCAGGGCCCTGTGGACCTACACGCCGGAGGACATGGACAAACTCGCCGACCGAGCGGCGGGATACCTCAGCGGGGACTTCGAGGCCAACTACCGCAAGTTCGTCGACGCGATCGCGGCGCCCAACAAGCAGGCCAAGGTCACCAACAACACCGAAGTCACCGGCGCGGCGGTCGAATCGCTCGACGATCCGAACGCCGTCGTCATCGTGTACACCAACACCACGTCCACCAGCCCGCTGTCCAAGAACATCCCGTCACTGAAGTACTTTTCCTACCGGTTGTTCATGAAGCGCACCGACAGCCGATGGCTGGTGACGAGGATGACGACCATCACCTCGCTGGACCTGACGCCGCACGTGTAGCGGGACACACTGCTGCCATGCCCGTCGCGTCGCCGGTGTCCGAGCGCTCGACGGTCGCGGCGTTGCTGTTGCTGACCTTCGCCACCGGGTTGGCGGACGCGCTCAGCATCCTGGTGCTCGGGCACGTGTTCGTGGCGAACATGACCGGCAACGTGATCTTCCTCGGGTTCTGGCTGGCGCCGAGGTCCAGCATCGACCTGACGGCGGTCGCGGTGGCCCTGCCCACCTTCGTCTGCAGCACGATCGTCAGCGGCCGGCTGTCGCGGCATTTCGGCGAGCGGGCGCGGCCGTGGATCACCACGGTGCTGGCGACCGAAATCGCGCTGCTGATAACGCTGTCGGGCCTGGCCGGCGGCGGTGTGCTGCACTATCAGGACAACACCAAACTGATCATGATCGGACTGCTCGCGGTGACGTTCGGCCTGCAGCACTCGAGCGCGCGCCAATTCGGGATCCAAGAACTCTCCACCACGGTGCTGACGTCCACGATCGTCAGCCTCGGCCTGGACAGCCGGCTGGCCGGCGGCACGGGTGCGCGCGAAAAGCTGCGGTACAGCGTCGTTTTCACCATGTGTGCCGGCGCCCTGGTCGGCGCGACGATGTCGCGGTTCGTCGTGGCGCCGGTGTTCGCCATCGCCGCGGCCGTGATCGCGACCAGCCTGCTGATCTTCCGCTTCGGGCCGCCCTCGGGCCACCCTCCGCCTAGTTGAACGCCAGCCAGCTGGGCAGCGCCCGCTCGTGCGAGTCGCACAGCACCTGCCGGGTGTCGCACGATCCCCGCGGCGACCCGGCACCGGCCCACATGCCGCCGGTGTCTCGGCGCAGCACGATCGCCGACGACCCACCGCCGTCGAGCAGGATGGCGTTGTCGCTCCCGAGGCCCCGGAAGAGGTCCTGCATGTTGTCCGGCGTGTAGCTGCCACCCTCGAAGATGTACATCTCGTCCTTCTGCCTCGCGTAGGCGATCGCCGTTCGCGCAGCGCTGGGACCGCCGTCGTGCAACTGCCCGGTCCTGCCGGGGGACAGCAGGCCGATCCCCGACACCGCGACGAACCGCTCGTTGCGGTTGAGCAGGTCGGCGACCACCGGGGTGGCGACGTCGTAATCCTGGGGTCCCTTGGGGCGCACCACATATGGCGCGCCGCCCGACGGCAGGATCATCGTCGACAGGGCGCTCCAGCTCTCGCCGCCGCCGGACAGCCCCTGCTTGCCCGGATACGCGACGGTGCCGGTGACCGCCTGGTTCGCCCGGCCCTGGCCGCGGGTGTTGTCGACGAACGCGCCCAGCGGCGAGCTGCAGCCCGTCTGACGCCAGGAGCCGCCCTTCTGCGGCCGGACGTCGAAGAAGTTGGCGTTGATCGCGATGGTGGGCTGACCCATCTGCTGCCACGCCTGCAGCGGCGGGTAGACCTCCGATGCCTGCCACAGCCCCTCGCCGGTGCGGGCCCCGGGATTGTTCTCGCAGCGCGCCTGATCACCCTGGTGGGTGTCGACGAGCAGGTGCGGCGCCAGGCGCCCCGCCGCGTTCTTGATGATCATCAGGTGGCCGCCGTTGTTCATCTCGTACCAGCTGCCGGCGGCGTTGAGCATCGGCGCCGGATGACCGGGCCCGAAGTTGTAGACCAGATAGGAGCCCCGGGTGGCGCCGATGGCGCTGGCCAGAAGGTCGCGCCCGTCGGCGGCGCGCGCGACGGGCTGCCCGGCGGTGCTCGCCAGCGTCACGCACGCGAGCGCCGCCGCGCAGCAGGTCACCAGCCGGCGCAGGCCGGCGAGGGGCGTCAGCACGGTGGACCTTTCGGCGCGGATCTCTATGCAACATGCATAGCATTAGTCACACCAGTAACACTGTCAACTTAGGTCACGAACGCGTGACGCTTGGGCAGCACTCGAATTACGTTTGCTCGCTTGGGGTTTCGGTCGTGTCTTCGGCCGGGGCGGCGGGGCTTGCCGGGGTGCTCTCCCGCTTGCTCAGCCGCGCCTGGTGCTGCGCCTGGTGTTCCGCGGCGATCGCCAGTTCGACCGCCCCCTGGATTCGATGGAATCCCTTGCGGTCGTAAAGATGTGTGACGATCCCGCCCAGCGCCAGGCCGATGACGAGGCCGATCGACGTCAGCCACACCGCCTGGGAGAGGCCGGCATCCGCGCGGCCGTCGAGGTAGACCAGCGACCGCACTCCCAGGAAGACCTGGTGCATCGGTTCGAACTCGGCCAGCCAGCGAAAGAACGGGGGCGTGGCCTCGAGCGGGACGGTCGCCCCCGCGGAGGGAAGCCCGAGGATCACGAAGATCAGCATGCTGACCAGCAGGCCCATCGAGCCCAGCACCGAGAGCAACGAGCTGGACGTGATGCCCACCGCGATGATCGCGAACACCCCGTACGCCCACAGTTCCCAGCCGAGCGGGATGGGCATGCCGAGCCCGTGGGCGATGGCCAGGTACGCCGCGGACGTCAGCAGCGCCAGCAGCACCATGATCGCCCACTTGAGCAGCAGCGTCTGGAACCGGGAAATCTTGACCTGCTCGGCGAAGCGGTACACCGGGCCCCATTCCGCGGGCACATAGCCGAGCAGCGCGTCCACCAGCGTGCTGACCACGACGCTGCCGGTGAAGCCCGCCAGCAGCAGCAGGAGCGCGAAATAGAACGCCGACAACCCGTTGCCGGTGCCGTTGGGCAGCGGGTTGTAGACGCTCGCCTTGACGTCGATGGGGTGGGCGATGCTCAGCGCCGACGCGCCGGTCAGCGGCGCCCCCCCGGTCTGGGCCGCGACGTTGGCCGTAAGCCGTTGCCCCACTTGGTCGTTGGCGGCGGCCATGGCCTGGGTCAGGGTCTGGCCGGCGATGCTGGCACCCAGGGTGCCCGCCCGCGGGTTGGTGGAGATGGTCACCGAGGGTCGGGCGGCGCGGCCGGGCGACACAGCGCTGGCCCCGAACTCACGAAGGTTCGACGAGAAGGTCGGCGGGATGACCAACTCGCCGTACACGCCGGCGGTGTCGAGCAGTCGCTTCGCCTCGTGGGGCGACACCACCCGCACGTCGAATTTGTCCTTGTCCAACTCCCGGGCCAGTCCGTCGGCGATCTGCCCGCCGTACGGTCCGGCGTCCTCGTCCACCACCGCGATCGGGAAATTCCGCAGGTTGGTCATCGGGTTCAGGATGCCCCCGAGGTACAGCGCGCACAGCGCCGACATCAGCGCCAGCGTGACGACGACGGGCAGCGCCCAGAACCGCACGGTCCGAATAGCCTTGATGTTCCGGTTGGGGTTCGGCGCCGCGTGCCGCGGCTGCGATTGGGACATGCGGGCTCCTGTCTGTCGTGCCCAACTCTATGTGGTCCCTGGGTGTCTCCTGGATCACCTCAACCGCCCAGTTGCGCGTGCATCTCCCAGACGAGCACCTCGGCCGTTTCGCTCGCCGTCACCCGCCGGGCGCCCGCGTCGGTGAACCGGATCGCGTCGCCCTCGTCGAGGTCACCGACCCCCTCGACGGTGACGCGGCCCCGCGCGGTGAACAGGTGCAGGTAGGGCGCCGGGGGCAGGTTCACCGCCGCACCGGCCCGCAACCGCGCACCGTGCAGCGCTGCGGCGCGGTTGTGCAGGCGGATGGCGGCGTCGTGCCCGGGCACGCCCGAGGCGATGGTCACCAGGGTGCCGCGCGACAGCTCCTCGTCGTCGATCTCGTGCTGCTGATATTCGGGGGCAATGGCGGTCTCGTCGGGCACCACCCACATCTGCACGAAACGGACCGGCTCGCTGACGGACTCGTTCTTCTCCGAGTGCAGGATCCCGCTGCCGGCCGACATGCGTTGGGCCAGGCCGGGATAGATGACCCCGCGGTTGCCGGTGGAATCCCGATGCGTGAGCTCGCCGCGCAGCACCCAGGTCACGATCTCCATATCGCGGTGTGGGTGCGTGTCGAATCCCGTTCCGGGCTCGACGATGTCGTCGTTGTTGACCAGCAGCAGCCCGTGGTGGGTGTTGTCGGGATCGTAGTGGTCACCGAACGAGAACGAATGCCGCGATGTCAGCCAGGTCGTCGTGGTGACGGCCCGGTCGGCGGCACGCCGGATGTCCACGGTGGCGGGCATGAAACCAGCCTAGGCGACCGTGGCGGCGAGCATCGCCTGCGCGCGGCGCAGCGCGGCGTCGAGTTCGGCCGGCGTCAGTCCGGGTTGGCGGCCCAGGTGGATCTCGATTTGGTACTCCGGCTGGCCATCCCGGCCGAAGATCGGCAGGACGACGAATTCCGTTGAGGCCAGTCGGGTTTCCAGGGTGTCGGTGACCGATTCCAGCGTCACCATCGTCATCAGGGTGGTGAGCTGGTGGGCCACCCGCGCGGTCGGCTCCAGCGACGCCAGCACGTCGGCGAGCCGCTGATGCAGCGACTGGTGGGTGTCGTCGAACCGCCACGCGCCGTACCCGCGGGCCCGGATGTCGGCAAGCACCCGGCGGTGGTGGGCGATCTCGGCGCGCGTGAGCCGGGGCACCACGCGGCGCAGCCAGGACTCGACGGATTCGTCGTCGCGCCAGGCCATGGCGACCAGGCCGAACGGCGGGTCGATGGGGAAGCGCTGGCCGATGGCGTGCTCGCCGTCGGTGGCGTGGCCCACGGCGTCGACGGTGGTGAGGTGGCGCTCGCCGATCTTCGACATCGAGCAGCCCGCGCCCAGCGCGGCGTGCAGGAAACGCAGCGCGTCGCGCCCGCGGTCCAGCAGCGGGAACTGCGCGCGCAGGCCGTGCACCAGGCCGAACAATCCGCTGCCCAGCACGTAGCGGCGGTCCTCGCGCCGCGCCACCCAGGCGCGCCGCTCCAGTTCGGCCAGCACCAGCGCGCAGGTCGAGGTGCTGATGCGGCAGGTCTTCGCCACGTCGGCCGACGTGCGCCCGTTCGGTGAATCCGCCAGCGTCCCAAGCACATCGATCACGCGCGCGGTGGGCGGCGACTTGGCGGTTGACTCGGCCACGCGAAGCTCCCTACGATCCGTCCAAAATCTGAGAATAGATGTCCTAATAATAGGAGAGATGCGTTGTTGAAGGTCGGAGTATGGGGCCCGGGTTCGATGGGCGTGATCGCCCTGCGCGGCGTGATCGATCACCCGGAACTCGAGCTCGTCGACGTCGTCGTGCACAGCGACGCCAAGGCGGGTCGCGACGCCGGAGAGCTGTGCGGGATCGCGCCCGTGGGGGTGACCGCCACCCAGGACCCGGCGGCGCTGCTCGCCGGCGACGCCGACGCGGTGGTGTACGCCGCCGGCGCCAACCTGCGGCCGCTGGAGGCGGTCGAGGACATGGCGTCGATCCTGCGGGCCGGCAAGAACGTCGTGTCGTGCTCGGTGGTGCCGCTGGTGTTCCCCGCCGCGCCAGGCCTGGATCGCGGGGCGTTCACCGACCCGCTGCGCCGGGCCGCGCTGGACGGCGGGGCCTCGTTCTTCACCACCGGGATCGACTCCGGGTTCGCGAACGACGTTCTGCCGCTGGTGCTTTCGGGGGTGGCCCGGGCCATCGAGTCGGTGCGCGTGACCGAGATGTTCAACTACGCCACCTACCCGGACAGGGCCGCGGTCTACGAGATCCTCGGGTTCGGCAAGCCGCCGGAATACGCGGCCTTCGCCGCCCAGCCGGGGATGTTCGCCTTCGGCTGGGGGCCGGTCCTGCACCAGCTCGCCGCGGGACTGGGCGTCGAGATCGACCGGATCGAGGAGGGCAACGAACGCATCCCGGCCGCCGAGTCCTTCGACACGCCCACCGGTCACATCGCGGCCGGGACGATCGCCGCGATGCGGTCCACGCTGACCGGATACGTCGGCGAGAAGCCGACGTTCGTCCTCGACCACGTGACGCGGATGCACGACGACATCGCGCCGGACTGGCCGCAACCGCGGATCTCCATCGCGCCGAAGGACCTCGGCTTCGGCGGAGCATCCGGCCGAGGCCTCTACCGGGTCGAGATCGAGGGCTCGCCGAGCATGCGCTGCGAATTCGAGATGGCCGAGGACCGCGACCACGACCTCGGCGCGCGCATCGCCGGCGCGTCGCGGATGGTCAACGCCATCCCGGCCGTGTGCGCGGCCCCGCCCGGCCTGCTGTCCGCGCTGGACCTGCCGCTGGTCACCGGGGCCGGCCTGGTCCGCCCGGTGCCCGGCCCGTCACCGGACAGCCGGCTCTTCTAGCCGGGACAGCTCTTCTAGCCGGGATAGGTCGCCGCGGCGAGTTCGAGGATCTCCGCGCGATCGGCGGCCAGGATGAACCCCGAGCCGATCGCCTCGTCGAGCGCCGCCGCGAAGCGCTCGAGGTATTGCCCGGCGCCGCCCGGGTAGAGGCGGCGCAGCGTCGCGGCGTCGAAGGGTTCGCCGCAGCCGAAGATCGCCGCCATGAGGTTCTCGTCGTCGGTGATCCCGGAAGTCCTCGCGATCGGGACGTCGACCCACGGGGTCCTGACACCGCCCCGGGCCAGCCCGTTGGGATCCAAAACCAGCTGGAACGCTGCACCTCCCGGCGCTGGGGCCGTCTCGATGGGCGGCGCGGTGGGTGCCGGCTCGCCGGTGCCGACCCAGTTGGCGAGCGCGGCCACGGCGGCCTGCACGACGTAATGGTGCTGGGGCGCGAAGTTGATGAAGTGCTCCAGCTGCTGGCCCATCAGCATGGTGGTCGGCGCATAGGCCGCCACGATGGCGTCCAGCGGCGCCGAGCCGTCGTCGATCGGCGCCACCTGGATCGTGTAGTTGTCGGCGTGGGCGGCGCCCGGAATCTCCCAGACCCGCAGCCACTCGTTGTCGGGTTGCCGCGCCGAGTAATAGCCCAGCGGCAGATGGCCGTAGAGGTCGGTTTCGGTGATGATCGTGATGAGCGGGACGCGCAGGTCCCGCCGGAACTTCACCGCCACCTGCGACGACGCGCCGGGCGAGTCCAGCTCGGCGATCATCGAACGGCCGTCCAGCACCGCGGCCGGCCCGAATCGCGAATGCACCAGGAAGCCGTCGTACGCCCGGGCCAACGGGTCGACGGCGTTGATGTAGGTGGTGAGGAAGATCGCCGATTGCGACTCGCCGATGGCGACGACGTGCCGGGGGCGCAGCTCGCCGAGGACGCCCTCGGCCGCGCTCCCGGCGAGCGCGCCGACCTGGGAATAGATGTCGAAGGCGAAGGCGTCCCCGGGGTGGTTCAGCGCGGCGTAGCGCGCGGGGTCCTGGGTTTTCAGGGACATGTCGATGCCGAGCAGGCTGGCGCCGCCGTCCACGCCGACCTGCTGCGCCGAGACCGCGACATAGGCGTAGCCGGCGCGCAGGATCTCGCGGTGCGCCATCATCCACACGGCCGGGGCGTCGATGCCGCCGCTGACGTTGAGCCATTCGACGAGCACGGTTCCGTTGAAGCGCGCGGGATCGGTCGGGGTCAGCACCACCACCCGCGTGGTGAATTCGGCCGTGTCGCTTGCGGTTACGCTCCACCGGCCGTCGGGACCCAGGTCCCCCGTCGGGGTGTAGGACGACGCCGTGCCGGAGACGAAGAACTCCGCGGCGGCGTAGCCGAGGTCGGCGACGTCGAAGGCGCCCAGCAGCAGCAGCGGCTTGCCGGGCACGGGTTTGACGACGGGGGATTGGCTCATAGTGCCTCCGGTAGCCCGAACTTCGCGAACAGCGTGTCGTCGAGGAAGGCCACCACGTGGGACACGCGACTCTTGCCGATGTCCAGCACGTGCAGTTGAAACGGCAGGTGCACGTCGCCCGCGCGCATGTACATGGCCGCGCCGGGCTGGCCGTTGGCGACCACAGGCAGCAGGCGCATGTCGCCGGGATGTTCGGCGGGGCACTGCCGGTGGATGAGCGTGACGATGTCCCGGGCGCCGCGGTACCAGCCGGCGTAGGGCGGCATTTCCCAGATCGCGTCGGCGGTGAACAGCTCGACCAGCCGGTCGATGTCGTAGGCCTCGAACGCGGCGATGTAGCGGTCCAGCAGGTCTTGCGCCTCGGGTGATTCCGGCGGCGTCAACCGCTCGTCGGAGCTGGGCTGCACGGTGTCCAGCTGCGCGCGGGCCCGCTGCAGCAGGCTGTTCACCGCGGTCGTGGTGGTCCCGATGGCGTCGGCGACTTCGGCGGCCTTCCACTGCAGCACGTCGCGCAGCAGCAGCACCGCCCGCTGCCGGGCCGAAAGATGTTGCAGCGCCGCGACAAATGCCAACCGCACCGACTCGCGTGACCCGACGATCACCGACGGGTCCGCCGGATCGTCCGTCGGCTCCGACGGGCCGGCCCACGGTTCCAGCCAGGGCACCTCGCGGCGCTCCACCAGCTCCGCCGCCGGGTCCGAGCTGGCGGCCCCCAACCCGGTCGGCAACGGCCGGCGCGCCCGCCCCTCGAGCGCGGTCAGGCAGGTGTTGGTGGCGATGCGATGCAGCCAGGTCCGCATCGACGACTTGCCCTCGAACCGGTCGTAGGCCTTCCAGGCCCGCAGCAGCGTCTCCTGCACCAGATCCTCGGCGTCGTGCAACGACCCGGTCATCCGGTAGCAGTGCGCGAGCAACTCGCGGCGGTAGGGCTCGGCATGGGCCGAGAAATCCGCGTCCGGCTGTCCCGTGTCTTCGGTGAGCACGCTCACGGGCATGAGACTACGCAGTCCGTCCGACGCCCTGAAGCCCGAAGCGCGCTCCGCGAGCCATTACGCTGCCCATGATGACTAGGACTGCATGTGAAGCGCACTGAACGGGCCTTCGACGGCGTCGGCGGCGTGCGCATCGTCTACGACGTCTGGACGCCGGACACCGCGCCGCGGGCCGTGGTCGTGCTGTCGCACGGCCTGGGCGAGTACGCCCGCCGCTACGACCACGTCGCGCGCCGCTTCGGCGACGCGGGGCTGGTCACCTACGCGCTCGACCACCGCGGGCACGGCCGCTCCGGGGGCAAGCGGATGCTGGTGCGGGACGTTTCCGAGTACACCGCCGATTTCGACACCCTGGTGGGCATCGCCACCCGCGAGCACCACGGCCTCAAGTCCGTCGTGCTGGGGCACAGCATGGGCGGCGCGATCGTGTTCGCCTACGGCGTGGAGCGCCCGGACAACTACGACCTGATGGTGCTGTCCGCGCCCGCGGTGGCGGCCCAGGAGCTGGTGTCGCCGCTGATGGTGCTCGCGGCCAAGGTGCTCGGCGTCCTCGTGCCCGGCCTGCCGGTGCAGGAGCTCGACGTCGAGGCCATCTCCCGCGACCCCGCGGTGGTCGCGGCCTACAACGCCGACCCGCTGGTGTACCACGGGAAGGTCCCGGCCGGCGCCGGGCGGGCCCTGCTCCAGGTCGGCGAGACCATGCCGCAGCGGGCGCCGGCGCTGACCGCCCCGCTGCTTGTGGTGCACGGCTCCGACGACCGGCTCATCCCCGTCGGTGGCAGCCGGCGCCTGGTCGAGTGCGTGGGAGCTACCGACGTGGAGCTGAAGGTCTACCCGGGGCTCTACCACGAGGTGTTCAACGAGCCGGAGCGCGACCAGGTGCTGGGCGACGTCGTCTCCTGGATCACCGACCGGCTGTGAGCGGCCGTGGGTTATCTGTCGTGCGGCTCCCGTAGGTTGGCGCACATGACTCGCGCCGGTGACGATGCAGAGCGAAGCGATGTGGGGGTACCTCCCGCTTGCGGGGGAGAGGAGCGGCGCGCATGACTGACGACAAGATGTTGTCCCGCATCGCCGCGCTGCTGCGCCAGGCCGAAGGCACCGACAACCCGCACGAGGCGGAGGCCTTCATGAGCGCCGCGCAGCGGCTGGCGACGGCGTCGTCCATCGACCTGGCGGTCGCGCGGTCGCACGCGGCCAAGCGCTCGCCCGCGCAGGCGCCGACCCAGCGGACCATCACGATCGGCGCGGCCGGCAGCAAGGGCCTGCGGACCTACGTGCAGCTTTTCGTGCTGATCGCCGCCGCCAACGACGTGCGCTGTGACGTGGCGTCGAATTCGACGTTCCTCTACGCGTACGGGTTCGCCGAGGACATCGACGCCACCCACGCCCTCTACGCCAGCCTGGTCGTCCAGATGGTGCGGGCATCGGACGCCTACCTCGCCTCGGGCGCGCACCGTCCCACGCCGACGATCACCGCCCGGCTCAACTTCCAGCTCGCCTTCGGGGCCCGCGTCGGCCAGCGGTTGGCTGAGGCGCGCGAGGAAGCCACGCGCGAGGCCACCGAGGACCGCCGCCGCCCACCCGGTACGGCGATTGCGTTGCGGAACAAGGAACTCGAACTGCGCGACTTCTACCGCAGCACCTCGCAGGCGCGGGGCACCTGGCAGGCCCATCGGGCATCCGCGGGGTATTCGTCGAAGGCGCGACGCGCGGGCGACCGCGCCGGACGGCGGGCCCGGCTCTCCGACAGCCCCGAGCTGCCCGGCGCGCGGAGCGCGTTGGGCCGGTGACCCCAGCCCGTGACTCCCAGCGCGCCAAGGTCTATGCGGCCGAGGAGTTCGTCCGGACGTTGTTCGACCGCGCCGCCGAGCACGGGTCGCCGGCCGTGGAGTTCTTCGGCACGCAGCTGACGCTCCCGCCGGAGGGCCGGTTCGCGTCGGTCGCCTCCGCGCAGCGCTACGTCGACGACGTGCTCGCGCTGCCGTCGGTGCGGCGGCGCTGGCCCGAGGTGTCGCCGCTGACCGTGCGGCCGCGGCGTGCCGCCGCCGCGGCGCATTACGAAAACCGCGACGGCGCGGGCACTATCGCCGTTCCCGACCGCGGCACCGCCGCCTGGGCGCTGCGCGAGCTGGTGGTGCTGCACGAGGTGGCTCATCACCTGTGCCAGTCCGATCCGCCGCACGGACCGGAGTTCGTCGCCACGTTCTGCGAGTTGGCCGAGCTGGTGATGGGGCCGGAACTCGGGCACGTGCTGCGTGTCGTGTTCGCCAGGGAGGGGGCGCGGTGAACGACCCCGCCGATCCGGACATTCGCGCGCGCGAGGCCGAGTCCCGCATGACCGACGACGAGCGGTTCGCGTTGGTCGTCGCGCTGATGGGGGCCGGCGAGATGTGGCCGCTGCGCGACGAACGGATCCCGGCGGGCGTCCCGATGAGCGCCGGGTACGTGCCGGGGATTCCGCGGCTCGGGGTGCCGCCGCTGCTGATGAGCGACGCCGGACTCGGGGTCACCAACCCCGGCTTCCGTCCCGGCGACACGGCCACCGCGCTGCCGGCCGGGCTGGCACTGGCGGCCAGTTTCGACCCGCCGCTCGCCCGCGCCGCGGGGAACGTGATCGGTGCGGAGGCGCGCAGCCGCGGGTTCAACGTGCAGCTCGCCGGCGCGATGAACCTCGCGCGCGACCCGCGCAACGGCCGCAACTTCGAATACCTCTCCGAGGACCCGCTGCTGACCGCGACGATGGCCGCGGAGTCCGTCAACGGGATACAGGAGCGGGGCGTCATTTCGACGGTCAAGCACTACTCGCTGAACTGCACCGAGACCAACCGGCACTGGCTGGACGCGGTCATCGATCCCGACGCGCACCGCGAATCCGACCTGCTGGCCTTCGAGATCGCCATCGAGCGCGCGCGGCCCGGCGCGGTGATGGCGGCCTACAACAAGGTCAACGGCGCCCACGCCGCCGCCAACCACGTCCTGATCAACGACGTGCTGAAAGGCGCTTGGGGCTACCGCGGTTGGGTCATGTCCGACTGGGGCGCGACGCGCAGCTGGGAGTGCGCGCTCGCCGGACTCGACCAGGAGTGCGGCGCGCAGCTCGACGCGCTGCTGTGGCAATCGGAGGCATTCGGCGAGGACCTGCGGGCCGCCCACGCCGACGGGCGGCTGCCCAGGGCGCGACTGTCGGACATGGTCCGGCGGATCCTGCGGTCGATCTTCGCGGTCGGAATCGACCGGCGCGAAGCCGCGCGCGCACCGGACACGGAGGCGCACAACGAGATCGCGCTGCGGGTGGCGCGCGAGGGAATCGTGCTGCTGGCCAACAGCGGGGTACTACCCCTGGCGCCCGAGCCGGCCGCGCGCATCGCCGTCATCGGCGGCTACGCGCAGGTGGGCGTCGCCGCGGGCTACGGTTCGAGCACCGTTGTCCCGCCGGGCGGCTACGCCGCGGTGATCCCGATCGGCGGCGCGGGGCTGGAGGCGGGGTTGCGCAACCTGTACCTGCTGCCGTCGAGCCCGCTCGACGAGCTGCGCAAGCGACTTCCCCACGCGCACATCGACTTCGACCCGGGCGCCAGCCCGGCGGAGGCGGCGCGGGCGGCGGGGCGTGCCGACGTCGCGATCGTGTTCGCGGTCCGCGCCGAGGGGGAGGGCTTCGACGGCGCCGACCTGGCGCTGCCCTGGGGCCAGGACGCGCTGATCGCCGCCGTGTCGTCCGCCAATCCGAACACCGTCGTGGTGCTGGAGACCGGCAACCCGGTGACCATGCCCTGGCGGCACTCGGTGAGCGCCATCGTGCAGGCCTGGTACCCCGGCCAGGCGGGAGGCCGGGCGATCGCGGAAATACTTGCGGGCCAGGTGAATCCGTCGGGACGGCTGCCGATGACGTTCCCCGCGGACCTCGGGCAGACACCGCGCCCGCAACTGCCCCAGCCCGTCGCCTGGGGGACCCCCACCACGATCGACTACTTCGAGGGCGCCGACGTCGGCTACCGCTGGTTCGCCAAGACCGGCCGGGAACCGCTGTTCGCCTTCGGCCATGGCCTGTCCTACACCAGCTTCGAGTACGCCGACTTGGCGGCGGTCGGCGGCGGAACCGTGAGCGCAAGCTTCGATGTCACCAACATCGGCGAGCGCCCCGGCGCCGATGTCCCGCAGCTGTATCTGACCGCGGCCCCCGGCGGGAAGTGCCTGCGGCTCTTGGGATTCGAGCGGGTCGAGCTGGAGCCCGGAGCCACCCGCCGGGTCACCATCGAGGCCGATCCGCGCCTGGTCGCCCGCTACGAGGGCGGATGCTGGCGCATCGACCCGGGCGGTTACGCGGTGGCGGTGGGGGTTTCGGCGGTCGCGCGCCGGCTGGAGGCCATGGTCGAGTTGGCCGGCCGCACGTTCGGGCGGTGATCGCGGGGACCCACCCGAACGCGCGACCGGCCGGCGCGGCTACTTGACCGGCGTCAGTTCGTCACCGCACGTGCAGCGGTACGGCTCACCCGCGCCCGAGCAGTGGCACGGGGCCTCGATGCGAACGCGGCATCCGCAGCCCTCGTGGCCACAGGTCAGCAGGGTCCCTGCCTCGTAGGTTGTCATGTCGATCACCCTTCTGTGTCGCGTGCCCTCGCACGCTGTGGAACAACCACACCCGTGACTATATACCCCATACGGGTATGCCGTAAAGGCGTGGGACCGGATTCGGCGCCGCCCGCTAGGTTGGCGGGATGACGCAGAAACCGACCCCGCAAGACGTCGACGCGTTCCTGGACGACGCGATGCTCGGCGACGACCCGGCCCTGGACGCTGCGGTGCAGGCCAGCGACGCGGCCGGCCTGCCGCGCATCGCCGTGTCGGCCCAGCAGGGCAAATTCCTGTCCCTGCTGGCTGGCGCGATCGGGGCGCGCCGCATCCTCGAGATCGGCACGCTCGGCGGCTTCAGCACCATCTGGCTGGCGCGTGGGGCCGGCCCGCAGGGACGGGTGGTGACGCTGGAATACGAGCCGAGGCACGCCGAGGTCGCGCGCGCCAACCTGAAACGGGCCGGGGTGGGCGACCGGGTCGAGGTGATGGTAGGGGCCGCGCTGGACACGTTGCCGACGCTGACCGGCGGGCCGTTCGACCTGATCTTCATCGACGCGGACAAAGAAAACAACGTCGCCTATCTTCAGTGGGCGGTGCGGCTGGCCCGTCCCGGCGCAGTCGTGGTGCTGGACAACGTCATTCGTGAGGGCCAGATCCTCGACCCCGACTGCGACGACACCAGGGTCACGGCGACTCGCCAGGCCCTGCAGGCAATGGGCGAGCATCCGCGGCTGGACACCGCGGTCCTGCAGACCGTCGGGGCCAAGCACTGGGACGGCTTCGCGCTCGCGTTGGTGCGGTAGGCGCGGCGGCTTCAGGGCGGGGTGAGTTCGCTGACGGCCTGCCCGGCGGAGACGAGTTCGCCGATTCGCAACGCGGTTTCGCCGGCATACAGCGCGGCGCTGTCCAACCAGGAATCGGGCGCCCCGGCAACCGGCGCGAGCGGCGTGAAGAACGGGAGGGCCGGCGACTGCAGGCGCATCAGCGCGCCCGCATCGAAGTAGCCCAGTACCGACATCGGACGGCTGACGGCGTTGAGGGCGGCGGGCAGCGCGCGGGCCTTCCCGTCGTCGCGGCACCACCGGAGGGTGGCCGCGTTGGGCACGACGCGGTGGCGCAGCGGCCAGCTCAGGCCGAACAGGTTGGTTTCGATGGTCCTGTCCGCCTGCATGATTCGGCGCTGATACTCCCCGCTGGCGTTGGCCTCGTGCGTCAGCAGGAATCGGGTGCCGGCGATGACGCCGCCGGCGCCCGCGTCCAGCGCGGCGCGGGTGTCGGCTGCGGTGGCGATGCCACCGGCGACGAACACCGGACGGTTGCCGGCCGCGGCGAGGGCGCGCGGCAGGAACTCCAGGGCGGGCATGGTCCCGACCAGGTGGCCACCGGCCTGGCGTCCCTGCGCGATCAAACCGTCGGCTCCCGAAGCGATCGCGGCGCGCGCCTGCGCCTCGGTGCCCACCATCACGAACACGAAGATCCCGGCGTCCCGCAGGTGCCGGGCGAGTCCGCGCTTCTCGCCGAACGCCAGCACGACGGCGTCCACGCGGGCGTCCACGCAGACCGCCACGTGCTGGCGATGGACGAAGGGGATCAACAGGTTTACCGCGACGGCGCGCCCCGGCGCCCGCTCGCGCACCGCGTCGATCGACGCGCGCAACCGGCGCGGTGTGGTGATGCCGAGCGTTCCCAGCGCGCCCGCGTTGGCGACCGCGGCCGCCAGCGATGCGCCGGCCAGGCCGCCGCCCATCCCCGCCTGTCCGATCGGGACGTCCAGCCGCAGTCGGTCCGCGATGTCCATGCTCGCTACGCTACGGCAGGGCCGGTGATTCGTTGCTGGCGTGTGGCCACCGAGCGTAATCTTGACTGCAGATGGATGGGTGCGGTCGGCTCACAGTGCTTGCTACACAACGAGCTTGCCGCATAACAGAAAGGTCACAAAATGAGTACAGTCCATTCATCAATCGATCACCACCCCGACCTGTTGGCCCTGCGGGCGCGTTACGAGCGCGTCGCCGAGTCGATGGGGGCGCATTTCACGTTCGGTCTGGCCTTGCTGACGGGCCTGTACGTGGCGGCGTCACCGTGGATCGTGGGATTCAGCGGGACGGCATCGCTTGCGACCTCCGACCTGATCGTCGGGATTGCGGTGGCGTTCTTGGCATACGGGTTCGCGACGACGCTCGACCGCGCGCACGGCATGACCTGGACGCTTCCGGTGCTCGGTGCGTGGGTGATCGTGTCGCTGTGGGTCCTGCCGGGCGTCACGCTGACCGCCGGCATGATCTGGTCGAATGTCGTCGCGGGCGCGTTGATGACGTTTTTGGGTCTCAACGCCACCTACGTCGGCATGCGCACGCGCGCGGAGGAAACCCACGCGTAGCTTGAAATTGGGCTAGCCGCACACCGCGCCGACGGCCGCCGAGCCGACCAGCTTGACGTACTTGGCCAGCACGCCGGATTTGTAGCGCGGCGGCGGAGGGCTGAAATCCCTTCGCCGCGACTCGAATTCGGCGGGGTCGGCCAGCACGTCGAGGGTGCGGCCGGCCACGTCGAGCCGGATGCGGTCGCCGTCACGAAGCAGGGCGATCGGCCCGCCGTCGACCGCCTCGGGCGCGATGTGCCCCACGCACAGGCCGGTCGTCCCGCCGGAGAACCGGCCGTCGGTGAGCAGCAGGACGTCCTTGCCCAGGCCGGCACCCTTGATCGCGCCGGTGATGGCGAGCATTTCGCGCATCCCGGGGCCGCCCTTGGGGCCCTCGTAGCGGATCACCACGGCATCGCCAGGGGTGATGGTGCCGTCCTCGAGGGCGTCCAGCGCGGCCCGCTCGCCGTCGAAAACCCTTGCGGTTCCCTCGAACACGTCGGAGTCGAAGCCGGCCGACTTGACCACCGCCCCCTCGGGGGCAAGCGATCCACGCAGGATGGTGATGCCCCCGGTCGGGTGAATCGGGTTGTTCAGCGTCCGCAACACCTTGCCGTCCGGATCCGGCGGCGCGATGGCCGAAAGGTTCTCGGCCACCGTCGCACCGGTCACCGTCAGGCAGTCGCCGTGCAAAAGGCCCGCGTCCAGCAGCGCCCTCATCATCACCGGCACGCCACCGATGTGATCGACGTCCGACATCACGTGCCGGCCGAACGGCTTGACGTCGGCCAGGTGCGGCACCTTCGACCCGATGCGGCTGAAGTCGTCGAGGGACAGCATCACGTCGGCCTCGTGGGCGATGGCCAGCAGGTGCAGCACCGCGTTGGTCGAGCCGCCGAACGCCATCACCACCGCGATCGCGTTCTCGAACGCCTCCTTGGTGAGGATGTCGCGGGCGGTGATGCCGCGGCGCAGCAGCTCGATGACGGCCTGGCCGCTGCGGCGTGCGAACCCGTCGCGGCGGCGGTCGGTGGCCGGCGGCGCCGCGCTGCCCGGCAGCGACATGCCCAGCGCCTCGGCCGCGCTGGCCATGGTGTTGGCGGTGTACATGCCGCCGCACGCGCCCTCGCCGGGGCAGATCGCGCGCTCGATGGCGTCGACGTCCTCGCGGGGCATCAAGCCGCGCGCGCACGCCCCCACCGCCTCGAACGCGTCGATGATCGTGACCTCGCGCTCGCTCCCGTCGGAGAGCTTCGCCACCCCCGGCAAAATCGAGCCGGCGTAGAGGAAGACCGCCGCCAAATCGAGCCGCGCGGCGGCCATCAGCATCCCGGGCAGCGACTTGTCGCAGCCGGCCAACAGCACCGAGCCGTCGAGGCGCTCGGCCTGCATGACCGTCTCGACGCTGTCGGCGATCACCTCGCGGGACACCAGCGAGAAGTGCATCCCCTCGTGACCCATCGAGATGCCGTCGGACACCGAGATCGTGCCGAACTCGAGCGGGTAGCCCCCGGCCGAAAAGACCCCCTCCTTGACCGCCTTGGCGAGGCGGTCCAGCGACAGGTTGCACGGCGTGATCTCGTTCCAGGACGAGGCCACCCCGATCTGCGGCTTGGCGAAGTCCTCGTCGCCCATGCCTACGGCCCGCAGCATGCCACGGGCGGCGGCCTTCTCCAGGCCGTCGGTGACGTCGCGGCTGCGGGGCTTGATGTCGACGCCCGCCTTGGCGCGCGCCGAATCGGTGGTTTTGGCCATTGTGCAAGTATGCCGTGCTGGTGGAGCGGCACATGCGCGGGTTATACCCCGTTGGGGTATGGGGTAGACTGGGGCGGTGACTAGGACGTCGGAGGCGCACGGATACTCGCAGCAGAAGGACAACTACGCCAAGCGGCTGCGGCGCATCGAGGGCCAGGTGCGCGGCATCGCGCGCATGATCGAGGAGGACAAGTACTGCATCGACGTCCTGACCCAGATCAGCGCGGCCAACAGCGCGCTGCGTTCGGTGGCGCTGAATCTTCTTGACGAGCACCTGAGCCACTGCGTCACCCGCGCGGTCGCCGAGGGTGGCAGCGATGCTGACGATAAGCTCGCCGAGGCCTCCGCCGCCATCGCGCGCCTGGTTCGTTCCTGACGGCCGAATTAGTCGCCGGGCGTGTTGAACCGCTAACCCGCGGGAACCTATTGTTGCGGTGCGTACGGTAGGTGCAGCGCGAAGTAGCCAGCAGCATTGACCGGCTGATTGCGTACCGACCGATGACCGCCATGACTGTGGATGCCAACACTGCCGCGCGAACGTGGACCCCACGGGTCGCCGCGCAGCTGGCTGTGCTGGCCGCGGCGGCCTTCACGTATGTCACCGCGGAGATCCTGCCGGTGGGCGCCCTGTCGGCGATCGCCCGCAACCTGCACGTCAGCGTGGCCGTGGTCGGCACCCTGCTGACGTGGTATGCGCTGGTGGCGGCCCTCTCGACGTTCCCGTTGGTGCGCTGGACCGCGCACTGGCCGCGCCGGCGCGCGCTGCTGTTCAGCCTGGTCTGCCTGACCGTCTCGCAGCTCATCTCGGCGCTCGCGCCCAACTTCGCGGTGCTGGCCGCCGGGCGGGTGCTGTGCGCGGTCACCCACGGCTTGCTGTGGTCGGTGATCGCCCCGATCGCCACCCGGCTGGTGCCGGCGAGCCACGCCGGCCGCGCCACCATGTCGATCTACATCGGGACCAGCCTCGCGCTGGTGATCGGCAGCCCCCTCACGGCGGCGATGAGCCTGATGTGGGGGTGGCGGCTGGCCGCGGTCAGCGTCACCGCCGCCGCGGCCGTGGTCACCGTGGCGGCCTGGCTGCTGCTGCCCGAGATGGTGCTGTCCGCCGACCAGCTCAGGTGGGTGGGCCCGCGGGCGCGCCACCATCGCAATCGCCCGCTGATCGTCGTCAGCCTCATCACGATGGTCGGCGTCACCGCCCACTTCGTGTCGTACACCTACATCGTCGTGATCATCCGCGACGTCGTCGGCGTGCGCGGGCCCGCGCTGGCGTGGGTGCTGGCGGCCTACGGCGCCGCCGGGGTGATCGCCGTGGGGCTGGTGGCGCGGCCCATGGACCGCCGCCCGAAGGGCGCCGTCGTGCTGTGCATGGCCGGACTGACCGCCGCGTTCCTGGTGTTCGCGGCGCTCGCGTTCGGAGGCGCGCCCGCCGCCGCGACGGCGCTGATCGGCACGGGCGCGATCGTGCTGTGGGGCGCGATGGCCACCGCCGTCTCGCCGATGTTGCAGGCCGCCGCGATGCGCAACGGGGCCGACGACCCCGACGGTGCCTCGGGCCTGTACGTGACGGCGTTCCAGGTGGGCATCATGGCCGGTTCGCTCGCCGGCGGGCTGCTGTACGAGCGCAGCGTCGCCCTGATGCTCAGCACCTCGGCGGTTTTGATGGCCGCCGCCCTGGGCGGCATGGTGGCCAACCGCCAGCTGCTCGACCTCCACAAAGACCAGAAGGACGTTGCCCCGGCAAGCTCACCCGATTCATAGCTGCGCAGGTCAGCGGGACCAAATGGGGGCGCTTGACCGTCCGTTGAGCCCGCGGGAAAGGTAGCTGGCGCGCGCGCTATGCGACACTGTTGCGAGATAGCGACTGGAGGGATGCGTATGTCGGGCGGGACGAAAGCCTGGACCAAAAGGGGGCTGCTGGGGGCTCTGAAGGCGGCCGGAGTGGCTTCGATGGGCGCCGTGCTGGTGCTGAGCGCCGGCCCCGCACTGGCCGACCCCGAGCCGGCCCCCGGCGATCCCGGCGACCCCGGCGTCGTCGCGCCGCCCCCCGGGCCGCCCGGCCCGGGGGGTGGCTGCCCCCCGGCTGTCCCCCGAACCGCCGCACCGTCGACGCGATCGCGGCGGCCGGATTCGACACGACCGGGCTGCGCAGCGTCCGAACCCCGG
>NZ_MVHD01000062.1 GCF_002086635.1 Mycobacterium alsense | reverse complement strand
TGGTCAGGGTGTGCAGGGCGCCGACGGCGGGGCCGGCGGCCAGGGCGGGGCCGGTGGGTCGGCGGGCAGTGGTGGCGGTGGCCATCAGGGTGTTGGTGGTCAGGGTGGCACGGGCGGCACCGGCGGCGTCGGTGGTCAGGGTGGGGCCGGCACCGACCACAGCGCCAATGCGGGCGTAGCCGGTGGCCAGGGCGGTATCGGGGGCACCGGTGGCACCGGCGGGGATGCCGGGATCGGCGGTTTTGGCTTTGGTGGCACCGCGGCGTCGGGGACCGCCGGTGACGGCGGCCAAGGCGGTCTTGGTGGGACCGGTGGTGGCGGCGGTGCGGGCGCGGTGGGCGCGGCCGGTGGTGGTCAGGGTGTGCAGGGCGCCGACGGCGGGGCCGGTGGCCAGGGCGGGGCCGGTGGGTCGGCCGGTAATGCCCACGGCGGCACCATCGGCAACCAGGGTGTCGGCGGTCAGGGTGGTGACGGGGCACCGGCGGCATGGGCGGCACCGGCGGTGCCGGCACCGACAACAGCCTCAATGCGGGCGTGGCCGGTGGCCAGGGCGGGGTCGGTGGCAGCGGTGGCACCGGTGGGAAGGCCGGCACCGGTGGCAGCGGCGTCAATGGCCTTGCGGCCTCGGGCGCCGCCGGTGACGGCGGCCAGGGCGGCGTCGGCGGCACCGGCGGTGGCGGCGGTGCGGGCGCCGTGGGTGCGGCCGGTGGTGGTCAGGGTGCGCAGGGCGCCGACGGCGGGGCCGGCGGCCAGGGCGGGGCCGGTGGGTCGGCCGGCAGTGGCGGCGGCGGCCACCAGGGTGTCGGCGGTCAGGGCGGTGACGGCGGCACCGGCGGCATGGGCGGCACCGGCGGTGCCGGCACCGACAACAGCCTCAACGCCGGGGTGGCCGGTGGCCAGGGCGGGATCGGTGGCACGGGTGGCACCGGCGGGAAGGCCGGCGGGGGTGGCAGCGGCATCAATGGCATTGCGGCCTCGGGCACCGCGGGTGACGGCGGTCAGGGCGGTGCGGGCGGTACCGGCGGTGGCGGCGGTGCGGGTGCCGTGGGTGCGGTCGGTGGTGGTCAAGGTGTGCAGGGCGCCGAGGGCGGTGCCGGTGGTCAGGGTGGGGCCGGTGGGTCGGCCGGCAACGCGAACGGCGGCACCACCGGCAACCAGGGCGCCGGCGGTCAGGGCGGTGACGGCGGCACCGGCGGACAAGGCGGTCAGGGCGGCGCTGGCACCGACAACACCCTCAACGCGGGGGTGGCCGGCGGGCAGGGCGGCATCGGCGGAACCGGTGGCACGGGCGGCGACGCCGGCACCGGCGGTAGCGGCTTCGGCGGCACGGCCGCCTCGGGCAAAGCCGGCGACGGCGGCCAGGGCGGCATCGGCGGCACAGGCGGCGGAGGCGGTGCCGGCGCTATCGGTGCTGCCGGCGGCGGTCAGGGCGTGCAGGGCGCCGACGGCGGCAATGGCGGCCAAGGTGGTCAGGGCGGGTCGGCCGGTGACGCCCATGGCGGCTCGGTCGGCACCCAGGGTGCCGGCGGTCAGGGCGGTGATGGCGGCACCGGCGGACAAGGCGGCCAGGGCGGGGCCGGCACGGACAATAGCCTCAACGCCGGAGTGGCCGGCGGCCAGGGCGGCGTCGGCGGCACCGGAGGCACCGGCGGCGACGCCGGCACCGGCGGCAGCGGCTTCGGCGGCACCGCCGCTTCGGGCAAAGCGGGCGACGGCGGCCTAGGCGGCGTGGGTGGCACCGGTGGCACCGGCGGTCAGGGCAGCACCGGCCCGACCGGCGGCCAGGGCGGCATCGGCGCCGACGGCGGCCAAGGCGGTCAGGGCGGTCAGGGCGGTGCGGCCGGTAATGCCCACGGCGGCACCACCGGCAACCAGGGTGCCGGCGGGCAAGGCGGCGACGGCGGCACCGGCGGCGTCGGTGGCGCCGGCGGGGCGGGCACCGACAACAGCCTCAACGCCGGAGTGGCCGGCGGCCAGGGCGGCGTCGGCGGCATGGGCGGAACCGGCGGCGACGCCGGGACCGGCGGCAGCGGGTTTGGCGGCACGGCCGGCTCGGGCAACGCCGGTGACGGCGGCCAAGGCGGCCAGGGCGGCCAGGGCGGCAATGCCGGCAGCGCGACGGCGGCGGGCCAGAGCGGCGCGAACGGCGGCCAGGGCGGCGCCGGTGGGCAAGGCGGTCAGGGCGGCAACGCCGACGCGACCGGGACAGTCGGCTCCGGGGGCCAGGGCGGCACCGGCGGTCAGGGTGGCCAGGGCGGCACCGGCTTCGCCGATGACGGCAGCAACGACGCCACCGCCGGTGGCTCGGGCGGCCAGGGCGGCCAGGGTGGCCAAGGCGGCGCGACCGGTACCGGAGGCGGCACCGCGGGCAGCGTCGGCGCCGCGGGCACCGGCGGCACCGGCGGCACGGGCGGCACCGGCGGCACGACCATCCACAGCGGCGACACCGCAGGTGACGGCGGGCAGGGCGGTCACGGCGGCCAGGGCGGGCAAGGCCTCAACGGCCCGTCCGGCGCCAGCGGATACACCGGCGGGCAAGGCGGCCAGGGCGGCCAGGGCGGCGAAGGCGGCGGCGCCGTCGCCGGCGCCACCGACGGCAGTGGCGGCCAGGGCGGCATCGGCGGGCAGGGCGGCACCGGCGGCACGGGCTATGCCGACGACGGCACCGACGACGCGGGCGTCGGCGGTCAAGGCGGCGGCGGCGGCGAGGGCGGCACTGGCGGGGCGACGGGATCCGGCGGGGCGGGCGGAACGGTCGGCAACGCCGGCGCCGGTGGCCAGGGCGGCTCGGGCGGCCTCGGCGGCGACGGCGCGGCTGGGACCGCCCACACCGGCGGCGCTGGCGGCCAAGGCGGCGGTGGTGGTCAGGGAGGCATCACCAACGGCGCGACCAACGCCAGCGGTGGTCAGGGCGGCACCGGCGGTCAGGGCGGCACAGGTGGCTCGGGCACCGCGGATACCGGCTCAGACAACGCGGGTACCGGCGGCAGCGGCGGCGACGGCGGCCAGGGCGGTCAAGGCGGCGCAGTTGGCACCGGCGGCGCTGGAGGGACCGTGGGTGCGGGCGGCGACGGCGGCCAGGGTGGCACCGGGGGTCAGGGCGGTGTCGGAGCGAATGCCACCACGCCCGGCGGCACCGGCGACGCCGGTGGCCGGGGCGGTGCCGGCGGAAGCGGCGGCCAGGGCGGGGCCAGCTCCTCCGACAACGGTAGCGGTGGCGCCGGCGGCACCGGCGGCCAAGGCGGAACCGGCGGTAACGGCTATGACGACGACGGCAGCGGGGACGCCGGCACCGGCGGCCAGGGCGGCCAGGGTGGCACCGCCGGCCAGGGCGGCGCGCAGGGCGCGGGCCCGGGCACGAGCGGCGGCATTGGCGTCGCGGGAGCCGGCGGTCAAGGCGGCACCGGCGGCCAGGGCGGCGCCAATATCACCCGCCACGGCACCGCCGGCGCGGGCGGCCAGGGCGGCACCGGCGGTCAGGGCGGCGCCGACGTCGGCGGCGGCGCCGGCCAGGGCGGCCAGGGCGGCGTCGGTGGCCAGGGCGGCGCCGACACCAGCACCCTCGAGGGCACCGGCGGCGCGGGCGGCCAGGGCGGCACCGGTGGCCAGGGCGGCACCGGCGACAACCTCGCCCGAACGGGTATCGCCGGCACCGGGGGCACCGGCGGTCAGGGCGGCGCGACCAGCAGCTACATCGGCCGCGGCGGCGCCGGCGGCCAGGGCGGCACGGGCGGCCAGGGCGGGGACATCGCCGCCAGCACGACGCCGAATGCCAACGGGGACAACGGCAGTCAAGGCGGTGCGGGCGGCCAGGGCGGCCAGGGCGGCAACGCCGTCAGCGTCGGGGTCGGCGGCAACGGCGGCCAGGGCGGCATCGGCGGCCAGGGCGGCACCGGCGCCAACGGCTACACCGACACCGGCAGCGGCGGCGCCAGCAACGGCGGGACCGGCGGCACCGGAGGGCAGGGCGGCCAGGGCGGCGCGGCCGGCACCGGCACGAACGCCGGCGCGACGGGGACCGGCGGCACCGGCGGCGCCGGTGGCACCGGTGGCCAGGGCGGCGCCACCAACACCGCCGGCCACACCGCGGGCAGCGGCGGCCAGGGCGGCCAGGGCGGCCAGGGCGGCACCGGGACAACGGGTACCGCGACGGTCTTCGCGGGCGGCACCGGCGGCACCGGCGGCCAGGGCGGCCACGGGGGCGCCGGCGGAGGCGCCGTCGCGGGCGCGACCAACGGCAGCGGCGGCCAGGGCGGGACCGGCGGCCAGGGCGGCACGGGCGGCGTCGGCCACACCGACGACGGAAGTTACAACGAAGGCATCGGTGGAAAAGGCGGCACCGGCGGCACTGGCGGGCAGGGCGGCGCGGCCGGCGTCGGGGGCATCGCCGGCACCGGTACCCCGGGCGCCGCGGGCGACGGCGGCACCGGCGGCACCGGCGGCCAAGGCGGCGCCACGACCTTCACCGCGCACACCGCGGCCAGCGGCGGTCAGGGCGGCCAGGGCGGCCAGGGCGGCACCGGCACCGACGGCACCACACCGTTCGGCGCCGGCGGTACCGGCGGCACCGGTGGCCAAGGCGGCACCGGGGGCGCCGGCGGCAATTCCGTCACCGGATCGACCAACGGCTGGGGCGGCCGTGGCGGCCAGGGCGGCCAGAGCGGCACCGGCGGCCTGAGCGGCACTGGCGCCGTGGGCGAGGGCGGACAGGGCGGCCAGGGCGGCACCGGCGGCCAGGGTGGAACCGGGGCGGCCGGCACCGGCGACGCCGGTGGCACCGGCGGAAGCGGCGGAACCGGCGGCGCCGGCGGCAACACCGTCGGCAACACCAACGGCCTCGGCGGTTACGGCGGCAGCGGCGGCCAGGGCGGCACCGGCGGGTCCGGCACCGCGGACACCGGCTCCAACAACGCCGGCACCGGCGGCACCGGCGGCACCGGCGGCCAAGGCGGCGCCAGCGGCGTTGCGGGTACCGGCGGCACCGGCGGGTTCGGCCTCGGCGCCGGGGCCGGCGGCACCGGTGGCACCGGCGGTCAGGGCGGCGACACCACGTTCACCGGTCACACCGCCGGCCAGGGCGGCCAGGGCGGCCAGGGCGGCGCAGGGTCCCAAGGCGCCGACGGCATCGTCGGCGAGTCCAACGGCCAGGGCCGCAACGGCAGCGACGGCGGCGGTGGCGGCACCGGCGGGGCGGGCGGCAACGCCGTCGTGGGCGCAACCAACGGCAGCGGCGGCGTCGGCGGCCAGGGTGGCGTCGGCGGCAAAGGCGGCCAGGGCAGCGGCGACGGCGGCGGCAGCTACGCCGGCACCGGCGGCACCGGCGGCAACGGCGGCGATGCCGGCTACGGCGGCGCGGCCGGCACCGGCGGCACCGGCGGGACCATCGGTACCGGCGGCATCGGCGGCCAGGGCGGCGCCGGTGGCCAGGGCGGCACGGCCGGCGCCGGCCACACCGGCGGTACCGGCGGCCAGGGCGGCCGAGGCGGTGCTGGCGGCTTCGGCCTCGCCAGCACCCCCGGCGGCGTCGGCGGCCACGCCGGCGACGGCGGACAGGGTGGCGCCGGCGGCGCCGGCGGCAACACGGGTTCCGGCGGCACCAACGGCAGCGGCGGCACCGGCGGAGCCGGCGGTGGCGGCGGCTATGGCGGAAACGGCTACAACGATGACGGCACCAACGACGCCGGCTCCGGCGGGGTCGGCGGCAACGGCGGCCAGGGCGGCGTCGGCGGTGCGATCGGCACCGGCGGCGTCGTCAGCAGCGGCACGGCCGGCACCGGCGGCGACGGTGGCACCGGCGGCAGAGGCGGCGCCGGCGGCTACACCATCAGCAACGGCGGCACCGCCGGTGCGGGCGGCCAATCCGGCCAGGGCGGCACCGGCGGCGCCGGTGGCAGTGGCCCGGCCGGCGGCACCGGCGGCACGGGTGGGAACGGCGGCGGCGGCGGCGACGGCGCCTACGGCGGCAGTGCCTACGGCCCCGCCTCCACCGGTGGTGCGGCCGGGGCTGCCGGCCAGGGCGGGGCCGGCGGCATGGGCGGTCACGGCTACAACGACGACGGTTCCAACGACGCCGGCACCGGCGGCACCGGCGGCCAAGGTGGTTACGGCGGCTTCGGCGGCCAGGCCGGTGGCACACTCACCACCACGGGCCCCGGCGCCAGCGGCGGAAACTCCGGCCAGGGCGGCCAGGGCGGCCAGGGCGGCGGCACCACCGTCGCCGGCCACACCGCTGGTGCAGGCGGCCAGGGCGGCGAAGGCGGTTTCGGCGGTTACGGAGGCAACGGCTCTACCGGCGGAAACGGCGGCCAGGGCGGCGGCGGCGGCCAGGGCGGCACCGGCGGAACCAACACGCAGGGCACCGGCGGCTTCGGCGGCCAGGGCGGCTCCGGCGGCCAGGGCGGCTACGGCAGCGTCGGTTACACCGGTTCCGGCGGCAGCGGCGGCACAGGCGGCGGTGGCGGCACGGGTGGCACCGGCGGCACCGGCTCCAACGGCAACCCCGGCACCGTCGGCGGTTCCGGCACCGGCGGGCAGGCGGGCACCGGTCCCAGTGGCTCCAACGGCGGCACCGGCGGCACCGGAGGTACCGGCGGAAGCGGCGGAAGCGGTTCGCCCTAGCGACCTCAGCGCCCCGGGGCGTTGCCGATCAGCTCGACTCCGCTGCCGTTCCACCGGAACTTGACCGTGGTTGCCACGCCGACGGCGTTCGGGTACGTCAACGCCACGGTATCCCCGGTGGTTTGGGCCGCGTCGATGCCGTTGAACCCGTAGGTGTCGGGCACGCCCTGCGGGATGAACTGGCCGAGGTGGAACAGCACCGCCCGGGTGGTGGGGTTGATCGCGTTGGTGTTGGCCTTGATGATCACCGCGGACAGCTGGGCGCACTCGTTGTAGTTGCCGGCCAGCGGCTCGGGGTTCCACGACTGCTGGCTGCGCGGGTCGCGGGGCAGCTCGGAGACCACCTTGGCGATCGTCGGCGAGGCGAGGTTGACCGCGCACGGGTCGGCCGGCGCGGCGGCCTGCGACGTCGGGCTCGGGGTGGCGGGGGCGGTGATCGACGGTGTCGCGCTCGTCGTCGTCGCCTGCGGCGTCTTGGCGACCGTCGAGTCTCCCGACCCGCAGCCCGCCAAAACCGTTGCGACCGAGGCGAACACGACCAGGCCCGTCAGGGCGCGACACATGAGCGACCACACATCGCGCAACCGTACCGGTATCGGCCCCCCGGCCGTGGCAGGCGTGGCCGCGTCGCCGGGAATTGCCGTTCGCAACCGAATGGTAAAATTTCTACCATGCGTACTACCATCGACGCCGCGGGGCGCCTTGTGATTCCGAAGCGCATCCGCGACCGGCTTGGCCTGCGTGGCAACGATCAGGTGGAGATCACCGAGCGCGACGGGCGCATCGAGATCGAACCGGCGCCGACCGGCGTCGAACTCGTCCGGGAGGGTTCGGTTCTGGTCGCGCGGCCGGAACGCGCGCTGCCGCCGTTGACCGACGACATCGTGCGGGAAACGCTGGATCACGTACGGCGGTGATCGCCCCAGACACCAGCGTCCTCGTCGCCGGATTTGCGACGTGGCACGAGGGGCATGAGTCCGCCGCACTCGCGCTGAGCCGTGGCGTCCGGCTGATCGCGCACACCGCGCTTGAAACCTATTCCGTTCTGACCCGCCTGCCACTGCCGCATCGCGTCGCCCCTGCAGCGGCCCACGCGTACCTGGCAGACATCACTTCCCGCGACTACCTGACGCTGGATGCGCCCGCGCATCGTGGCCTGATCGGCCACCTCGCCGAATACGGTGTCACCGGTGGCGCGAGCTACGACGCGCTGGTCGGACTGACGGCAAGAAACGCGGGAGCTACGCTGTTGACTCGCGACGCACGGGCGCTGAGGACATACGAGCGCCTCGGGGTCGACGTCGAGCTGGTGACATGAGGAGTGGCCCGCCGCGCCCCAGCCGCCACTAGACTCCATAGCCTGATGACGCTCCCCGACAGCCCGGCAGGGGCTGCCTCTCCCACGTTCGCCGACCTGCAGATTCACCCTGCGGTCCTGCGGGCGGTCGACGACGTCGGGTACGAGACGCCGACGGCCATCCAGGCGGCCACCATCCCGGCGCTCATGGCCGGCACCGACGTCGTCGGGCTGGCGCAGACCGGCACCGGCAAGACGGCGGCTTTCGCGATCCCGATCCTGTCCAAGATCGACGTCAAGAGCACCGCGACCCAGGCGCTGATCCTCGCCCCCACCCGCGAGCTGGCCCTGCAGGTCGCCGAGGCGTTCAGCCGCTATGGGGCGCACCTGCCCAAGATCCACGTGCTGCCGATCTACGGCGGGTCGTCCTACACCGTGCAACTGGCCGGCCTGCGAAGAGGCGCGCAGGTGGTGGTGGGCACCCCGGGCCGCGTCATCGACCACCTCGAGCGGGGCACGCTGGACCTCTCCCACATCGACTACCTGGTGCTCGACGAGGCCGACGAGATGCTGACCATGGGCTTCGCCGAAGACGTCGAGCGCATCCTGGCCGACACCCCGGAATACAAACAGGTCGCCCTTTTCTCGGCGACCATGCCGCCGGCGATCCGCAAGCTCACAAAAAAGTACCTGCACGACCCGCTCGAAATCACCGCGAAGGCCAAAACCGCCACCGCCGAGAACATTTCGCAACGCTACATCCAAGTCGCCGGTTCCCGAAAGATGGACGCGCTCACCCGTATCCTCGAGGTCGAGCCGTTCGAGGCGATGATCGTGTTCGTCCGCACCAAGCAGGCCACCGAGGAGGTCGCCGAAAAGCTCAGGGCGCGAGGGTTTTCCGCGGCCGCCATCAATGGCGACATACCGCAAGCACAACGGGAACGCACCATCGCCGCGCTCAAGGGCGGAAGCATCGACATCCTCGTCGCCACCGACGTGGCCGCCAGGGGCCTTGACGTCGAACGCATCTCACACGTGCTCAACTACGATATCCCGCACGATACCGAGTCGTACGTCCACCGCATCGGCCGCACCGGTCGGGCCGGACGCACAGGGGCCGCGGTGCTGTTCGTCTCCCCACGCGAGCGCCATCTGCTCAAGGCGATCGAGAAGGCCACGCGCCAACCGCTCACCGAGGCCGAGCTGCCCACCGTCGAGGACGTCAACGCCCAACGGGTCGCGAAGTTCGCCGACTCCATCACCGACGCGCTCACGGCTCCAGGCATCGATTTGTTCCGCAAGCTGGTGCAGGACTACGAACGCGAGCACGACGTCCCGCTGGCCGACATCGCCGCCGCGCTGGCCGTGCAGTCCCGCGACGGCGAGGCGTTCCTGATGGCTCCCGAGCCGCCGCCCGAACGCCGCGAACGCCGCGAGCGCCCCGAACGGCATCGCGAAAGGACCCGGCCGCCACGCGACTTCGCCACCTACCGGGTCTCGGTGGGCAAGAGGCACAAGATCGGCCCCGGCGCGATCGTCGGCGCGATCGCCAACGAGGGCGGCCTGCACCGCAGCGATTTCGGCCACATCGCGATCGGCCCGGACTTCTCGCTGGTGGAGCTGCCGGCCAAACTGCCTCGAACCACCCTCAAAAAGCTTGAGAACACCCGCATCTCGGGCGTGAGGATCGACCTGCGGCCCGACCGGTCGCCGAAGTCCAAACCGCGCAAGAGACGTGTCGGATGACGCTGTCCGAGGAACAAGACGCCCAGGGTGGGCTCGAGCAGATCTCCCGCGTCGACCGCGTCGCGTCGCTGACCGGGATCCGTGCCGTCGCCGCGCTTTTGGTCGTAGGAACCCACGCGGCCTACACCACCGGAAAGTACGTGCACGGTTACTGGGGTCTGGCCGGCGCTCGGATGGAAATCGGCGTCCCGATCTTCTTCGTGCTGTCCGGATATTTGCTGTTTCGGCCGTGGGTGAAATCGTCGGCCACCGGCGGCCCGCCGCCTTCGCTGAGTCGCTATGCGTGGCACCGGGTTCGGCGCATCATGCCCGCCTACGTCATCACCGTGCTGTTCGCCTACGTGCTGTATCACTTCCGCGAGGCCGGACCCAACCCCGGGCACAGCTGGCTGGGGCTGGTCCGCAACCTCACGCTGACGCAGATCTACTGCAACGGCTACCTGGGCAAGTATCTGCACCAGGGCCTCACCCAAATGTGGAGCCTGGCAGTGGAAGCCGCTTTCTATGTCTCGCTGCCGCTGCTGGCCTACGTGCTGCTGGTGCTGATCAGCCGGCGGCGCTGGCAGCCGAAGCTGGTGCTGGCCGCGCTGGCGGGGATGGCGTTGATCAGCCCGGCCTGGCTGGTCCTGGTGCACACCGACCACTGGTTTCCCGACGGCGCCCGCCTGTGGCTGCCCACCTACCTGTGCTGGTTTCTGGCCGGGATGGCGCTGACGGTCCTGCAGGCGATGGGCGTGCGCTGCTACGCGTTCATGGCCATACCGCTGGCGGTCATCTGCTACTTCATCGTCTCCACGCCGATCGCCGGCGCGCCGACGACCTCGCCCGCGACCATGAGCCAAGCCGTGGTCAAGACGATGTTCTACGCCGTCATCGCCGCGCTCGCGGTGGCGCCGCTGGCCCTGGGCGACCGCGGTTTGTATTCGCGGCTGCTGGCCAGCCGGCCGATGGTGTGGCTGGGCGAGATCTCCTACGAAATCTTCTTGATCCACCTCATCACGATGGAATTCGCGATGGTGTACGTGGTTCGCGCGCACGTGTATACCGGACCGATGCTGTACCTGTTCGTCGCGACGCTGGTCATCACGATCCCGCTGGCGTGGTTGCTGCATCGCTTCACCCGGGTCAAGGACGGCTAGGTGCCAAGCGACGACAGGGCTGTTCATCCTCGCCTGACGCTGCTCGCGGTCTGCCTAGCGGTGTTCATGCTGCTGCTCGACATGACCATCGTGTCGGCCGCGCTCGCCAACATCCAGGCATCCCTCAACGCCGAGCTCAGCGGCCTGCAATGGGTTGTCGACGCGTACGCGCTGCCGATGGCGGGGCTCTTGCTCACCGCCGCCACGTTGGGCGACCGACTCGGGCGGCGACTTCTCTACCTGGGCGGGATGGCCGTGTTCACGCTCGCCTCGGCCGGCTGCGCGCTGGCCCGAAGCATCGAGGCGCTCAACGCGTGCCGGGCGCTGCAGGGCACCGGCGGGGCGGTCCTGCTGGGCGTGTCCTTGCCGATGGTCGCCGCGGCGTTTCCCGAACAGCGCCGCCGGGGCATCGCGATCGCGATCTACGGCGCCGTGATGGGCGCGGGCGCCGCCGTCGGCCCGCTGCTCGGCGGGGCGCTGGTCGGAGCCTTCGGCTGGGAGTCGATCTTCTTGATCAACGTGCCGATCGGCGTGGTCGCCCTGGCGATCGCGGTGCGGTTCGTCCCGGAAACCCGTGCCGCGCAAGATCGTCCACTCGACCTGGTCGGCACGGCCTGGCTGTCGGCCGCGCTCTTCGCGGGCGTGTACGCGCTGATCGAGGGCAATCGCCGCGGCTGGACCAGTGGGGTGATCCTGGCGCTGAGCGCGTTTGCCGTGTTGGGCCTGTCGATGTTCGGCTGGTGGGAGTCGCGAGTCGATGCGCCGATGCTCGACCTGCGGGTGGTGCGCCGGCCGGGTTTTGCGGGGGTGTCCCTCGCGGCGTTCGCCGCGGCCGGAACGCTGATCGCGTCGACAAACTACTTGGCGCTGTACTTCATGAATACGTTGGGATACAGCCCATTTCAGTCGGGGCTGCGGGCCCTCCCGCTGACCATCGCCTGCGTGCTGGGCGCGCCGCTGGCCATGACCGCCGCCCGCTACTTCCGGGCATGGATGTCGATCCCCGGTGGCGTGGCCCTGATCGCCGTTGGGCTGTGGCTGATGATCGGGGTCGACGAGAGCACCCAGTGGACGCACTTCATCGCCGGCTCCGTCGTGGCCGGGCTCGGTCTGGGCGGCCTGTTCGCGTTGACGTCCGACATCGCGCTGCAATTCGTGCCGGTCGCGGACGCCGGGATGGCAACCGGCGCGGTGAGCACCGTGCGCCAGGTCGGCATCCTGGCCGGGGTCGCGGGCCTGGGAGCCCTGTTCGGCCGCCGGGCGTCCGACAGCGCCACGCATGGGCTGGCCCAACTTCGCGCGGTCGGCCCCGGCCCGGCGCACCAGCTCGTCGACAGGTTGTCGGCGGGGGCGGGCCTGCGGGTGCTCGACTTTCTCCCCGCCGACTACCGCCCCGCGGTGCCGGCCATCGCGCGCGTGGCGCGGCAGGCCAGCGCCGCCGGAATGCAGGGTGCCCTGGTGGCCGCGGCGGCCGCCGCCACCGCCGCCGCGGCCGGGGCCGTGATCTTGATTGCCCTCGGCGCGCGGCGCCACGATGAACGCGAAATACCGTTTGCTGAAGGCATGCCGGTGTAACGTTCCACCCTATGATGGGCGACGCGGTCCTCATCCCGGCGACGGGTAACAACCGTTACAGCGTCATCATTTCGACCGACCCCGCAAACATCGAAGCCGCCCAGCGGCTGCGCTATCAGACGTTTGCCGAGGAAATGGGCGCGGCACTGCCGCGGGCGATCCGCGGGCCGCTGACCGGGGACATGATCGACGTCGATCAGTTCGATCCGTACAGCGATCACCTGTTGGCAAGAGACGAGACGAGCGGCCAGATCGTCGGGTGCTACCGGCTGCTGCCGCCCGAGGGTGCGCAAGCCGCCGGCGGCCTGTTCGCCGACACCACCTTCGACATCGGTGGCCTGAACGAGCTGCGCCCCGGGCTCGTCGAACTCGGGCGGGCGAGCGTGCACGCCGACCACCGCAGCGGGGCTGTGATGGGTCTGTTGTGGGCGGGGATCCTTCGATACCAGGAAATCACTGGCTACCAGTGGGGGATCGGGTCCTTGTCGGTCCAAATGGAAGACGGCGGCCCGCGCGGCGCACTGGTGCGAGGCGTTCGCGATGCGGCCTTCGGCGCGCATCCCGCCCCGGCGCAATACCGCGTTCTTCCGCGAAACCCCGTCAGGGTCAACGGATTGAGCCTCTCCCAGTTACCCGATCCGGGACGCGTGCGTATCCCGCCGATGGTGCAGGGGTCGCTGCGGATTGGCGGAATGATCTGCGGAGAACCCTCCTACGACCCCGACTTCGACATGGCCGACTTCGTCGTGCTGATCAACCGGGCCACGGTCCGTGAACGCTATCTGGAAAGGCTGACGCGGTCCTATGCCCACTCCTGAAAAGACCCGGCTGCTGGGCGTCGGCTTCGGCCCGTCCAATCTCGCCTTGGCGATCGCCCTGGCCGAGCGGAACCTGGCCGCGGTGTTCATCGAGCAGCAGCGCGAGTTCGGCTGGCACCGGGGCATGCTGCTCCCCCGCGCGCGCATGCAGGTGCCGTTCCTCAAAGACCTGGTGACGCTGCGAAACATCAAAAGCGACTTCACGTTCCTGAACTACCTCAGCGAGCGTGCGAGGCTGGTGGAGTTCATCGGCCGGCACACATTGTTCCCCAGCCGGATGGAGTTTCACGACTATCTCGAGTGGGCCGCGGCGCGCGTGGTCGCCGACGTCCGCTACGGCCACCGCGTAGTGGAAGTTGCCGCCGGAGACGCGGGGTTCGTAGTGCGTGTTGAACCCGACCGCGTCATCCACGCCGCGACGCTGGTCCTGGCGACCGGCCTGAGCCCGGTGCTGCCCGACGGCGTGCACGAAAGCCGGCGGCAGTGGCACAGCCACCGGCTGCTCGGCAATCTGGCCGCGCTGAGTCCTTCCGCCCCACGGAGATTCGCCGTGGTCGGCGCGGGTCAAAGCGCGGCCGAGGCGGTCGCTTACCTCCACGAGACCTACCCGCAGGCTGAGGTGCATGGGATTTTCGCTCGGTACGGGTACAGCAGCACCGATGACAACCCGTACGCGAACCGGATCTATGACCCGTCGGCGATAGACGAATTCTATTGTGCCGAACCGCAAGTACGCGAACGACTGCTCGATTACCATCGCTCGACCAACTATTCGGCAATCGATCCGCAATTGATCGACGAGATATATTCCCGAGAATACGCCGAACGGGTGGCGGGCACTCGGCGACTGTTCATGCACAATGTTTCCGAAGTGGTTGGCGCGCAGGAGTATCCGGACAAAGTGCGGCTTACGCTGTCTCACCTGGTCGATTATTCTCACGAAACGCTGGACTGCGATGCGGTCATTTACGCAACCGGCTACGCACCGCTGGACGTCCGGGGGTGCCTGGGAGAGCTGGCCCACCGTTACGAGTTCGGCTCGGACGGGCGCCCCGCCGTCACCCGCGACTATCGACTGGTACCCAAAGCGGGGGCACCGGGGGACATCTACCTCAACGGTGCCGTAGAGCACACGCATGGCCTGTCGTCGTCGTTGCTGTCCAACGTGGCGGTGCGCGCCGGAGACATCGCCACCGCGTTCGCCGTGCGCGAGCAGCTGGGGCCGCACGCCGCGTCGGCGTAGAAAGACTTCGGCATGCCGCGGAAATACTTTGCCGCACGGTCCTATTGGATGGTGGGGCGCTCCATGGCATGGCCCGGCGCCACGATCGGGACGACGAACTCCTCGATCATCGCCCGCTCCTCGGCCTCGTCGCGGCCGGGGAACGTCAGCAGCGAGGTGGTCACCCGCACCACCCAACGGGCCCGGCGCTCGACCGCGGCCGCATCCGCCGGGCCGAGCGAGTTGACGAACGCGGCGGCCAGCGCGGTGATCACCTCGGAGTGCCCGGCCAGCTCGCCGCCGATCGGTGGGCGGGTGGTGGCGAACCACGATGACAGCGCGGGGCTTTCCCGAACCATTCGGAGCGCGGCGACCATGCTGGCGACCAGCCGCTCGCGGGGATCGTCGATCCCGCCGATCCGCTCGGCGATCGCACGGCCGAGCCGGCGTGTCTCGCGGTGCACGTACGCGGTCCGCAGCGCCTCGCGGTTCTCGAAGTACCGGTACAGCGTGGCGCGGGAACACCCGGCGGCCCGGGCGATCTCGTTCATGCCTATCGAGGCCGGTTCGCGTTGGGTGTAGAGCCTTTCGGCGGCGTCGAGGATACGGTCGGTGGCCGCCTCGCCCCGGTGTGGGGCCAACCAGTCGGGCATCAGGAATTCACCCGGATCGGAACCGACAGCGGCCGCCGCACGTAGTTGCCGCCGGACCAGACGATCCCGGACTCGTCGACCTCGTAATCCGGGCAGCGGGCCAGCAGTTCGGTCAGCGCGACCCGGGACTGCATGCGGGCCGCCGCCGCGCCCAGGCAGTGGTGCGCGCCGTGGCTGAAGGTCAGGATGTTGCGCGGGCGGCGGGTCACGTTCAATTCACCCGCGTCCGAACCGTATTGGCGCTCGTCGCGATTGGCCGAGCCGTAGAGGAGCAGGACCTTGCGACCGGCCGGGACGGTGGTGTCGCCGATCGTCACGTCGCGGGTGGTCGTGCGCGCCAGCCCCTGCACGGGTGAGGTCAGCCGCAGCAGCTCCTCCACCGCGTCGGGGATCAGCGCCGGCTCGTCGACCAAAAGCTGCCGCTGGTCGGGACGCTCGTGCAGCAACGGCATCGAGCCGCCGAGCATTCCGGTGACGGTGTCGTTGCCGCCGGTGACCATCGTGAATGTGAACGCCAGGATCGACAGCGTCCCGGCGATGTCGCCGTCGGCGCCCACCCCGGCCGCGACCAGGTGCGAGATGGTGTCGTCCTCGGGCTCGGCCCGGCGCCGCTCGATCAGGCTGGTGAAGTAGGTCGTCATCGACGCCACCGCGTCGCCGACGCTGGCGGTTCCGCCCTCGGTGACGTTGGCCGCGACGATGGCTTGGGTCCAGCCGTCGAATTGCGCCCTATCCTCCTCGGGCACGCCGAGGTAGTGCGCCACCACCATCGACGGCAGCGGCTTGAACAGCTCGGTGACGATGTCGCCGCCGCCGTCGGCGCGCAACCGGTCGATGCGCTCGACGACGAACTCGCGGACCGCGGGCTCCACCGCCTCGACCTGGCGGGGGGTGAAACCGCGGGACACCAGCTTGCGAAACTCCGTGTGCACCGGCGGATCCTGCATCACAAACGGCGGATTATCCTGCAGGCCAATCATTTCCAGCTCGCCGTAGGCGACGGTGAGGCCTTGGGCCGAGGAGAACGTCTCGTGGTCGCGCGCCGCGGCCCAGACGTCGGCGTGCCGCGACAGTACGTAGTAGTCGTGGTCGGGCCTGCCGTCGGGGACGACGTGGTGCACCGGGTCGTGGTCGCGCAGCTCGCGGTACATCGGCCACGGATTGGGCCAGGTGTCGGCGTTGCAGAGCCGGAACCCTTGAGACATAACCGATGACATGTCTCATTCGTACGACAATTTCCGCCTGATGTCAATCGTCGAGTGCGCGCCCGAGCGTGCCGTTAGCCACGCTGGATGAAGAACTAGATCGCCGCGCCCGGGTTCAGGATGCCGTCCGGGTCCAGCGCTCGCTTGATGCGCTGGTTCAGCTCCATCACCTCGGGCCCCAGGTACCCGTCCAGCCAGGGCCGCTTCAACCGGCCGACGCCGTGCTCGCCGGTGATCGTGCCGCCCAGGCCCACGGCCAGGTCCATGATCTCGCCGAACGCCAAATGCGCGCGCTCGGTCATCGCGGGGTCGGCGGGGTCGTACACGATCAGCGGGTGGGTGTTGCCGTCGCCCGCATGGGCGATCACCGAGATCATCAGATCCCGCTCCGACGCGATGCGCTCGATACCGCCGACCAGCTCGCCCAGCCGCGGCACCGGAACCCCCACGTCCTCCAACAGCAACGAGCCCTTGGCCTCCACCGCCGGGATGCAGAACCGGCGGGCGGCCACGAAGGCCTCTCCCTCGTCCGGGTCGTCGGTCGAAAACACCTCCGTCGCAGCGTTTTCCGCGAACACCGCGGCGATCACCTCGGCATCCTGCGCCGCGGCCCGGCCCCGCTCGTCGGAGCCGGCCACCAACATCGCGGCCGCCCCGCGGTCCAAATCCATGCGCAGGGTGTCCTCGACGGCGTTGATCGCCACCGAGTCCATGAACTCCAACATCGAAGGCCGCAGGCGCGCAACGACTCCCAGCACCGCGTCGACGGCCGACTGCACCGACGCGAAGGTGGCCACCACCACGCTCGACGTGTTCTGCGCCGGCAATAGCCGCAGCGTCACCTCGGTGATGACGCCCAGCGTCCCCTCGCTGCCCACGAACAGCTTGGTCAGCGACAGCCCCGCGACGTCCTTGAGCCGCGGCCCGCCCAGCCGCACCGCCGTGCCGTCCGCCAGCACCACCTGCACGCCCAGCACGTAGTCGGTGGTGACGCCGTACTTCACGCAGCACAGACCGCCGGCGTTGGTGGCGATGTTGCCGCCGATGCTGCAGATCTCGAACGACGACGGGTCCGGCGGATACCACAGCCCGTGCGCGGCGGCCGCGTTCTTCACCTCCGCATTGAACGCGCCCGGCTGGCACACCGCGATGCGCGTGACCGGGTCGATCGTGATGGCGCGCATCTTTTCCGTCGACAGCACGATGCCGTCGTCCAGCGCGGTCGCGCCGCCCGACAGGCCGCTGCCGGCCCCCCGCGTGACCACCGGCACCCGGTTCGCGGTGGCCCAGCGCAGCACCGTCTGGACCTCTTCGGTGTTTGCGGGCCGCACCACGGCCAGCGGCTTGCCGGCCGACGGGTCGAAGGCGCGATCCTGGCGGTAGCCCTCGGTGATCGCCGGGTCGGTGACGACGGTCCCGTCCGGCAGTTCGCCGATCAGGCTGGCCAACACATCCACGCCCAGATCTTACGGCCCCACATCGTCGGCAAACGCCGGCGTGAGGTCCAGCTCACGCAGCGACGGCAGCCCGCAGGCGACGAGGCCGATCACCGCGATCGGCACCGCCAGCGCCAAAAACGTCACCCGTAGCCCCGCCGCGTCGGCCAGGGGACCGGCCACCAGCAGCCCCAGCGGCCCCGCGGCGTAGGTCAGCCCCGTCATCACCCCGACCACGCGACCGCGCAGCCGCTGCGGGGCCCGCGTCTGCATCAGGTAGTTGTAGATCGGCTGGATCGGCCCGTAGACCACGCCGGTCATCGCGCACAGCACGAGGATCACCGGCAACGGCGGCAGGAACGCGATCCCGGCCGTCGCCGCGCCGAAGGTGAGGGTCGCCGTCAGCACGGCGGTGCGCCGCCGCGTGTGCCGCGCCAGCGCGGCGTAGCCCAGCGCTCCGACGACGCCGCCGATCGCCAGCGCCATCAACGCCCACCCCAGCTCCGCGGGCTGGTGGCGATCGGCGAAATACTTTGGGAACAGCACACTTTCCATCGGCAGGTACAGCGCGGTCACGGCCAAATCGATCAGCCCGAGCGTGCGCAGGACTCGCAGGTTCCAGACGAATCGCATGCCCTCGGCGACGCCGGACAGCAGCCCGTCGGGGCGGGTTGCGAGCTGGGGCCGGCCGGCGCCCTCGAGCCGCAGCGCCACCATCGCGGCGATGGACGACCCGAAACACCCGGCCGTCACCCACATCGTGTTGACGCCGCCGACCGTGGCGATCATCAGACCGCCGACACCCGGGCCGACCATGAAACCCAGGTTGAGGACAGCCTCGTACAGGCTGTTGGTGCGGTCCAGCGACCAGCCCGCGCGGGCCGCGGCCTCGGGGAGCATCGATTGGCGCGCCGTCGTCCCGGCGGGGTCGAAAGCGGCCGCGCAGAAGGCCAACCCGGCCAGAACCGCGACGCCGATCACGTGTGTGTCGAACCACCACGCGATCACCGGCACGGCGGCCACGGCGGCACCCGACAGCCCATCGGAGACCAGCGACACACGGCGCCGCCCGAAGAAGTCGACCGCGGTGCCGGCGACCAGCGTGGATACCACGAGCGGCAGGGTCATGGCGGTGGCCACGATCGACGCGTGCGTAGCGCTGCCTTCGACGTCGCCACCGTGGCGCAACGCCAGCCACGGGAACGCGACGATCGAGATGCCCGTGCCCGCCGTCGCCATCAGGGAGGCGAACAGGACCAGCAACACGGGGCCGCGACCGGTGGTTTTCATGGGATATCGCGGCTGAATCTAGCGCCGATGCGGTCTGGCCAGCCACCGAATTTTCCGGCCATGCACGATGTTGATGTGCTCGCGCATCCGCATACCGGCCGGCCGTTTGATTCTCCCGTGGTGCCCGGGACCGGATGGCCGGGCGACCCGGCCACGCCGCAAACCCCGGTGGCCGTCGACGCCACCCAAGTGGTCGCCTTGAGCGCCCGCGCCCCGTCGATACCCGAACTCAACGCGATGATCAGCGTCTGCCGGGCCTGCCCGCGGCTGGTCACCTGGCGCGAGGAGGTCGCCGAGCTCAAGCGCCGCGCCTTCGCCGACCAGCCGTATTGGGGCCGGCCGGTGCCGAGCTTCGGCTCGGAGCGGCCCCGGCTGCTGATCGTCGGCCTCGCGCCGGCCGCGCACGGCGCCAACCGCACCGGCCGGATGTTCACCGGCGACCGCTCCGGCGACCAGTTGTACGCGGCGCTGTACCGGGCCGGCCTGGTGAACCAGCCGACCAGCGTGGACGCCGCGGACGGGTTGCGGGCCAACGGGATTCGGATCGTCGCACCGGTGCGCTGCGCGCCGCCGGCCAACGCCCCGACGCCCGAGGAGCGCGACAACTGCTGGCCCTGGCTGGCCGCCGAATGGGGGCTGGTCTCGGAGCACGTTCGCGCGATCGTGGCGCTGGGCGGCTTCGCCTGGCAGATCGCGCTGCGGCTGCCGGGCGTCGCGCAGGGCCCCAAGCCGCGGTTCGGCCACGGCGTGGTGGCCCAGTTGCAGTCCGGGGTGCGGCTGTTGGGTTGCTACCACCCCAGCCAGCAGAACATGTTCACCGGTAAGTTGACTCCGGCGATGCTCGACGACGTGTTCACTGATGCGAAGAGACTGGCAGGGATCAAGTGAGCGACATTCTGGTTTCCGGTGCCAGCGTGGCCGGGACGGCCGCGGCGTATTGGCTTGGCCGTCACGGCCATTCGGTCACCGTGGTGGAACGCCATCCCGGGCTGCGGCCGGGCGGCCAGGCGATCGACGTGCGGGGCCCCGCACTGACGGTGCTCGAACGCATGACGTTGCGGGCGGCCGCCGACCAGCGCAGGACCCGAATGCGGGGCTCCTCCGTCGTCGACCGCGACGGCAACGAGGTGTCCCGCGACACCGAGTCGACGCCCACCGGCGGGCTCATCGCCAGCCCCGACATCGAACTACTGCGCGACGATCTGATCGAATTGCTTTACCAGGCAACCGAACTGAGCACCGACTACCTGTTCGACGACAGCATCGCGGCGCTGGACGACGACGGCACCGCGGTTCACGTGACCTTCGAGCGCGGCGCCCCCCGCAGCTTCGACCTGGTGATCGGGGCCGACGGACTGCATTCCAACGTGCGCCGGTTGGTCTTCGGCCCTGAGGAGCAATTCATCGAGCGGCTGGGCACGCACGCGGCGATCTTCACCGTGCCCAATTTCCTGGACCTCGATTACTGGCAGATGTGGCACTACGGGGAATCGACCATGGCCGGGATCTACAGTGCCCGCAACAACGCCGAGGCCCGGGCGATGCTGGGCTTCATGGACACCGACCTGCGAATCGACTCCCGCGACACCGAGGCCCAGTTCGCCGAGCTGGAACGGCGGATGGCCGACGAGGGCTGGGTGCGCCCGCAGTTGCTGCAGTACATGCGCACCGCGCCGGACTTCTACTTCGACGAAATGTCGCAAATCAAGATGGATCGCTGGTCGAAGGGCAGGGTGGCCCTCGTCGGCGACGCCGGGTATTGCTGCTCGCCGCTGTCGGGCCAGGGCACCAGCGTCGCGCTGCTGGGCGCCTACGTCCTCGCCGGCGAACTCGCCGCGGCCGGCGACGACTACGAACTCGGTTTTGCCAACTACCACAAGGAGTTTCAAGACTACGTCAGGCGCAACCAATGGTTGGTGGTCGACAACATCCCGGGCGGGGCGCCGATCCCGCAGGAGGTGTTCGAACGCATCGTCGCCTCGATCACCCTCAAGGACTACTGACGGCCTTGGGCCGAGCAGACGCAAAAGCCCCCGAACACTCGGCGTGTCGGGGGCTTTTGCGTCTGCTCGCCGGAGATTCGGGAACGTTCACACCCCGAACGGCGTTGACGTCAGCGTGCGACTTTCCGTCCTAGACCTCGTCCCGGTGCGCAGCGACCAGAGCACCGCCGACGCGCTGGCCGCCACCGTCAAGCTGGCGCAGGCCGCCGACCGGCTAGGGTTCACCCGCTACTGGGTCGCCGAACACCACAACATGCCGTCGGTGGGCGCGACCAGCCCGCCGGTCCTGATCGCCTACCTGGCCGCGCACACCACGCAGGTAAGGCTGGGATCGGGCGGCGTGATGCTGCCCAACCACGCGCCGCTGGCGGTGGCCGAGCAGTTCGCGCTGCTGGAGGCGGCCGCGCCGGGCCGCATCGACCTGGGCATCGGCCGCGCGCCCGGTTCCGACCCGGTGACCTCGTACGCCCTGCGCGGCGGCCGTGGCGAAGAAGACATCGAGAACTTCCCCGAATACCTCGACGACGTGGCCGCGCTGATGAGCGCGCGCGGCGTGGTGGTGCCGTTGCGTTCGGGGGACTACCGGCTCAAGGCCACCCCGGCGGCGGCGAGCGAACCGCGGCTGTGGCTGCTCGGCTCGTCGATGTACTCCGCGCACCTGGCCGCCGCCAAGGGGATGCCGTACGTGTTCGCCCACCACTTTTCCGGCCAGGGCACCGAGGAGGCGCTGGAGGTCTACCGTTCCCGATTCCGGCCCAGCGCCTATGCCGCCGAGCCCATCACGTTCCTGACAGTCAACGCCACCGTGGCCGAAACCCACGAGGAGGCAACCGCTCTCATGTTGCCCAATCTGCAGATGATGGCCAAGCTGCGGACCGGCGAGCCGCTCGGTCCGGTGCCGCTGGTCGAAGAAGCCGAGCGAGCCGAACTCACCGAACAGCAACGGCACATCGTCGAGAGCGGGCTACGACGCGCCGTCCTGGGCACGCCCACGGAGGCCGCCGGGCAGCTGCGGGCGCTCGCCGAAAAGTTCGGCGTCGACGAGGTGATGGTGCACCCGGTCGCCTCGGCCTACCGAGGCACCGACAAAACCACGTCCCCGGCGCGCGTCGCGACGCTGGAGCTGTTGGCCAAGGAGCTGTTCTAAGCCCGTCGGCTCGGGTCGGCCTCACTGCGACTGCCCGCATGGGCGGCGATCCAGTCGCGCAGGTCGTCCGGCGGCAACGGCGGGCTGTGCACGAACCCCTGGGTGATGGTGCACCCGTAGCGGCGCAGCGCCGAGAGGGTGAGGTCGTCCTCGACGCCCTCGGCGACCAGGTCGGCGCCCAGGCTGCGCGCCAGCGCCACCGTGGACCGCACGATGGCGACCGACCGCGGGTCCTGGGCAAGCCGCGCCACGAAGACCCGGTCCAGCTTGAGCTCGTCGACCGAGACGTCCTGCAGCCGCGCCAACGACGACCACCCGGTGCCGTAGTCGTCCAGTGAGATGCGGACGCCGAGCTGCTGCAGTGCGGCGACGGTGTTGCGGGACCGCGCCGAGTCGACCAGCGCGCTCTCGGTGATCTCGACGATCAGCGAGTCGGGCGGTAGGTCATGGGTCCGCAGCAGGCGTTCGATCGTGCTCACCAGGTCGAGGTCCAACAGGTTCGTCGTCGAGAGGTTCACCGCGACGGCCAGCGGGATGCCGTCGTCGCGCCACGACCGGATCTGCGCGAGGGCCAGGTTGATCGTGCGGTTGGCCACCTTGCGCATCAGGCCGGCGCGCTCGGCCGCGGACAGGAACTCCTCGGGCAGCAGCAACCCCCGGCTGGGGTGGCGCCACCGCAGCAGCGCCTCGACGCTGTGCACGCTGCCGTCGCTCGCGTTGACCTTGGGCTGGTAATGCACCGTCAGCTGGTCGCCGTCGAACAGCGCGTGGCGCAATTCCTCGATGAGGTTGGGGTCGTTGTCGCGGTACAGCTCGAACGCCGAATCGTAAACGGCGATCTTGCTGATCGCGGCTTTGGCGTGCGGGATCGCGGTCTCGGCGCGACTGAGGAGCTCCTGCGGGTGGTCGCAGTGATCCGGGCACAGCGCGATGCCGATGCGGGCGTCGACCTGCACGGTGATCGGATCGAGCGCGAAGGGTTCGCTCAGGGCCTCGAGCAGCCGGCCCGCCTGGGCGCGCGCGCCGATGAGGTCGGATCCCTCACCGAGCAGGATGGCGAACCCGTCGTCGCTTACGCGGGCGAGCAGATCGTCGCGACGCACGCAGTGCGCAAGCCGGTTGGCGATGTGGCACAGCAACTCGTCGCCGAAGTGGCGACCGACCGAGTCGTTGATCTCCTGAAACTCATACAGATACAGCAACAGCAGCGCCCGGCGCGACGAGGCCCCGTTCGCCGCCGACGCCGAGCTCGCCAGCGCCGTGAGTGCCGTCGCCAGGGCCCGCCGGTTGGGCAGGCCGGTCAGCTCGTCGGTCATGGCCTGCTTGTGGTTCTCGGCCAGCATGCTGACGTCACGGAAGGTCGCCGAGAACCGCGCGGCGACGGCGATCAGGCTCAACGCGGCGAGAGTCGTTGCCAGCCTCGAGTTGTGCTCGACGACAACCGCCAGCGCGACGACGGTGCACGTCACCGGCACGACGTAGGAGCCCAGTCCGCGCCTGGGCAGTGGTGGCGTCGACGACCGCGGCGCCCAGCTGGCCATGGCGACCAGCAGCGCCGCGGCCAGCCAGAGGGCGTCGAGCATCGTGCCGTCGCGGTAGGTGCCCTCGATGATCTCGAACAGATACGCGGTGTCCGCGACCGCAAACCCGATGAATCCCACGACGAGCAGACCCCAGCGAAACTCGTTGCGCAAGCCCAGGATCGGCAGCATGCCGGCGGTCACGGCCAGCATGATCAGGTCGCCCCACGGATAGACCAGGCCCAACAGCACGGTGACCGGGACGCGGTCCGCGGCCGCGTGGATGGGTCCCTCCCGCAGCGCCACGCCCACCGCGCCGGCGGCCAGCGCGCACACCAGGGAATCGAGCCGGATCGGCAGCGGCACCCGCTTCAGCCGCGACCGCATCAGCAGCAGCAGCCCGGCGTAGACGAGCGGGTAGAACGCCAGATACTCCGGATCGGCCACCGACGGGGACTGGCCCTCGCGCACCCACAGGGAGTACACGATGTCGCCGACCGCCGACACCGTCATGCCGGCCGCGATCAACCCCCAGGCGAGGCGGTCGGACGCGACCCGGTAGGCGCGGACGGCGACCAGCGTCGCCGCCCCGAAGTTCAGCGCCGGGTACAGGCATTTGGCGAAGAACAGGTTGTGCGCGGCGGCGGGGTCCAAGACGCTCGTCAGGGCGAAGACGGCCACGCCAATTCCCAACGCCGCCAGGGCAATCCGGATCGCCAGCGACGGCCACCGGACGCCGTCGGGGGCGTCGGGCGCGCGGTCCCGCGTCGACGTCGCGGCCGCGGCCACCGGCTCCAGGGACCGCGCCAGTTTGGTCTCGCTGCCGAAGGCGCCGGCGGGAACCGAGGTGGCGATCCGGTCCACTCCGGCCGAAACGGAGTCCGGCGACTCGGCCAGCTGCGGGAAAGAGAAGGGGAAGGGCAGGTCGGGCACGAAGCCCCTGACGCATTGGCCGCCTTCGCGTTTGGCGGCGTACATGGCCAGGTCGGCGTGGCGGAGCAGCTGGTCGACGGTGTTGTTCGACGCGGCGGTGGCCACCGTGAAGCCGATGCTGGGCCTGACCTCGATGGGGACCCCGTCGATCACGATCGCCGTCCCGAACGCGTCCAGCACGCGATGCGCCGCCGCCTGCGATTCCTCCACGGAAGCCTCGATGAGGACGGCGAATTCGTCGCCGCCGAGGCGCGCGACGGTGCCCGCGTCGCCCAGCGCGGCGGTGAGCCGGCCGGCGACCCGGATGAGCAGCTCGTCGCCGGCGGGGTGGCCCAGGGCGTCGTTGACCGCCTTGAAGTTGTCGAGGTCAAGGCACAACACCGCCACCGGCTCCCCATCGCGGCGTTGCAGCGCGATGGCCTGGTCGAGGCGGTGCAGGAAGTGGGCCCGGTTGGCCAGGCCGGTCAGGCTGTCCCGGAACGCCTCCCGCGCGACTTCGGACAGCAGGCCCTGGTTTTCGACGAGCACGATGAACTGCCGGGCGAGCACCGCCGCGACGAGGATCCCCAGCGCGCCGAGCAGTGGCCCGTGCACCATCAGGCCCACCGCGTGACTGAGGCCGACCGCGGCGGCCAGCAACAGAGGTAGGTAGGGCAGCCACAACAGGGCGGGGGACAAAATCTCGGTCCTGGTATCCGCCGCAGCCGTTTCGAAGGCGCTCGTGAGACCGGCCAGGGCGATCAGGCCCACCCCGACCACGCGGCCCAGGTCGGCCAGATCGTTGGGGTGGTAGCCGCCCATCCCGGTGTGAAACACCGTCGCGATGTCGGCGACGGCGATCGTGGCGATGCCGCCGGCCAGCATGGTGCGGCTGGGCAGGTCGTTGGACCGGATGCGGGACAGCATCAGGATCGCCGTCGTCAACAGGACGACGTCGGCGAAGACCTCCGCGAGCGTCGCGACGCGCGAGCCGCGGTTCGCGCGCAGCTCGTGGTCGAGGACGAACACCCAAGAGATGACGAACAGAGACGTCGCGACGATGAGGCCGTCCAGCACCAGCCGCCGGGGGCTGTAGCGCGATAGATGCGACATCAGCACCAGGCACGCCATCACGCCGACGGGGTACAGCACGGAGACGGCCTCGGCCGCCGCCGGGTGCGTGGCGTGCTCCACCTCCGGGCGCACCTCGTAGACCGCCCAGATAACCTCGCCCACTGCCCAGCCCAGCAGGGCTACCACGAGTGCCAGCCACCCGAATCTGCGGCGGCCCGGCGCGTGGCGAGCCGCATAGGCGGCGCATGCCGCCGCGAACGTCAGGCACAGCACCGTCACGGTCATGTCGACCCGCCGGTCGAAGACCGCCACCAGGAGCGCCGCGACCCCGTAGACCCCGGCGACGAGCCAGCCCACGGACGCGGGCAGCCCGAACCGCCGCCACGGATTTCCCGTCCAGCGTTTCATAGCCGCTCCAGCCGATCCCGCGCGTGCGGTGGACGTATGGAAAGTGTCACCGCGCGCTACAGGAGAATAATCCGTCGCGCGCTTGTGGGGGTCTACCTGGCAATATTCATCGCGATGTGAGCACGAAGATCGGGATGGGCCGCGTGGTGCGGCGCTGGTAGCCGTGGTACCGGTTGGCGTTGTTGGCGTTGACGATCTCCCACAGCCGCGCGTAGTCGGCGTCGTCGGGCCCGACCTCGCGGGCGGTCACCGCGATGCGTTTCGGGCCGACGTTGATCTCGCAGTCGCGGCGCTTGCGCAGGTTGTGGTACCAGCCGGGGTAGCGGTTCGCGCCCGCGTTGGACGCGACGATCAGGTAGGCGTCGCCGTCGCTGGCATACGTCAGCGACGTGGTGCGCGGTCGTCCGGTTCTGGCGCCGACGGTGTGCAGCAGCAGGTTGGGCGGCATGCCGGGCACCCGGTGCCCGATCCAGCCACCCGTCTTCTGGTAGATGGCGTCGTGCAGGCCAAGGAACCGCAGCATCACGCGATCCAAAGACAGACCACTCATCACTCGGACTGGTTCGCGTCGATGCGGCCCAGATCCTCCAGCGCCTCCCGCAGGATCTCCGCGGTGGACTCCCGATCCGGGTCGCGCCGCAGCAGCATCCCCTTGGCCACCGACAGCTTGTCGCCGTTGCGGCGCGGCAGCACGTGCAGGTGGATGTGCAGCACGCTCTGGAAGGCCGCGCGGCCGTCGTTGATCGCGATGTTGGTCGCGTCGGCCAGCTCGGTGGTGCGGGCGGCCCGGGCGATCCGCTGACCGATGGTGACCATGTCGGCCAGGGTCTGGGGAGGGGTGTCGGTGAGGTCGACACTGTGGCGCTTGGGGATCACCAGCGTGTGGCCGCGGGTGAACGGGCGGATGTCGAGGATCCCCAGGTAGTCGTCGTCTTCGTAGACCTTCAGGGCCGGGGCCTCCCCGGCGACGATCGCACAGAACACGCAGGGCATGTCGCCCACGGTACTGGCCGGCCCGGCGTTGGGCGTGAGCCCACGGCGTCGGGCGTGAGCTCGGGGCGGGACTCCGGCCCGACCGCCGCGATACGCTGCGGCGGTGGACGCTCGCGAGGTGGCCTTCGCCGGCGCGGCCGCGCAGGCCCGGATGCTGGCCGGCGGCGAACTGACGGCGCCGGAGCTGCTCGAGATCTACTTGGACCGGATCGCCGGCCTGGACAGCCGGCTGCGCTGCTACCGGGTGGTGCTGTCCGACAGCGCACGCTACGAGGCCGCCGTGGCCCAGGACCGCCTCGACGAGGGCGAACGGCTGCCGCTGCTCGGCGTGCCGATCGCGATCAAGGACGACGTCGACGTCGCCGGCGAGGCGACGACGTTCGGCGGTGGCGCGCACGGGCCCGCGGCGACCTCCGACGCGGAGGTGGTGCGACGGCTGCGCGCCGCCGGCGCGGTCATCATCGGCAAGACCAACGTGCCCGAGCTGATGATGTTCCCCTACACCGAGTCGCTGACGTTCGGCGCGACCCGAAACCCCTGGAACCTCAAGCGCTCGCCGGGCGGCAGCAGCGGCGGCAGCGCCGCCGCGGTGGCCGCCGGGCTGGCCCCGCTGGCGCTGGGCTCCGACGGCGGCGGATCGATTCGCATCCCGGCGAGCTGGTGCGGCGTGTTCGGCATCAAGCCGCAACGCGATCGGGTGCCGCTGGAACCACACGACAACGCGTGGCATGGGCTGAGCGTCAGCGGCCCGCTGGCCCGGTCGGTGATGGACGCGGCGCTGTTTCTGGACGCCACCTCGAGCGTGCCCGGACCCGAGGGCGAGTTCGTCGCCGCGGCGGCGCGCGAACCCGGCCGGCTGCGAATTGCCTTGAGCGCCAAAAGCCCGACGCCGCTGCCCGTTCGGGTGGGCAAGGCCGAGCTGGCCGCGCTGCACGAGGCCGGCGCGCTGCTGCGCGACCTGGGCCACGAGGTCGTCACCCGTGATCCCGACTACCCGCCGTCGGCCATCCTCACCAATTACCTGCCCCGCTATCTGCGCGGCATCAGCGACGACGCCGACGCGCAGGCCCACCCCGAGCGCCTCGAGGCGCGCACGCGCAACCTGGCGCGCGCCGGCTCGTTGTTCTCCGACCGGCGGATGTCGGCCCTGCGCGACGCCGAGGCCGCGGTGAGCGCCCGCATTCAGTCGATCTTCGACGACGTCGACGTCGTCGTCACCCCGGGCAACGCGGCGGGCCCGCCCCGCATCGGGGCCTATCAGCGCCGCGGCGCGGTGTGGACGCTGCTGGCGGTGGCGCAGCGGGTGCCCTACCAGCAGGTCTGGAATCTCACCGGGCAGCCCGCCGCCGCCGTGCCGTGGGACTACGACGGCGACGGCCTGCCGATCGCGGTGCAGCTCGTCGGGCGGCCCTACGACGAGGCCACCCTGTTGTCGCTGTCCGCGCAGATCGAAACCGCCCGGCCGTGGGCCCACCGGCGACCGCCGGTGTCATGAACATCGACGAGCTGCTCGAGGGGCTCGAGGGCGACGCGCGCGCCGAGCGGGCCGAGCTCATCGAGTGGCTGATCGAGCAGGGGATCACCGCCGACGAGATCCGCGCCACCAACCCGCCCCTGCTGCTCGCCACCCGCCACCTCATCGGCGACGACGGCACCTACGTCTCGACCCGGGAAATCAGCGAGACCTACGGCGTGGATCTGGAGCTGCTGCAGCGGGTGCAGCGCGCGATCGGGTTGGTCCGTGTCGACGACCCCGACGCGGTCGTGCACATGCGCGCCGACGGCGAAGCCGCCGCCTTCGCCCAGCGGTTCGTCGAGCTGGGCCTCGACCCCGAGCAGGTGGTGCTCGTGGTCCAGGTGCTCGCCGAGGGCCTGTCCCGTGCCGCCGAGGTCATGCGTTACAGCGCCCTTTCGGCGATCATGCGTCCGGGCGCCACGGAGCTCGAAATCGCCAAGGCGTCAAAGGCTTTGGTGAGCCAGATCGCGCCCCTGCTCGGCCCCATGATCCAGAACATGCTGTTCATGCAGCTCCGGCACATGATGGAGACCGAGGCGGTCAACGCCGCCGAGCGCGCCGCGGGCAAGCCGCTTCCGGGCGCGCGCCAGATCACCGTCGCCTTCGCCGACCTCGTGGGGTTCACCCGGATCGGTGAGGTTGTGTCGGCCGAGGAGTTGGGGCATTTGGCGAACCGGCTGGCCGTCCTCGCCAGGGACGTCACCGTCCCGCCGGTCCGGTTCATCAAGACGATCGGCGACGCGGTGATGTTCGTCTGCCCCGACCCGCGGCCCCTGCTCGACATCGTGCTCAAGCTGGTGGACGCCGTCGACGGCGACAACGACTTCCCGCGGCTGCGGGCCGGGGTGGCGTCGGGCATGGCGGTGAGCCGGGCCGGCGACTGGTTCGGCAGCCCGGTCAACGTGGCGAGCCGGGTCACCGCCGTGGCCCGCCCGGGCACCGTGCTGGCCGCGGACTCGGTGTGGGAGGTCCTTGACGCCGACGGCGACGACGGGGACTTCCAGGGGTCGTTCGCCGGTGCGCGCCGCCTCAAGGGCATCAAGGGTGAGGTCAAGCTCTTCCGGATCCGCCGCGCCTAGCGCATAGGGCAGGCCCGGGCGACATCAGGGGGCGTTTGACACTTAAGTCGTACGCGGCCGGTTTCCTACCCCATTCCGGCGCTTCGAATTGGTCGCTTCCGGGCCTGCTTCGCTACCAAAAATACGCCCCGTAGCTGCTCATATCAACGGGTTGGCGACCGCGAAAACCACACCGGGGTTCGCCCCAGGCGAACGCATCTTCCATTACTGGTGTAACGGTGTAATCATGTAATACATGAAAGCGCATCACGCCTCGCGGCGGTACGGCCGCCCCGGGGGCTGGCAGCAAGCCCAGCAGCCCGACGCCAGCGGCGCGGCGGAATGGTTCGCCGGCCGCCTACCCGAAGCCTGGTTCGACGGCGACCCCACCGTCATCGTCGACCGCGAAGAGATCACCGTCATCGGCAAGCTGGCCGATCCCGAGAACGCCCAGGAGAGCGAGGCCCGCGCGGAGGGCAGGGTGGCGCGCTTCCGCGAGGAAACCCGTTCGGAGCGAATGCGAATCGCCGACGAGGCACAGGATCGCTACGGGCGCAAGGTTTCCTGGGGTGTCGAGGTCTCTTCCGAAAACGGCAGCGAGCGAATCCTGTTTACCCACATCGCCGTTCCGGTGATGACGCGCCTCAAGCAACCCGAGCGCCAGGTGCTCGACACCTTGGTGGACGCCGGCGTCGCGCGGTCGCGCGCGGACGCGCTCGCCTGGACGGTCAAGCTGGTCGGCGAGCACACCGAGGAATGGCTGGCCAAGCTGCGCGACGCCATGTCGGCCGTCGACGACCTGCGCGCCCAGGGCCCGGACCTGCAGCCCTAACCGAATGGCGCAGCGCCCGTTGGCTATTCGTTATCGACCTTGGCAAGGATCTTGTCGAGGATCTGCGCGCCCTGATCGACGATGTGGTAGCCGCACGCGCTGACGTCGGCGACCACGTTGTTCGATACCCCCATCGCGCGCTCGCACGCCCAACCGTCGGCGCCCTCCTGCGTCTCGACCATGGTGATCTTCGGTGGGCTGCCGTTGAGTTGGGCGAACGACCACCGGTGGACCTTGGTCTTCTTCGTCACGGTCACCGTCTTGCCCGCACAGTCCTTCCACTTGTCGGCCGAACTCTGCACGAACGCTTTGGCTTTGGCGGCCGACGGGAATCCCACCGCGGCCTGGCTGACCCAATGGTCGTAGTTGTCCCCGGGCTCCGAGGACACCAGGCCGCTCACTCCCGTGTAGCCGCTGCCCGCGTACGCCGGGTCCTGGCTGGTATACAGGGCCCCCTGGCAGCTCGGAATCGAGATCGTCGCGGGGGAGGTGTCCATCGACGTGATCGGGTCGCCCGGCGTCATCGAGGAGGACTCCATGACGGAATTGATGCCCGAGCGGTCCAACAGCATGGCGCTGAGCCGGTCGGGGGGCACCGGGTCGAGCGGCGGTGGTGGCGGCGGTGGTGCGGGCCGGGCGGCAAGCCAGATTCCCACCCCGCCGACGGCGAACACGATCACCACGGCGACGGCGGCGACGATGGGCCATGGGTTGCGCCGGGG
>NZ_MVHD01000061.1 GCF_002086635.1 Mycobacterium alsense | reverse complement strand
GCCGGGACCGGGGCCGACGCGCTGGGCGGCGGGGTCACGGTCGTCACCGTCTCGGGCGGCAACGCCGGCGCCGAGGCGCGGGGCATGGGGCTCGGCGATGCGCTGGGCGGCGCGGAGGTCAGCGTGCGCGGGGCCGGGGCCCCGACGGTCGCCTTGGTCGACGCGCTGTCGCCGCTGTTGATGATGACCGCGGTCGCGATGGCGCCGACGGCCACCACGATGCCCAGGATCGCCGCCGCCGGACGCCAGCGGGCATCCGCCGGCCACGCGAGCTCGCCGTAGCCGCCCAGGACGTCGGTGTCGGCTCCGTCGTAGGTGTCGTCGTCGGGGCAGTCGTGAACCGGGCCGAGACGATCGGTCAGCATGTTTCTGATGGTGCCGATGTTACTGATGTGAAAATGCCGGAACCGGGGCGCGAGGGCCATGTTGGCCGAGCTGGGAGCGAATCGTTATCTTCGGGCCGACGACGTTTCGCTCACCGCGAACCACGCCCGGGGGGCACCTGCACCGCGCCGGCGTCCACTAGCCTGCTGCTGACACGTCGGACGACTACTGCAATACCTGCGACAGCATCGGAAGGGGCCACGGTGGAGGTCAAGATCGGGATCACGGACAGTCCGCGCGAGCTGCTCTTGTCTAGTGCGCAGACACCCGCCGAAGTCGAGGAGCTCGTCGCCGCCGCACTGCGCGACGCCTCCGGGCTGCTCAGCCTCAGCGACGAGCGGGGCCGCCGCTTCCTGATCCAGAGCGCCAAGATCGCCTACGTCGAAATCGGTGTCGCCGACGCCCGCCGGGTCGGGTTCGGGATCGGGATCGGCGCCGAGGCCGCAGGAAAGGCCGCTAAGGGCGAGTAAGCGGCACGTGGGACAGCCCGCCCCAGGCGAACTGGACGGTGCCCTCGACGGCGTCGGACTTGGAGATCGGGCGGTCGGAGTCCAGCCAGTACCGGGCGCAGTCCACGCTGATGCCGACCAGCCCCACCGCGATCATCCGGGCGCGGTGCGGATCGAGCCCCGAATCGGCGCTGATCAGGTCGAAAACGGCGTCGATGCACGCCTCGGTGGCCACCCGCACCTGCGCGGCGACCTCGGGCTCGGTGACGTAGTCGTTCTCGAAGATCAGCCGGTAGCCCTGGCTGTCGTGTTCGATGAAGTCGAAGAACGCCTGCACCGCCGCGTGCAGCCGCTGCCGGTTGTCGGTGGTGGTGCGCAGGGCCTGCTGCACGCCGGAGACCAGGTTCTCGACGTGCCGGTTCAGGACCGCCAGGTAAAGCTCCAGCTTGCTCGAAAAGTGTTGGTACAGCACGGGTTTGCTGACCCCGGCCCGCTCGGCGATCTCGTCCATCCCGGCCGCGTGGTAGCCATGGTTGACGAAGACGTCGCTGGCGACGATCAGCAGTTGGCCACGGCGCTCGTCGCGGGGCAGGCGGTTGCCGCGCCGGTTGGCGCTCACGATGCCATCCGGCGGGCCGTCGCCCGGCCGAACACGCGCGGCCGGTTTGACGGCACGTCGTGCCGCCGCCTTGGCGAGATCGCTCATCGATTCCTCATTCGATCGTTGCAACTGGCCGTCCACCCGCCGGGGCCAGCCGCGCGCGGCTAGTCGCAACGACCTTACTACCCGCAGGGCCTTCCCGATCGCTATCGCCGCAGTCCGCGCCCGTGGTGGCGGGGGCGCACGGCGCATTCGGGCGCGCCGAGGGCGGTCGCCGCGTGCGCTGTGCAATCCTGGGAAAATGACGTCCCAGCGGCCCGCGCGCGGCACCGGCCGGGTTCCGGTGCTGCGCGACGAATGGCGCGAACCGCTGCGGGCGCTGCGTGACCCGATCGCCGGCGACGCCGGCCGCGCCCGGGTCGACCGGGACCGGTCCCGCCGCTGGCGCAAGCAGACGTGGTTGGGCCGGTTCGTCTCCACCTACGGTTGGCGCGCGTACGCGTTGCCCGGGCTGGTGGTGCTGACCGCGCTGGTGATCTACCAGACGGTGACCGGCACCGGAGCGCCGAAACCGACGGCGACCCAATCCATCCAGGGCACGCCGGACATCGAGGCGGTGGGCACGTCGATCCTGGACGCGCCGCCGCGCGGGCTCGCCGCCTTCGACGCCAACCTGCCGGCCGGGACGCTGCCCGACGGCGGCCCCTTCACCGAGGCGGGCGACAAGACGTTTCGCGCCGTTCCGGGCGTCACTCCACAGTTCGGCCAGGGCACGGCGAAGGTCTTTCGCTACACCGTCGAGGTCGAAAACGGCGTCGACGCCACGATGTTCGGCGGTGACGAGGCCTTCGCGCAGATGGTCGACCAGACGCTGGCCAATCCCAAGGGGTGGACGCACAACCCCCAATTCGCGTTCGTCCGGGTCGACGCAAACGAGGCAAACAACCCAAACAACAAGGCAAAGCCCGACTTTCGCATCTCGCTGGTGTCCCCGGTGACGGTGCGCGGCGGCTGCGGATACGAGTTCCGGCTCGAGACGTCGTGCTACAACCCGGTTTACGGCGCCGAGCGGCAGGCCAGGGTCTTCATCAACGAGGCGCGCTGGGTGCGCGGGGCGGTGCCGTTCGAGGGCGACATCGGGTCCTATCGGCAGTACGTGATCAACCACGAGGTCGGCCACGCCATCGGTTACGTGCGCCACGAACCCTGCGAGCAGCAAGGCGGGCTGGCTCCGGTGATGATGCAGCAGACGTTCTCCACGTCGAACGACGACGCCGCGAAGTTCGACCCCGACTTCGTCAAGGCCGACGGCAAGGTCTGCCGGTTCAACCCCTGGCCGTATCCGATCGCCTGACCCCGGTCCGCGCAGGTCCCGAGCCCGCCGTCGCGCCGGGAAGCAACGCCGGTTGTTTGCCGTTGCTTGTGGCAACTGCTGTGATGGAAAGAGCAGGCAAGGCAACCGTCAAGCCAACCGAGGAGATGGTCGGTGTCGACATCCCAGATGTCCCAGACATCACTGCCAGGACTGCCACCACTGGTCGAGCCCGCGGCCCGCCTGAGCCGCGACGAGGTGGCCCGCTACAGCCGCCACCTGATCATCCCCGACCTGGGGGTCGACGGGCAGAAGCGGCTCAAGAACGCGCGGGTGCTGGTGATCGGCGCCGGCGGTCTCGGCGCGCCGACGCTGCTCTACCTGGCCGCGGCCGGCGTCGGCACCATCGGCATCGTGGACTTCGACGTCGTCGACGAGTCCAACCTGCAGCGCCAGATCATCCACGGGGTGGCCGACGTCGGCCGGTCCAAGGCCCAGTCGGCGCGCGACTCGATCGCCGCCATCAACCCGCTGGTCGACGTGCGGTTGCACGAATTCCGCCTCGGGCCCGGCAACGCCGTCGACCTGTTCGGGCAGTACGACCTGATCCTCGACGGCACCGACAACTTCGCCACCCGATACCTGGTCAACGACGCCGCGGTGCTGGCGAAAAAGCCGTACGTGTGGGGGTCGATCTACCGCTTCGAGGGCCAGGTGTCGGTGTTCTGGGAGGACGCGCCCGGCGGGCGGGGCCTGAACTACCGCGACCTCTACCCCGAGCCCCCGCCGCCGGGCATGGTGCCGTCCTGCGCCGAGGGCGGCGTGCTGGGCATCATCTGCGCCTCGATCGCGTCGGTGATGGGCACCGAGGCCATCAAGCTGATCACCGGCATCGGCGAACCGCTGCTGGGCCGCTTGCTGATCTACGACGCGCTGGAGATGAGCTACCGCACGATCGGGATTCGCAAGGACCCGTCCACGCCGAGGATCACCGGGCTGATCGACTACGAGGACTTCTGCGGCGTGGTGTCCGACGACGCGGCGCGGGCCGCGACCGACTCGGCGATCACCCCGCGCGAGCTGCGCGAGCTGATGGACTCGGGCAAGAAGCTGGCCCTGATCGACGTGCGCGAGCCCGTGGAGTGGGACATCAACCACATCGACGGCGCCCAGCTGATCCCGAAGTCGTCGATCACCTCCGGCGAGGGGCTGGCCAAGCTGCCGCACGACCGCACGGCGGTGCTGTACTGCAAGACGGGCGTGCGCTCCGCGGAGGCGCTGGCCGAGGTGAAGAAGGCCGGGTTTGCCGACGCGGTGCATTTGCAGGGCGGGATCGTGGCATGGGCCCGGCAGATGCAGCCCGACATGGTCATGTACTGACGCAATACCGCAGCTGGGCTGCACTAGGCTGGGCGCGTGAGTGTCGAGCCACCGCCGGAGCATGTGCTGGCGGCGTTCGGCTTGACCGGCGCGAAGCCCGTTGCCCTGGGGGCCAGCTGGGAGGGCGGCTGGCGATGCGGCGAAGTGGTCCTGTCGATCGTGGCCGACCACGCGCGCGCGGCGTGGTCGGCGCGGGTGCGCGAGACGCTGTTCGTCGACGGCGTGCGACTGGCCCGGCCGGTTCGTTCGACCGACGGGCGCTACGTGGTGTCGGGGTGGCGGGCGGACACCTTCGTCGCCGGCACGCCGGAGCCCAGGCACGACGAGGTCGTCTCGGCGGCGGTGCGGCTGCACGAGGCGACCGGCAAGCTGGAACGCCCCCGATTCTTGACCCAGGGGCCCACCGCGCCGTGGAGCGACGTCGACGTCTTCATCGCCGCCGACCGCGCCGCCTGGGAGGAACGGCCGCTGGCCTCGGTGCCACCGGGGGCGCGGGCCGCGCCGCCGACGGCCGACGGCGAACGGTCGATGGAGCTCATCGGCCAGCTCGCCACAATGCGCAAGCCGACCAAGAGTCCCAACCAGGTGGTGCACGGAGACCTTTACGGCACAGTCCTTTTCGTGGGCACCGCGGCGCCGGGCATCACCGACATCACGCCCTACTGGCGGCCGGCGTCGTGGGCCGCGGGCGTCGTCGTCGTCGACGCGCTGTCCTGGGGCGAGGCCGACGACGGACTCATCGAACGCTGGAACGCGCTGCCCGAGTGGCCGCAGATGTTGTTGCGGGCGTTGATCTTCCGCCTGGCGGTGCATGCGCTGCACCCGCGGTCGACCGCCGAGGCGTTCCCGGGACTGGCCCGCACCGCGGCGCTGGTCCGGCTGGTGCTCTAGTTCTGCTCCGGGAACTCGTAGCGGATCTCGTCCAGGGCGATCCGGCCGTCGACGGCCAGCACACCTTCGGCGCGCAGGTGCTCGAGCTGCCGGGTGGTCAGATGCCGCGCGGGTCGCCCGGACGCGGTGATCACCCGGTGCCAGGGCAGGTCCGAGGAGTCGGTCCGCATGATCCACCCCACGATGCGGGGGCTGGAAAGCCCTGCGACGGCGGCGATGTCGCCGTAGGTGGCGACCCGACCCGACGGGATCGACGCGACCAGCGCGCGCACGCGCTCGACCTGCTCGTCGGTCACCGGCGCCACGGTCAGCGGGCCTCCAACAGCTCGCGGACCAGCGCCGCCACTTCGGTGGGCCTGGCATAGGGCACCATGTGGTTGCAGTCGAAATCCAGCAGCCGGAACTCGGGCCCCAACCGCCGCTGCAGCCCGGCGATCAGTTGATCGCCGACGTATGGCGGCGAGGTCTGCTTCGCGCGCACCAGCACCGTCGGCGTTCCGGCCGGCGGCAGCACGGCATCGCGGGCCAGCTCGCTCCAGTACGACATCATCGCCGGCAGGCTGACGCGCCAGCCGTATCGCCCGTTGGGCAGCTCGACGAGGTGCTCGCCGATCTCGACGTCGAGCCACGCCTGGTCCACGTCGGCCCAGGAGCCGGTCGCCTTTTCCAGGCGGGCCTCGTCGGGGTCCGGGTAGTCGGGCGAGGAGAACATCGCGTGGGCGATGTCGCGCATCCAGCCCCCGTCCAGCCCGACCGCCGGATCGAGCAGCAGCAGCGCCGCAACTCGCTCCGGGCGGGCCGCGGCCAGCCGCATGGCCAGCGCGCCGCCGAAGGAGTGGCCGACCACGAGCGCCGGGGCTTCGGCTTCGGCGTCGAGCAGCGACGCCAGCGCCGCGACGTTGGCCTCGATGGTCCACGGCGCCGCCCACGACGACCTGCCGTGGCCGATCAGATCCGGTGCGGCGATGGCGATTTCGGGCAGGAAGCCGGCGAGGTGCCGCCAGCGCCCCCCGTAACCGGTCAGCCCGTGCAGGGCGAGCAGCCGCACCGGACCGGCCGGGCCGTAGCGGTGCACGTGCAGGTCGGCGGTCACCCGTCGATGGTGCCAGTCGCGGCTGCGGGCGTCGTCGGGGCCCGCCCCACTACGCGTCGTCCAGATCGTCGTCGACGACCGGGACGACGAAAGCCTGGTCGATCAGGTCGGCCTCGTTGGCGTCGCGCTCCCGTGCGGCGGCGTTCACGTACTCGACGTCCAGACCGGCCTCCTCGAATTCCGGGTCGTACTCGGCGTGTTGCTCCGCGGCGTCCGCTTCGGGCACTCCGTCGTCTGGGCCTGCTGACACGATCTCGATCCCTCCTCGGGAGTTGGGGCTTTCTGGTTCCAGTATCCGGATGCCGCGCCGGGTTGTCAGACCCCCGTGGTTGCATGCAGCCATGCCACACACCTGGACCGACGAGGCCGCCGCCGTCGCGGCGCCCGGCCTGCGCGGGCGGGTGCGTGTCCTGGGCGGGCCCGGCACCGGCAAGAGCGCCCTGCTCGTCGACGCCGCGGTCGCCCGGATCGGCGCCGGCGCCGGCCCGGAATCGGTTCTGCTGCTTACCGGTTCGGGCCGGCTGGGGATGCGCGCGCGCAGCGCGCTGACGACGGCGCTGCTGCGCGCCACCGGCTCCGGCCGGGCCGCGGTGCGCGAGCCGTTGGTGCGCACCGTGCACAGCTACGCCTACGCCGTGCTGCGGCGCGCCGCCGAGCGGGCCGGTGACCCGCCGCCCCGGCTGGTCACCGGCGCCGAACAGGACGCCGTCATCCGGGAACTGCTGGCCGGCGACCTCGAGGACGGCCCGCGCGCGGCGACGGCGTGGTCGGCCCACCTGCGGCCCGCCCTGCGCACCGCCGGCTTCGCCACCGAGCTCCGAAACCTGTTGGCGCGCTGCTCCGAACGCGGGATCGACCCCCAGCAACTGCAGCGGCTGGGTCGCCGGTGCCGCCGCCCGGAATGGGTGGCCGCCGGGCAGTTCGCGCGGCAATACGAGCAGGTGATGTTGCTGCGGGCGGCGGTCGGCACGGCGGCGCAGGCCGCGGCGCCGGCGCTGGGCGCCGCCGAGCTGGTCGGCGCGGCGCTGGAGGCCCTCGCGGTCGACCCCGGACTGCTGGCCGCCGAACGCGCGCGGCTGCGCGTCCTGCTGGTCGACGACGCCCAGCAACTCGACGCGCAGGCGGCCCGCCTGGTTCGGGTGCTGGCCGCGGGCGCCGAGGCGACCCTGATCGCCGGCGACCCCAACCAGGCGGTGTACGGCTTCCGGGGCGGCGATGCGTCCGGGCTGTTGTCCGACGAGTCACCGGCGGTGACGCTGACGGTGTCGCACCGCTGCGCGCCGGCCGTGGCGCGCGCCGTCAGCGGTGTCGCGGCCCGGCTGCCCGGCGGGGGCGCGGGCCGGCGGATCGACGGCAGCGGGGCCGAGGAGGGATCCGTCACGGTGCGCCTGGCCGCCTCGGCGCACGCGGAGGCGGCGATCGTGGCCGATGCGCTGCGGCGCGCGCATCTGGTCGACGGGGTGCCCTGGTCGCAGATGGCGGTCGTGGTCCGCTCGGTGCCGCGGGCCGGCGCGCGGCTGCCGCGCGCGCTGGCCGCCGCGGGCGTGCCGGTGGCCGCGCCCGCCTCGGGTGGAGCTCTGTCCGACGAGCCCGCCGCCCGGGCGCTGCTCACCGTTTTGGCCGCCACCGCCGACGGGCTGGACGGCGCGCGGGCCCTGGCGCTGCTGACCGGGCCGATCGGCCGCGTCGACCCGGTGTCGCTGCGACAGCTGCGCCGCACGCTGCAGCGCGCCCATCCCGATTGCGCGGCGGGCGACGTCGGGGCCCTCCTGGTCGAGGCCCTGTGCGCCGACGCGCCGCGCCCCGGGCCGCTGCGACGGGTGCGCGCGGTGCTGGACGCGGCCGCGCGTTGCCACCGCGCCGGCCAAGACCCCCGCTACACCCTGTGGGCCGCCTGGCACCGGTCCGGCCTGCAGCGGCGCTGGCTGACGGCCAGCGAACGCGGCGGCCCGGCCGGCGCCCAGGCCACCAGGGACCTGGCGGCGGTGACCGCCCTGTTCGACGTCACCGACCACTACGTGGCGCGCACGCCGGGTGCGTCGCTGCGCGGGCTCGTCGAGCACGTCGGGGCGCTGCGGGTGCCCGGCGCCAACACCGAGCCGGCCGTGGGGGCCGAGCAGGTCCGGGTGCTCAGCGCGCACGCCGCGCTGGGGCACGAATGGGACTTCGTGGTCATCGCCGGACTGCAGGAGGGGTTGTGGCCCAACACCGTTCCGCGCGGCGGCGTGCTGGGCACCCAGCGGTTGCTCGACGCTCTCGACGGCGTCACCGAGGACGCCTCGGTGCGGGCGCCGCTGCTGGCCGAGGAGCGCAGGCTGCTGGTGGCCGCGATGGGCCGGGCCCGGCGGCGGCTGCTGGTGACCGCCGTGGATGGCGACGCCGGCGACGCGGGCGGGGCCGACGGGGAGGCCGCGCTGCCGTCGGCGTTCTTCGGCGAAATCGCGCGGTGGGCCGGCGACGCCGGCGAAACCCTTGACGCCCAACCGGTCTCGGCGCCCCGGGTGTTGTCCGCGGCGGCGCTGGTGGGCCGGCTGCGCGGCGTCGTGTGCGCCCCCGACGGCGCGGTGGACGACGCCACCCGCCGCCGCGCGGCCACGCAGTTGGCGCGGCTGGCCGGGGCGGGGGTGGCGGGCGCCGACCCGGCCGGCTGGCACCGCCTGATCCCGGTCAGCACCGGCGAGCCGCTGCGGGGTCCCGGCGACGTGGTCACGCTGACGCCGTCGACGCTGCAGACGCTCAACGACTGCCCGCTGCGCTGGCTGGCCGAACGCCACGGCGGGACCGACGCGCGGGACCTGCGTTCGACAATCGGCTCGGTGCTGCACGCGCTGATCGCCGAAACGGGACGGACGGCAACGGAATTGCTGGCCGAGCTGGACCGCGCCTGGCGGCACCTGCCGTTCGACGCGCCCTGGCACGCCGCCAACGAGCTGGCCCGCCACCGCGCCATGATCGAGGCGTTCCTCGAGTGGCGGGCCCAGACCCGCGGCGAGCTCACCGAGGTCGGCGTCGAGGTGGACGTCGACGGGACCCTCCCGGCGGCGGGGGCGGGCGGCGGCGAGATCCGGCTGCGCGGCCGGGTCGACCGGCTGGAGCGCGACGCGGCCGGCCGGCTGGTGATCGTCGACGTCAAGACCGGCAAGACCCCGGTCAGCAAGGACGACGCGCAACGACACGCGCAGCTGGCGACCTACCAGCTGGCGGTGGCCGAGGGCCTGATCCCCGCCGGCACCGAGCCCGGCGGCGCGCGGCTGGTCTACGTCGGCAAGACGGGCGCCGCAGGCGCCACCGTCCGCGAGCAGGACCCGATGACCCCGGCCGCCCGCGACGAGTGGCGCGAGCTCGTCCGGCGCGCGGCCGACGCCACCGCCGGGCCGGAGTTCGTCGCCCGGCGCAACGACGGCTGCGCGCACTGCCCGATCCGGCCGAGCTGCCCCGCCCACGCCGACGGGTCGGCGCCGTGAGCCCCCGCCACAGCCCGGCCGAATTGGCTTGCGCGCTCGGGCTTTTCCCGCCCACCCCCGAACAGGCCGCGGTCATCGCCGCGCCGCCGGGCCCGCTGGTCGTCATCGCGGGGGCCGGCGCCGGCAAGACCGAGACGATGGCCGCGCGGGTGGTGTGGCTCGTCGCCAACGGCTACGCCCAGCCCGGCCAGGTGCTCGGGCTGACGTTCACCCGCAAGGCCGCCGGCCAGTTGCTGCGCCGCGTCCGGTCCCGGCTGGCCCGCCTGGCCGGCTTGACCTCCGCCGGCACGGCCGGCCTAGCCGGCCCGCCCGGCGATCTCGCCGAGCCCGACGCCGCCCCGGTCGTCAGCACCTACCACGCCTTCGCCGGCTCGCTGCTGCGCGAGCACGGCCTGCTGTTGCCCGTGGAGCCGGACACCCGGCTGCTCGGCGAGACCGAGCTGTGGCAGCTGGCCTTCGACGTCGTCAACGGCTACCGCGGCGAGCTGCGCACCGACAAGACCCCGGCCGCGGTCACCTCGATCGTGCTGCGGCTGTGGGGGCAGCTGGCCGAACACCTGGTGGACACCCGCCAGCTGCGCGACACCCACCTCGAGCTGGAACGGCTGATCCACGGCCTGCCCCCCGGCCCGTACCAGCGCGACCGGGGGCCCAACCAGTGGCTGCTGCGGCTGCTGGGCACCCAGACCGAGCGCGCCGAGCTGGTGCCTCTGCTCGACGCGCTGCACGAGCGGATGCGCGCCGCCAACGTGATGGACTTCGGCGCACAGATGGCCTCGGCCGCGCGGCTGGCGGCGGCGTTCCCGCAGGTCGGCGAGGAGCTGCGGGACCGCTACCGGGTGGTCCTGCTCGACGAATACCAGGACACCGGGCACGCCCAGCGCATCGCGCTGTCGGCGCTGTTCGGCGGCGGAGTCGACGACGGGCTGGCGCTGACCGCCGTCGGCGACCCGATCCAGTCGATCTACGGCTGGCGCGGCGCCTCGGCGACCAACCTGCCGCGGTTCGCCACCGACTTCCCCCGCTCCGACGGCACCCCGGCGCCCGTGCTCGAGCTGCGGACGAGCTGGCGCAACCCGCCCGAGGCGCTGCGGGTGGCCAACGCCGTCTCGGCCGAGGCGCGGCGGCGCTCGGTGGCGGTGCGCGCGCTGCGCCCCCGGCCCGACGCCCCGCCCGGAACCGTCCGCTGCGCGCTGCTGGCCGACGTGCGCGCCGAACGCGAGTGGATCGCCGAGCAGCTCCACCGGCGCTACCGGCAGGCGCACGCCGACGGGGTCAGCCCGCCGACCGCCGCGGTGCTGGTGCGCCGCAACGCCGACGCCGCCCCCGTCGCCGACGCCCTGCGCGCGCGCGGCATCCCGGTCGAGGTGGTCGGCCTGGCCGGGCTGCTGTCGGTCCCCGAGGTCGCCGATGTGGTGGCGATGCTGCGGCTGGTCGCCGACCCGACCGCCGGCGCGGCGGCGATGCGGGTGCTCACGGGCCCGCGCTGGCGCCTCGGCGCCCGCGACGTCGCCGCGCTGTGGCGGCGGGCGGTGGCCCTCGCGGGGGCACGCCCGGGCGGGACGCCCTCGCCCGAGGCGATCGCGCGGGCGGCCGGGCCCGACGCCGACGCCGCGTGCCTGGCCGACGCGATCGGCGATCCCGGCCCGCCCGCCTCCTACTCGCCCACGGGGTTTCGGCGCATCACCGCGCTGGCCGCCGAGCTGAGCGCCCTGCGCGGCCACCTCGGCCATGCCCTGCCCGACCTGGTCGCCGAGGTGCGCCGCGCGCTGGGCGTCGATTGCGAGGTCCGAGCGGCGTCGGGGGCCGCCCAGCCCTGGGCCGGCGCCGAACACCTCGACGCGTTCGCCGACGTGGTCGCCGCTTACGCCGAGCGGAGCAACGCCACCGCGGACGCGGCCGGCGGGGCGTCGGTGGCCTCGGTGGCCGGCCTGCTGGCCTACCTCGACGCCGCCGAGGCCGTCGAAAACGGCCTGCCGCCCGCCCCTCCGGCGGTCGCCCGCGACCGGGTCCAGGTGCTCACCGTGCACTCGGCCAAGGGCCTGGAGTGGCAGGTCGTCGCCGTGGCGCACCTGTCGGGCGGCATCTTCCCGTCGACCGCCTCGCGCGGCACCTGGCTCACCGACGCCGCCGAGCTGCCTCCGCTGTTGCGCGGCGACCGCGCCGCGGCGGGCTCGCTGGGCATCCCGGTGCTGGACATTTCGGCCGTCACCAACCGAAAGCAGTTGTCCGACAGCATCTTCGACCACCGTCGCCGCCTCGAGCAGCGCCGTGTCGACGAGGAACGCCGGCTGCTCTACGTGGCCATCACCCGCGCCGAAGACACCCTGCTCGTCTCCGGCCACCACTGGGGATCCAGCGGGGCCAAGCCGCGCGGCCCGTCGGAATTCCTGGCCGAGCTCAAGGACATCATCGACCGTTCCGCCGCGGCCGGCGATCCCTGCGGGGAGGTGGACCAGTGGGCCCCCGCGCCCGCCGACGGCGAACGAAACCCCCTGCGCGACACCGTTGTCGAGGCGACCTGGCCCGCCGACCCGCTGGCGGTGCGGCGCGGCGACGTCGAAGCCGGCGCGGCCATGGTGGCCCAGGCGATGGCCGGCGACCTCGAGGAGCCGGGCGACGTCGAAGGCTGGGCCGCCGACGTCGATGCGCTGCTGGCCGAGCGGGCCCGGTCGGAGTGCCCACCCGCCCGCGCGCTGCCCAGCCAGCTGTCGGTGAGCGGCCTGGTCGACCTGGCCCGCGACCCGGCCGGCGCGGCGCAGCGGCTGATCCACCGGATGCCCACCCGTCCGGACCCACACGCGTTGCTCGGCAACGCTTTTCACTCCTGGGTGCAGAAGTTCTACGGCGTCGACTCGCTGTTCGACCTCGGCGACCTGCCGGGCGCCGCGGACTCCGACGTCGGCGACACCGCCGAATTGGCCGCGCTGCAGGCGGCGTTCGCCCAATCGCGTTGGGCAACACGCACTCCCGTGGCCGTCGAGGTGCCCTTCGAGCTGCCCATCGGCGACCGGCTGGTCCGCGGCCGCATCGACGCGGTGTTCGCCGACCCCGACGGCGGCGCCACCGTGGTGGACTGGAAGACCGGCGAGCCCCCGCGCGGCGCGGAAGCCCGGCGGCAGGCCGCCGTCCAGCTCGCCGTCTACCGGCTGGCCTGGGCCGCGCTGTCCGGGGTGCCGGAGTCGTCGGTGCGCACCGCCTTCCACTACGTGCGCACCGGCGCGACGATCACCCCCGCCGAACTGCCCGACCCCGCGGACCTGGCCGCGCTGGCCGCCGATTCCGCCGACGAGCGCGCCGCGCGCGTCTAACCGTGGTTACATTTGAGTCGTGCTGGCGCCGTGCGGTGGGTTCGATGCGATAACGGATTTCCGTGCCCAAAGGTAGCTGGCGGCGCCTGGGCCGCCTCGACGAGCGATTGACCGTCCAGCCCAGTTACGCGCTCGTCGGCGTGCTGCGCATTCCCCAGGGGCAGGTCGGCCCCGCCCGCATCATCTCCCGCCGGGTGGCCATCGCGATCGCGGCGCTGTTCGTCGGCGCCATCACCGTCTACCTCGACCGCGACGGGTACCGCGACGCGCAGGGCGACCGGCTGACGTTTCTGGATTGCCTGTACTACTCGGCGGTGACGCTGTCGACGACGGGCTACGGCGACATCACGCCCGTGTCGGAATTCGCGCGCGCGATCAACGTCCTGATCGTCACGCCGCTGCGCATCGCGTTCCTGATCTTGTTGGTCGGCACCACGCTCGAGGTCGTCACCGAAACGTCCCGGCAGGCGTGGAAGATCCAGCGTTGGAGGAGCACCGTGCGCAACCACACGATCGTGATCGGTTACGGCACCAAGGGCAAGACGGCGGTCGGGGCCTTGCTCGGCGACGATGTCCCCGCGGCCGAAATCGTCGTCGTCGACACCGACCAGGCCGCCCTCGACCGGGCCGCGTCCGCCGGGCTGGTCACCGTGCACGGCGACGCGACGAAATCCGACGTGCTGCGGCTGGCCGGCGCCCAGCACGCCGCCTCGATCATCATCGCCTCCAGCCGCGACGACACCGCGGTGCTCGTCACGCTGACGGCGCGGGAGATCTCGCCCAAGGCCAAGATCGTGGCGTCGATCCGGGAGGCCGAAAACCAGCACCTGCTGCGGCAGTCGGGCGCCGACTCGGTGGTGGTCTCCTCCGAAACCGCCGGCCGGCTGCTCGGCCTGGCGACCACCACGCCCAGCGTCGTGGAGATGATCGAGGACCTGCTGACACCCGACGCCGGGCTGGCCATCGCCGAACGCGAAGTCGAGCAGGCCGAAATCGGCGGATCCCCAAGGCATCTGAGGGACATCGTGCTCGGTGTGGTGCGCGACGGCCGGCTGCTGCGCATCGGCGCGCCCGAGGCCGACGCGATCGAGGCCAACGACCGGCTGCTCTACGTCCGGAGCGCGGGGAACTAGTGGATTTTCAGCTGCGGGACATCCCGGTGCTGTCGCGCGTGGGCGCCGACCGGGCCGACCGGCTGCGCACCGACGTCGACGCGGCGGCCGCGGGCTGGCCGGACGCGGCGCTGCTGCGGGTGGATGCGCGCAACCAGGTGCTGGTCGCCGACGGGCGCGTGGTGCTAGGCCCGGCGGCCGCGCTGGCCGACAAGCCACCGAAGGACGCCGTGTTCCTGGGCCGCATCGAGGGCGGCCGCCACGTCTGGGCCGTCCGCGCCGCGCTGGAGGCGCCCGAGGATCCCGACGTCCGGGCCGAAGTGGTGAACCTGCGCAGCCTCGGCCCGATCTTCGACGACACCAGCAGCCAGTTGGTGGCGTCGGCCCTCGCGCTGCTCAACTGGCATGACAGGGCGCGCTTCAGCGCGGTCGACGGGTCCCCGACGCGCCCGTCGCGCGGGGGCTGGTCCCGGGTCAATCCGGTCACCGGCCACGAGGAGTTCCCGCGCATCGACCCCGCGGTGATCTGCCTGGTCCACGACGGCGCCGATCGCGCCGTGCTGGCGCGCCAGGCGGTGTGGCCCGAGCGGATGTTCTCGCTGCTGGCCGGATTCGTCGAGGCGGGCGAGTCTTTCGAGGCGTGCGTCGCCCGCGAGATCCGCGAGGAGATCGGCCTGACCGTGCGCGACGTGCGCTACCTGGGCAGCCAGCCGTGGCCGTTTCCGCGATCGCTGATGGTCGGCTTCCACGCCCTGGGCGACCCGGGCGAGGACTTCTCGTTCAACGACGGCGAGATCGCCGAGGCGCAGTGGTTCACCCGCGACGAGGTGCGCGCCGCGCTCGCCGCCGGCGACTGGAGCAGCGACTCGCAGTCGAAACTTCTGCTGCCCGGGTCGATTTCGATCGCCCGTGTGATCATCGAATCCTGGGCCGGGCTGGACTGAGTCCCGTCAGCCGGCCTCGGCCAGCTTCGCCTTGACCTGCGCCGCGCTCGGGTTGGTCAGCGTGGACCCGTCGGCGAACTTCACCGTCGGAACCGTCCGGTTGCCGCCGTTGACCGAACCGACGAACTCCGCCGCCGCCGGGTCGTGTTCGATGTCGACCTCGTCGTAGGGGATCCCGGCGGATTTGAGCACCGTCTTGAGCCGGTGGCAGTACCCACACCAGGACGTCGTGTAAACGGTGAGCGAAGCGTTGGTCATAGCCCGGTCAACATCCCTGGCTCACGATGCATTCCACGTGGTGGCGCCCCCGGTTTGTCGGGCACTGCTGCCAAGATGGACCCCATGCCGTTGGCCACCGACCCGTTGACCGCCGAGCTGGACGACGAACAGCGCGAGGCCGTGCTGGCGCCCCGGGGGCCGGTCTGCGTGCTCGCGGGCGCGGGAACGGGCAAGACCCGCACCATCACGCACCGCATCGCCCAGCTCGTCGCGGGCGGCCACGTCGCGGCCGGTCAGGTCCTGGCGGTCACCTTCACTCAGCGCGCGGCGGGGGAGATGCGCTCCCGGTTGCGCACGCTCGCCGCCGCCGGCCACACCGATCCCGGGGTCGGGGCCGTGCAGGCCCTGACCTTTCACGCCGCCGCGCACCGCCAGCTGCGCTACTTCTGGCCGCGGGTGGTCGGTGACACCGGGTGGCAGCTGCTGGACACCAAGTTCGCCGTCGTCGCCAGGGCGGCCAGCCGCTGCCGGCTCAACGTCAGCACCGACGACGTGCGCGACCTGGCCGGCGAGATCGAGTGGGCGAAGGCCTCGCTCATCGGCCCCGAGCAGTACGCGCCCGCGGTGGCCGAAGCCGGCCGCGACGTGCCGAGGGACGCCCAGCAGATCGCGGCCGTCTACGCGGCCTACGAGGCCCTCAAGGTGCGCGACGAATCGCTGGCGCTGCTCGACTTCGACGACCTGCTGCTGCACACCGCGGCCGCGATCGAGAACGACGCGGCCGTGGCCGAGGAGTTCCGCGACCGCTACCGCTGCTTCGTCGTCGACGAGTACCAGGACGTCACCCCGCTGCAGCAGCGCGTGCTGGCGGCCTGGCTCGGCGACCGCGACGACCTGACCGTCGTCGGCGACGCCAACCAGACCATCTACTCGTTCACCGGGGCCACGCCCCGCTTCCTGCTCGACTTCTCGCGGCAATTTCCCGACGCCACCGTCGTGCGCCTGGAACGCGACTACCGCTCCACCCCGCAGGTGGTGTCGCTGGCCAACCAGGTGATCGCCGCGGCCCGCGGCCGCGTCGCCGGCAGCAAGCTGCAGCTCTCCGGCCAGCGCGCCGCGGGCCCGGCCCCGTCGTTCCGCGAGCATCCGGACGAGACGGCCGAGGCGGCCGCGGTCGCGAAGGCCATCGCCCGGCTCATCGAATCCGGCACCGCGCCGTCCGAGATCGCGGTGCTCTACCGGGTCAACGCGCAATCGGAGGTCTACGAGGAGGCCCTGACCGAGGCGGGCATCACCTACCAGATCCGCGGGGGCGAGGGGTTTTTCAACCGCCAGGAGATCAGGCAGGCGCTGTTGGCGCTGCAGCGCGCGGCCGAGCGCGGCGCCGGCGGCGACCCGGACGCCGAGGCCCCGCTGCCCGACGTCGTGCGCGCCGTGCTGGAGCCGCTCGGGCTGACGGCCGAGCCGCCGGCGGGCAGCCGGGCCCGCGATCGCTGGGAGGCCCTGGCCGGGCTGGCCGAAATGGTCGACGACGAGGTGGCGCAGCGCCCGCAGCTCGACCTCCCGGGGCTGCTGGCCGAGCTCCGCTCCCGCGCCGACGCGCGGCACCCCCCGGTGGTGCAGGGCGTCACGCTGGCGTCGCTGCACGCCGCCAAGGGCCTCGAGTGGGACGCGGTGTTTTTGGTCGGGCTGGCCGACGGCACGCTGCCCATCTCGCACGCGCTGGCGCACGGCGCCGAAAGCGAGGCCGTCGAGGAGGAGCGCCGGCTGCTCTACGTCGGAATCACCCGGGCGCGAATCCATCTCGCGCTCAGCTGGGCGTTGGCCCGCAGCCCGGGTGGGCGCCAGAGCCGCAAGCCGTCGCGGTTCCTCAACGGCATCGCGCCGCAGGCGCGCGCCGACTCCGCGCCGGCCAGGTCCCGCCGCACCCGCGGGACCGCGACGCGCTGCCGGATCTGCAACAACAGCCTGACCACCCCGGCGGCGATCATGCTGCGCCGGTGCGAGACCTGCGCCGCCGACATCGACGAGGAGCTGCTGCTGCGGCTCAAGGCCTGGCGGCTGGAGGTCGCCAAGGAACAGAACGTGCCCGCCTATGTGGTGTTCACCGACAACACGCTGATCGCGATCGCCGAGCTGCTGCCCGACGACGAGGCGGCCCTGATCGCCATCCCGGGGATCGGCTCGCGCAAGCTCGAGCAGTACGGGCCCGCCGTGCTCGAGCTGGTCAAAAAAGCCCGCTAACGCCAAACACCCAGGTCAGAAATCGGTTGTGGCCGGCGGCCGGTAGCATCTACCCTCGGAAGCGCACTTTTGCTGCCCAGTGAGCCCACGGAGAGGAGGTGGCCACGATGATCACCAACGCGTTCGGTGTAGGCGTGGCCGCCGCGGCGCCGGCTCCTGCCCCGTCCCTGGCCGCCCATGCCGCCGAGACCGCCGTGCGGGCGGACGCGCTGAAGCATCGCGCCGCCGCCGCGACTGACCCGTCCGTGGATCGGGGCCCCACCTAACCAGCCCCATTTCCCATTAGGCCACGGACCCGAAGTCACCAGGATCCGTGGCCATATTTTTCCCGTTGCGAAGCCCGCAACCTGGCCCGGATCACCACGAAAACCCGACCAGGAAGCAGGTGAGCAGGACATGCCGGCACCGCCAGTCCCCAGACCGACGTCGGCGCGGTTGCCGTGCCGCGCCGGTGACCCCGACCTGTGGTTCGCCGACACCCCGGCCGACCTGGAGCGCGCCAAGACGCTGTGCGCGGGCTGCCCGATCCGCCGCCAGTGCCTGACGGCCGCGCTGGAGCGCGCCGAGCCCTGGGGCGTGTGGGGCGGCGAGATCCTCGAGCGGGGGTCGGTCGTCAGCTACAAGCGGCCGCGCGGACGCCCCCGCAAGGTCGCCGCCTGACCCGCGAAACTGTAACTGCCGACGCGTTTCTCGAGACGCGGCGTTGGCGGTTGCAGTCTCGCGAAGCTCAGACGACCGCGGTATCGGGCTCGGCGAAGCCGGGGACCAGCTCCTCCGACAGCGCCCGGGTCGGAATGTGGGCGTCCAACTGGCACATGATCGCGACCCCGGACGCGATCACCCGCATCGGAATCGCGAGCTTCGGTGGCAGGTCCAGCTGCCGCGCCGTGCGGATCTGGGCCACTGACCGGTCGATCTGGCGCACCGTCATCCGCTGCAGCCACTTGCGGGTGTAGTGGAAGACCTCGACCTCGACCGGTTCGACGTACTGGCGCAGCATGTCGTCGATGTCGCGCACCGACACCTGCTGGCCCTTCTGGATGAAGCCCGCCTTCTCCATCGTCGGCAGCAGCAGGTCGTAGTTCTTCTCCCGGGCCAGCCGGATCGACATGCCCAACTCGACCGGGAAGCCGCCCGGCAGCGGCGCCACCGCACCGAAGTCGATGACACCCATGCGGCCGTCGGGCAGGAGCATGAAATTCCCGGGGTGGGCGTCGCCGTGGATCATCTCCAGCCGGCGCGGCGCGTCGAACGTGAGCTCGGCCAGCCTGGTGCCCATCAGGTCGCGCTGCTCGACCGTGCCCTTGCGGATGATCTCCGACATCGGGATGCCGTCGATCCACTCCTGGATCACGACCTTGGGCGCGCTGGCCACGATGCGCGGCACCATGAAGTGCGGGTGATCCCGGTAGGCCTTGGCGAACGCCCGCTGGTTGTCGGCCTCCAGCCGGTAGTCCAGCTCCATCTCGGTGCGCTCGATCAGCTCGTCGACGATGCCCTGCACGTCCACGCCGGGCGCGAGCTGCTTGACCACCCCGACCATGCGCTTCATGGTCTTCAAATCGGCGCGCAGCGCCTCGTCGGCGCCGGGGTACTGGATCTTGACGGCCACCTCGCGGCCGTCGGACCACACCGCCTTGTGCACCTGGCCGATGCTGGCCGAGGCCATCGGGGTGTCGTCGAACTCGCTGAACCGGGAGCGCCACTTGGTGCCCAGCTGCGCGTCGAGCACCCGGTGCACCTTGTGCGCCGACATCGGCGGGGCGTCCTTCTGCAGCTTGGTCAGCGCCTCGCGGTACGGCTCGCCGAACTCCTCCGGGATGGCGGCTTCCATCACCGACAGCGCCTGGCCGACCTTCATCGCCCCGCCCTTGAGCTCGCCGAGGACGGTGAACAGTTGATGGGCGGCCTTTTCCATCAGCTCGGCGTTGACTTCGTCTCGGGACTTGCCGGTCAGTCGCTTGCCGAACCCGAGCGCGGTCCGCCCGGCGATGCCGACCGACAGGCCGGCCAGCTTGGCGTTGCGCGCGGCGCCGCCGCGTTTGATGTCTGCCACGTACCCATCATCCATGACGGCCAGCGCGGCGCGCTGTGGATCCGGCCACTGCGCGACCACGCGGGCCTCCGCACGGGCACAGCGTGCACAGGGGGTGCCTGGTCCAGCGGCGCGCGACGATAGAGCCCGCGTCGACGTCGAATTCCAGCGTCGCGTTCAGCGCCGGGGGCGGCGCGGGGTCGGGCACGGCCTGGCGCCCGCGCACGGCGGCGATGACTCGGTTGATTTGGCTCAGCGCCAGCGCCGCGGTCGCCAGCAGGGTGGCCCGGTCGGCCACGCCGACGGTGTCGCGCAGCTGGGCGGCGATGGCCGGCCAGGCCGCGTCGCGGTCGGCGCGGTGCAGGTCGGCACAGCCGAGGCAGCTGGTCACGCCGGGGATCACGAGCGGACCCACCAGGCCGGTGCCGTCCCGCACGCGAACCGGCAGGTGCGGCACACCCAGGGCGTGCAGGTCGCGCACCATTCGGGGGTCGGCGACCAGGTTGTCCGACAGCACCACCAGGTCGACGGCGGCGGGCGACACGGCCGCGTGTGGCTGGCTGCTGTGCCCGACGCGGGCGCCCGACCGCCGCAACGCGTCGGTGAGCAGCTCCGACAGGGGGCCGCGGCCGTGGATGCGGATCGCCGCCGCCCGGCCCCGGGGCTGCCGGCACTCGGTCGCCACGCCGGCGCCGACCAGCTGCGCGACCAGGGCGGTCAGGCCCTGGGATGCCGCCGGGCCGTCCCGCAGGCCGCCGTCGACGGCCCGGCGCCGCAGCTCGGAGAGCGGTGTCGGCGACCGCATGGACCGCAGCAGCGCGGCCAGCTCGGGCGCGGCGAGGCCGCCCGGCGGGCGGACGAGCACGGCGCGGCGGGGATCCCAGCCGACCTGGACGGCGCCGTCGGGCCGCAGCAGCACCGGCAGCGCCGGGTCCAGGGCGTACAGCGAAACCGCGGACTTGGAAGCGGCCTCAGACGGGGTCTGGGCCGTCGCCTGGGTCATGGGTGGTGACTGTGCCACCCGGGCGGTCGACGCCGCGCTCAGTTCTCCACAGGACCGTCGGGGTCCGCCGGGCCCTCTTCCAGCTTGGCGATGGCCTCGTCGATGCCGCTCGTGTCGCCGCCGATGACGCGGTCGATGAACCCGGCCGGCTCATCGAGGTCGTCGGCGCCCGGCAGCAGGTCGGGGTGCTGCCAGATGGCGTCGCGGGCGTCGGGGCCGGCGGCCTGCGTCAGGCGGTCCCACAGCGCGGCGGCCTCGCGCAGCTTGCGCGGGCGCAGTTCGAGGCCGACCAGCGTCGCGAACGTCTGCTCGGCCGGCCCACCGCTGGCCCGGCGGCGGCGCAGCGTCTCGGACAGCGCGGCCGTTCCCGGGATCCGGTCGCCCAGGGCGCCGGTGACCACCACCTGCACCCAGCCGTCGATCAACGCCAACAGCGTCTCCAGCCGCTCCAGCGCCTGGGTCTGGGCCGGGGTCGCCTTCGGCTCGAAAACCCCCTGCCCCAAAAGGTTTTCGATGGCCGTCGGGTCGGACAGCGACGCCGGGTTGAAGTCGCGGGCCAGCTCCTCGATGCCGGACATGTCGATCTTCATGCCCTTGGCGTAGGCCTCGACCGCGCCCAGCAGCTGGCTGGCCAGCCACGGCACGTGGCTGAACAGGCGGTGGTGCGCGGCCTCCCGGGCGGCGAGGAAGGTCAGGATCTCGCTGCGCGGCTGCTCGAGCCCGGCGGCGAAGGATTCCAGGGCGTCCGGCAGGATCGCGGCCACGCCCTTGGGGCCGAGCGGTAGGCCGATGTCGGTCGACGTCAGCACCTCGCGGGACAGCCGGCCCAGCGCCTGGCCCAGCTGCGATCCGAACGCCATGCCGCCCATCTGCGACATCACCGCCAGCAGCGGGCCCGCCATGGTCTTCGCCTCGTCGGGCAGCGCCGACGCCCACACCGTCGCGATCTGCTCGGCCATCGGATCGCACAGCCGCTTCCAGGTCTCCAGCGTGTGGTCCACCCAGTCGCTGGGGCTCCACCCCCCGGCCTTGGTGGTGCCGGCGGGCAGCGCCGTCGCGCCGTCCAGCCAGGTTTCGGCGAGGTGGACCGCGTCGGCGATCGCCTTGTTCGTCGAGGCGGGGATGGGCGCGACGAACCCGATCGAGCTCGACGCGACCCGGCGCGCCAACTCGTAGTTGACCGGTCCCGAACTCTGGCCGCCGGCCATGACGGTGCCCGCGCTGCTGAACATCTGGCCCAGCTGGGTGAAGATCTGCCCCAAATCGCCCATGCCGAAGGCGCCCAACGGGTCGGACGCCCCCGAGTGGGCATCGGGGTCGTTCTTCCCGCGGTTCTCGCGCTCCGGGTCGTCGCCGGACGAGAAGCCGAAAGGCAGGTCAGCCATAACGTCAACGGTACTCACCGCGCCTAGGCGACGCGCGGTCCCCGGTCACGCTCGTAGCTGAATGGGGCCGGGCGGGGCCCCGATAGGGTAAGCGGCGTGAACAGGCGGATTCTGACCCTGATCGTCGCGCTACTGCCGATCGTGGTGTTCGGGGTGTTGCTCGCGGTGGTGACGGTGCCGTTCGTGTCGCTGGGCCCCGGCCCGACGTTCGACACCCTCGGGGAGGTCGACGGCAAACAGGTGGTCGCCATCCAGGGCGCCCCCACGCACCCGACGACGGGCCACCTCAACATGACGACGGTGTCCCAGCGCGACGAGCTGTCGCTGGGCGAGGCGCTGACGCTGTGGCTGTCGGGGCAGGAGCAGCTGATTCCGCGCGATCTCGTCTACCCGCCGGGCAAGTCGCGGGAGGACGTCGACAAGGCCAACAACGCCGACTTCAAGCAGTCCGAGGACAGCGCCGAGTACGCCGCGCTCGGCTACCTGAAGTACCCGCCCGCGGTGACCGTGGCGACCGTCACCGACCCCGGCCCCTCGGCGGGCAAGCTGAAGTCCGGCGACGCCATCGACATGGTCAACGGCACCCCCGTGGCCAACGTGGAGCAGTTCACCGGGTTCCTGAAGAACACCAAGCCCGGTCAGGTGGTGACGATCGACTTCCGCCGCAAGAACGAGCCGGCCGGCGTGGTGCAGGTCGCGCTGGGCAGCAACAAGGATCGCGACTACGGCTTTTTGGGTGTGGCGGTCCTCGACGCGCCCTGGGCGCCGTTCGTCGTCGACTTCAACCTCGCCAACGTGGGCGGGCCGTCGGCCGGGCTGATGTTCAGCCTGGCCGTCGTCGACAAGCTCACCGCCGGTGACCTGGCGGGGTCGGCGTTCATCGCGGGCACCGGGACCATCAACGTCGAGGGCAAGGTGGGCCAGATCGGGGGCATCACCCACAAGATGGCCGCCGCGCACGCCGCGGGGGCCACCGTGTTTCTGGTGCCGGCCAAAAACTGCTACGAGGCGAGCTCCGCGAACGAGCCCGGCCTGCGGTTGGTGAAGGTCGAGACGCTGCAAGGGGCGGTCGACGCGCTGCAGGCGTTGCGGGCCGGGGGGCAGCCGCCCAGTTGCTAGCCCGCTCGCGCTGGTCGCGGGATGCGTACAGTTGTGAGCTAGAAAACTCCGAGTAACCCCGAGAGCCAGTCACACCGATCAGGGAGCGTAACCAGTGGGGATGCGGCCCACCGCACGGATGCCGAAGTTGACTCGGCGCAGCCGGATTCTGATCCTGATCGCACTGGGTGTGATCGTTTTGCTGCTCGCCGGTCCGCGGCTGATCGACGCCTACGTCGACTGGCTGTGGTTCGGCGAGCTCGGCTACCGCTCGGTGTTCACCACCGTGCTGGTCACCCGCATGCTGGTCTTCCTCGTCGCCGGCCTGCTCGTCGGCGGCATCGTGTTCGCCGGGCTCGCGCTGGGCTACCGCACCCGCCCGGTGTTCGTGCCGAGCAACACCAACGACCCCGTGGCGCGCTACCGCGCCGTCGTCGTGTCGCGCCTGCGGCTGGTGGGCGTCGGGATCCCGGCGGCGATCGGCCTGCTGGCGGGCATCATCGCGCAGAGCTACTGGGTGCGGATCCAGCTGTTTTTGCACGGCGGCGACTTCGGTATCAAGGATCCCGAGTTCGGCAAGGACCTCGGCTTCTACGCGTTCGACCTGCCGCTGTACCGGCTGCTGCTCAGCTACCTGTTCGTGGCGGTGTTTTTGGCTTTCCTGGCGAACGTGTTGACGCACTACATCTTTGGCGGCATCCGGCTGTCCGGCCGCACCGGCGCGCTGAGCCGCTCGGCGCGGATCCAGTTGGTCACCCTGGTCGGGGCGCTGGTGCTGCTCAAGGCGGTCGCCTACTGGCTGGACCGCTACGAGCTGCTCTCGCACACCCGCGGGGGCAAGCCGTTCACCGGCGCGGGCTACACCGACATCAACGCGGTGCTGCCGGCGAAGCTGATCCTGATGGCGATCGCGCTGATCTGCGCCGGCGCGGTGTTCTCCGCCATCGTCCTGCGGGACTTGCGGATTCCGGCCATCGGCCTGGTGCTGTTGCTGCTGTCGTCGTTGATCGTGGGCGCCGGGTGGCCGCTGATCGTCGAGCAGATCAGCGTCAGACCCAACGCGGCGCAAAAGGAAAGCGAATACATCGGCCGCAGCATCACCGCGACGCGCCAGGCCTACGGGTTGACGTCCGACGTGGTCAGCTACCGCAACTACACCGGCGACGGGCAGGCCACCGCCCAGCAGGTCGCGGCCGACCGCGCGACCACCTCCAACATCCGCCTGCTGGACCCCACCATCGTCAGCCCGGCGTTCACCCAGTTCCAGCAGGGCAAGAACTTCTACTACTTCCCCGACCAGCTGTCCATCGACCGCTACCTCGACCGCACCGGGGTGCTGCGCGACTACGTCGTCGCGGCAAGGGAACTCAACCCCGACCGCCTGATCGACAACCAGCGCGACTGGATCAACCGGCACACCGTCTACACCCACGGCAACGGATTCATCGCGTCGCCGGCCAACACGGTGCGCGGGATCGCCAACGACCCCAACCAAAACGGTGGCTACCCGCAGTTTCTTGTCAACGTCGTCGGCGCCAACGGCAGCGTGGTTTCCGACGGGCCGGCTCCGCTGGACCAGCCGCGCATCTACTTCGGGCCCGTCATCTCCAACACGTCGGCCGACTACGCGATCGTCGGGCGCAACGGCAACGACCGCGAATACGACTACGAGACCAGCACCGAAACCAAGAACTACACCTACACCGGGCTCGGGGGGGTGCCGATCGGCAGCTGGATATCGCGCAGCGTCTTCGCCGCCAAGTTCGCCGAGCGAAACTTCTTGTTTTCCAACGTGATCGGCGCCAACAGCAAGATACTTTTCAATCGCGATCCGGCGCATCGGGTGGAGGCGGTGGCACCGTGGCTGACCACCGACAGCTCGGTGTACCCGGCGATCGTCAACAAGCGGCTGGTGTGGATCATCGACGGCTACACCACGTTGGACAACTACCCGTACTCCGAGCTCACCTCCCTGGAGTCGGCCACCGCCGACTCCACCGAGGTCGCGTTCAACCGGCTGGCGCCCGACAAGCAGGTCTCCTACATCCGCAATTCGGTGAAGGCCACGGTCGACGCCTACGACGGCACGGTCACGCTGTACCAACAGGACGAGCAGGACCCGGTGCTGAAGGCGTGGATGCGGGTTTTCCCCGGCACCGTCAAGCCCAAGAGCGACATCACGCCCGAGCTCGCCGAGCACCTGCGCTATCCCGAGGACCTGTTCAAGGTGCAGCGGATGCTGCTGGCCAAGTATCACGTCAACGACCCGGTGACCTTCTTTTCCACCTCGGATTTCTGGGACGTCCCGCTGGACCCGAATCCGACCGCCAGCAGCTACCAGCCGCCCTATTACATCGTCGCGAAAAACATTGCCAAGAACGACAATTCGGCCTCGTATCAGTTGACCAGCGCGATGAACCGGTTCAAGCGTGACTACCTGGCCGCCTACATCAGCGCCAGCTCCGATCCCGCGACCTACGGCAAGATCACGGTGCTGACCATCCCGGGTCAGGTCAACGGCCCCAAGCTGGCCAACAACGCGATCACCACCGATCCGGCGGTGTCCCAGGACCTCGGCGTGATCGGGCGCGACAACCAGAACCGGATCCGGTGGGGCAACCTGCTCACGCTGCCGGTGGCCCAGGGTGGCCTGCTCTATGTCGAACCCGTCTATGCCTCACCGGGCGCCAGCGACGCCGCGTCGTCGTATCCGCGGCTGATCCGCGTGGCCATGATGTACAACGACAAGATCGGCTACGGCCCCACGGTGGGCGACGCGCTGACCGGGCTGTTCGGGCCCGGCGCCGGCGCGGCCGCCACCGGGATACAGCCCACCGAGGCCGGCGCGCCGCCGAACGCGAACCCGAACCCGCCCGCGGCCGGCCCGCCGGCACCCGCTGCGACGCCGGGATCGCCGCCGCCGCCGACCGCGGTGGTGCCGCCGGCCCCGGACGGGTCGGTGACCCTGTCCGCGGCCAAGGCCGCCGCGCTACAGGAGATCCAGGCGGCGATCGGCGCCGCGAAAGATGCTCAGCGGAAAGGCGATTTCGCTTCCTACGGCGCGGCTCTGCAGCGGCTCGACGATGCGATCAACAAGTACAACGCCGCCAAGTAGGCGACATGGCGCGACCCGATGGACGGCAGGCCGGTGCGCCGCCGGACCGATTCCTGACCAGGATGGCCTGATCGCGGGTGAACAGTGGCTCGAAGCCGCTTGTCCTCAACCGAGTAACTGCCGGCGGTAGCCGGTCGGCGTAATGGCGAGCTGGCGTCGGGTCACCGTAGCCAGGTGTTGAGAACTGGCGAACCCGCATTGGTGCGCGATTTCGGTAATGCTCAAAGACGGATTGCCCAGCAGTTCAAGCGCTCGTGCCAAGCGGCGGTTCATCAACCAGCGGTGCGGGGGCTCGCCCGTGCCCTCGCGAAAAAGGGCTGCCAGGCGGGCCGCTGACAAACCGACTACCTTGGCCAGCTCGGTCAAACCGACGTCGTCGGATAGGTGTGCTTCGAGGTATTCGATTGCCCGTCGCAGGCGCCAATCCCGATAACCTGGGCCGCTTTTCTCAGCGAACACTGCGGAGCCGGACAGCGTCGAATGCCGCCGTATCAGGCGGACAGCGAGTTGTTGGCCGAGCGATTCGATCATCATGCGTGAGCACGCGTCACGGTTTGTCATCTCGCGCACGATCTGCCGACAGATCCCCTCGACGAACGGGTCACGAGAACACATCGGATCGACCAGAACGACCGTCCGACCTTTCTCGGTCGCACCGCTTTCCACGGCGAGGCGCTCAACCATCGCGTGAGGCAGATATATGTGCAGGTAGGTGAAGGGCTGGTCTGACGTGAATATCCCTCGCGGCTGTTCGCCCGCGGCCACGATGTTCATGTGAAATGCCGGATGCACACCGCTCCATTTCTGGCGCCCGTTGGCGAAGTAGGTGTGATGGTGGCGACCGCTCACCGGCATCGAGATCACGTCCAGGTCGCCACTTGCGGGGCCGGCCAATTCGTAGGTCGCCTTGCGCCGGAACCGCCAGATTGCCGCCGACATCGTTTCGTCGGGTGCTGTGATGCGCTGTTCTGGTGCGAAACCCAGACGGCGCGCGATGTTTTCGGGCTTGGCGTTTACCGGTGCCCGCACCCCAATGTCATTGGCTTGTTCGGCAATCACGACGAGATCTTGGCGCGGCAGTGAACGAGTGACCCTACCAACGTCAGAAAGCCAGCAATCGATCCACTGAGTCGTGAAGTCACACGCCCAGTATCCGCGCCGCGACGGCTCGCACACCAGCGACGACGGGACATCTTTCCCTCAAATAGCGACATCACGGATCCGAGGCTCCCCAGATCTAACCGACGGCGTCATCGTTGTGCGATCACGGTGTCGGGTGAAGTGTTGGCGCCATCACGGACAGTAGTACGAAATCTGTCCTGATAAGCCTTGGGAGAGACGCCGAGACGGTTGACAAAGACCCGCCTGAGCGTTTCGGGGCTGCTGAAGCCGGCCAGCCGCGCCGCGTGAGCCACCGTGCGTCCTGCCTCGAGCTCGACCCTTGCGACATCGAGACGGACCGTTTCGACGTACCGGGCGGGGGTCGTGCCAAGCTCCGACTGAAACAGCCGCGTCAGGTGACGCGTGCTCAAGGATGCTCGTGTGGCAAGGCTCTTCACGCTATGGTCCGCGCCCGGGTTCGCGACGATCGACGCGGTGACCGTGCGCAGTACTGAGTCGGCCGGCGGTTCGGCCCCCACCAAGGCGGAAAACTGCGACTGTCCGCCCGCGCGTTTGAGATACACGACCAAGGCGCGTGCCACCTCACGAACCAACTCCGCGCCATAATCCAGTTCTACCAACGCCAACGCCAAGTCGATGGCCGCCGATACCCCGGCCGAGGTGAAGATCTCGCCATCACGAATGAAGATCGCGTCAGGCTCGACGCGTGTGTTGGGGAATTCGCGAGCAAGCAGCCGCGCATGTCGCCAGTGCGTGGTAGCACAACGGCCCCTCAACAGGCCAGCCTGAGCCAAGACGAACGAACCCGTGCAAACCGAAGCCAACCGCCGGGACCGCGCCGACAATGATCCGAGCGCCTCCAGAAGCGCGGGATCAAGTCGCTGCCCGACCAGTTTGTCACCGCCGGCAACCATGACGGTGTCGGCCGAATCGACGGCTGAAATGCTGTCAGTGACACCCAACTTGGTTCCGATCGAGGTCGCGACATCTGCACCATCCACCGATGCGACCTTGAGCTGATAATTCGCGCCGAACTCGTTCGCCTTGACGAAGACCTCGGCTGGTCCGGCCGCATCCAGGAGCGTCACCCCTTCGAAGACAATCAACACCACCACACGCGATGTCGCATTCTCATTCACGCCAGCATTATGTCCCTCGCGCCGCCGTTGCCAACGGCGTCTTGCCTCCATCTCAGCATCGGAGGCGCGTCTCGTGCACAGGATTTGCGCCAGAGACACGCCCATCTCAGCCGATCACGGTAGACACGGCTGAGGTCGCTTCCTGCCGCAGGAAGCCACCGCAAGGTCTGTGGCCGTGGCCCATTGCCTCGCTGACAGATGAACGATCGGGAGGGACGTTGAACCACGTGACATCGGCCAGTCGGGGTGCGGCAAGGCTGCGCACCGGCCCAGTTGCAGCGCGAAACGATGCGGGGTCCAACTTGGCGCTCGAGATGATGCGTCGTTGGTGGCGGCGTATTGTGCTGCGAGCGAAGGTGCTCGGCGGCTTCACGGATGATCGGCACGTCATCGACGGCCACCCGCTGCCGGAGGATTTTTACCCTCTCAACGAGGCTTCGCCTTGTCCCGCGACCTCAGCAATATGGGCGCCGGAATCGGGGTCTGGCAGCCATTTGCGTTGGCGGACAGACGGGTCCAGCGCGGGCGGTCGTCTCGAATTTCGCGAGAATTACGGCCCAAAGATCCACGCGGCCATTGCTTGCCGCGCCGCATAAGGCCCGGACCGATACCCATGAAAGGCAGTAGATGTCGATTGCACCGCCCATCAACCCAGTGGCGTCACGGCGAGGAGACTGCGTGCCCGAACGTGGCGAGACCGCAGTAGTCCTTGGGGCAAGCATCGCTGGGTTGTTAGCCGCCCGCGTGCTTGCTGACTTCTACCGCACAGTGACTGTGGTCGAACGGGATATCCTCCCGGATGGACCGGCGACCCGTCGGGGCGTGGCGCAAGGTGGCCTGCCCCACCTCCCGGCAGCGCGCGGGACGCAGATCATGAATGAGCTGTTTCCCGGTTTCGTCGACGAGCTGGTCGCCGGTGGCGCGCGGGTATGGAACGACGGTGACCTGTCACGGTTTTGGGTTTCGTTTGGCGGACACCGGTTTTTGCGATCTGGCACGATTCCCGACCCTGATTCGATCTCCGGCTACTACGTCAGCCGGCCGTTCATCGAGTGGAGCCTGCGTCGTCGCGTGCTTGCCATTTCGAACGTGGAGATCGTGCAGGGTCACGATGCGGTGAGATTGACAGCGGTCCCGAAACGTGACCGCGTGACCGGCGTTGTGGTGGCGCGGCGCGACTCTGGAGCCGAGACGTCCCTGGCGGCCGACCTTGTTGTGGACGCCACCGGACGTGGCTCACGGGCGCCGGCGTTTCTCGACGACCTGGGCTATCCTCGCCCGTGCGAGGACCAGCTCACGGTGCACGTCAGCTACGCCGGCCTGCCGATCCACATACCGCCGGGCATGTTGCGCGAGTACCTCGCCTTCAGCGGCCCCGAGCCGAGCCGCCCTGTGTGCTTCGCGATGTTTGCCGGCGAGAACGACACCTATAGGCTGGCGGTCCAAACGGTCGCGGGACAAAAACCGCCCGCCGATCGTATCGCGTTGCTGGACTGCCTGGCCGACATGGCGCCCGAGCACCTGTTGGATGCCGCGCGCCGTGCCGAGCCACTCGCGGACATGGCCCACTATCGCTTTCCCTCAAACCGGTGGCGCCGCTATGACAAGTTGGCGCGAACGCCCGACGGCCTGATCGTCGTGGGCGACGCCTTATGTAGCTTCAATCCACTCTATGGACAGGGCATGTCGGTGGCCGCCATCGAAGCGCTCATCCTCCGTGACTGCCTGCAGCAGGGCGACCGCGACCTACCGCGGCGGTTTTTCCGCACGTCCGCCAAGGAGGTCCGTGTGGCGTGGCAGGCTGCCGTGGGCTCGGACCTGACGTTGCCCCAAATAGCGGGGAAGCGACCGCTGTCAATCCGGATGATCAACGCTTACCTGGATCGGGTGCTGGCCGCCGCCGAAACCGATCCAGCAGTGGTCCAGCAATTCATGCGGTCGATGAACCTGGTCGATCCCCCCTCGCGCTTGCTGCGTCCGTCGACAATGCTTCGGGTACTCAAGAAATCGCGAAAGCGACGAGTAGCCGGGGAGGCGACGATTGTTGCCGGCACTACCGCGCCCGACCGTACCAGACAAGACGGCACCATAGGCGGGTACCGCGATGCCTGAAGCGTTGCATTGGTCAACGTCGGCCGTTGCCTTGAAATCAACCGTCCACCAGGGATTCCGCGTGATGGCGCGTTATCGCTGCTGCCAAATCCGCGCTCAAGTGAAAGCAGTCAGTCGTGTTTAAGGTCGGCCTCGCAGAGCAACTACTGCACACCCGCTACTCACCGACGGCGTTGGTGAGTGCCAGCTATCTCACCGCGGTCGGGAGTCGGGTGGAATCGTTTTGGCTGGCTGACCATCTCAGCTCGCTGTTTCCGCAATCGGTGATGACATCGTCGTACGTCGGTGCCGCACGGGTCGCCCCAGCAATCGACGCGCGGCTGGAACCGTGGACGGTATTGGGGCATCTGGTCACCCGAAACCGGCTGGGGCGGCGAAGACTTGGCATTGGCGTCACCGATGCAAGCCGTCGCAATCCCGCTGTCACCGCGCAGGCGGCCGCCACGCTGCACCTGCTCACCCGGGGGCGCGCCATTCTCGGAATCGGAACGGGTGCGCGCGCATACAACGAGCCCTACGGAGTGGAGTGGTCAATGCCGGTGGCGCGATTCGAAGAGGCCCTGGCCACCATTCGCGCGCTGTGGGACTCCGGCGGCGAACTGGTCAACCGCGATTCGCAATTCTTCCCGCTGCGCAATGCCGTGTTCGACCTCCCGCCCTACCGCGGCGGGTGGCCGGAGATTTGGATCGCCTCCCACGGGCCGCGCATGTTGCGGGCCACCGGCCGCTACGCCGACGCGTGGTTTCCCGCCGCCATGACGATGCGGCCCGCGGACTACGCCGCCGGCCTGCAAAAAGTCCGGGCTGCGGCCTCCGACGCCGGCCGCGACCCCATGTCCATCACCGCCGCGGCCCTGTTTTTCGTCATGACCGGTCGCAGCCGCCACCACATCGGCGAGGCGCTGAACTCGCACGCCATGAAGGCGTTCGCCCTCGACGTACCCGCCCAGTTCTGGGCCCGCCACGGCGCGAGTCATCCACTCGGCGATGAGTTCACCGGCGCACAAGACATCATTCCGCAGACGCTGGACGAACAGACCGTCGTGTCCCTGACGGCTGACGTGCCGCCGTCACTGCTCCGCGAGTGTCTCCTCACCGGCACATCCGATGACGTCATCGAGCAGGTCGCCGACTGGCGTGATCACGGCCTGC
>NZ_MVHD01000060.1 GCF_002086635.1 Mycobacterium alsense | reverse complement strand
CCCGCTACCCGACGACCTCCGCACCGCTCTGCTCAAAATCCGCGCCTGTGATGCGCACTAATTTGAGCCAAGTCGGGACTCGTCGCGCGCAGCGCCCGCTGGCGCCCGTGGCGCTCGTACGCCACCCAACACCTGTGGACGACCCTCGAGCATCCGGTAAACCATTGGCCCCCAAAGACTCCGAAGGAAGTCGCATGATCCACTACCGCACCGTCGACAGCCCGATCGGACCCCTCACCCTGGCCGGCCACGGCCCGGTCCTGACGAACCTGAGGATGGTCGACCAGACCCACGAACCCAGCCGCGCCGGCTGGTCGCCCGACGCGCGGGCCTTCGATGACGTCGTCGCGCAGCTCGCGGCCTACTTCGCCGGCGAGCTGACCGACTTCGACATCGAGCTCGAGCTGCGGGGCACGGAGTTCCAGCAGCGGGTGTGGAAGGCCCTGCTGACGATCCCGTACGGCGAGACCCGCTCGTACGGGGAAATCGCCGAGCAGATCGGCGCCCCGGGATCCGCGCGCGCCGTCGGCTGGGCCAACGGGCACAACCCTATCGCGATCGTGGTTCCATGCCACCGGGTGATCGGCGCCAGTGGCAGCCTCACCGGCTACGGCGGTGGACTCGACCGAAAGCGAACCCTGCTCGAATTGGAGAAAAAGCGCGCCGCGGTCGACCTGACGCTCTTTGACTAGCGCACGACGAATGCAAAAACACCCCCGTCGCCGGGGGTGTTTTTGTATATGTTCGGCGGTGTCCTACTTTTCCACCCTGGTGGGCAGTATCATCGGCGCTGACAGGCTTAGCTTCCGGGTTCGGAATGGGACCGGGCGTTTCCCTGTCGCTGTGGCCGCCGTAACTCTATTTAAATTGTTCTGGTGGGGGGTGTGGTATCTGGCGCGACAAATGTCGCGAAAGAATAGTGGTTGCGATTTGTGTTGGTAAGTTTTCGGCCGGTTAGTGCCAGTTCCCTGCACCCATTGCTGAGCTTCCAGGTCTGGCCTATCGAACCCGTGTTCTGCGGGGGGCCTTATCCCTCTAAAAGGGTGAGAAACCTGATCTTGGAGAAGGCTTCCCGCTTAGATGCTTTCAGCGGTTATCCTGTCCGAACGTGGCTATCCAGCGGTGCCCCTGGTGGGACAACTGGTGGACCAGAGGTTCGTCCGTCCCGGTCCTCTCGTACTAGGGACAGGTTTCCTCAAGTTTCTGACGCGCGCGGCGGATAGAGACCGAACTGTCTCACGACGTTCTAAACCCAGCTCGCGTGCCGCTTTAATGGGCGAACAGCCCAACCCTTGGGACCTGCTCCAGCCCCAGGATGCGACGAGCCGACATCGAGGTGCCAAACCATCCCGTCGATATGGACTCTTGGGGAAGATCAGCCTGTTATCCCCGGGGTACCTTTTATCCGTTGAGCGACACCCCTTCCACTCGGGGGTGCCGGATCACTAATCCCGACTTTCGTCCCTGCTTGACGTGTAGGTCTCGCAGTCAAGCTCCCTTGTGCATTTACACTCGCCACCTGATTGCCGTCCAGGTTGAGGGAACCTTTGGGCGCCTCCGTTACATTTTAGGAGGCAACCGCCCCAGTTAAACTACCCACCAGGCACTGTCCGTGAACCGGATATACGGTTCGACGTTAGGTGTCCAATACGATCAGAGTGGTATTTCAACAACGACTCCGCCCCAACTGGCGTTGAGGTTTCACAGTCTCCCACCTATCCTACACAAACCGTACCGAACACCAATACCAAGTTGTAGTGAAGGTCCCGGGGTCTTTTCGTCCTGCCGCGCGTAACGAGCATCTTTACTCGTAGTGCAATTTCGCCGAGTCTATGGTTGAGACAGTCGAGAAGTCGTTACGCCATTCGTGCAGGTCGGAACTTACCCGACAAGGAATTTCGCTACCTTAGGATGGTTATAGTTACCACCGCCGTTTACTGGGGCTTAAATTCTCCGCTTCACCCTTGCGGGTTAACGGGTCCTCTTAACCTTCCAGCACCGGGCAGGCGTCAGTCCGTATACATCGTCTTGCGACTTCGCACGGACCTGTGTTTTTAGTAAACAGTCGCTTCTCGCTGGTTTCTGCGACCGGATCCCGCTCCCAGCGCAAGGCTGTTCACGGTGTTCCGGTCCCCCTTCTCCCGAAGTTACGGGGGCATTTTGCCGAGTTCCTTAACCATAGTTATCTCGTACGCCTCGGTATGCTCTACCTGACCACCTGTGTTGGTTTGGGGTACGGGCCGTGTGTGTGCTCGCTAGAGGCTTTTCTTGGCAGCAGAGGATCACCGAATTCACCTCAATCGGCTATGCATCACCTCTCAGGATTAGTGAGCGACGGATTTGCCTATCGCTCTCCCTACGGGCTTGCCCCAGTGTTACCACTGACTGGTACGGCTACCTTCCTGCGTCACCCCATTGCTTGACTACTACCAACGAAGGTCCCACGCAGCCCCGAAACTCCATGCCCCCGAAGGGGAATGGTCGTTCCGGTTTTGGGTGGTTAGTACCGCTGATTCGTCAGGGACGCGCACACACGGGTACGGGAATATCAACCCGTTGTCCATCGACTACGCCTGTCGGCCTCGCCTTAGGTCCCGACTCACCCTGGGCGGACTGGCCTGGCCCAGGAACCCTTGGTCTTACGGCGGGCAAGGTTCTCACTTGCCTTATCGCTACTCATGCCTGCATTCTCACTCCCCCACCCTCCACCACCGGTCACCCGGCGGCTTCGCTGAACGGGGGACGCTCCCCTACCCAACCTTGCGGTTGTCGCGGCTTCGGCGGTGTGCTTGAGCCCCGCTACATTATCGGCGCACAATCACTTGACCAGTGAGCTATTACGCACTCTTTCAAGGGTGGCTGCTTCTAAGCCAACCTCCTGGTTGTCTCTGCGACTGCACATCCTTTTCCACTTAGCACACGCTTAGGGGCCTTAGCCGGCGATCTGGGCTGTTTCCCTTTCGACGTACGGAGCTTATCCCCCGCCGTCTCACTGCCACGCTTTAACACCACGGCATTCGGAGTTTGGCTGACGTCAGTAACCTAGTAGGGCCCATCGGCCATCCAGTAGCTCTACCTCCGTGGTGAAACACGCAACGCTGCACCTAAATGCATTTCGGGGAGAACCAGCTATCACGGAGTTTGATTGGCCTTTCACCCCTACCCACAACTCATCCCCTCAGTCTTCAACCTAAGTGGGTTCGGGCCTCCACGCGGTCTTACCCGCGCTTCACCCTGGCCATGGGTAGATCACTCCGCTTCGGGTCCAGAACACGCCACTCAGACGCCCTATTCAGACTCGCTTTCGCTGCGGCTACCCCACACGGGTTAACCTTGCGACGTGTCCCTGACTCGCAGGCTCATTCTTCAAAAGGCACGCCATCACCCCATAAAGAGGCTCTGACGGATTGTAGGCACACGGTTTCAGGTACTCTTTCACTCCCCTCCCGGGGTACTTTTCACCATTCCCTCACGGTACTAATCCGCTATCGGTCATCGAGGAGTATTTAGGCTTACCGGGTGGTCCCGGCAGATTCACAGCAGATTCCACGGGCCCGCTGCTACTCGGGTTTTGATACAAGGTAGGTGTCGGGTTTTCGCGTACCGGGCTCTCACCGTCTGCGGCGGACCGTCCCAGGCCACTTCCGCTAACTACGACACTTTCTGACTACCTCCCAGCCGGGTAGAGCTGAGACGTATCAATCCCACAACCCCGCACACACAACCCCTACCCGGTTACACATGCGTGCGGTTTAGCCATGTTCCGCGTTCGCTCGCCACTACTGACGGAATCACAATTGTTTTCTTCTCCTACGGGTACTGAGATGTTTCACTTCCCCGCGTTCCCTCCCGCACCCTATATATTCAGGTGCGGGTAACACGACATCACTCGTGCTGGGTTTCCCCATTCGGAAATCCTCGGATCAACGCTCGGTTGACAGCTCCCCGAGGCATATCGCAGCCTCCCACGTCCTTCATCGGCTCTCGATGCCAAGGCATTCACCATGCGCCCTTAAGCACTTACAAACACAAAAACCAAAGAAAAATTACACAAAACGAACACGCCGCACTCCATTCGGAGGGCAGCGCATCCATTTAGATGCTCGCAACCACTATCCAGTTCTCAAACACCACACCCCACCACCAAGATGGGGAGGACACCACTCGACAAACCCGAGTGTTGCCTCAGGACCCAATAGTGTGTCTGGCTTTGCTTGTTGTTGCGCACCCGACCCGCACCCACTACAGGCGCGGATCCCTCACGGCTTGCACCCCACCAGTTGGGGTGCTTTTCGTGGTGCTCCTTAGAAAGGAGGTGATCCAGCCGCACCTTCCGGTACGGCTACCTTGTTACGACTTCGTCCCAATCGCCGATCCCACCTTCGACAGCTCCCTCCCAAAGGGTTAGGCCACTGGCTTCGGGTGTTACCGACTTTCATGACGTGACGGGCGGTGTGTACAAGGCCCGGGAACGTATTCACCGCAGCGTTGCTGATCTGCGATTACTAGCGACTCCGACTTCACGGGGTCGAGTTGCAGACCCCGATCCGAACTGAGACCGGCTTTAAAGGATTCGCTTAACCTTGCGGCATCGCAGCCCTTTGTACCGGCCATTGTAGCATGTGTGAAGCCCTGGACATAAGGGGCATGATGACTTGACGTCATCCCCACCTTCCTCCGAGTTGACCCCGGCAGTCTCTCACGAGTCCCCGGCATTACCCGCTGGCAACATGAGACAAGGGTTGCGCTCGTTGCGGGACTTAACCCAACATCTCACGACACGAGCTGACGACAGCCATGCACCACCTGCACACAGGCCACAAGGGAACCGACATCTCTGCCGGCGTCCTGTGCATGTCAAACCCAGGTAAGGTTCTTCGCGTTGCATCGAATTAATCCACATGCTCCGCCGCTTGTGCGGGCCCCCGTCAATTCCTTTGAGTTTTAGCCTTGCGGCCGTACTCCCCAGGCGGGGTACTTAATGCGTTAGCTACGGCACGGATCCCAAGGAAGGAAACCCACACCTAGTACCCACCGTTTACGGCGTGGACTACCAGGGTATCTAATCCTGTTCGCTCCCCACGCTTTCGCTCCTCAGCGTCAGTTACTGCCCAGAGACCCGCCTTCGCCACCGGTGTTCCTCCTGATATCTGCGCATTCCACCGCTACACCAGGAATTCCAGTCTCCCCTGCAGTACTCCAGTCTGCCCGTATCGCCCGCACGCTCACAGTTAAGCCGTGAGATTTCACGAACAACGCGACAAACCACCTACGAGCTCTTTACGCCCAGTAATTCCGGACAACGCTCGCACCCTACGTATTACCGCGGCTGCTGGCACGTAGTTGGCCGGTGCTTCTTCTCCACCTACCGTCAATCCGAGAAAACCCGGACCTTCGTCGATGGTGAAAGAGGTTTACAACCCGAAGGCCGTCATCCCCCACGCGGCGTCGCTGCATCAGGCTTGCGCCCATTGTGCAATATTCCCCACTGCTGCCTCCCGTAGGAGTCTGGGCCGTATCTCAGTCCCAGTGTGGCCGGACACCCTCTCAGGCCGGCTACCCGTCGTCGCCTTGGTAGGCCGTCACCCCACCAACAAGCTGATAGGCCGCGGGCCCATCCCACACCGCAAAAGCTTTCCACCACAAGGCATGCGCCTCGCGGTCCTATTCGGTATTAGACCCAGTTTCCCAGGCTTATCCCGAAGTGCAGGGCAGATTACCCACGTGTTACTCACCCGTTCGCCACTCGAGTACCCCCGAAGGGGCCTTTCCGTTCGACTTGCATGTGTTAAGCACGCCGCCAGCGTTCGTCCTGAGCCAGGATCAAACTCTCCAAACAAAAACCCCTCGATATCGAGGTGAATTTACAATCAGAGATACCTGACAAGACGCCAAAACCTGGCGTCAAAAAACAGCCATACCCACACACGGGGAGTGCAAGGTATGGCCAAAAAACAACAACAAAATAAAAAGACCAAACACACTATTGAGTTCTCAAACAACACTCATGCTTGTTTTCGCCCGCTTTGCGGGCAACCCTGCCAGCTTAATACCGATCTGGCGGGGGCGTCAAGCCCCAGTTCCGGCCCACTCGTGTGGTGGCCGCTGCGGGGCAAGCCGTGCCAGGCTAGTACCGTTCCGGCGAGGGAGTCAAGGCCCCGGGATCGGCCACCTTGGCGTGGTGATCGCCCTTGTGGGGCACTGACTTTGACTACTCTACCCGCTCGATCTCGGCTCCCAAAATCGCCAGGTTTTCCACGAACAACGGATAGCCGCGGTCGATGTGGAAGACGTCGTGGACCTCGGTGTCGCCGTCGGCGACGAGCCCGGCCAGCACCAGGCCGGCGCCGGCGCGGATGTCCGAACACCACACCGGGGCGCTGGAAAGTTGCGGCAGACCCCGCACGACGGCGTGGTGCCCGTCGGTGCGGGCGTCGGCGCCCAGGCGGATCATCTCCTCGACGAACCGGAAGCGCGCCTCGAACACGTTTTCCGTGATCATCGACGTGCCGTCGGCGATCGAGGCCAGGGCGATCGCCATCGGCTGCAGGTCGGTGGGAAAGCCGGGGAACGGCAGCGTCGCGACGTTGACGGCCTTCGGGCGCTCGTACTGGCTGACCCGGAAGCTGTCGTCGGTCTGGGTGACGGTGGCGCCGGCGTCGTGCAGCTTGTGCAGCACCACCTGCAGGTGCGCCGGGTCGACGCCGGTCACCGAGATGTCTCCGCGGGTCATCGCGGCGGCGATGCCCCAGGTGGCGGCGACGATGCGGTCGCCGATCACGCGGTGTTCGGTGGGATGCAGCCGCGGAACACCGGTGATGGTCATGGTCGGCGAGCCCGCGCCCTCGATCTGAGCACCCATCTGATTGAGCATCGTGCACAGGTCGACGACGTCGGGTTCGCGCGCTGCGTTGTGGATCGTGGTGACGCCCTCGGCCACCACGGCGGCCATCAGGATGTTCTCGGTGGCACCCACCGAGGGGAATTCCAACTGAATCTCCGCGCCGCGCAACGTGTCTGCCTGGGCGACGACGCAGCCGTGCTCGATGTTGCACTGCGCACCCAGCTGCCGCAGGCCGGCCTGATGCATGTCCAGCGGACGGGATCCGATCGCGTCGCCGCCCGGCAGCGCCACCCGGGCGCGCTTGCAGCGGCCGACCAGCGGCCCGAGCACGCAGACCGACGCGCGGAACTGCCGCACGGCGGCGAAGTCGGCGTCGTACTTGGGCTCGTCGGGCGAGGTGATGCGGGCGACGTCGCCGTCTAGCTCGACGGTGGCGCCCAGGCCGCGCAACACCTCGGCCATCAGCGGCACGTCGAGAATGTCGGGGCAGTTGGTGATGGTGCTGGTGCCCTCGGCCAGCAGGGTCGCGGCCATCAGCTTGAGCACGCTGTTCTTGGCCCCCCCGACGGCGACTTCGCCGGTCAACCGGTTGCCGCCGGTCACCACGAATCGCTCAGCCACCCGCGTCAGTCTAGTGAACCCCCCCAGGGCTTGTCAGTCAGCCGAGTCGGCCGGCCGGGTACCGTTTCGCACATGGCCGTACACCTGACCCGCATCTATACGCGAACCGGCGACGACGGGACGACCGGATTGAGCGATTTCTCACGGGTGTCCAAGAACGACCCCCGGCTGGTCGCATACGCGGACTGCGACGAGGCCAACTCCGCGATCGGCGTCGCGATCGCCCTCGGTTCGCCCGACGAGGAAACCAAGGGCGTGCTGCGGCAGATCCAGAACGACCTGTTCGACGCCGGTGCGGACCTGTCCACCCCGGTGGTGGACAACCCGAAATACCCGCCGCTGCGAATCACCCAGGCCTACATCGATCGGCTCGAGGGATGGTGCGACACCTACAACGAATCGTTGCCCGCGCTGAATTCGTTTGTGCTGCCGGGCGGTTCGCCGTTGTCGGCGCTGCTGCACGTCGCCCGCACCGTGGTGCGGCGGGCGGAGCGCTCGGCGTGGTCGGCGATCGATTCGCAGCCCGGCGGGGTCAGCGTGCTGCCGGCGAAATACCTGAACCGCCTCTCGGATCTGCTGTTCATCCTGTCGCGGGCGGCCAACCCCGAGGGGGATGTGCTCTGGAAGCCAGGGGGCTGAGGGGCGCCGAGAAAGCCGGCGTCACACACTGCGACGGCGCGCGCGCGGCGAGGGCCGGGATTCCAGCCAGGACAAGAACGCGGTGAGCGCGCCCTTGTCGAACGCCAACTCGTAACCGGACCTGCGGTCCTGCGTGGTGTCGCGCAGCTCCAGCACCACGATCTCGTCGGTCATGATGTCGAACTCGTCGCCGCGCGGCGCACGCCGGGCCACGATCTCCACCCCGCGCCGGCTGAGCCGGCGGTCCGGCCACAACCGCAGGCTCGATAGCCGGTAGAAGGCGGCCTCCCCACCGCGGTAACGGATCACACCGTGGCGCCAGCCGTGGCCACCGACGGCGGGGATGTCGCGCATGATTCCCGCCGTTCCGCCCTGGCGCAGCTTCCACAGCCGGTAGCTCAGCGCGAGGACGGCGGCCGCCAGCACGACGACGAGCACGACCATGCCGACCATGGGCGCGCTCATCGGCGCTTAGTCGATCGCGCCGACGGCGCGCAGTCTGGCGCGCCCCCTGGCGGCGATGCGGGGATCGTCGGACTCGGCGTCCTCCCGGGCGGCGTGCTCGTCGATCTCCGATTCGAATTCCGCGGATTCGGCGAGGATGATGACGCCCTCCTCGGTCACCGACAGGAACCCGCCGTCCACCGCGACGCGCAGGTCGTCCTCGCCTTCCCGTTCGACACGGACCATGGCGTCGTCGACCAGCTGCGCCACGAGCGGGATGTGGCGGGGCAGGATGCCGATCTCGCCGACCGTGGTGCGGGTGAACAGGAACGTGGCCTCACCCGACCAGATCTGTCGGTCGACGGCGACGATCTCGACGTTCAACTCGGCCATTGAACCAAGCCCTCAGGAGTCCAGCTTGGCGCCGAAGCCCTCGGCCTTCTTGGCCAGGTCGTCCAGGCCGCCGATCAGGAAGAACGCCTGCTCGGGGATGTGGTCGAAGTCGCCCTTGGTCAGCTTGTCGAACGCCTCGATGGTCTCCTTCACCGGAACCGTCGAACCCGGCTGCCCCGTGAACTGCTCGGCCGCCATCATGTTCTGCGACAGGAACCGCTCGATACGCCGCGCCCGGTTGACCAACTGCTTGTCCTCTTCGGACAGCTCGTCGATGCCGAGGATGGCGATGATGTCCTGAAGGTCCTTGTAGCGCTGCAGGATTCGGATGACCTCCTGCGCCACGCGGTAATGCTCCTCGCCGACGACGCCGGGGTCGAGGATGGTCGAGCTCGACGCCAGCGGGTCCACGGCGGGGAAGATGCCCTTGGAGAACACCGACCGGGACAGCTCGGTCGTGGCATCAAGGTGTGCGAACGTCGTCGCGGGCGCCGGGTCGGTGTAGTCGTCGGCGGGCACGTAGACCGCCTGCATGGACGTGATGGACCGTCCCCGCGTCGAGGTGATGCGCTCCTGCAACTCGCCCATCTCGTCGGCCAGCGTGGGCTGGTACCCCACCGCCGAGGGCATGCGGCCCAGCAGGGTCGACACCTCGGATCCGGCCTGGGTGAACCGGAAGATGTTGTCGATGAACAGCAACACGTCCTGGCCCGCCTCGTCGCGGAACCACTCGGCCATCGTCAGCGCCGACAGCGCCACCCGCATACGGGTGCCGGGCGGCTCGTCCATCTGGCCGAAGACCAGCGCGGTGTCCTTCAGCACGTCGGCCTCCTGGAGCTCCACCCACAGGTCGTTGCCCTCGCGGGTGCGCTCCCCCACCCCGGCGAACACCGAAGTGCCACCGAAGTTTCGGGCGATGCGGTTGATCATCTCCTGGATCAGCACCGTCTTGCCCACGCCGGCGCCGCCGAACAGTGCGATCTTGCCGCCCCGCACGTACGGGGTGAGCAGGTCGACGACCTTCAGGCCGGTCTCGAGCATCTCGGTGCGCGGCTCGAGCTCCTCGAAGGCCGGCGGCTTGCGGTGAATCGACCAGTGCTCGAAGTCTTCTCCGTACCCGGGCTTGTCCAGGCAGTGTCCCAGGGCGTTGAACACGTGACCCTTGACCTCTTCGCCCACCGGCACCGAGATCGACTTGCCGCTGTCGGTGACCTCGACGCCGCGCACCAGGCCGTCGGTGGGCTGCAACGAAATCGTGCGGACCAAGTTGTCGCCGAGGTGCTGCGCGACCTCGAGCGTCAGGGTCTTCTTGAGCTCCTCGAACGTGATGTCCGCATTGAGCGCGTTGAACAGGCCGGGCACCGACCCGCGCGGAAACTCGACGTCGACGACCGGTCCGGTGACTCGCACCACGCGGCCGCTGGTGTCGGAATCGCCAGACTTCTTTCGTGACTTCTTGGTCGCTTCGCTAGTAGCAGCCATAATTTGTCTTCTTCCTCGTGTGCTACTTGGCGTCGGCGAGCGCGTTTGCGCCGCCGACGATTTCGCTGATCTCCTGGGTGATCTGGGCCTGCCGCTCGCGGTTCGCCATCAGCGTCAGTTCCTTGATCAGGTCGTCGGCGTTGTCGGTCGCCGACTTCATCGCACGTTGGCGCGACGCGAGCTCCGATGCCGCCGACTCCAGCAACGCCGCGTAGACGCGTGTGGTCACGTACCGCGGCAGCAACGACTCGAAAAGCGTTGTCGCGTCCGGTTCGAACGAGTACAGCGTGTGAAGGTCCTCGGTGGCCTCGACGTACTCCACCACCAGCGGGGCGATCCGGTGGGCCACCGCCGCCTGCGACATCATCGACTTGAACTCCGAGTACACGATGTGCAGCTCGTCAACGCCCTGGCCGCCCTCGTCCCCCGCCGACTGTCCGTCCCCTTCGTCGCCGGCGCCCTTCATGAAGGTCTCGACCAAGGTCGACGCGATTTCCGCGGCGTTTTCGTACTGGGGCTGCTCGGAGAAGCCGGTCCACGACTCGGTGATATCCCAGTTGCGGAACCTGAAGTAGTTCAGCGCCTTTCGGCCCACCGTGTACACGACCGGCGTCTTGCCTTCCTCCCGCAGCAGCGAGAACAGCTCCTCGGAGCGGCGGAAGATGCTGGAGTTGTACGCGCCGCACAGTCCACGGTCGGAGGACACCACCAGGACGCCGGCCCGCTTGGGTTCTTCCCGCTCGACGAGCAGCGGGTGGTCCAGGGCGGCCTCGCCGGACAGGGTGGTCAGCATCGCGGTGATCTGAAACGCGTAGGGCCGTGCGGCTTCCAGCCGTGCCTGGGCCCTTCCGATGCGCGAGGTCGCGATCATCTCCTGGGCCTTGGTGATCTTCTTGATCGACCCGGCCGAACGAATGCGGCCGCGCAATTCGCGGAGTGTGGCAGCCATTCCTCAGTTACTTCTTGCCCTTGGGTTGCTTCTTTTTCGGCTTTTCCTTTTTGACCTGCACCGATTCCTTCCCCAGTTCCTCTTCGTCCAGCGGCTCGACGTGCTCGTCGGGAACCACCGACCCGCCGCCGCTGGCCGCGAAGCCCTTCTTGAACTTGTTGATGATCTCGGTGAGCTCGTTCTCGCCCTCCTCGGAGAGCTTCTGGCTGTCGCGGATCCCGGCCAGGAACTTCTCTTCGGAGGCCCGCATGTGGTCCAGCAGCTCGGTTTCGAACCGCCGGACGTCCTCGACGGGAACCGAGTCCAGGTGGCCGGCGGTTCCCAAGAAGATCGAAACCACCTGCTCCTCAACGGGCATGGGCTGGTACTGCGGCTGCTTGAGCAGCTCGACCAGCCTCTCCCCGCGCTCCAGCTGGGCCTTGGAGGTGGCGTCCAGGTCCGAGGCGAAGGCCGCGAAGGACTCCAGCTCCCGGTACTGCGACAGGTCCAGACGCAGCGAGCCGGCCACCTCCTTCATGGCCTTGATCTGCGCCGCGCCGCCGACGCGGGACACCGAAACACCGACGTTGATGGCCGGCCGGACGCCCTGGTTGAACAGGTCGGACTCCAAAAAGCACTGCCCGTCGGTGATCGAGATGACGTTGGTGGGAATGTAGGCCGAGATGTCGTTGGCCTTGGTCTCGATGATCGGCAGCCCGGTCAGGGACCCGCCTCCGAGTTCGTCCGACAGCTTCGCGCAGCGTTCCAGCAGCCGCGAGTGCAGGTAGAACACGTCGCCCGGGTACGCCTCGCGGCCGGGCGGGCGGCGCAGCAGCAGCGAGATCGCCCGGTACGCCTCGGCCTGCTTGCTCAGGTCGTCGAACACGATCAGCACGTGCTTGCCGTCGTACATCCAGTGCTGGGCGATCGCCGAACCTGTGTACGGCGCAAGCCATTTGAAGCCGGCGGAGTCAGACGCCGGTGCCGCGACGATGGTGGTGTAGTCCATCGCGCCGCCCTCGTCGAGCGCGCGTCGCACGGCGGCGATCGTGGTGCCCTTCTGCCCGATGGCCACGTACACGCACCGCACCTGCTTGCGCTCGTCGCCCGATTCCCAGTTTTGGCGCTGGTTGAGGATGGTGTCGACGCAGACGGCGGTCTTTCCGGTCTTGCGGTCGCCGATGATCAGCTGGCGCTGACCGCGCCCGATCGGGGTCATGGCGTCGATGGCCTTGATCCCGGTCTGCAGCGGCTCTTTCACGCCTTGCCGCTGCACCACCGACGGCGCCTGGATCTCCAGCGCGCGCCGGGTGTCGGTCTCGATTTCCCCGCCCCCGTCGATGGGCTGGCCGAGCGGGTTGACGACCCGCCCCAAAAACGCGTCGCCGACGGGAACCGACAGGACCTCGCCGGTGCGCTTGACCTGTTGGCCTTCCTCGATCTTGTCGAAGTCACCGAGGATCACCGCGCCGACGCTGTGCTCGTCGAGGTTGAGCGCGACGCCGAGCACGCCACCCGGAAACTCGAGCAGTTCCTGGGTCATCACCGACGGCAAACCTTCGACGTGCGCGATGCCGTCCCCGGCATCGACGACCGTACCGACCTCTTCGCGGGAGGTGCCGGCGGTGAAGGAGCTTACGTATTCCTCGATGGCGCTCTGGATGTCATCAGCGGAGATTGTCAAGTCGGCCATGGCTTTTCGTCTTCCTAGGTGGTTTCTTTCACGTTCTGGTGGTCACTACGCTTGGTGGTCAGTCGGGCAACTGGGCCTGGGCGGTGGCGAGGCGAGACAACAGCGTGCCGTCAATCACCTCGTCGCCAATCGAGATGGCGAGTCCGCCCAGCAGCTCGGGGTCGACATCCAGCTGCACCGTTACGTGTTGGCTGTAGATTCGGCTCAGCACGTCGGTGAGACGGGCACGCTGGTCACGGCTGAGCTCAGCGGCGGCTTTGACCTGCGCGACAACCTCGCCGCGCCGCGCCACCGCGACCTGCGCCAGCTCCAGCACTGCCTCTTCGGCTCGTTCGTCGCGCAACAACTCGACGGTCTGCAGCAGCAGCGCGACGGTGATCGGGTTGGCGTTGGTGCCCGCGTGCTCGAGGATCTTCCGTTCGAGTCGCACCCGATCTTCGGCGGGCGTGGCATAGTCGCCCAACAGGATGGCAAGCCTGGGCTGCGCGTCGAGGACACGGCTGAAACGGAACAGTTGATCTTCCACCTCGGCGATGTCGCCGGCGCGTTCGGCCTTGAGCAACAACGCCTGGCGTGCCACGTGTTCGATCGCGGCGGCCAGGTCGTCGTTGGCCGACCAGCGAGCCGACACCGCACTGCGCAGAATGTTCAGGGCGGGCTCGCCGACCTTGTCCGAGACCAACCGCTCGATCAGCGTGATCCTGGCGGTGGCGTCCTCGGCCGGCACCGTGAGGTATCGGGTGACGACGATTTCGCGGTTGAGCAGATTGACCACGGACGCGAGATCGTCGGCGAGCGTCGACAGCGCGTCGTCGTCGAGGTCCGCGGCGATTTCCTCGAATCGATCCACCAGGGCGAGCAGCGCCTGCCGGCTGGCCGAGCGCATTTTGGCCAGCACGGGGTACTCGACCTCGGACGCCGAGGGCGCCATCTCATCAAGCTCGTCGAGGAAGCGATCAACGGTCGAAGACCGCTGCTCCGGGTCGGCGACATAGTTGCGGACCAATTCGCCTGCCTGGCGCACGGATTCGTGGCCGAGCTCCAGGCGGAGCTGACGGGTCAGCTGAGTACGCATCAGTTCGGCCTGCCGGGCACCCTGCGCTTTGATGCGTTCCGCTTCCAGTCCGGCCTGGGCCTGGAATTGTTCGGCAATGCGTTCCGCGTCCGCCTTCGCTTCTTCGACGACCCGCTCCGCCTCTTTCTTGGCGGCCTCGACGGCCCTGCTGTGGGCGGTGGTCGACTCGGTCAGCCGGTCGGCGGCCGCGGCCGAATCGGCCAACTGCTGGCGCACCAGTTCCTGACGGGCGGTCATCATCCTGCGCAGCGGGGGCACGGCGTAGCGCACCACCAGGAACACGATGACCGCGAACCCGAACAACTGTCCGATAAAAGTCGACATGCCCTTACCTTGTCGCGGCGGAGGTGGTGACGTCGACGCCGAGGATCCGGCTGGCCAGCGTGGCCGACATGGCCCCGACGTTGGCGCGCAGATCGAGTTCCACGGCGTCCCTCTCCCGTTTCAATTGCTCGGCGGCCAACTGCAACGTCGACATCACCTCTTGCTCGGCACGGGCGCGCGCGTCTTCGACGACCTTACGGCCCTCCGCCCGGGCGCCGTCACGGAGGGACGACGCCTGTGTGCGCGCTTCCCTCATGGCCTCTTCGTAGTCGGCCTGGGCGGCCTCGAACTGCTCGGCCGCCTTCCTGGTGTCGGCGACCGTTTTGGCGACCATGGCGTCGCGTTCGCGCAGCACCCGCGTGACCGGCGGCACCACGAAGGTGCCGATGACGGCGAGCACGATCAGGAAGATGGCCAGCACGAAGAAGAAGGTGCCGTTGGGGACAAGGAAGTTGCTGCCCCCCTTGCCTCCCTCCGCTACCGCCTGGCCGGCCGCCAGCGCAATGGGGTTCGGGTCACCCATCACAGCGAACTACGTGACGGGGGTGGCGAAGACGAACAACGCCATGAACGCCAGGTTGATGAAGTAGGCCGCCTCGACCAGACCGACGGTGATGAAGAACGGCGTGAACAGCCGCCCCTGCGCCTCGGGCTGCCGGGCGATGCCCGACACCAGCGCGTTACCCGCGACACCGTCGCCGATACCCGCTCCGATCGCGCCGCCGCCCATGATCAGTCCACCGCCGATGAGGGCACCGGCAGCGATAGTGGGGTCCATTTTGTTCCTCCTTTATTCAGCTTTATCTGCTGGCTTGTCTGGTAGCGGTCTACCGGGCTCGGGTTCTAGTCATGGTGCTCCTCGAGCTCCATGGCCTGGCTGAAGTACAGGATCGTCAGGATCGAGAAGATGAAAGCCTGGATCGCGCCGACGAACAAGTCGAACGACTTCCAGATCGCGTTGGGCGCCCACATGATGTACGGCGGGAAGAGCGCGATCAGCGCCACCAGGATGCCGCCGGCGAAGATGTTGCCAAAGAGTCGGAGCGACAACGAGATCGGCTTCGCCAGTTCCTCGACGAGGTTGATCGGCGCCAGGAAAGCCACGTGTCCCTTGAGCACCTTGATGGGGTGTCCGACGATGCCGCGGCGCCAGATCCCGGCCACGTGGTAGCAGACGAACACGAACAGGGCCAGCGCCAGAACGTAATTGATGTCCGCGGCCGCCGACTTGAGCAGCTCGCTGGTGTGACCGGATTTGTCGGTGTACTGCAGCGGCAGCACCGACAGCCAGTTGGAGATCAGGATGAACACGAAGATCGTCACGGCCAGGGGCAGCACGAACGGCGCGATGCGCATCCCGATGGCGCTCTCGATCTGGTTGCGCATCTGGATGGTGAGCGCCTCCCAGAACAACTGGACCCCGCTGGGGACGCCACTCGAGGTGATCTTGGCGCGCAGGAAGAACGCCAGGCCGATGACGATCACCGCGGCGATCGCCGTCGACAGCACCGTGTCGGTGTTGACGGTCATGCCGAGCCAGGTCGCGGTGGTGTGTTCACCCACCTCGATCTGGGACTCGGCCAGGATCGTCTCAGTCGTCACCGATGTTCCTTCCGTCCGTCGCTGCCGCGCCCGTGGCGTCGGACGACTCGCCCGTGCGCAGCTTCTTCCACACCGGCAGCACGGTCGACGCGACCAGCAGCAACTGGAAGAGCGCCAGGCCGAAGACCACGCCCAATCCCGCCGGCCGGAAGACGTAGGCGATGATCAGCCCGACGATGGTGATGATGGCCAGCCGTGACGCCGAGTTGAGCGCCATCGACCGTTTCATCGGGTGGTCCCTGGCGGTGATCGATTCCACGGACCGCCGCACCAGAAGCGCGTTGAGCAAACCCAACAGCAACCCGACACCAAAGAACACGCCGACCATCGGGTGGCCGGACAGTCCGGCGGCGAGCACTGCCACCGCGGTGATCCCCGCGCTGATGACCAACAGCCGAACGGGACGGAAAGCAACAGAGGGAAACACCAACGGCGCGTCCTGCGCTGGTGTCGTCACTGCAGCACCTCAATCCCAGGTAGTTGTGCGAGAACCCCACGACCGACCGATCGGTAGCCCGCCGAGCGTATCGCACGTCACACTGGCATCACCCAAGGGGTAGCGCCCTGCGGCGGTCGCGAATCGGCGCGGCCGGACGGGCGTCCGGCGGGCCGGCTGGCCAACGACCCTCGAGGTTCGGTTTTGGGGTTCTACCTGCACCGTACCACACGAAAGGGCGGCGCTACTACCGCATGTCGTAGGGCGGTCTCAGTCCACGTCGAAATCGTCGCCGCCACGGCGCAGGAGCGGGATCGCCGTCGCGACGCCGGCGACCACCAGAGCGCCGAGCATCACGGCGGCGGTGTCGCGAGGGTTGAAAAAGATGGTGCTGGCGGCGCCGAAGGCGACGATGCCCACCCACAGATAGATCAGCAGCACCACCCGGCGGTGCGAATGGCCGATTTGCAGTAACCGGTGGTGCAGGTGCATCTTGTCCGGGCTGAACGCGCTGCGGCCCGCGCGGGTGCGGCGCACGATCGCCAACAGGAGGTCGAGCATCGGCACGAACATGACCGCCGCCACCAGCAGGAACGGCGACAGCAGAGCAAACACGTCGCGGGCGCCGTAGGCGTTCTGCGAGACGGGGCCTGCCGCGGTCGTCGACGCCGCGGCGAGCATCAGGCCGATCAGCATCGACCCGGAGTCGCCCATGAAGATCTTGGCGCGGTGGAAGTTGTGCGGCAAAAACCCCAGACAGGCCCCCGCGAGCACCACCGAGATGACGGCGGGCGGGTAGAACAACACGTCACCGCCGTGGTCGCGCAGCAGGCCGACCGAGAACATGCAGATCGCCAGCGCGGTGATCAGCCCCAGCCCCGCGGCCAGCCCGTCGAGCCCGTCGACGAAGTTCATCGCGTTGACGATCGACACCGTCAGCGCCAGCGTGAGCAGGATCGACGATGCCTGGTCGAGCACGATGGTGCCGACGCCACCCAACGGGATGTACAAGACGCTCCAGGCCACGCCCATGGTGACCAGCACACTGGCCGCGGTGATCTGGCCGGCGAACTTCGTCAGGGCGTCCAGGCCCCAGCGGTCGTCGATCAGGCCGATGCCCATGATCACCGCGCCCGCCACCAGCACGGCGGGCATGCCGGTCGAGTAGACGAAGCCGCGGGTGAGCGCGGGAAGCTGCGACGCCAGGAAGACGGCGAACACGACGCCGAGGAACATCGCGAGCCCACCCATCCGCGGGGTGGGCGTCACGTGCACGTCCCGTTCCCGTGGGTAGGCGACCGCGCCCAGCCGGGTGGCCAGCAGCCGCACCGGCCCGGTGGCGAAATAGGTGACGATCGCCGCGGTCAGTCCGACGAGCGCGAGTTCGCGCAGGGGAACGCCGGCGCCGCGATCCGAGAGGGCGAGGAAACCACCGGCGAGGCTGGTTACGTCGCTGGACACCACGAGACCGTACCGCGGGTTGCCACCACCGGCTCAGGCGCCATCGACGCAGGCGGTGAGGCTCGCCGCGTCCACGCCGAGCACCTCCGCTATCCGCTCGGCGTTCACCGGACCCGCCCGCAGGATGCGCGGGGTGTCGGCGGTCAGGTCGACGATCGTGGAGGCCGCCTGCTGCGGCGAGGGGCCCGCGTCGAGGTAGACGTCGACCGCGTCGCCGAGTTGGTCGCGCGCGTCGGCGGCGTTGACCGCCGGAGGGCGGCCGGAGACGTTGGCGCTGGAGACCGCCAGGGGCCCGACCTCGCGCAGCAACTCGATGGCGACCGGGTGCAGCGGCATCCGCAACATGACGGTGCCGCGGGCGTCGCCGAGGTCCCATTGCAGCGACGGTGCCTGCGTCACCACCAGGCTCAGCGCGCCCGGCCAGAAGGCGCGGATCAGGTCGCGGGCCCCTTCGGGCATCGTGTAGACCAGGCCCTCGATGGTGTGCCACGAGCCGACCAGCACGCCCACCGGCATGTCCCGGCCCCGGCCCTTGGCGGCCAGCAGCGCGGACACCGCGGCGCTGTCGAAGGCGTCGGCGCCGACGCCGTACACGGTGTCCGTCGGCAGCACCACCAGTCGGCCGCCCTTGAGCGTCCCGACCGCCGAGGAGATTCCGACGGAACGCTGATCGGGATCGGCGCAGTCGAACACGGTTGTCACCCGTGCCCCCTTCGGGCCGTGACGAACCTCGGTCGACCGGCCAGGTCGTGGCGGGCCTCGATGTCCCCGAAAAGTCTTGTGGTCTCGATCATTTCGACGGTGCGCGCCGACGTGGTGTCGTCGTGTTCGACGGCGAAGAGGCCGCCCGGGCGCAGCCACCGGCCCGCGAGACCGACGACCGCGGCGATCACCGCCATGCCGTCGGCGCCGGCGAACACCGCGTGCGGTGGATCATGTTGGGCCACTTCGGCTTCCACAGCGCTGTCCTCGGGCACGTAGGGCGGGTTGGCCACCAGAAGGTCGACGTGGCCATCCAGTTCGGGAAGCAGCCCGGGCGCGGTGACATCGGCGCGCACGAGCTGCACGGCGGTGCCCTCGGTGTTGCGGCGCGCGTAGGACAGGGCCTCGTCGGAGTCGTCGACGCCGATGACGCGGGCGGCGGGCCGGTGTCTGGCCAGGGCCACCGCCAGCGCGCCGGACCCGGTGCACAAGTCGACGATCACGGGTTGCGGCCCGAGCGGTTGCGCGGTGGCCCACTCCAGGATGGCCTCCGTCTCCGGGCGCGGGATGAACACCCCGGGGCCGACGCGCAGGGTCACGGGCCCGAACGCGGCCGTCCCGGTCAGGTGCTGCAACGGCACGCGCCGCGAGCGCGCGACCACCATGTCGCGGTAGCCGCCGAAGAATTCGTCGCCGGGCGCGTCCAGCAGGGTCAGCCGGCCGCGCTCGGTGCCCATCAGGTGAGCGGCCAGCTCTTCGGCGTCGTAACGCGCGGAATCGATTCCGGCTTCGGCCAATTGTGCCGCCGCCGAGTCGATCGCGCGCCGCAGCGTCATGCCTGTTGCAGCCTCGACTGTTTGTCGGCCGCGCTCAGCGCGTCGAACAGCGCGTCGAGGTCACCGTCGAGGACCTGATCGAGATTGTGTGCCTTGAAACCGATTCGGTGGTCGGTGATCCGGTTCTCCGGGAAGTTGTAGGTGCGGATGCGTTCGCTGCGGTCCACGGTGCGGATCTGGCTGGCCCGGTCGGCCGACGCGTCGGCCAGGGCCTGCTCCTCGGCCATGGCCTGCAGGCGCGCGGCCAAGACCTGCAGGGCGCGGGCCTTGTTCTGCAGCTGCGAGCGCTCGTTTTGACAGGTGACGACGATCCCGGTGGGCAGGTGGGTGATCCGCACCGCGGAGTCGGTGGTGTTGACGCCCTGGCCGCCCTTACCCGACGAGCGGTAGACGTCGATACGCAGATCGGACTCGTCGATCTGCACCTCGCCGACCTCCTCGGGTTCGGGGTAGACCAGCACACCCGCGGCCGAAGTGTGAACGCGGCCTTGGGATTCCGTCACCGGAACCCGCTGCACGCGGTGCACGCCGCCCTCGAACTTCATCCGCGACCACACGCCGTCGGCGCTGTCGCCCTTGCTGGCGATCGAGAGCGTCGCGTCCTTGTAGCCGCCCAGGTCCGAGGTCGTTTCGTCGAGCACCGTGACCGACCAACCGTGACGCTCGGCGTAGCGGATGTACATGCGGGCGAGATCGGCGGCGAACAACGCCGATTCCTCCCCGCCCTCACCGGATTTCACCTCGAGCACGATGTCGTCGGCGTCGTGCGGGTCGCGCGGCGCCAGCATGTCGGTCAGCTGGGTGTCCAGTTCGGCCACCCGCGCTTCCAGTTCGGTCACCTCGTCGGCGAACGACGCGTCGTCTGCGGCGAGCTCGCGCGCGGTGTCGAGGTCGTCGCGCGCGGCCGTCAGCTTGCGGTGGGTGGCGACGATCGGGGCCAGCCGGGCGAACCGGCGCCCGGCCTTGCGCGCCTCGTCGGGTTTGCTGTGCAGCTCGGGGTCGGCCAGCCGCCGCTCGAGCTCGGCGTGCTCGGCCAGCAGCACGTCGATGGTCCGTACCGGCTCCTGAACCGGCTTGGTCATCGTCACCTCCTCCCCGCACGCCCGGCGACGAAGCGGGCCGCGGACGGCCCGAGGAGAGGCCGGGCACTCAGATACGCGAACCGACGCCCTACCTGCGCGGCGTCGCGCACAGTTCGGGCGTCGGCGATCCAGCTATTTGTCGGTCGTTTCGGTGTTCTCGGCCGCGGCCTTGCGCTTGCCGTAACGCTTCTCGAAACGCGCCACGCGGCCGCCGCTGTCGAGGATCTTCTGCTTGCCGGTGTAGAAGGGGTGGCACTGCGAGCAGACCTCGACGACGATGCGGCCCCCCGGCTTGGTGCTGCGCGTGGTGAAGGTGTTCCCGCACCCGCACAGCACGGTGGTCTCCTCGTAGGCGGGGTGAATGTCAGCTTTCATGGTGTCCTCTTCGATCGTTTTGCCGCCCGGCCCCCCGTCGTGCATCCGACGGTCGGGCGTGAATCCGAACCTGAGGCGGTTCCGGGGTAGTCGAGCGTCGATTATGCCAGGTCAACCGCCATCACCCCAAACGCCTGGCAGCGCCCGCGCATTCCCCGGGCGTCGCGGCGCCGAAACGGCAACCACGCACATCCTCGTCGACGTGTCGTGTGCGCCGTTTATGCGTCGCGGTAGGCGCGGGCCTTGGCGTCTCGGACCCAGACCACGCCGCCGGGGTCCGCGCCCCGCCGGACCAGCTCGCGCTTGAGGACCTTGTTGGTCGCCGTGCTCGGCAGCCGGTCGGTGAGCCAGACACGGCGCGGCCAGGCCTTGGGCGACAGGTCGGGCTGGGCGGACAAAAACTCGCCGAACTCCTCGGGCGTCAGCCGCGCGCCGTCGACCAGCACGATCGCGGCCATGACCTGGTCGCCGACCCGCTCGTCGGGCACCGCGTACACCGCGACCTGGCTGATCGGCGCCAGCCGCTGCAGGATCCGCTCGATGGGCGCCGTGGTCATGTTTTCGCCGTCGACGCGCAACCAGTCGCCGCTGCGCCCGGCGAAATAGAGCCACCCGTCGGCATCGCGGTAGGCGAGGTCGCCGGACCAGAACATGCCGTGGCGCAGCCGCGCGTCGGTGGCCTCGCGGTCGTTGTAGTAGCCGGCGAACAGGCCCGCTCCGGCGGTGTTGACCAGCTCCCCTATCGCCTCGTCGGCGTTGGTGAGCGCGCCTGTATTCACCCCGTCGTCGAAGCGCGCCGGGGGGCATTCGGCCAGCGTGTCCGGGTTGTAGACGGCGACGCCGGGGAAGCCGCGGCCGAGCGAGCCGGGCGGGCAGCCCTCGTCGCGGGTGATGACGATCGCGCTCTCGGTGGACCCGTAGGCGTCCCAGACCGTGCAGTCGAAGCGGCGGCTGAACTCGGCGATGTCGCGATCGCTGGCCTCGTTGCCGACGGCCACCCGCAACGGGTTGTCGCGGTCGTCGGGCCGCTCCGGCGTGGCCAGCACGTAGGCCAGCGGTTTGCCGACGTAGTTCATGAACGTGACGCCGTAGCGGCGCAGGTCGGCCAGCAGCCCCGAGGCCGAGAACGTCGCGGGCACCATGGCCGCCCCGGCGCACACGGCCACGCTCCACCCGGCGAACAGCGCGTTGGCGTGGAACAGCGGCATCGACAGGTAGCAGACGTCGGACGCGTCCAGGCCGAACCGCTCGATCAGCGTGGCACCGGCAAACAGCACCGAGACGTGGGTGATCCGCACGGCCTTGGGATCGCCGCTGGTGCCCGAGGTGAACAACATGACGACGGTGTCGGTGGGCGCGACCTCGCGACGGGGCGTCAGCGGGCCGGCGGAGCCCAGCAGCGCATGCCAGGGCTCGCCGGCCACGTCGAACACCCGCACGCCGGGCAGCTCCAGCCCGCCGAGCAACCCGACGTGCGCCGGGTCGGTGAGCAGGATCTGGCAGTCGGCGTGCAGGATGTCGCGGGCCAGCGCGGCGCCGCGGCGGGTGTCGTTGATGCCGCACAGCACGTAGCCGCCCAGCGCGGCCGCGGCCATGGCCGTGAGCATCTCGGGCGTGTTGCCCAGCAGCGCGCCGACGTGCAGCGGGCGGCGCGGGTCCGCGGCGCCGATCAGCGCGGCGGCGTGGGTGGTGGCGTCGGCCAGGTGCTCGCGCCAGGTCCAGACGCGGTCGCCGCACTTGAGCGCCGGGCCGTCCTGGTCCAGGCGCTCACGGAGCAGCTGCTGCAGCGTCTCCGCCAAGGCGGGGGTCGGTTAGTCGTTATCCATCGAGCCGGGGGTGGTCTTGGACACCTGCACCAGGAACTCGTAGTTGTTCTTCGTCTTGCGCAGCTGGCTCATCAGCAGGTCGATGGCCTGGTGGGGGTCCAGACCCGACAGCACCCGGCGCAGCTTGTGCACGACGGCGAACTCGTCGGGCGACAGCAGCAGCTCGTCCTTGCGGGTGCCGGACGGGTTGACGTCGACCGCCGGGAAGACCCGCCGCTCGGCGATCTTGCGGTCCAGCTTGAGCTCGGCGTTACCGGTGCCCTTGAACTCCTCGAAGATGACCGTGTCACCGGTGGAACCCGTCTCGACCATCGCGGTGGCGATGATGGTCAGCGACCCGCCCTCCTCGATGTTGCGCGCGGCGCCGAGGAAGCGCTTCGGCGGGTACAGGGCGGTGGAGTCGACACCACCGGACAGGATCCGGCCCGACGCGGGCGACGCGTTGTTGTACGCGCGGCCCAGGCGGGTGATCGAGTCGAGCAGCACCACGACGTCCTGGCCCTGTTCGACGAGCCGCTTGGCGCGTTCGATGGCCAGCTCGGCGACCGAGGTGTGGTCCGACGGCGGCCGGTCGAACGTCGAGGCGATGACCTCGCCCTTGACCGAGCGCTGCATGTCGGTGACCTCCTCGGGCCGCTCGTCGACGAGGACGACCATGAGGTGGCATTCGGGATTGTTCTTGGTGATCGCGTTGGCGATGTCCTGCAGGATCGTCGTCTTGCCCGCCTTGGGCGGCGAGACGATCAGCGCGCGCTGGCCCTTGCCGATCGGCATGATCAGGTCGATGACCCGGGTGGTCAGCCGCTCGGAGGTGGTTTCCAGGCGCAGCCGCTGGTTGGGGTACAACGGCGTCAGCTTGCCGAATTCGGGACGCTTCTTGGCGTCTTCGACGGAGCCGCCGTTGACGCTGTCCAGGCGCACCAGCGGGTTGAACTTCTGCCGCTGGTTGGGCTGCTCGCCGTCGCGTGGGACCCGAACGGCGCCGGTGACCGCGTCGCCGCGGCGCAGGCCGTTCTTGCGCACCATGTTCATCGACACGTACACGTCGTGCGGGCCGGCCAGGTAGCCGGAGGTGCGCACGAACGCGTAATTGTCGAGGACGTCGAGGATTCCGGCGACCGGCTGGACGACATCGTCCTCGCGCAGTTCGGTGTCGGCGCCGTCACCCGAGCGTTCGCCGCGGCGCCTGCGGTCGCGGAACCGGCGTCCCCGCCGGCCCTGGCGCCCCTCGCCGTCGTCGTCCTGCTGGTTCGAGCCGCCGCGCGACTGCTGGCCGCCCGAGCTCTGTTGATCGCCGCCGTCGTCGGCCTTGGTGTCCCGTTGGCGCTCTTGGCGTTTCTCGGTCTCGGGGTTTGCGCCCTTGTCGGACGGCTGCTTGTCGGGTGATCCGGCATCACGGGCGGCACCGCGCCGCTCCCGGCGGGGCGCCTCGGTGGTGGCACCGTTCTGCTCCCCGCGCGGCGCGGGTGTGTCGGCCGGCGCCTCGGTGGTGCGGGTGTCCGTTTTGTCGGTGTCGGTCTTGGCCGTGTCGGGTTTGCCGCTGTCCTGCGGGGCGGCGGGCGCCGACGTGCCGTTGGCCTGCCCCCTGATTTCCTTTATCGCGGCGATGAGTTCGTTCTTGCGCATGCCCGACGTCCCCTTGACGCCGGCCTGGTTGGCCAGCGCGCGCAGTTCGGGCAGCACCATGGAGGCCAGCGAACCGGCCGAAGCGACGGGTTTGACGTCGGCTGTATCTGTGGTGTCTGTGGTCACGGGGTTGGGCGCCCGATTGCTTTCGGTGCCTTCGCCAGCCGTGAAGAGATCCGTATCGGTCACGGAGTTCCTTTCTTCCCCTGCTGATCAGGTCATAGGGGGTTCGTTGCATTCAGCCAAATCGCCGAGTGCGCCCAATCATCGACTCTGCAACGGTGATCGCCAGCATCGGCGGAGGAGACGGCGAACCTCGTTCACGAGAAGAATTGGTGTGTCCTAGCGGCAAGGCAGTATGGATGCAGATGCAGATGCTGCGATTGCTGGACGGGTCCGAGGATAACGTGCATCACGGTTGGAAGCAAGCAAACCCTCCGGCCGCGCCCTCCTGACCGGCTTCTCAACCGGCGGATTCAACCGGCGACGGTGACTCCCGGGCTCCAGCGAACTCCTTCACCCGCGGACATCTTCGTGATGGTAAATCCGCGGTTTTCCCCGAACTCCAGCGCCTCGGCAGGCAGCTCCGGCTCTGTGGTGAGGGCGATGAGTGACGGACCGGCGCCGGAAAGCGTCGCCGAAATGTTATGACGCCGCAGCAGCCGCAAATATTCCGCCGAGGCCGGCATCGCCGGGGCGCGCTGGGACTGGTGCAGCACGTCTTCGGTGGCCGCCATCAGCAGGTCCGGGCGCTCGGTGAGGGCCACCACCAGCAGCGCGGCCCGGCTGACGTTGAAGCGGGCGTCGTCGTGGCTGACGTGGGCGGGCAGCAGCACCCGGGTCTCGGCGGTCAGCGAGCGCTCCTCCGGAATCGCGCAAAACAGCCGGATGTCGGGGTGCAGCCGCAGCGGCACGGCCCGGTAGCCGGGTGAGCCACCCGTGCGGTCGATCCACGACACCACCGCGCCGCCCAGCACCGCGGCGGCGGCGTTGTCGGGATGCCCCTCGAACTCCGACGACAGCTGGATCAGCTGGTCGACGCTGAGCGGTGTCCAGTCAGCCTGTGCGACAAGGCCGTTCACCGCCGCCAGGCCACCGACGGCGGCCGCCGCCGACGAGCCAAGCCCACGGGAATGCGGGATGGCGTTGCGGCAGCGCACCACCAGGCCGGGGGCGTCGGCCCCCACGGCGCGCAGCCCGCGCTGCACGGCGCGCACCACCAGGTGCTCGGCGTCCAGCGGCACCTGGTCGGCGCCCTCCCCCTCGACGACGACGACAAGGCCGGAATCCGTTGTCTCGACGACGATCTCGTCGCAGAGGTGCAACGCCAGGCCGAGGCTGTCGAAGCCGGGGCCGAGGTTGGCGCTGGAGGCCGACACCACGGCGCTGGCCACCAGCCCGGCGGGCAGCACGCGGTTCACCAACACGCTCTCATGCCAGCCCCAACTGTTCGACGACGAGGACGGGGTCGACCGGCAGCGCGGACACGGTCGGCATGTCCTTCAGCGCGGTGTCGGGATCCTTGAGGCCGTTGCCGGTGACCGTGCAGACCACCGTCGACCCGCGCGCCACCCAACCGTCGTCGACCGCCTTGAGCAGGCCGGCGATGCTGGCCGCGGACGCGGGCTCGACGAAGACGCCCTCGGAGGCGGCCACCAGGTGGTAGGCGGCGAGGATCTCCGCGTCTGTGACGGCCAGGAAGCGCCCGTTGGATTGCTGTTGGGCCGCGACGGCGGCCGTCCACGACGCGGGCGCGCCGATGCGGATCGCGGTGGCGATGGTCTCCGGGTGGCTGACCGGTTCGCCGAGCACCAGCGGCGCGGCGCCGGCGGCCTGCGCGCCCAGCATCCGGGGCAGCGTGTCGATCACGCCGTCTTGGTGGTACTCGGTGTAGCCCTTCCAGTACGCGGTGATGTTGCCGGCGTTGCCGACCGGAAGCGCGTGCACGTCCGGCGCGGCGCCCAGCGCGTCGACGATCTCGAACGCCGCCGTCTTCTGGCCCTCGATGCGCACCGGGTTCACGGAGTTCACCAGCGAGATGGTCGGGAAGTCGGCGGCCATCTTGCGGGCCAGCTCCAGGCAGTCGTCGAAGTTGCCGTCGATCTGAATGATCTTGGCGCCGTGCATCACCGCCTGCGCCAGCTTGCCCATCGCGATCTTGCCCTGCGGGATGAGCACCGCGCAGGTGATGCCGGCGCGCGCGGCATACGCGGCCGCCGAGGCCGAGGTGTTGCCCGTCGACGCGCACAGCACCGCCTGCTGGCCGCGGGCCAGGGCGTCGGTGACGGCCATCGTCATGCCCCGGTCCTTGAAGGAACCGGTGGGGTTGAGGCCCTCGACCTTGAGATGGACGGTGCAGCCGGTCTTTTCCGAGAGCCGGGTGGCGGCGATCAGCGGGGTGCCGCCCTCGAGCAGGGTGACGGGGGTCCAGTCGTCGCCGACCGGCAACCGGTCGCGGTAGGCCGCGATGACTCCGGGCCACGGTTGGTGGACGGCCGTCCGGGGAGCGCTCACAGGCCGTTTCCTTCCAGTCGGATCACGCTCGTCACGCCCTGCACGACGTCCAAATCGGCGAGCGCGTCGACGGTTTCGGAGAGCGCGGCGTCGGTGGCGGTGTGGGTGACCACCACGACGCGGGCCCCCACCCGCCGGCCTTCCTCGTCGACCATGCCCTCCTGGCGGACCTCGGCGATGCTCACCTCGCGCTTGGCGAATTCCGATGCCACCGAGGACAGGACGCCGGGCTCGTCCGCGACGTTCATGCTGACGTAGTAACGGGTGGGGATGAGACCCATGGGGGCGATGGGGAGCTTGGCGTACCGGGACTCCCTCGGCCCTCGGCTGCGCATCACCCGGTTGCGGGCGGCCATGACCAGGTCGCCGGTGACCGCCGACGCGGTCGGCGCGCCGCCGGCGCCCTGGCCGTAGAACATCAGCCGCCCCGACGCGGCGGCCTCGACCACCACGGCGTTGAACGCCCCGCCGACCGCGGCGAGCGGGTGCGCCAGCGGCACCAGCGCCGGGTAGACGCGGGCCGAAACCCGTTGCCCCTCATCGGTGGTGATGCGCTCGCAGATGGACAGCAGCTTGATGGTGCAGCCCAGCGCGCGCGCCGACGCGAAGTCGGCCGGGGTGATCTTGGTGATGCCCTCGCGGTAGACGTCGTCGGCGGTCACCCGGGTGTGAAAGGCGATGGACGCCAGGATCGCCGCCTTGGCCGCGGCGTCATAGCCCTCGACGTCGGCGGTCGGGTCGGCCTCGGCGTAGCCCAGCGCGCTGGCGTCGGCGAGGGCGCTGTCGTAGTCGGCGCCGGTGCTGTCCATCGCGGACAGGATGTAGTTGGTGGTGCCGTTGACGATGCCGGCAACCCGTAGCACGGTGTCGCCGGCCAGCGATTGGGTCAGCGGGCGGATGACCGGGATCGCGCCGGCGACCGCGGCCTCGAAATACAGGTCGACATGGGCGTTTTCGGCCGCCTGGGCCAACTCCCCGGTGGAGGTGGACAGCAACGCCTTGTTCGCGGTGACGACGGATTTGCCGCGCTCGAGCGCCGCGAGGATCGCCTTGCGGGCGGGCTCGACCGGTCCCATCAATTCGACGACGATGTCGACGTCCTCGCGCGCGACGAGCTCTTCGATGTCGTTGGTCAGCAGCTCGACCGGGACGCCGCGGTCGTCGGCGACGCGTCGCACCCCGATCCCGCGCAGCACCAGGGGGGCGCCGACGCGGGCGGCCAGGTCTTGGGCGCTGTCCTCGATGATGCGCACGACTTCGCTACCGACGTTGCCCAGCCCGAGAACTGCTACGCCTACCGTCTTTTCGTCACCGGACACGGGTCACCTCACTTCCAGACTCAGCAGGTCGTCGACCGTTTCCCGGCGCAGGATCAGGCGGGACCGCCCCGCGCGCACCGCCACCACGGCCGGCCGGCAGACCATGTTGTAGCGGCTGGACAGCGAATAGCAGTAGGCGCCGGTGGCGGCCACCCCCAGCAGGTCACCGGGCCCGAGATCGCCGGGCACCCACGCGTCCCGCACGACGATGTCGCCGGTTTCGCAATGCTTTCCGACGACGCGGGCCAGCGTTGCGGGCGCGTCACTGGATCGCGAGACCAGCCGGGCGTCGTACTGCGCGTCATAGAGCGCGGTGCGGATGTTGTCGCTCATGCCGCCGTCGACGCTGACGTACCGGCGGTGGGCGGTGCTGCTCACCTCGACGTCCTTGACGGTGCCCACCTCGTACAGCGTGATGGTGCCCGGCCCGGCGATGGCCCGCCCGGGCTCCACCACCAGCCGCGGCGTGGGCAGGCCGACGGCCGTCGACTCGTTGCGGACGATCGCCATCAGCTTGGCCGCCAACTCGGCCACCGGTGGGGGATCGTCGCTTCCGAGGTACGAAATACCTAGTCCGCCACCTAGATCCACGGTCGACAGCTGCGCGGTCTTGTCGACCCCGAATTCGTCGACGATTTGGTGCAGCAGGCCGATGACGCGATGCGCGGCGAGCTCGAAGCCGTCGACGTCGAAGATTTGCGAACCGATGTGGCTGTGCAGGCCCACCAGCCGGAGGTGATCGGTCGCGAACACCCGCCGCACCGCGGCCATCGCCGCGCCGCTGGCCACCGACAACCCGAACTTCTGGTCCTCGTGGGCCGTGGAGATGAATTCGTGGGTGTGCGCCTCGACCCCGACGGTGAGCCGGACATAGACGTCCTGGACGACTCCGGCGTCCTCCGCGACCGCGTCGAGGCGTTCGATTTCGGTCATCGAGTCCAAGGCGATGTGCCCGACCCCCGCCTTGACCGCGGCGGTCAGTTCCGCGACGGATTTGTTGTTGCCGTGGAAGGTGATCCGGTCCGGGGGGAAGTCCGCGTGCAGCGCGACGGCAAGTTCGCCGCCGGTGGACACGTCGAGCGCCAGTCCCTCCTCGTCGATCCAGCGGGCGATCTCGCTGCACAGGAACGCCTTGGCGGCGTAGCACACGTTGTGCCCACCGCCGAAGGCCGCCGCGAGTTCACGGCAGCGCCACCGGAAGTCGTCCTCGTCGACGACGAACAGCGGGGTGCCGTACTCCTGGGCGAGGTCGGTCAGCGGAATCCCGGCGATGGTCGCCACGCCGGCCGCGTCACGAACCATGTTGCGCGGCCACACATTCGGATCGAGCTGCAGCAGCTCGTCGGGCGATTGCGGGCGCGGCGGGCTGTCGAGGTGGCGGGTCTCGTCGGCGTGCCGGGGACCGGCGGGGTGGACGTTCACATTCGCTCCGGGGCGCCGACGCCGAGGATCGCCAGCCCGTTGGCGATGACCTGGCAGGCGGCCTGGCACAGCGCCAGGCGCGCGGCGTGCAGTTCGGTCGGCCGCTCGTCGCCCTGGGGCAACACGCGGCAGGAGTCGTAGAACCGGTGGTAGTCGCCGGCGAGGTCTTCCAGGTAGCGGCAGATCCGGTGCGGTTCACGCAGGTTAGCCGCGGTCTGCAACACCCGCGGGAATTCGCCGAGGGTGCGCAGCAGCGCGCCCTCCTTGTCGTGGGTGAGCAGCTCGAGACGATCCGTGCTGGGGGCCACGCCGAGCTCTGCGGCGTTGCGCGCCAGCGCCGAGAGCCGCGCATGCGCGTATTGCACGTAGTAGACCGGGTTTTCGTTGGACGCCGAGGACCACAGCGCGAGGTCGATGTCGATCGGGGTGTCCACCGACGAGCGGATCAGGCTGTAGCGCGCCGCGTCCACGCCGATCGCCTCGACCAGGTCGTCGAGCGTGAGCACCGTTCCCGCGCGCTTGCTCATCCGCACCGGCACGCCGTCGCGGACCAGGTTGACCATCTGCCCGATGAGCACCTCGACGGCGGCCGGGTCGTCACCGAACGCGGCGGCCACCGCCTTCAGCCGGGCGATGTAGCCGTGGTGGTCGGCGCCGAGCATGTAGATGCACAGGTCGAAGCCGCGCTGCCGCTTGTCCAGGTAGTAGGCGATGTCGCCGGCGATGTAGGCCGGCTTGCCGTCGCTCTTGATCACGACGCGGTCCTTGTCGTCACCAAAGGCGCTGGTGCGCAACCAGGTTGCGCCGTCCTTCTCGTAGATGTTGCCGGACTCGCGCAGCCGGGCGATGGCCTGGTCGACCCGGCCGCTGGTGTGCATCGACTCTTCGTGGGTGTAGACGTCGAAGTCGGTGCCGAACTCGTGCAGCGACTCCTTGATGTGCGTGAACATCAGGTCGACGCCGATCGCGCGGAAGGTTTCGTGCATCTCGGCCTCGGGCAGGCTCAGCGCGTCGGGCGCCTTCTGCACTATCTGCGCGGCGATGTCGTTGATGTAGGCGCCGGCGTAGCCGTCCGGTGGCGTGGGCTCGCCCTTGGCCGCGGCGATCAACGAGGCGGCGAAGCGGTCGATCTGGGCGCCGTGGTCGTTGAAGTAGTACTCGCGCTCGACGGCGGCGCCCTGGGTGGACAGCAGCCGGCCCAGCGCGTCGCCGACCGCGGCCCACCGGGTGCCGCCGATGTGGATGGGCCCGGTCGGGTTGGCCGAGACGAACTCCAGGTTGATCTTGTGGCCAGCCAGCGCGTCGGAGTGACCGAAGCCGTCCCCCGCGTCGATGACGTCGCTCACGATCTTGGCCTGGGCGTCGGACTCGAGGCGCATGTTGATGAAGCCGGGGCCGGCCACCTCGGCCTCGGCGATGCCGTCGGCGCGCTGGAGCGCCTCGGCGAGCCATCCGGCCAGCTCGCGTGGGTTGGCGCCCACCTTCTTACCCAGCTGCAGCGCCAGGTTGCTGGCGTAGTCGCCGTGCTCGGGATTGCGCGGCCGCTCGACGGTGACCGTCGCCGGCAAAGCGGCAGCGTCCAGCCCGCGCTCGGCAAGCACCGCGGAGGCGGTGGCTTTGAGCAGCTCAGCCAGGTCGGCGGGGGTCACGAGCGTCCATCCTATTGGCTCCGGGGCCCTCCCCCCGAATCGTCGCAGTGACGAGGCAGCCACCAGGATGCGCTAGTCTAGCGGGGCCCAGTTGGCGCGACTCCCATGTCGGTGCGCCCCCGTAGCTCAGGGGATAGAGCGTCTGCCTCCGGAGCAGAAGGCCGCAGGTTCGAATCCTGCCGGGGGCACCATCTGACCAGCGCAGATGCAATCCCGCGCAAGGTCTGCACAATTAGTTATCGGCGGGGCTCCAATCGAAGGAGTCGCCATGACCATCACATCCCGCATCCCTTCACGCGAGACCCGCTTGTCGGTGCCTGGAGTGAGGGTGGACTTCCCCCCAACAGGAAGGTCCGCCATGCTCACCCTCGCCAACATCCCAACCCTCCCGACCCCTGTCCTCAT